>CAUQNE010000002.1:0-165240 GCA_963519835.1 uncultured Candidatus Saccharibacteria bacterium
CTAACGCCCGGCTAGAGCTTGGGATGGTTTGTTGCAGTTCATTTTTAAGGTTAGGCAGATTCAGGCTGGATCGGCTTGCAGATATATATCATGGGTGATATATTATACCTATGGATATTCGTACTGACGTTTCACTCAAACCATATTTGACGATGCAGCTTGGCGGCAACGCCCATACTATGGTCGACCTCTATACCAACGATGATATCGTGGCAGCATGCACGATGGCCCGCCAGCAGCAGGCTGAGTTCTTCGTCCTTGGCGGCGGGAGCAACACTCTAGCTCAAGACAGCGGCTTTGCTGGCATTGTAGCGCGTAACCGTATTCCGGGCTTCTCGGTCATTGCTGAGGATGGTGAATCAACAACAATCACCATTGGTGCAGGAGAGATTCTCGATGATGTCGTAGCAAGAACAGTGGCCAGTGGCCTGAGCGGCATTGAGGCGCTATCGGCTATCCCAGGTACAGCAGGCGCTGCGCCAGTGCAAAACGTTGGGGCGTATGGGCAGGAGATTGCCGATACACTTGTCTCGCTCGAGGCATATGATCGCCAGCAAGAGCGGTTTGTGTCGCTGAGTGCCGCCGACTGCGAGTTTTCGTACCGGCACAGCATTTTCCGGGGCCGCGAGATGGGGCGATATATCATCACAAGCATAACGCTCCGCCTGCGCAAGGGTTTACCACAGCCACCCTTCTACCAAGCCGTTCAAGATTATCTCACCACCCACGCTATAGCAGAGCCCACCCCGCAAGACATTCGCCAAGCCGTCATGACGATCCGCGCAGGCAAGTTACCCGACCCTGCCAAGCTCCCCAATACTGGCTCGTTCTTCAAAAACGCGATCATTTCCAGCGAGGCATTTGTTCAGCTCCAGCAGCACTACCCTATAGTACCGCACTATGCCCTGCCCGATGGGCGCGTCAAGGTGCCATCAGGCTGGCTCATCGAGCAAGCGGGGCTCAGAGGCAGCGTTCTCCACGGCATGAAGGTGCACGACAAGAACGCTGTGGTGCTCATCAATCAATCGGCCACCAGCTACCGCGATCTTGCCGCTGCTCGTGAGGAGATTATTCGCACGGTAGAGGAAAAATTCGGCATCACCATTGTGCAAGAACCACTCGAGATACCAGCGCCGTGATGAGTCAAATAGCACATAGTACCTGTAGATGTCTTTGTCTTTCTACCGCTGTTTATCAATAATTTTTGCGATACATATATAGTCAAGAAAGTAAAATTGACTATATATTTTTGAGTATCTATATCTCACTATTTTTTGCTTATTCTCTGCCAGCTTTGTACTTCTCTCCTATCGGACGAGCACGAAGTTCATTTCGTCCTACTAGAGAATTCTTTTCTTATTGCTCCCCTATTTGATAACCTATGGGGCGCATATGGGGCGTAGTCGAAGCAAAGTAAGCCATAATCACCTCGATTCAACTTCTCACCTCTTGCACTTTTACTTCAAAACCCTTATGCTAATTGCATGAGGGTACGACGTGGGTATACAATCGTGGAAATTATTATTGTGCTAGCAATTATGCTGGTGCTACTGGTACTGGGCGTGGTGACGCTCAATAATACGCAGCGTTCTTCGCGCGATACCGCTCGTACGACCACTGTTGAGACAGTAGCACGCAGCCTTGAATCTTTCTATAACGGGGACGCAACTGGTACGTCGGGTGAGCAAGGACACCGCTATCCGTCGGCCGAGCAGTTTTTGACTTCGCTTAATGGCACGGCAATTCGCCATATCCTCCCTGGACTATCTGAGGATAGCTATCAATACCCATCGCGCAGTGGTCAGCAAGCGCTATTCGTCCAGTCGCCAAGCAATGGTATTAGCAAAGATAGTGCATCGATTGACCGCTTCGTCTACGAGCCACGCGCCCGCGATGGTTCGCTCTGCGTCACCACCAGCCAAGAGTGCAGCCGTTTCTTCCTCTACTACCGGCTAGAGCGTGCACCAACAGTAACGATAACCATCACGAGCAACCACCAATGAAGCATAGTCCAGACGCTGGCTTTACTCTGGTAGAGATGTTGGTGACGATGGTGCTGGGCGTGCTCTTTGTTGGGACACTCTACCAGCTCTACATTGTGACGATCCAGGGCGCCACAGAGGCCAATCGCGATGCCAAGGCGAGCATTGTCGGGTATGAGCTGCTCCGCCGCGAAGTTGGCGATGGCACACCAACGCCGTGCACAAACCGCGCGGCCAATCGCAATCTTACGAGCGACCACTCACTCGATACTGATGGCTTGCCTCAGCCCGTTAATGCCACCATCATCGTTGATTGCCCATATAGCACCACTGCACCACAGATAAGCCGTGTATCGGTAACAGTGCGCTATGGGCAAGGCTCTAGCCAATCGGAGGTTCGCCATGCGATTCTCAGCAGCCAATAATATACGAGAGCGAATGCAGCAACTCATCCGCCGCATCTACCCTGCGCGGCACCAACAGCGTGGCTTTACTGTGGTGGAAATGCTGGTGGTGATTCCGATTATCGTGGTAGTGGTTGGTGTGTTGGTTGCTGCCCTGGTGGGGTTGCTGAGCTCTATCGTCATCTCTAACCAGCGTGGTGCACTGACGTATGCTATGGAAGATGCGCTTGACCAAATCGAGCAGGACGTCCGCCTAGCGACAAAGGTCGAGAGCAAAGCCGTCGCAGCCAACTGGGCGCAGCACTTCGCGGGCGATAACGTCTTGATCCTTACCCAATACGCCACCGACCGCAACCCCTCCGATCCTCAGCGCGAGCTCATCTATCTCAATAGCCAAGCCAACCCCTGCCGCACTCAAGCTGACCTAGCCGCCAAGCTCTACCGCACAAACAACCCACTTACCGTCAAGGTCGTCTACTTTGTGCAAGGCACTACTCTCTGGCGGCGGACTATCGTGCCAAGCCAATACGAATTCAATGCTACCAACCCCAGCAACAACACGATGTGTGGCCAGCCCTGGCAGCAGAGTACCTGCAATTACATTGGTGGCTATTGTAAGGCGCTCGACACCCGCGTCGCGAGCAATGTATCGAACATTCGCTTTGGCTATGCAACGGGTTTTAATCAAGCGGCCAGCACTACGCCAAATGATAGCACCACTGTCGTCTCTGCCGCAGTAGATATTGCTGCTCTTAGTACTGGCCAGACCATTCACGTCCGAGGGTCGATGCAGGCCCGGCGGATTAATAATTAGCTGAATCGAGAAAACAACAGACGGCGTATAGCTTAGGTATCCTAGCTATACTAGCGCGCCATTAGCCACAATTCAGCCTATGCTAGTGCGCACACTATCTCTGAAAAATATCCTCATATATCTGTGCTCAAAAAGCTTGTGTTTAATGAATGTTCGTAGTATGATCGTAATATAATCAGTAACAAGGAGGGGTAACTCTGTATGACAACAAAAACTCAACGTAACCTGCGCGGTTTCACAATTGTCGAGCTTCTCATCGTAATTGTGATCATCGCCATCCTAGCGGCTATTACCATCGTCGCTTACAACGGTATCCAGCAACGCGCTCGTGACTCTGCAGCCGCTGGCGCTGCATCGCAGCTCTCGACCAAGGTAGAGGCATGGAACAGCCAGAAGGGTGAATATCCAACAGCCGCGCAAGTCAGTAGCAATCTTGTTGACGATAAAGTAACTGAAGCAAAGATCGATCCTGACCTTAAGAAGAAGATCATCACATCTGGCACACCAAACAACGACACTCCTGTCTTGTATACCCAGTGTGGTGGTGGTAAGGGTGCGAAAATTACCTACAAGAAGGGCGACAAAACCGAGGATATCGTCCGAGGCAGCTGCTAAGCTTATCCTCCCAATCAACAAAAACACCCGCTCTCTGGCGGGTGTTTTAGATATGCGGATGTATTACTACTGCGCCTAGCGAGACACAATTATCAATAACAGCGACAAACCTCTGACTTTTTGTCTATTCCGTCGGCACTGGGAAATCCGCCAAGAAGTGTGCAACATCGGTGCGGAGCTTAGCTAACTCTGTCTCATCATCACGGTGGTCGATGGCTTGCTGCATCCACTCAGCAATCTGCGGCATATGCTGCGGCTCTAGGCCGCGCGTTGTTGCCGCTGGCGTACCAAGGCGAATGCCACTAGGGCGAAATGGCGGCAGTGGATCATCAGGGATGGCATTAGCGTTAAGCGTCAAGCCGATCTTATCCATCGCAATCTCCGCCGTCTTGCCATCAATCCCAAAGCTTGTATGAACATCGGCCAAGATGAGATGGTTGCTTGTGCCACCCGTCACGAGCACAAAGCCGCGCTGCTGCAGCTCCTGCGCTAAGACAGCGGCATTAGCCACCACCTGCTGAGCATAGGCACGAAAGGCTGGTTGGAGTGCCTCACCAAAAGCCACTGCCTTGGCGGCAATCGTATGCATATGTGGTCCGCCCTGAATACCAGGAAAGACCGCTCGATCGATGAGTGTCGGAATATTCTCGAGTGTTTTGGCTGGGCGCTTGAGTGGGTTGCTCACCACTCCCTTACTAACGATCAGCCCACCACGCGGCCCACGCAGCGTCTTGTGCGTCGTTGTCGTCATAACATGAAAGCCATAATCGAGGGGGTTCTCCGCCACTCCACCAGCAATTAGCCCCGCCACATGTGCCATATCGGCCATGAGCAACGCACCAACCTCGTGGCCGATCGCCGCAAAGCGTGCAAAATCTAGCTGGCGCGGATAGGCACTAAAGCCCGCCAGGATAATCTTTGGTCGATGTTCTTGCGCCATCCGCTGCAGCTCGTCGTAGTCAATCTCACCCGTCGCTACATCCTTCATTTTGTAGCGAACAAAATTATACTCACGAGCACTATGTGTCACAGGCGCACCATGCGTCAGGTGACCACCATGACCCAGATCCATCGCGAGGATGGTATCGCCTGGCTCGCACCATGCAAAATACACTGCTTCATTCGCCTGAGCACCACTGTGCGGCTGGACATTAGCATGGTCAGCCCGGAAGAGCTGCTTGGCACGGTCGATTGCCAGCTGCTCCACTTGGTCGGTATACTGCTGCCCGCCATAGTAACGCCGGCCTGGGTAACCCTCGCTGTATTTATTAGTAAAGACACTCCCAAGCGCCCGTAATACATCACCAGAGACATAATTCTCGCTAGGGATGAGCTCCAAACCTTCGCGTTGGCGTTGCTGCTCACGGGTGATAAGGGTAGCAATAGTTGTTTCGTGCATGGGTAATACTCCTTGTTTGTTGGTTATATCTTAGGATTCGCTATGCACTTTTCATCAGATCATATGTGTAGTATAGCACAGCCACCCAATGTGGGGAGTTGCAGTACTTGACGACGTGCGTCTTGAGCTTGCGATAGCTCTCTTTTTCTCCAGTAGTATTGACGTGCTGTCGCGTCTCTTTGATATTACTCTCTGATGTGAAGACTAGGCACTTGCTCGTGCAGTAAATATAGGCCTTGCGCACGGCTAGTTGAAATAACAGAAAGGAGCTGATGGAGTTATTAGAAAAACTTCGCAGCCTAACTTCTGTATTTCTTTTTGCAGCACGAGATGCTTGTGTTTGACAATATATCACCGATGATATATTGTACAAGCATGGGAACAGCAAAATATCTCCGTAATATCGGAACACTCATCCAAGAAACCCGCCAAGCGCGCGGTATGACGCAAGCCGAGCTCGCTGCAGCACTTGGCACGAGCCAGTCGGCCATCAACCGCATCGAAAAGGGTGGCCAAAACATCAGCTTAGAGATGATTGCTCGCATTGGCGAGGTGCTAAGCAGTGAGATTGTCCGCATCAATAAAGCTGGCAAAACAAACTTCGTTATCAATGGTGGTGGCTCGCTCCATGGCGAGATTGAGGTAAAGACGAGCAAAAATGCCGCTGTCGCTCTGCTCTGCGCAAGCCTTCTTAATAAAGGCAAGACAACACTCCGCCGAGTGGCCCGGATCGAGGAAGTTAATCGCATCATCGAGGTGCTCGAAAGCATTGGCGTGCGCTGCCGCTGGCTTGAACACAATGACCTCGAGATCACCCCACCACACACCCTCCATCTAGACGAGATGGATATTGCCGCAGCCAAGCGCACCCGCAGCATTATTATGTTCCTGGGGCCATTGCTCCATCAATATGAGTCATTCCAAATCCCATTCGCAGGTGGGTGTAACCTTGGCACACGGACAGTTGGGCCACACATGGCGGGCCTCGCACCCTTTGGCCTGACTGTCGAGGCAACGACCGATTACTATCAAGCAACAGCCACACCGCACATGGTTGAGCACGCCATCGTCCTTACCGAGCGCGGCGACACCGTCACTGAGAATGTTATCATGGCGGCAGCACTCCACCCAGGCGTCGTGACGATTCGCAACGCCAGCCCCAACTACATGGTGCAAGACCTCTGTTTCTTTTTGCAAAAGCTTGGGGTGCAGATTGATGGCATCGGCACAACGACCCTCACCATCCATGGCGTCAGCGAGATCAACCAAACAGTTGAATATTGTCCAAGCGAAGACCCTATCGAGGCAATGAGCTTCATCGCAGCGGGTGTAGTGACAGACTCTGCTATTACCATCCGCCGAGCACCAATCGAATTCCTCGAACTCGAGCTAGCAGTGCTGCGCGGTATGGGCTTACAATATAAGCTCTCCAGCGAGTACCCAGCGCGCAATGGCCAGACTCGCCTGGTTGATATTAGCCTGCACAAATCGACTCTCACCGCTCCACAAGACAAGCTCCACAGTATGCCCTTCCCGGGCATCAACATGGATAATCTCCCCTTCCTTGGTCTCATCGCCACGGTAGCAACGGGCCGCACCCTGGTGCACGACTGGAGCTACGATAACCGCGCCATTTACTTCACCGACCTCACTCGCCTTGGCGCACAAGTAGAGATGGTCGATCCACACCGCGTTTACATCAGTGGCCCCACCCGCTGGAAGCCTGCCGATGTCGTTGCACCACCAGCCTTACGCCCCAGCGTCGTCGTGATGCTGGCGATGCTCGCAGCCTCTGGGCGCTCCATCCTGCGTGACGTGTACAATATCAACCGAGGCTACGAAGACTTTGCTAACCGACTCAACACTCTCGGGGCGGATATCGAAACAACATGGGAATATTAGCCGCTTCTTAGCTTGTCTTACCGCGCCAATAGAGAGCCTCTCATAACAAGAGGTTCTCTTGCTGTATGTCGCATTGTGCGCAGACTTTGCATACCTAGAGCCTAAGTCTTAGAAGGTCTACTTTTTCACCGTCAACCCCCGTTCGCTAGTATTTTGTCTGATGAACTGCGAAGATCGATTGTTACCTCGCATAGCACGAGAAAATGAATGCAAAAAAGTAAGAGCGCACGAACAAACACATCAGACACATGCTTTGATATTCTGATGATAACCAAGTGAAGTCACCACTGAGCAGAATGAGATAATAATTGCCAAACATCAACCTCTTACGCTAAGCTGATGACCTATCGAGTCTGGCGTCAAGCTTCCCCTCCATAAGACGAAGCGGCAAAGATAAAGATAATGATCGAGCACAGAAAAAGCAGCTGTGCGCTTCATATTTTCTCATAATAAAATTACTACAGTTACAATAGTAGCAAAACGACATTAGGCCAAAATAAAACCCCGGAATCATCCGGGAATTTATCTTGGGGTGGATAATGAGACTTGAACTCACGGCCTCCGGTGCCACAAACCAGCGCTCTAACCAAACTGAGCTATATCCACCATACAATCGCACAGCAAACCTTACTGTGCTGCTGACATGCTGTATTGTAGCAGAGATAGCGCAGTTTGTCTATTGCCTGCGCCCATTCATTTTCAATCTCGCAGCTTTACTGGCTTACACCGCTCTCATATCTGAACATCACTAGGTCAATTTGTTTCTTTTCTCTGGGCTTCTCACTGCTTGTATAGCGAGCCTTACTATCTATAATAACAGCCATCACCACACTTCGTTGAGCGGATGATCAAGAAAAATGACAAATGGATAGGGTAAATACTGAAGTTAACTAATTTAGCGCGCTTTCTTGCGACGCCACAGCGCCTCAACGCACATCACCAGCCACAAACCAAGCGCAATCGCCCCAACTGCCCCACCAAACCACACATGCCCCGCACTATAGCCATGCTGATTAACCATCCGAGTGAGCAAGCTAATCGCCACAACGTCACCAAGCAACGTAAACATATTGAGTGCAGAGAGGAGCGTTGCTTTGTATGTATGCTGCAGCTCGCTGAGAATCTTTGACTGCAGAACAATCGGTCGCACTCGCGTATATGCAGTAAATAGCACAACAGCAATGACCGCGATAATCGGGCTTGGCGTTACACCCATCAAGACAATACACAGCGCCATAATCAACGCATCGACCCAATAAAATGCCAGTGGCCGCAGGCGGTCAAACCAATGCACATACCAGCCCAGTAACGCTCCACCCAGGCTCCCAACCGCCGCAATCACCCCAAACCACTCCACGGCAATACCAACGTGCTGGAAGAGGAGCTCGCGATATTCTAGCCCCTTATTGGACACACCAGCCAAGAAACCAGCGAAGATAAAGAGAGCAAGATTTTTCGCAGTAATGATTGCGCGAGCAGCCTGCCGTGGCCGCTGAGCCTGTGCAGTTGTGCGGCGTGGTGGATGAGCAAAGCTCAGCGCCAACCACACTGTCACAGCAAGCGACAAAAAGCCAATCAAAAATGGGAGCGTATGATGAATGCGGTACGTGAGTGGCACTACAATAATGAGCACGGTATTACCAATCAATCCATACGTCTGGGCGCGACCCATCACCTTGGTATAGTCGCGCGCTCGCCCCAGCGCCGTCAAAGAATCGTGCATAAAGGCCTCGACCGCACCAGACTGAAATGCATAGCCACTAAAGAACAAAACTGAGGCAATCAGCCCACCCCAAAAGCTCGGCCACACAGCATACAACAGCGGCGACACCACAGCGATGCTCGCACCAAGGATAATCGCCCGCCGATTACCAAACTTATCGGCCACATAGCCCGCTGGCATCTGCAGCGCCGCTTGGACGATAGACGAGATAACGACCATCAGTGCTAACTCATCCAAACTCACTTTACCGACATTCACCAGCTGCACCGTAATGAGCGGCAAATAGACACGCTTGGTAAAAATCCGAAACCACGAATATTTGATAATGTTGCGCTTGAGGAGGTCGTGGTTGGTCACATCGTGCATAAATCTCGCTGTACTATAGCATGGCTTCGCGCAGCATGTAAATGCATTTTGTATGTAATAAAAACAACCCCATCGAGACGGGGTATGACGATGGAAATGGCACCCCGAGTAGGATTCGAACCTACGGCCTTAGGCTTAGAAGTCCTCTGCTCTATCCAGCTGAGCTATCGGGGCATGGGTTTATTATAGCAGGTTTCTTGGCAGGTGTGGTATGATAAACGAAGCATGAAACACACGAACGGAAATTATCGATACTTTAGCGTCATCCTCGCAGTGTATGTTGCAGCGCTACTCATCTCCAACATTGCCGCCACCAAACTGGTGGCACTCGGCCCACTTATCCTTGATGGTGGAGCAGTGCTCTTCCCGCTCGTGTATATCTTTGATGATGTCATGACAGAGGTCTACGGCTATCGCCGGGCACGCCGCGCTATTTGGACGGCCTTTGGAGTAATGCTGCTGGCGATTGGCTGCTTTACGCTGGTGCGCTATCTGCCTACAGCGGCAGAGTACCACGACCAAGCCGCTTACGAGGCAGTACTGGGCTTCTTCCCGCAGATCGTCGTGGCGAGCTTGCTCGCCTTCTTAACGGGGAGCTTCCTCAACTCGTACATCGTTGCTAAGCTCAAGGTCGCCATGAAGGGGCGGCAACTATGGCTGCGTCTGCTTGGATCGACAGTGGTAGGGAGCTTGTTCGACACCGTTATATTCTGCGTCGTCGCTTTTGGCGGGCAGCTCACGGGGGGGGCATTGCTCAACTATATCGCCGTTGGGCTTGGCTTCAAGCTTGCCGTTGAGGTCATCTGCTTGCCACTTACCTACCGCGTCATCGCCGTGCTCAAGCGGCGCGAATCCGTCGACACCTACGACACCACCACCAACTTTACACCATTTCGTTTGCGTGTCTAGCGGGCGAGTTGTTCGCTGCAATAGATTCGCATCTCTCTCAGAATATGAAGAACGCAGTACTTTCATCCTGGTAGAGCAGAAAATTGCCCGTGGTGATTATTGCAGCGTAATCATTGAAGAGCCTAGTGTTTTAGGAAAAATACTAAGACCCTTTTAGCATTTTAAAGAGACAGTGGCGAGAGAAAGGGCTAATAACGGAGAGAATATTGACTATGCAAACTCTTTTCCCTAGTTGTTATTTGAATGCATACTATTAACCTACGGAGCTCTCATCAGTCACTATCGGCGATAATACTGCGCCAAAAAATGATCCCGAAAGGCGTAGAACGTGCCATCTTCGAGGCTGTGGCGAATGTCGTCGACAAGCTTGATGATAAAGCGCTCGTTGTGGATCGATAGCAACGTCCCCGCCAGACTCTCCTTGGCCCGGAGCAGGTGACAGATGTAGGCCGCAGTGTAGTGCTGGCAGGTGTAGCAATCGCACTCCGCCATAATAGGCGCAAACAGCTCGCGATATTTCGTCCCACGCATATTCACCCGCCCATGTGGTGTGTAGGCTGCGCCATTACGTGCTACGCGAGTTGGGCTTACGCAATCGAAGGTATCAATACCCTGCTCGATCGCCGCAAAGATGTCATCTGGCTCTGATATGCCAAGCAAATGCCGTGGGCGGTTCTCGGGCAAGATCTCGTTTACCCACTGGATAGTCTGAGCCATCGTCTCTTTCTCCAGTGCCCCACCAATACCATAGCCATCGAAGTCCATTGCGCCAAGGCGTGCTGCGGTTTGCTTGCGCAGGTCCTCATAATTCGCCCCTTGCAAGACACCAAAGAGCGCTTGATACGGCTTATCTGGCCGAGCAGCCCGAAGGCGCTTGACCTCTGCTAGGCTGCGCTCTGCCCACACATGGGTACGCGCCAGTGCCTCCACTTGGTATTCATACGGGTCAATCAGCGAGGTCAGCTCATCAAAGGCAAAGGTAATATCTGCCCCAATTCCTGCCTGGATTTGCATCGACAGCTCTGGCGTAAACTTATGCAGCGAACCATCGAGGTGCGACTTAAACATCACGCCATTATCATCCACCCAGGCGTGCCGGCTCGACTTCTTAGCAATCGCAATCTCTTCATCAACATCAGTGCTCATCGCCAATACCTTCTTAAAGCCCGAGCCAAGGCTCAGCACCTGGAAGCCACCGCTGTCGGTAAAGGTCGGGCCGCTCCAGTGCATAAATTTACCTAAGTACCTGGCCTTCTCTATTAGCTCGTGTCCTGGCTGCAGGTAGAGGTGATAGGCATTAGCCAAGACAGCCTGTGCACCCACGCTAGCTACCATCTCGGGCACCATTGCCTTCACATTCGCCTTTGTGCCCACCACAATGAAGGCTGGTGTCTTGATATCACCATGTGGAGTGTGAATCACGCCCGTCCGCGCCAACGTCTGCGGCATGCGGTGAGTAATGGTAAATGAGAATGGTGCTGACATAGTAAGATTGCGTTCCCTATACCCCTAGGGGTATTTTACATTGAAATAATCGTGTTTCGCGCAAGGAGAAAAGCTCCCTCTCGCAAAAATCTCTCTCTATTGTATCACAAGGGCTCAGCGGTATGATGCGCGTTCCCTCCCCTTCCATCACTCTAATACATAGAGCATACGCATCTGCTGCGGTCATTGCTCTGCCGCCATCTTAAGAAACCACTACTTTGAGAAAATGGAGGACTTTATGGGTGACATAAGCAGAAACATTTCCAAAATACTTACTATAATACCAGAACAATACACTCATTGCTTTTCCAGGTAGAATAGTGAGCAAAAATATAGCCTATCTGCCAGAGAAAGTGAAGGCTTTTGAGTTTACGTTACGCAGCGCGTCGTGCAGGCTGAGTGTGCGCTTGTTGCAGTGCCACCACAACATCGCTCTCCGCACGCTCTTGGCCTGCTGGATGCGGCGCTAAGCCTGTCTTAGCCTGCAACCATTCACTGGCAGACCGCGGCATAAGCTTTTGTACAAGGTCGGTCGCCACCATACCGAGCGTTGCAGCAACTACTTTGGCATCCTTCTTTAGTGAGGCTGTGTCAGCATACAGAACGTCCTGTTCCATTATATGGATGATATGAGTTATATCCAGTTTGTAGCCAGCCTCATGCTGCTCTTTGCTATAGGGCGCCATAATACCGGGGCGAGCCGTCTTGCGCGCCTCAATCCACTGCTGCTTAAGGCCTTCAGGGATATCGGGGTTAGCAAGAATGTCATTATATACTTCGCCTGTGGCAAGGGGCCTTGGCCCGACGATTGCCATCTTGCCACGCAATACTTGCAGTAGTTGGGGTGCTTCGTCCACATGCGCCTTGCGTACGAGCTTGCCAATTGGCCCTGCGCTACTATGGTTATAGCCATTAGCCGAGGCAGTATTGCGCACCGCACCACGGAGTGTCCGCAACTTTGGCACCTTAACGAGGTTATCAAGATCACTGCCATAGCGCTCCTGCACAAAGAGTGTTGGGCCATCGCCGAGCTCCTTATGCATCGCCGCAGCGGCAACGAGAGCAGCCGAGCCCATACCAATCAGCAGAGGTGCCGCTACCACTCGGTCAAACCAGCGCTTCTCAGCACTTTTGTTATAGTCTTTGCCGTGTTTTGTTCTATTTTTTTGTGACATCCGTTCGATGGTAGCACAATGTTGCATATATGTCAACAGTATCGTGCCTAATCCTTCCTTTTTCACTTGATTTAGTGTAATTGTTATAAAGTATTGCACCCTTTAGGGCCACGCCAAACCAAAGAAGAGGCTACGACCTCTCTTCATCAAGTCTGGCTCGCTATACTCTCAACAAAAACATCGCACCCTTGGCGGAGCAATGCTTATTTCTTGCATCTGTGGTGGCAATATGCACCAAAGCTCGAACCTATTTCGAACGTAAAAGCTGAACCCGTGCAGGCTCAGCCCTCGACCCAAAGCTAGCCTTATAAACCGTATTTCACAGAAAGCTCTAGATCAAATAGTTTCAACATTCCGCCTATAAGCTTTGCTAAGTTCACTTACTAGAGCTTCATCCAGTAGCTCACCAGATAGCTCCATAAAATATACAAACTTATCACGGAGTCGCTTTTGCATATCAGTCGAAGCCAAGTGATAGTAGTAACTATTCTGAATGAGGTCTGCTGCGCGGATTGATAGGGCCTCGCTACCAAGCTCAGCCGTGCGAGCAAAAGACTGCATGATGTCTTGAGTATCTGAAACTGTGAGAGCATCGACGTACACTGCAACCTGATGTCCAAAGCTTTGCTCGACATCGTCGATAGTAATATCTGTATCTTCAACAACATCATGAAGAACCGCAGCAATCACGACATCTTGCGGGAAACCTCTCTCCCAGAGCATCTCTGCAACTTGAATCGAATGAAGCAATACTGGTTTGGTGTTATGTCCAGAGTCTTGCAAAGCATTCGACAGGAAGAATAAGGCTCGCTCTATCTCGTGCTTATCATATTCAAATTCTGCGATATGCGCCTTTTCCATCTTGTTTTACTCCTTGTTGCCAATAGGATTGGCTAATTTTCTATCAACTTGCAGCTCAACTATCTCTTCGTTCCCAATCTTGTCATCTAACATCGCCTGTAAGTCCCTACCATAATAGCTCGCGAGAATTACAGTGATCGGACCCGAGTGCGTTACGATTAATACGCATGCGTCCTTGCCGGCTTCGTATATACGATTTACCGCATTGATAACTCGTGTGGCCATTATCTCGTTTGATTCTCCATCAGGAAATCGCACTTTCATATAACCACCCTCTATATGCGGAATGGCATCGTAGGGCAACCCCTCGTATTTTCCAAAACTAATTTCTTGTAGATCCTTGTCAGAAGTAGCCTTCTGTAGACCAAGTATGTCCGAGATGATCTGCGCAGTCTGCACAGACCTTCCAAGATCAGATGTGTAGACACGATCAATTTTCTGAGATAGCTTCTTAATTTTTAGAGCCTTACGCTCCGCTTGCCGAACGCCAAGAACGGTCAGCTTGCTATCGCGTTGACCCATGGTAATGCCGCAGGCATTATCATCAGCTTGGCCATGCCTAGTGATGAGAAGCTTCATGGTTCCATTGTCTCATGGCTAACGTAAATTGTTGCTGTACTTCGTCGGTAGCTTCATCTGCGTTACTATTATCCTCCAGGTATGTAACAGCCCGCATAAGATATCAAGGTAGTATAGACTCAGCGATTCGACGCGGGTCTACTTGACTAGCAGCCGAGCCTGCACAGGTTCAGCTTTTACGCTCGAAATAGGTTCGAGCTTTGGCTCCGCCAAAGTCTAGAAAAAGCCACCCTACAGGGCGACCGTTTCCAATTTTGTTCCGAAATGGTGCGGGTGCGGAGAATCGAACTCCGATCCCAAGTTTGGAAAACTTGTATACTAGCCGCTGTACGACACCCGCATGCGCTATCCATTATACCACTTTTTTGTGTATAATAAAGGTATGACCCGAGGACTCCATCGCTTGCGCGGATCGAGCATACACACCAATGGCGTCGCGCGCAATACCCGAACCATCGTCAATGGTGCTAAAACGTCGTCACTACGCGTCGACCAGCGTCAGCATCAATCTATCCAAGAGCGCCGTGCCAACCACTTGCGCTACCAAAGCTCACACACCATGATGGGCTGCCGACCAATTGCGGCCGATAGCAGCCGTATTGACGATGAAGCACCTTATATGAACAACGAGCGCCTCCGAGGTGCTTGCGGTGGGCCACGCGACCCATCAGGCTGTCGGCCAGGCACTGCCACCTACGCCCGCCGGCGTGATAATACAGTACACACGCCGCGACAATCACAACCAGCCTATAGTAAACCAGCCATGAAGCCAAGCTTCCGCCCAGGGTTTATGCAACCAAACCAAGGCCAATAATCACGCGGCTTTGGCTCGCATTGCTAGAGGTTATATACTGCAAAATACTTCTAGTACTGTAAGAGTGCCACTTCTTGCTCTTAAATTTTCTCCTAAGGATAGCGAGTCTGCGCTTTCAAGCGTCCTCGAGAACCCCTTCATATCTTCGCTCTTCTTATTCCAATGCGTGGCCAATAATAGAATGAGCACTTTCTTACTATCATTCCCTTATAGATCTAAGGCTGATTGCTCAAAAGTGCCATACTCTTACCGTTTATACTCTGGCGGGATGATTTCATCTGCTGTCACAACCTCTGGTGCGCCATCGGTCTGGAAGGCTTGGCGAGCTTGCTCAAGCGTGACGGTAATCGTGCTGCCAGGTGCTACACTGCCGCTCAGCATCTGGCGCGCCACAGTATTCTCCACCGCTTTTTGCACCACACGGCGCATCGGGCGGGCACCAAGCCGTGGATCATAGCCACGTTCGACGAGAAAGAGCTTAGCATCATACTCTACCGCAACCGAAACCTTTTGCTGGGCGAGTGTGGCATTGACCCCTTCGAGGATAAGGTCAAGCACTTGCACCAGCTCTTCCTTAGTAAACGGCCGGAAGAGAACGATTTCGTCAAAGCGGTTGAGAAATTCGGGGCGGAACTGACCACTGTTAATGAGCTCGTCGGTAAACTGCTGTTCGAATTGCTCAAGCTTATAGCCATGCTCGATATATTCGCGGATGCGGTCGGCCCCAGCGTTACTCGTGGCAATAACAATCGCATCGCGGAAGCTCACCTCACGGTTCTTGATATCGCGCAGGATCCCCTCATCCAGCAGCTGCAGCAAGGTTGCCAATACCTCTGGCGCGGCCTTCTCAATTTCATCCAGCAGCACCACGCTAAAGGGCTGCTTCATCACCTGGGCGGTTAAGCTGGCTGGGTCATCAGCACCATCAGCAATCAGGCGCGACACATCCTCAGGCCGGACATATTCGTTGAGGTCAATCCGGACAATCTTGCCCTCACCACCAAAGTACACATCAGCCAAAGCCTTACTTAACTCTGTCTTGCCCACTCCTGTTGGCCCAAGAAAGAGAAAGGTGCCAATTGGCCGATTTTGGTTGCGCACACCGGCTCGTGCCCGGCGCAGGGCGTCGCTTACCACACTAACCGCTCGCGTTTGGTTGACCATTCGCTGGTGGATGAGCGCCTCCATATTGAGCAGTCGCTCACGATCATCAGCAGTACTCGCCACACTTATCTTCACATCCATCGTCTGCTCGATGGCTTGCTGCACCGATTGCTTTGTCACAATACCATCCTCGTGGTAGCTCGCGGCCGACTCGAGCAGCTTGATGGCTTGGCCTGGCATGGCAAGATCATGAATATAGCGCGCACTGAGCCGATACGCCTCGCGTAGCGCTTGATAGCGGTAAGCCACATGGCGCTGCCCCTCAGTGATGACAGCTTGCTCTTGCAGGACGCGCAGTGTCTCAGCTTCGTCTGTGGGTGCTATGGAAATGCGATTGAGCGCATTAGCAAGCGATGGGTTGCGCCGGCCAATCTGCAAAAACCGCTGCTCGTCCATACTCAGAATAACCCTCAGGCGCCCTGCCTCGAGAATAGGCAGCAGTACATTGGTAAGATCCACCGCGCCAATCCCTTCCTCAAAGAATAGTTGAGCATTATCCAGGCAAATGATGATATTCTTGGCAGTGTACGCCTCACCAAGGACGCGCATGACGAGGTTCTCGAGCTCGCCCCGGCCTGGCGCTGCGGCGATGAGCGATGATGAGTCGAGAATAAACACCTGCCGAAACTTGAGACTACTCGGCAAATGCGCCGAGGCATCGAGGAGTCGCTCGGCAAAGGCGTGGATGATGGTCGTCTTACCCGTGCCAGCCTGCCCTACCAGCACGGCATTTTGCCGGCCACGAGTGCCGAAGATGTCGATGAGCTGATCAATCGCCTTGGTGTGCGACGCCACATCAACAGAGAACATCCCACCGCCACGACTAATTTGCTCACTAATATTCTGCCCAAAGCGGCGCAGTAGCGGAATATAACCAAACGACCAATCGCGTGCCACCCCACCAGTGCGCCGCGGCTGATGAATCTGCGCTACCAACTGGCGCAAGTGGTGCTGCCACTGCACCGCGCCATCGAGATCTTCGTCGTCAAGCTGGAGCTCCGCCAGGATATTTTGGTAGCCAGGCACACTGCGCACCAAAGCCACCATAAGCACACTACCAGTGATCTGCTCGAGCTGATTGTACTGGCGGATGCGATCAGCAAATTGCCAAAACTCAGGCATAATGCTCGGGTCGTCACTCACAAGATCCTGCATAAGTGCTGGGCTAAGACCGAGTCGCAATGCCATAAACAGCCCATCATTGACTGAGCGCAATGCCCAGGCGACATCGCGCGGTGTTGGCGCGGCAGGCAACCGACCCAGAACGTCACCTGTAAGCAAACCGTCAGCCGTGCTACCACTGATGGGCAAATGGGCAATCTCACCCTGATACCACCGGTGGAGCCCATATGGTACCACAGCCAAGCTCGCGACAAACCACCCCAGGGGCAGCTCTACCGCCAGCAGCGCTCCTGCCCCTGCTATAAGAAGCACAAATGGCGCCCACCACCAGTGGTCGAAGCGGCCCATCTGCACACCCAAGCGAGCCTTCTTAGCACGCAAACTATCATAGTGAAAGTCGCTTACCATGGCAACCACCCCACTATCGCAAGCCCCGCTCCCAGCAGTGGCAACACGGGCACAAGCGCCCAAGCAATAATAAAGACAAGCCCCACCACAGCAGTTACTGCGAGCGCGATAATACCAAAGATAATCATAAAGCTCCGCACAATGCCGCCAATCGTCCGCGAGATGAGGCGGTCAAAAAAAGCCCGAATCTGCACCCCAATTGGCCCATCCACCGCTCCTGCCGATATCTGTCGAAACGGCGCAAACCACGTTCGCACCAGGAGATCAATTGAAAAATAGTCAAATACACTCACCAGCTTCCCCCACACCATCGTGATCCGCTGCCACCACCCAGCGCCATACCACCACGCAAAAAATCCAACCACTATCATACTATGCATTGTAGCGCACTAGCGTGATTTGTGCTATATATCGCGCCATAAATAAAGGGTGATTCATGCTATAATAAACACCATGATTCGTATTACAACTCTTGTGGGCAAAGGAGTGCAGCGCGCAGCTCGGTTGCGCGGTGGTGGTTCGGCGTTGCCAGGCCTCGTCGTCGAGAAACTCGATCGGCACTTTCTTGCCCGTACGCTTGATGCTCTACCGCATGGTGTGGTGGTAATAAGTGGCACTAACGGCAAGACAACCACCACCAAGATGGTTGTAGCCCTACTGGAGAGCCAAGGCCTCCGCGTCTTTACTAATCGCACGGGGAGTAACTTTACCCGCGGCGTGGCAGCAGCACTGCTTGAGGCAGTTGATACCCATGGTGTTTTGCCAGCGGATATTGCCGTGCTCGAGCTTGACGAAGCGCATGCGGTGCACTTCGTCAAGCAAGTTGCCCCACGCTATTGTTTACTACTCAACGTCCTGCGCGACCAGCTCGATCGCTTTGGCGAGATTGACTACACGGCGCAGCTGCTTCACACCATCGCCATGTGCACCACAAATGGCATTGTTCTCAATGGCGACGACCCACGGCTAACGCGGCAAGAATTTACCGCTGATCTCACAGCACCAATAAGCCGCTATGGCGTCGATCCATCACTTGCCCACCTCTTCCCAAGCGACGATACCATGCGAAGCGCCCCAGGTCAGGCTACAGCCACCACCGATGCTGATGTGACGCTATGCCACTTATCTGACCAAGCTGCCACTTTCCGCTTCGACAGTTCCGATCATCTTGTCTCACTGAAGCTCAAGGGTAGCTACAATGCCCAAAACGCTGCAGGAGCACTTACCCTCGTCCGTACTATTCTGCAAGATAAACTCGATACGCCCGCCATGCTCGCTGCCCTAGCTCAGGTCGAGCCAGCCTTTGGCCGCGGCGAAGCTCTGACCGTCAATGGCCAGCCCTGCGAGCTTGTCCTCGTCAAGAACCCGAGTGGTTTCCGCCTGAGTCTGGCATCGTTTGACCCTCACAAGACTGCTACAATGATTGCCATCAACGACCAGTACGCCGATGGCCGCGATATGAGTTGGCTCTGGGATGTCGACTTCGACACGCTTCGGCCCACTGGCGTGGCAATGGTGAGTGGTGTGCGCGCCTACGATATGGCGCTGCGCCTCCAGTATGATGAGGTAGAAGCTCGGCGCGTTGTGCCTGGCCTTAAGCAAGCTCTGGCAGAGTTTGTCCAGGCCAACCGCGGCACCCCCTTGCGCATCTACTGTACTTATACCGCCATGCTTGCCTTGCGGCGCGAATTAGCTCATTACACAGAGGTAAATGCTGTATGAAAGACAACACTATCACCATCCTCCAACTCTATCCCCACGCCATGAATATCTATGGCGACTGGGGTAATACCCTCACGCTCAAGCGACGGCTTGAATGGTATGGTTACAGCGTGCGGCTCGTTGAATACAACCCAGGCGACACCTTCCCAACCGATGTCGATATCATCGTGGGCGGTGGTGGCCAAGACTCTAGCCAAGCTACCATTCAGGATGATTTACTAGCAATTGGCCCCACCCTGCAGCGCCTGGCTGATGATGGTGTGCCAATGCTGGTGGTGTGTGGGCTCTACCAGCTATTTGGGCGATTCTTTAAGACCACTCAGGGAGCGATCATCCGCGGGATTGGGCTCTTTGACATTGAGACAATCGCTGGTGAGCAGCGCCTGATTGGCAATATCGTCACTGCCAGCAGCGACTTTGGTGAGATCATTGGCTATGAGAATCACAGCGGCCTCACAACCCTTGGGCACAGCGTGCCACCCCTGGGTATCGTATCGCGCGGGGCGGGCAACAATGGTACCGACCAAACCGAAGGTGCGCGCTACCGCAACGTAATTGGCACCTACCTCCATGGCTCGCTTTTGCCTAAGAACCCACGCATTGCCGACTTCCTAATCGAGCAAGCAGTATCGCGGCGCTATGGTGAATTTGCGCCGTCTGTCCTCATCGACGACACCTTCGCCACCAAGGCACGGGCTGTTGCTGCCAAGCGCCCCCGCTAGGTGTATGATATACTTCTCAGTACTTGGACTGCAGATGGCTCAGTATATAACCGCTCACGCCTCGAGCCTATTACCCTCCAACAACATGAGACAATCTTAAGCGTACTTTTAGCAAATCTGCTATACTAAATCATTGTGACAACCCAACCAAAAGCCAGCGCGTCCTCTGTTGGGCGCATCGTTAGTCTCGACCTCATGCGCGGGTGGTTTTTGATTATCATTATTCTCGACCATCTCACCTACTTCCCCAATGGCCTCACCTTCCTCACTGGCGACAGTCGCCTCGCTGTGTCGGCAGCCGAAGGGTTCTTCATTATATCCGGCCTTGTCTTGGGTATTGTGCGCGGTGCCAAGCTCCGCACGCAGCCCCTCATGACAGCGACGCGCTTGCTCTGGAAGCGGGCTGGTACGCTCTACCTTACGAGCATTATCGTGACGATGCTATCGCTCCTGATTAGCTGGTTCTTTATTGATAATAAAGGTGTCAAGTTGCCCTTGCCACTGCCCGATGGTAATTGGCTTGGTCTGGCGTGGGATATTATTACCTTACAGCAATTCTACGGCTGGGCGGACTATCTGCGCCTGTATGCACTGTTTATTGCAGTAGCACCAGGCGCGCTCTGGCTACTGCGGCGCGGCAAGTGGTATATCGTACTAGGGCTCAGCCTACTGGTGTGGGCGCTAACACCACGGCCAGTCAGTGAACTATACCAACCGCTCACCTGGCAGGTGCTGTTCTTTATGGCCTTTGTCTTGGGCTACTACCTACCAGAGATTACTGCACGCTGGCAATCGTGGCCGCTGCGCCGTCGACGCATTATCAAGCGCAGTATTGCAACGCTCTTCGCCCTCACACTCTTTACCGACGCATACGTCACCTTTGTGGCACATGGGCTGGGCGATGGCTTTCATCAAGCGCTTGCCGCGGCCGATACCGCACTCGACAATCAGTTCCTTAAGCTCGACCTACCACTGCCTCGCCTGACCCTATCATGGCTCTGGTTTGCTGGGTTCTTTATGCTGTTTCGGCGATTCGAAGATCGCATCAAGCGGTGGCTCGGCTGGATTTTGCTGCCGTTTGGCCATAATTCGCTCTATGTGTATACGGTGCATGCGTTCGTTATTCTCATCATACATCTCTTTGTGGCACCAGATTATTATATTAGCGATTTTTATTTTACGTCGGTCAATCGTTTCCACGAGATCCCAGCCAACTTCGCCTTATCCGTCAGTGCACTTGCGCTTATCTACCTTGCCGTCAAGACAAAGTTTTTGATGAAGATCATCCCGCGCTAACAGAGGTAAGCGAGAGAAATATCTAGCATTTTCTCCATCATATATTCCGCCAGACAGACATCCTCTATTGCATATAGTGCCATAAAAAACAGAGGCTACAGAGGCCTCAGTTATCCATGGTATACCCGGCAGGGTTCGAACCTGCGACCTTTGGTTCCGGAAACCAACGCTCTATCCAGCTGAGCTACGGGTACGTATAGTGGTATTGTATCACGGATGATTATGGCTTTGCTAGTGGATTTTTTGCCAACAAATCGGTACTATAAAAGATATGAGTAAACAACTAGCGCGGCAACAATCTGCCGCTCGGGTCAAGAATTCCGCCCTTATTCTCGCTAATCGACTATTTCCCCTTGTCTGCAAGATGCGACGCCATTGGTTTCGCATCACCATTGTGCTAGCACCACTGGTGGCAATGGCGCTGTGCTGGTGGATTGGCAGCCAGCAAAGTGTGTGGTTTGATGAGGCATATTCGGTGTGGCTCGCCAAGCAGCCAATCAGTGAACTCATTCGCCTCACCAGTATCGATACGCACCCGCCGCTCTACTATCTCATCCTCAAGCTCTGGGCCAGCGTGTGGGGTTATAGTGAGCCAGCCCTGCGTGCCTTTAGTATCCTCTGCTATGGCGGCGCGATGGTTGGTATGGGGTGTTTCGTGCGGCGCTGGTTTGGTAAGCGCGCCGCGGGGTATACACTCCTCACACTGATTGGCACACCCCTACTAATGCGCTATGGCTTCGAGATACGAATGTATGCGCTGGGGTCGTTGATTGGTGTAAGTGCAACCGCCGTACTGGCACGCGCTTGGCACGATGATCGCTGGCGCGACTGGATGCTCTATGCGGTGCTTGTCGCTTTCGGTATGGGGACGCTGTATTATAGCGCCCTACTCTGGCTGGCTCAGCTGCTCTGGCTGATGGTTATGACCTACCGTCGCCAAGGCTTACAACAGTGGTGGAAGTTGCCGTGGCTCTGGGCATATGTCGTGAGCTTTATGCTATTCTTACCGTGGCTACCGACCTTCCTGGGCCAAATTGGCAATGGTGCTTTAGCCGAGATTGGCCAGCCGATGAACCTGCAGAATTTGCTTGGCATCGCATCCTTCAACATGATTTATAAACCATCTTGGTTGCTAGGCGTTGTGTCGTCGCAGCTTGTCCTGATTATTATCTGTGCCGTTGCGTGGGCGTGGCCTCGTGCCATGCGTTCGTTGCCGCATCCCGAGCTTGCTTGGCTATTGCTTGCTCATGTGGGCGTGCCAGTCGCAGCACTGATCGTTGTGTCACTATCTGCTCCAATGTATGTCGAGCGCTATCTTGCTCATGTGGTAATTAGTGGTATCACTATTGCAAGTGTCGTCCTCTATACAGCCTGCGGAGCCCTGCATCGTTCGCCACTGCGCTGGCACAAGGCCGTATCGACTGCGCTCTTGGTGCTCTTGCCAGTGGTTATGGTTTATGGCATGGTGCAGCTATCATTGCAGGGTAACTTCAACTTCCAGCGCGATGAGCGGCCCAACGTGAAGCAAATTGCCACCCAGCTCGGCACCTGCCGCGATGGGAGTGCCATTCTTGCGGCCGACCCGTACATCGCCATAGAGATAAGCTATTATCTCGAGCAAGCGCAGTCACGCTGCCCTATCTACATGGCCTATGTGGGTGGCCCACTGATGGGCGGCTACGCACCGCTCGAAGGGAGTACTACCTACCGCAAGGTAGCCGACACCACTCAGCCCTTTACCGATGCCAAAAAAATCAACGTTCTCTACTATAGCAGCTCGACCGCAACCACCACCCCAACACTACCCAGCGCTTACACCCTGCGCTCCGTCACCGGCGACCCACTGGTGCTGATGCAGTTTGCCCGCGACTAGTGCTCGAGCATTATACCATCTCTACAGTGGCGGATAATTCATAGCCTCACCTATTAATTGCAGATTACCCCACCATCATCTACACTAGAAGGATAAGGAGGCATGTATGATCGAACAACTCAAAAGACATATTATTGGTGCGTGGTGGGTAATTATTATCATGAGCCTGTCGTTGATTATCTTTGGTGGCGTCTCGCTTGCGATGCCGGCAGTGACGCTCACTGTTTTGATGACAGTTCTCGCAATTTTGATTATCGTCTGGGGATTGTCACAGCTGGTGCGTGGCCTGCAGGTAGTAGACGGTCAAGCCAAGGCATTTCTCGTCGTGGCAGGTGCGCTGCTTATTCTGCTTGGCGCGGTGATGCTTGCCAACCCTCGAGTTAGTGTGGCGACACTCAGCTTTGTCCTTGGCTGGGTGGTAATGCTCCGCAGCCTCATCGACCTTATACTCAGCCGCATCTTTCCCGCCAGGAGCCGTACGAGAGCGCTCTGGCTCATGTCTAGCGTGATCGGTGTTATCGTCAGCTTCGTCCTCTGGCTCTTCCCGGTGAGCAGTGCCCAACTCTTCGTCCAAATCGTTGGCGGCTATGCACTGGTTAATGGCATCATTCTCCTCGCCAATGCCATCGAGCTGCGCCGCACGGTGCGCCATCGTATGCGTGGGCATCGCACAGTTCATAAGCCGATCGACCGGGGTGAAGTGATTGATCTATAAGCACGAGTAGAGATACTTGAGAACACCCCATACTCATTATGTTCAGCATCGCATTTATGTGCGCCATCATCATAGACATTGTGGCGCTAAACTACATTGGAGATGCCCGCCGCTTTGCCATTCATCCTTTTCTCGAGCACTTAAAAAGTGCTAGTAGTGACGATATACTGTGGCCAGACTAAGCTCTTTCCATCTATCACGACAATCGCGGTTTACACTCGCACACCACCATGCTTAAATAGAAGTATGACCGAAAAAGACTTCCAACGCATACAAGAACTACTAACCACTAACCTCAGCGCTGCCGAGGGGAGAATCAATAATCGCATTGACAAACTCGAGCGCGAGATAAAGGACGTACGTGGCGAAATTAAAGGCGTACGTGATGAAATGAAAGACGTGCGCAGCGAAGTTAAAGATCTGCGTACCGCCATGGAAGAAGGATTTGACGCCATCGGCGCTCAGTTTAATGAGATTGACAACCGATTCGCAGAGCTGGACGAGAAGATCGATCGCAACCATCAGGAAGTAACCGAGCGAATCGACGCACTCAGCAAAGATATCAAAACTCAGCGGGAAGACGCCCTTCAAGCTCAAGGCGCACTACGGCTGCTCACCACGCAACATGAGGACCTCGCCGGCCGGGTAGCAGTTGTTGAGAGTAGGCTGCAGGCGGCGTAGTGGCCCGTCGCAGTAGGATCTACGCTAGATGTACTCTATTCTGGAGCTGCCTTACCTGCGATGAGACGCTCATAAAAGGCAATTAAGGAGACAGCTGGTTGTGTTTGAATTAATGCTATCTGGAAGTGTGCAGTTGCTGGCTGAAAATTACCTTTGAAGCTCTGGCTCGCACGCCGCTGGCTGGGTTGGTTCAACCACGCGGATCACATGGCAGTAGCGCAGCACACCATCGGTCGCTCGCGATTCATTCTCGCCAGATTGCGCCTGGTAGGCATCACATCCACCCTCTTTTGGTTCGCTCTCTGAGCCCTTCACATGATAGACAAGCCCCCGGGTGGTGCGCGTTGTTGCCTCTATGCAGTAGGTTGCCGATGCGACGTATTTGAGTGTCGCCGTAATATTCTCACTCTTGTGATAATCAGCTGGTAGCGATGTAGGGTAACCATTATAAAACGTCCGGTAGGCTGTCATGGCCGCGGCAGCAGCCCGCAGATCGCTCACGAGCTCCGTCTGGGCTGCACGCTGGCGCCACGCACCATACCCCACGATTGACGCCGACACCAAGATCGCTAGTATCGCCACCACTGTCAAAATCTCAACCAGCGTAAACCCTCGCTTATTCATGCCTTCATCATAACATAAGCGTCTTGGAGAGTACAGATGGTACTGCTGTGTTTTGCCAATACACAAACATTCACCACCTCATGATGTATTTACCGTCTGCTCTCAGCTACTCTACGCCAAGTAGCTGATAATCTCATCTGCCACCGCAATAGCCGATGGATAGGTGCTCGTGTCAATCGGGCCACCGGGTGTTAGGTCGTGACTAGCCAGCACTGCTGGGAATTGCTGCATGCTGTCCATGTCGTCCTCGCCATCACGCATAAATTCTTCGAAGCTCTGAATCACCGCTGCATCGCGCCCAGCACGCCGCCTCGCCTCGGCCACTCCCTTAAAGCGCTCGTAGCGGAGTTCATCTGGCGCTGTGAGCACCACCGTCCGGTAGCGATCACCCAGTCGCTCCTTAAGGCGGCAGGCACTGCGGTAGTCACGCAGGCCATCGAGCACCACGAGCTCCACGCCAGGCCGCTCAAGCAGCTCCAGTGCCCGGTCGGCCAGTAAGCTCGGCGCAGACTCCGTCATAATCTGCAGCACGCGCAAATAATCGCTCCGTTTGCGCAGTGTCATATGATGGCTCGCGGCATATTCGCGCAAGACATCGCTCGGACGAAACAAAACAACCCCGGCACCCAGCCGCGGCATTAGCTCACGAATTGTTGATGATTTGCCGGCGAGTTCTCGCCCAGTAATATTCACAATTTGGATGGTTCGAGTAGATCTCATACACCCTATTGTAGCATGGCATTCGCGGCAGAAATACCTCAAAAACGGCAAATTTATGGTATTTGTTCTATTTTTGGCTCATGACCTCTGGTATACTCTCATTTATGCCCACCGTTTTATTCGATGAGATATGATGATTCGTCTCTATACTAAGCGCCGCGCTCTCGCACTAAAGGGGTGAATATTCTAGAAAGGCATTCATTTTTATGTAGCCAAGCTAACACCAGAAAGAGCGTGAAGTAAGCCACCGGGCTGTAAGATATTGGCGTTTGCGTATGTGTAACAAGATATATTATTGCATTAATATCTATAATATTATGTATTATGTGATATTACCCCTGTTTTTGGGCACATTATGCAATATTGTGCGTTATTTTGCCATTTTCCTCTTCCCTTTTTGCGACCTCTGTTGTATAGTGAATGGACTATGCATACACAACAGAGACCAAACAGGGGTCATGAAGCCCCACATTCTTCACCAACACCCAAATGTGGTGATGACAAGTACCGTCACTTGGTAGAGAACTCTACCATTCAGTCTGAGTCACAACACTCAAAGTCTAAGAGTGTCTCACGACGAAACTTTCTTGGAGCCGCCGCAGTGTTAGGACTAACAACGTTCATCGCTTTTCGATCAAAAGATAACCACGATCAGCACTCTTCTGCCGCTGAGCATCAACCCACCCCCGAAGAGCAAGCTACCCGGCTAGTCGATGCCTATAGCGCTTACCTCAGCCAGTGCGAAGCCTACGAGGCAGGCAAAACCACAAAAAAGCCTCGGCTACCAGCCAACCTAGATGGTATTGCTACTCTAGCCGTCGAGGCTGGTGACAGCATCGGCACTGTGGTAGACCGGCACATCGCCACACTCGCCGAAGCAGATGCATTCCACACTAAGCCCGAGCAAGATGGCGTAACTCATGCTGCGTCGGCCCGCGTTGCTGAGCTCTGCCTGACTGATGGCGACACCCACGACGAGCTGCAGCCTGGCGACATCGTGACACTCGCGCAATACCAAGGTTTTGTTATACCACTGACAGTCAACCCACACGAGCCAAGCTCCGGCGTGCCACAGCACACTCTCGAGCCATAACTATTCGCACGCTACAGCAAACCAGCCAGCCAACCTGGCTGGTTTTGCTATAAGCAAGGTGGGCTCGCTCTTTAGCATCATAAGTGGTATAATAACGCATGCGATGCAAATGGAGCAGGTACAAGCACTGATTTTTACGGTTCGCCAGGCGGATGCCACGCGGCTGGATGACCTTGCATATGCCGAGAAAACGGTGCGTATGCTTGCCAAGGTAGCTGGCCTGCACGCGCTCGAGTCTGTCTCGCATCAGTTCTTGCCGCAGGGCGTGAGTGTGTCGTTGCTGCTCGCTGAGTCGCACGCCACCATCCACACCTGGCCCGAGAGCCGTGGAGCGTACCTCAGTATTGCCACATGTCGGCCCTTAGACGATGATACAATCGAGGCTCTTCGCCAAGCCATTGCAGACGCATTTTATACCAACACTATAACGATCGAAAGCGCTGTATTATGACTAGACGCACCAAAGCTCGCCTCAAGATTAATGATGTCCTGCGCGGCAAGCGAACCAACTTCCGCGCGGTGGGTTGCTTGCTATTTAAAGAAGACAACCCCGAGACCAAGCAAGCCTCCTACTGGGAAGAATGGGAGCTGACGGGCCTCGAAAATTACGATAGCTGGGTGGAGTACGACCACGATAGCAAGGTTGTGTCACTCTACGAGCCAGTGCGGTTTGCCCAGCGGCTTGAGCCAGAGACGCTCGCGGCGGGTAATGAGTTTGCCATCACGCTGGAGGACGGCACCGCACAGACCATTACCGTTGCCGAGGCCGGCGAAGGCACCATTATGGCCATCCGCGGCAAGAATGCCTACCAGGTCTTTGAGGGTGAGCCAATGGCCTATGCCAGCCTGCACTACACCGACGCCGAGACCGGCGCTACTACCACCTACACGGTCGAAAAATACAACCGGCGCGAGTACGATGTCTACCGCAAAACACCGCTGTCCGACGCGCAGCAAAAGGAATTATTTGGCCGCCTCATCCGCCCGCGCAACTGGCCGCTATTTTGGCGCTGGGTGATGATCATTAGCTTTGTTGGGGCGCTGCTCTTTGCTATTTACGATGAGTTCTTTGGCCACGATGATTCGCACGGCAGCGGCACCTACCACGGGCGCAGCGTCTATGGCGGTGGCAGTGGCGGCGTAGGCAAATAACCTAGGCGTGAAAGGTAGACGAAAGACACTATGGCACATACTTGCGTCACACCACCGGGCACCAAGCGCATCACCAGCAAGGAAAATATCGCGCTGTTTGCGGCGGCGCTTTTGGTGGCAATTGGCGGGCTTATCTACGAGCTCATCCTGGGCACGGCTGCCTCGTACCTGGTGGGTGATTCAATCCTGAGTTTTAGCCTGGCAACTGGTATAACCCTCTTTGGCATGGGGGTAGGGTCGCTGCTGGTGCGGCATATTCGCTGGCACCCAGCCACCAGCTTTGCCGTTAATGAAATCCTGCTGGGGCTGGTGGGTGGTAATTCGGTGCTGCTGCTCTACAGCGCCTTTAGCTTAAGCAAGCTGCATTGGCCGGTGTTTGCACTGATTAGCCTGGTGATTGGTGTACTGATTGGCCTGGAGATCCCGCTGCTGGTGAAGATGTTTACCCGCTACGGCCGGCCGTCTTCGGTGGAACTCCTTAGCAAGGTGCTGGCGATCGATTACTTTGGCGCGCTGGTAGCCTCGCTGGTCTTCCCGCTCTTCTTGCTACCCAGCCTGGGCCTGATGCGCAGCACCTATTTGATCGCCACGCTTAACATCGCCGTGGCAGTGCTGATTCTGCTGCAGCTGAAGACTTCGCGGAGGCTCCTGGCCGCCAGTGTGGTGGCGACCATTCTACTGCTGGGGCTGTTCTTTGGCGCCAGCTGGCTGGAGCACCGCATCGACACCAAGGCTTATAAAGACCCGGTGATTCTCTACCAGCAATCGGCTTACCAAAAGATCGTTCTCACCAAGTACAAGCAGGATTTACGCCTATATCTGAATAACAATCTGCAGTTTTCGAGCCTGGACGAAGCCCGCTACCACGAAACGCTGGCTGGCGCGGCGATGACAGCCGTCAAGCAGCCCAAAAACGTGTTGATTATGGGTGGTGGCGACGGACTGCTTGCGCGCGAGATCCTGAAGTACCCCAGTGTAGAGCACATCACCCTGGTGGATATCGACCCGGCTATGACGCAGCTGGCGCGCACCAATCCCCTGCTCGCCGAGCAAAACAGGCGCTCGCTTGCTAACCCCAAAGTGCGCGTCGTAAATGAGGACGCGTTTTTATTTGCCTTCAATACACACCAAGCGTATGATGCCATTCTAATCGACCTCGTCGACCCGTCGAACGACCGCTTAGCCAAGCTCTACTCGCAGCAATTCTACCGCCAGGCTGTGCGTATTCTCAGTCCCACTGGCGTCATGATCACCCAAGCAACATCGTCATACTTTTCGCCAAACGCCTTCGCAACGGTAGCTAGTACTATCACATCTGCCCAGCCTCAGCGGCATATCACGCCTTTTAGCATTAATGTGCCTTCCTTTGGCGAGTGGGGCTTTGTGCTGTCGACCAAGGATAAAGCCAGCCTACTGAGCCAGCCGCTGCCACCTGGGCTCAGCTACACCGATACCAAACTGCTGGACTACGCCCTGCGCCAGCGCCCCGCTAGCCTACCCCCAGCGGGCACCTCTACCCTGCTAACACCGCGGATCATCGACGTTTATAATCGTGATATGGGACAGTGGCGGTATCAATAAAGAGCACTTTGTGTGGAGCCTAGCCTCTTCCTGATATCAATCTATAATCACAATCCATCATGTGCGGATATACAGTCTAGCCAAAACTAACCCGTCAGAGCTACTACGTTCCTCGTTTTACTCATCAACGCCCACCAACCCTCTATACTATTGGGATATTTTGCGTATGTTTGCTCTATAGATCGGTATATCGTATGATATATTCATGTATCATAAACGACCAGGCAAACAAGCCCACTATTATGACATCCAGTGGTACCGCCGAACAGGTGTGTTTCACCCTGAGCAACTATCAGGTACGCCAACCGCTGGTGTATCTGCCAATACCTGGCACGAGTACATGAGTCTGATACGCCAAGCAGCTGCCGATAACCCCGCCCATCGCTTCATCAGCCCCGAACTCATGACGACGGCAGACATGGAGCTGGCTGAAATCCCAGACCAACATGCAGTGGTAAATGATCGCCTCGCCGAGCTACAGGAACTCTCTACCTCTATACCCACAGCGGAGCTCGTGGTAGGCACACCAGAGTATCAACCACATAGCATCTATAATTCGCTTGTCATTATCAAAAATGGCATACGCAGCGTACTTGAGCGCAAACGCACGATTTTTAGCTCAGCCGAGCGAGGGACATTCACCGCAAGCAACACATTGCAGCAACGGTATACTCGCACGTTATCTGCTGTGTGTGCCGATTTAGTGGGCTATGGCATGCAATATCCTGAGCTTCCCCAAGACACTCGTGCCATCCACGCCAGTTGCTGCTGGGCGACACCGCTCGAGGAGGGAGCTCGCTATGCCGCAGCGCCAGATGAAAAACGCTACACCAGCACCATGACGCGCACGCTTGACCATCTCTTCGCGCACTATCCACAGCTGCAGCAGGTCATGGTCGTCGATCGCACTCCACCCAGCACAGCCATCCCACCGCTCAACTGCGTGGCGCGGCGGAAGACGCATAATGGTATAATAGAGCCATGACACAATACGAAGGAACCAAACTCGCCGACTTTACACCTATAGCCAAGGTCGACACACTGCAAATCATCGACATCATCCCTGGTACTGGTGCCGAGGTACCAGCTGGCGCAACCATCACCGCACACTATACTGGTGCACTATGCAAGAATGGCATCATCTTCCAGAGCAGCCACGACTTTGGCCAGCCCGTCACCTTCGGCCTCGACCAAGTCATCCGCGGCTGGACAGAGGGCGTGCCTGGCATGAAGGTCGGTGGCATGCGCCGGCTCATCATCCCAAGCGACATGGCCTACGGCTCCGTTCGCGCTGCCGCTAACATCCCGCCTAATAGCGATCTTGTGTTCGACATTGAGCTAGTGGATATTAAATAACAAAAGGTCAGCGCGCAACAAGAAGCTCTTACTAGGTGAGCTTTTTGTTTTCTTTGTAGATTTGCTTGAGGCGTTTGAGGAGTTCGTCGTCGCCTGGTCGATTATCATACGAAGCAAATAGCCACCCTTTCCAGGTGGCTATTTACAATGCAGCTGAGCTATAGTGTCATGCTACTTCTTGTCGCTGCTTTTGTCGTCGACAACTTCGCCTTCGACGGGTTCGTCTTTGCCAGGCTTCTTGTTGGTCTCTTTCGCCTTGGCATCAGCCTCTTCTTCGGCTTTTTTGTCCTCAGCTTGCTGCTGATAGAGCTTGGCGCCAATAGACATCGTCACGTCGTCCAGCGCCTTGGTAGCAGCCTCAAGCTTGTCTTTGTCCTCTGCGTTCTTGTGCTTCTCAGCTTCGGCAATGGCATCTTCGAGCGTCTTCTTGTCGTCACTCGAGATTTTGTCCTTAAACTCATCGGGCATTTTCTTTGCCCGGTAGATGGCATTCTCGAGGTGGTTCTTGGCATCAATTACTTCACGCTTTTTCTTGTCTTCGTCGGCGTGGAGCTCAGCTTCCTTCTGCGCCTTCTCGATGTCTTCCTTACTCATGTTGCCAGAGTTTTGGATGGTGATCGACTGCTCTTTGCCTGTGCCTTTGTCCTTAGCGGTAACACTGAGAATACCATTGGCATCAATATTGAAGGTCACTTCAATCTGCGGCACACCACGCGGTGCTGGTGCAATGCCATCTAGCACGAAGCGGCCTAGGCTCTTGTTGTCGTTAGCAAACTCGCGCTCGCCCTGCAAGACGTGGATCTCCACCTGTGGCTGGTTATCTGCTGCAGTTGAGAACACTTCGCTCTTGCTGGTTGGCACAGTGGTGTTACGGTCAATTAGTTTGGTCGACACACCGCCCATGGTCTCAATGCCGAGGGACAGCGGCGTCACATCTAGCAGCAGCACACTCTTGACGTCACCAGCCAGCACACCACCCTGAATGGCCGCACCAACAGCCACCACTTCGTCTGGGTTGACGCCCTGCATCGGGTCTTTGCCAAACAGTTTCTTCACCCGCTCGACCACTGCTGGCATGCGGGTCATACCGCCAACCATGACGATGTTGTTGATATCAGACTTACTCAGCTTGGCGTCTTTAAGCGCCTTCTCGACTGGACCATCGAGGCGGTCGAGTAGATCCTTCACCAAGTCCTCAAGCTTAGCGCGCGTCAGGCTCATCTCAAAGTGCTTTGGCCCATCAGCATCAGCTGTGATAAATGGAATATTGACATCATACTCAGTAACAGTCGAGAGCTCCTTCTTTGCCTTCTCGGCTTCGTCCTTGAGGCGCTGCATGGCGGCGTTGTCTTTGCGCAGATCAATACCTTCTTTGGCCTTGAAGTCGTCGAGGAAGTAATTAACGATGGCGTTGTCGAAGTCCTCACCACCAAGGTGGGTATCACCATTGGTCGACTTCACTTGGAAGAAGTCATCAGCGATCTCCAGTACCGACACATCAAAGGTACCACCACCAAGGTCAAAGACAACGATGTTCTCTTCTTTGCCTTTATCGAGACCATAGGCGAGAGCAGCCGCCGTTGGCTCATTGATGATACGCTCGACTTCTAGGCCAGCAATCTTACCCGCATCCTTAGTAGCTTGGCGCTGCGAATCGTCGAAATAGGCCGGCACGGTAATAACCGCCTTCGTCACCTTCTCGCCCAAGAAGGCCTCGGCATCAGCCTTGATCTTGCTCAGAATCATAGCGCTTACTTCTTCTGGTGTATATTCTTTATCGCCCAGCTTGACGGCAACGGCATTACCCTTTTTGACGATCTCATATGGCATGATGTCGAGATCTTTCTGGACTTCTTTGTCGGTGAATTTGCGGCCAATCAAGCGCTTAACGCCATAGATTGTGTTCTTCGGGTTGGTCACACGCTGGCGCTGCGCCACCTGCCCCACAAGGCGCTCACCTTTTTTGTTGATTGCTACCACTGATGGCGTTGTGCGATTGCCTTCAGCATTGGCGATAACCTCCGGCTTGCCCGCGAGCAAGTACGCAAAGGCACTGTTGGTTGTACCGAGGTCGATGCCGATAGTTTTACCCATATGTTTCCTCCTAGTGCGCCTGCCCTGCCGGCAACGACGCAACGTTGTTAGTTTATTGTTTCGGTTATTAACATCTTGTTTATTCTAGCACTCTTTAGCAGCGAGTGCCAATAGGTTTAGTATAGCGAGCTAGCACTCGGCTGTCAAGAGTGCTAATAGATTTTACTCACCACTGGTAGATCTCATCACCCGCAGTAATTGCCGCAGCGAGCGTCTCAGCCCGCTGGAGACGCCAATACGCCATCACTGCATAGATAAGAACCGCCACACCACCGGTCAGCACCGCGTAGCCCACGCCGCGCACAACCCGTGTGTCACTCCCTTGGATAAATATCACATAGAGCGAAACTGCACCCGCCAGTGGTGCTGCCGCTGCTGCAACCACCGCCCAGCGTGCCCGCACTACACGCTTACTAGCAAATGTCCGGGTATGCTGGCGCCGCGCCCAGACTGCAGCGAGTGCCGCCACGAGCCCAGCACCAATCACCATAAACAAATAGAGGCGATTCGTCGCTTGGTTGGCATCGTCTACTGTTGTATTAAGCACACCAACGGCTGAGTCGTACTGACTCACCGCTGTTTCTACATCTGTCAAATAGACTGCTGCAGCCTGCGTATCTTTGCTAGCAAAGGCCTGTGGAGCACGCTCAAGAAGTGTCTTGACGGCTGAGGATTTTTCTTTCACTGCTGCCGCATGACGGCTGTATTCATCACCAAGTTGCGGAGAAAATGAGTGCCCGGCTACTACCGCAAAGGCTGCTGCGGCCTGCTTGGCCCGTTCGTCAATGGAATCCTTCTTAGGCTGAGCGGCATAGAGCTCACGCGTAAAGGCTTGATAGGCTGTGCTCGCTTGCTTGACCACTGTAATATCGGCTTGGTTGGCCAGTGGCGTTGCATGAGCCTGAGCACTGCCAACACTAAGTGTTGCTATGATGATGAGTGTTCCTGCAAGCAGCCAACGCCTCATCCCGCTCACTCCTACGGCTTCCGGCTGACCCGCACCATAGCATGGCGCAGGACGTGACCATCAAGCTTATAGCCGCGCTGCAGCTCTTCACTAATAATTTCTTTGTCACCACCTTCATCATCCATCGAGATGGCTTCGTGGAGGCCTGGATCGAACTCGGTCGTGCCAAGCTCAATCACGATCGGCTCGAGCTTGAATTCTGCCATCAAGCCATCGAGCTTCTTCGACATCGCTACTACTCCACTTGCCCATGTGTCGTTCTGGAGCTTCTTGGGGATATTGGCAGTGGCGCGCTCGATCGTATCAATCACGGGCAGGAGCTTGCGAATCGCCTGCTGAGCACCCGCTGCCTTAGCTTGGGCCTTCTCTGCATCAACGCGCTTGCGATAATTCTCAAAGTCTGCTCTGGTGCGCTGCAAATCCTGCGTGAGCTCACCAATCTGCTGCTCAAGCTCCGTTGTATTTGGCGCTTTCTTGTGTTTTGTCATCGATATCATTCCTCCTACCTAGTGGTGTTGCCTGTGGTACTGAGCAGGCTGCTCAGTCGTCATTATCCTTCATAGTATAGCACGGCTGCGGCACAAATAACAGTGGTCGTGCCATCATAATATCTCCTCTAGCATCACCCCGGTGCGCTTGACCAGCTCGATGGTGCGGCGGTAGTGCTGGCGCATCGGGCCAATCACACCAATGTAGCTGCGGTCGCTATAGGGTGAGCGAAATTTGCTAATGATGAGCGTTGCATCGCTGCTCTTGCCGATGGGGTTCTCGCTACCAATATAGACGTTAAGTGGCTCATTGGGCCGAGCTTCGCGCAGCCATGGCTCGATATTGTCAATCAAATGCGCGACCGATTGGACATGCTTGCCCTCAAGAAACTCTGGCTGACTAAAAAGCCGGCTAATGCCATTCATATAGAGCTCACTGCCGATGGTAGCAAAACCGAGGTTGCCCGTAAGCTCAACGAGGCTATCCACCGCACTGCGAATAGCTCGATCGGCTGCATCGAGATGTGAGTTGACGTGCGCTTCGATAGCCTTGGTGCTGCGGTCAATTCCGCTAGGGAGCTCACTCATCTGAGCGTTGGTGATGCCGTTGACGTAGAAGCGGTAGCCCTTACTGGTGGGGATACGCCCAGCACTAGTGTGCGGCGCCTTGACGAAGCCCATCTCTTCGAGCTTAGCCATCTCGCTACGGATAGTTGCACTAGACACCCCAAATAGCTTCGCTAGCGTCACACTCCCCACAGGGGCAGCGATCTCGGCGTATTGCTCGATGATGGCAGAAAGAATCGCTTGTTGCCGTTCGGTCATAGCCGCATTATAGCGTAGGTTTGGCACTCTCGTCAATAGAGTGCTAACAAGCTAGTGAAAGATGTGGTCTATTCCTTGCTGCTTGACCTCGTCTTCTAGCGAGACGTATCACAACGATTTATCCCTCCGCTCCTTGGCCGTCAAGATCGCATCGCAGGAGTGACGGTGACATACATGCAGTGATCTTTACCTCTGTTACCTTGCCATTTCTTTCTATTGTTTCGCACATTGAGGCGAGTCCTTCACAATGCGCAATAAGCCGACTCAGTTCATATCTTGTCTGCAGATTCTCCTGTTTGAGCCTGTCCATAGCACGCATAGTATCTCTTCCTTGTTCGGGATCCCCATCTTCTGCAGTACGGTTAAAGTGGCCCTTCAAAAGATAATTATGCTCCCAGGCCACCGCCGCTATCTTGTGGCGCAGCTCGGCTGCTCGCGGGCAGCCATAGCACTGCTTGGGGATATAAGAAGCCGCAGATATATCTGGCTCATCAAGCCCCTCCACAATGCCATAAAATTCTCGTTCTTTGTCTGATGCCATCAGTGTTTTGTATATTCCTCTGTCGTTATTTATTGGCGTAAATAGGCTGCTATTAGTCGGAGGTGTCTCATTCGGATGAGTCCTGCTCATCTCCACCAGTACGACGGACTGTCGCTGCTTCGCTACTCTCTCCATTAGGCGCAGCGGGTGAGCCACATACCTCTGCAACTGTTTTTCTATCTAAACTTATACATTTTATGATTCCAGGGCAGCCCGCTGTTTGCCTTTCTATGCCTGGCAGCAGCTGATTGAATGCGGCACTCCCTATAGCAAGATTCACCTCCACGATCTTCCCATACTGAGCTCGTGCCTCTTCTAGCCGCTTTGGGTCCTCTAGGATCTGCTCTATTTCCTCCTCAGACATGCCTTGCGCTCGCAGCCATGGTGTAATATTATCTGCCGTCTCTAGTGCTGTATGCTTCAGCGCTTCATTCTGTGCTAATGCTATTTTGAGCGCTTCTATTATTCCTGCCAGCAGTGGGCACTTTCGACACTGTTCAGGAATATAGCTATCAGGGTCAGTCCCCAGCCCATTAACAATATCATTAAACTGATCATCAAGCTGCTCTGTCACAATATCAGGTAGTGTAGCGATTTTTTGCCCTGTTGTCAATCTGAGTGTCACTTAAGTATTAGAGCCTTGGTGATTTTCACGCCTTTCATCACTATCACCTCTCATTAGAAACATTGGCGAGAATGAACATTATTTGCGAATATTCAGCTTATAGCACTGAGGCTGATAGCTACCGCCTTTTTCGCTACACTCAAATGAACGAGTGGAGAGGATAGCCTGGCAGAAGGAGTCGATTTTTGAGATTCAACTGGTGCAGATTCAAGCTCAGCTCCCCCCTCTCGCTTTGCCGGTAACGCGTCAATTCTCGCATCACATAATTTTGCAATCTGAGCTACAACTCAAAGCTTTGCTGCCTCTATGTGAGCTTCTTCTAACAATCACACTACCCCTCAGCTAGACAAACGATAGCACACTAGCATCGAATTCATTTACAAATCTACGGCCATTACTTCCCACTGCGTGCTCGTGTGAAGCGCCGGGCAGCGTCGGTGGAGAACATGAGCACGATGACGATGTTGACGCCAATGAAGAGCAGTGTGCCAGCCGCCGACCATGTAACCCTGCCGATGGTCAGCCCAAATGAACTAATCACCGCTGCGAGGCTGGCGATGCTCATCAGCAAAATCCGCGAGCGGTCGCTGCCGCGGAAGGTCAGCCCCGCAAGAAAAATCACGATGCCAATCCACGTTGTAGATACAATGGCCGAGATAGTCGCCACGATATGCGTCGCGCTCTCAATGCTCTGCAGCGGCAGGCCACTGTCGTGAAAAATCCGCACCACCTCCATGCGCAAGTGGCTAAAGTTGAGAATCTCGAAGAAGGTACTCATCGTGGCTACAGCAATCGCCAGGCCAATCATAATAATCCCAAGGGCGATCTGTGGTGGGCGGCGGCTCAAAAATTGCGACATGAGGGTGGCGTGCTCATCGGGCATGGTCTCGTGCGTCGTTGCGTCGAGAATCAGATCGGAAGGCATGTCCTCGTCTTCGCTTGCCTTGGCACGGACACGGCCAAGCTCGATGACAGGCAGATCGCCATCGGTAATAATGTTATCTCCACCTCCGTTGCGCGAGTGATAGCCCGTCGAGAAATCCTCCAGCACCGTTAGTTCAATCGAACGAAGCGCACGCGTGACTGTCTTGACGACGTAGTCGCGCTCAATGTCGGTGTTCTCGTCGATCTTGTGTGTCACTTGCAACGTAAAGATTGATAACCCCACACTCTTGTCGTACGTACCAGCCGCGAGCCAGTCCACCTGATGCCCGCCAGGCAGCAACCATCCCTGGGGGCAGCGCCAAAAGCGCACGTGGTGACGCTTACCTGGGTTGCCATCGATCTCCTGCTGGTAGGCAAAGTCCTGCTGCCGGCCAAACAACACTAGGGGTGAGACTGGTGCATTAGGATAGCTGCGGCGGGTTAGTGTGGCAAGGATAATCCGCCACGACGAGCGCACCGTCACGTCATCAGCCAGCGTCCAGCCAGCGGCCGTCATGGCACGGTGGAGCTGAGCTTCGTTGCCGCGAAAGGCGAGATTGACTGGGTCGCCAAGGAGACCATCTGGGGTGCGCGTCCGGCCAATGAAATAATTAGGCACATAAATGCTGCTTAAGATACGGTGCAAGCGTGGCAACGCAAAATACGCCGTAATCACCCACACCACAGCAAAGAACCCCACCAACCACCAGCCACCAGTGTGCCAGCCCTCGCGCCACACCAGCCACACAAACCAAAACGATGCCACCCCCGCAAAAATAAAGAACCCTTGATCGACCAACGCCGTGGGCGACCACACTGGTCGACGCAGCGCTAGAGATGAGCGCTGCTTATGCTCGGCATCACCTGGCTCAGCGGCAGTATGCGTGGCTGGCTTACTCATACATGCTCCGGGTGCTCGCGCAAGAGGCTATCGAGCAAGTCTCGTGCCGCCAAGCGAGCTTCGTCATCCTTGCGATTATACACATCTGGCTTGGAGGCAATCGCCCGCACAATGCGCGCCGTCTCGTCGATATCATCGTTGATGACAAAGTGGTAGTATGGAACTTCGAGTGCGTGGGTGATCTCGCGAATTGCACTGGTGTAGCGCTTGGGCCACTCACGATCAAACTCCGCCTGCGAGGTATAGCGCACACTAAGGCGGCGGCGCCATTCTTGAAAGTTCGGTGGCAAGAGGAATATCGCAACAACACCTGGGGAAAGCTTTTTATACTCATCAACACCCTGCACATCAATATCCGTCACCGCAATCTTGCCTGCATCGCGAATATCCTGAATCTGCCTGACCCCTGTACCATAGAGTGTTCCATGGACAAACTTCGCCTCTACAAAGGCACGGCTCTGCAACAACTCTGCGGCAGTTGCTTCATCGATATAATGATAGTCGACTCCCTTTTGCTCCCACACACCTTTGTTTTGGCGAGGCTGACGGGTGGTGTACGAGACGATATCGGCAAACTCGGTGCTCGCGAGCAACCGCTGCTTCGTCGTATCCTTGCCTGCCCCAGAGATGCCAACGAGCAGCACTATCCTTGTGTCGCATACAAGCTGGCGCACTGCCTCGGTTGGCTGATACTGTTCGATAAGTGATTGAAGATTCGTCATAGTCATATCATATTTATGATAGCACATCGTAGAGAGTGGTTTCTCACCTGTGGCGTAAGAAGCTAGCTATTATTCTTGATATTGTTTAAATCTATCTGAAAGTAGTCTTCCAGAAACTCTTGGGAGTACCGATCGATATCTGTCATATGTCCTCCGATACGCACACAATCAGGCATCCCCATATGATCTGGTTTCGTTACAGCGTGATATTGCCGATGCGCAATAATCAATGCTGGTTGGAGCTGCTGCTCAGGTCGAAACTCATGATGAATCATTGCTGCAATCTCCTCTTCTCTACCGCGCGTTTGGTATGTCCACCGGCCACGGGCAATTGACTGTGCCGTGCGTCGTGCGTCCGCATAGTGACGAGTAAAATGCACTGGCACGCCATCAAGAGTAAGCATATCGTTGCCATTGCTCAGTTCTAGCGCAAGCCGCGCTAAGCTCACTGCTCGCCAATACCGATAATCGCTCTCTCTCTCTGCAGGTGGCACATTGTCATACACGAGTGCTCTGTCTATATCGGTCACCAATCGATCATAACGAATCTGCACTCGCACACAGCTCCTGTTAGTTGTTAATCTCGCTTGAGCATTACCGTAAAGGCTTCGCTGGGGATGTCGACCTTGCCAAAGCGCTTCATGCGCTTCTTGCCGCGAGCTTGCTTGGCAAGGAGTTTCTTCTTGCGGCTCACATCACCACCGTAGAGATAGCCCGTCACATCTTTGCGGTAGGCACCAATATTTTCGCGGGCAATAAACTTCCCACCAATCGCCGCCTGCAGTGCCACCTCAAAGCTCTGGCGCGGCACGACATCCTTGAGCTTCTTCACCACCTCGCGCCCCAGCCGTTGCGACTCTGAGCGGTGGCACATCACACTCAGCGCATCAACCATCTCACCTGCCACGTAGAAATCCACGCGCACCAAATCCTCTGCTTGGTAGCCCCGCAGTTCATAATTAAACGACCCGTAGCCACTAGTGACCGACTTGAGCTGGTCATAAAAATCCGTCAGGAGATTGGCCAGTGGCGCCGCAAAGGAGATGAGGGCACGCTCGTCGATGTAACTGAGGTTCTTTTGCCGGCCGCGTTTACTAACGATGAGCTGGATCACCGCGCCGATGTAATCTTGAGGCACGACGATCTCACCATCAATCCACGGCTCACGAATTTCCTTGATCTGGGCTGGGTCGGGCAATTCGCTGGCAGACTTGATATCCAGCTCATCGCCATTGGTTAAGCTCACTTGGTAGTCGGTACTTGGGTTGGTAACGATGAGGTCCAAATTATACTCGCGCTCGAGCCGCTCACGAATGATATCCATATGCAAGAGGCCAAGGAAGCCAATCCGCACACCATAACCCAACACCGGCGAATTCTCTGGCTCAAACTGCAGCGCACTATCGCTCAGGCTCAGCTTCTCAATCGCCTCCTTGAGGTCATTGTAATCTTCGTTGCTCACCGGGAAAAACCCCGCATAGACGAAGGGCTTGACCTCTTTATAGCCAGGGAGGGGCTGGACGGTTATTAACGACATATTAAGCTATATTATAGCACCTTGCTAGCACGACGGGGATACATAGCTCGCAGCTTACATACCTCCATCTAGGGTGTCTTGCGTTTTATATGTTCTAAAGTCTTTTCTGTGGTATAGCGATGAAAACCAGAATTAAGAAGATCCTCTGCTACTACAGGGTCAACGTGGCCGCCTTTGGTAAGGCGACTAAGGCGTATGCTAGCCTTTTCAGCATTGGGATCTGTAAGCATTGCTTCCTGGGCTGACTGTGGACGAGCTGCTCTACTCATCTCATCCTCGGCAATAACAGGATCCATATCACCAGTTTCTACCTTCGCGGCTAGCTCAGCCGACAATTTACCAAGCTGCGCATCCCTTTGATCTACCCCCCCCCTGAACTTAAGAACATTTCCACCAAGACTGATAATATCCCAAGAAGCACTTATATTTTTTAAAAGACTACGCTTTTCTTTCACAGCACGATACTCCATAAATAGCTTATTAATGAATCTCATGATATAACTATTGTTTATAAATGTCAATGGTACTTCCCTACTCCGCACCTAACATTTAGTCGCTTCTTAAGTTGAACGAGATGACTTGGACGATACCTTTCGCACAAAGGCCGCCTTACCCGCCGTATACGCCTCTCTGTTGTGTCGATACTGCTGTGCCAGCTCATGTTTGAGTTTGGTATACTTCTCACGCAAGACGCGGCTACTCCGCAAGCGATCACGAAAGATAATCCTTGGCGACGACATCGCCTCTACCTGCTCGACATGGAGATGGTACTTCTGTTGCAGCGGATTATCTACGTCATATCCTTTGCCAAACTCCATTGTCAGTTCCGTCTCAGCATTGGCCATATTTTCGTAGCCAAGCGGGCGAAGCCTCTCTATCAGCCGCTGCTTCGCCCGACTGTCGAGCTTTTTCACAAGGAGTAGGCTATCAATGATTGGTTTGGCTGCCAATCCCGGCACCGCTGCGCTACCAATATGCTCGATGGCACACACCTCATCACCCAGCACACCACTTACCCGCGCTGCCTCAGCCATGAATAACTGTGGCCATCGTTCATCATATGGCACTACCTCTATAGGAAAGAGCTGGCCAATTTCTTCTGGTGTCATGGTGTCAAATTTGCTCATCGTGGCTATCTCTCTATGTAAATATATTCCCCTTCATGCAGTCGCACTGTTGGTACCGTAGGAAACGCCGTTGCGAGCGCATCGGCATCTGCAACAGTACGTCGCTCCGCAGGATTATCGGCATTATAGTGGACAACAACATTCATTGGTAAGATGGCCGAACCAGTATCAATCCCTTGATGACTCAAAAAATGCTGTGCAAGATAGTTCGCTCCAGCCGATGAGCCAATATAAACTTTGCCACGCAGTAGTCGTTCTACCTCTGAGAAGTCATGAAGTTCTTGCAAAAGTCGGGTTGTCCTACCACCGTGAACGTAGATAATATGAGCGCGTCGAACTTGCTCAGCAAAACGGCTTTTGATTGCCAACTCTCGTTTCGCCGCAGGGAGATATTGGTTATACCAGCCCGCCCAATCATCAAACTTCTGTCGCCATTCTTCATGCGGGCTAGCAAAGAACACATCAAGAATCCTAAGCTCATCTTTTCGTCCTGCAAAGAAATTTTGCAAATAGCTACCAAAGTTGCCCACCCAACGCTCTGCACCACCGCAAAGGATATATGTCGTAAGGGTTCTTCTCTGCGTCATACCAATCCTCTACTAGGCAGAGTGTTACCGTTCCTCTATCATCTGCACCACACCCGTCTCGCTATACCTCTGGTAGGCAGTGAGAATTTGGCGTGTGGCGTCATTCGTATTGAGCTGCAATGCTTCGTCTAGCGAGAACCACTGGCCTGTCGCTACTTCCTCAGTATCAGTATGCGATGCCTCGCTTTGCCATTGCTTGAGGCAAAACACCACGGTAAAGGCTTGTGTGTCACCATCAGGATAATGATACACCCGTCCTGGGCCAGACTGCGTTGCAAAGAGCTCAAGGTCGCTGGCGTGCGCAATGATTCCTGCTTCTTCATGCAGCTCATGTAGTGCCGCGCTGGCATAACTATCGCCCTCCTCAACGTGTCCACCTACTGTACTCCAGCGGTCGAATGCCTTAGCGTAGATGAGTTTGACGCGCCCTGCTTCATCAACAGGCAAGACATCAACAGTTGTCGTGAGTAATTTCTTATCCCCAACCTTCTGGCGCAACTGCCACACATACGAGCCAACGTACCCCATATTCACACTCCCTTCTCTGCCGCCAGCAGATGATCAATAGTACTTTCTATTATGATTTTAGCATATTCGTTGAGGATGAGGCGGCGGCCACGGTCGGTTGCTACCCACGTGTCCGCTCTTAAGGTTGGGCTTGGCTCAGGGCTTGCAGTAAAGATCTCTACTGGCCACGGCGCAAACTTATACATATTCATCTCTGCACGGCGAACATTAAATTCGCTCGTCACCAGTGTAATGCGCTGTGGAAACCACAACATCGCTTCCCAGCAGTCAATACTGCGCTTCACATTGTCTGGGATGGATATCGATTGATCTTCGATGATGATATCTCTTGCCGGGACACCATGGTCTTGAGCATACTCCGCCATGCGCCAAGCTTCGGCCATAGGAGTACCTTTGCCGTAGGCAACTGCCCAGCGCGGCGAGGCACCAGCAATCGTTATTTTGGGAGCAACACCAGCATGATACAACCCCACTGCAGTGGCAATTCGCCGATTCTCTGCCGAGCCAAATACCAGCATGACATCTGACCGCCTTGGTGGGTTACCCTTTGCGAGCACCTCGTAGAGTGTAGCAGCTTCGCTATGATGAGCATGTTGAGCCAAGTAATCAGCAAATTGCACTGTGAACCGATGAAGCTTCGATATAGTATCATCAAAATCGTACACCGCATAATGATCAAAAACAGCTGTATCGATACCAGCGTTATGTGCAATCCGTTTCAGCTCTGCAAACAACCACGGCCGTGCGTCAAGATAATCCTGGTGCCGAGCTAACCGTGGCGATTCTTGGTGTATCATTGTGCGCAGTTCACTGGCCGATGGTAATTCCACACTACTCGTCCGCACGAGAGTCTCCTACTTGCTGAAGGGTGCTGGCGAGCAAAGCCCAGGCAGCGAGCATGGCGTAGTTGGTGATTACACCAGTAGCGACCATGCGGTGGATGGTGGCAATTGGCAGCCACTCCGAAATGATTTGCTCGGTGTCATCTGGCTGGTGTTGATGGTTTGTCCCAGCATATTCGCCGTAAACCACGTGGAGCTTCGCGCTGGTGCGACGATTGTCGGCATAGAACCAACCACACGCTCGCACACCTGTCATGGCAATGCCCGACTCCTCAGCCAGCTCTCGCTGCGCAGCCGCACACACATCCTCGCCCGCTTCGATCTTCCCGCCCGGGAACTGATACAACACTTCATCCACTGGATATGAATACTCTTGCTGTACCAAAATATTATCGCCTCGGCGACACACTACGATTACCCCACCATGCCCATGGTAGGGATAATGGATATATTGGATGGTCTTTCCATTTGGTAGCTCTATTGTATCTTCTGCGACGGTAAGCCGAGGGTGCTCGAAGAGTATTTGTGATGAATGGGTGCGCCATTTTTGCAGCTGATGTGATGACATGGTTGGTAAGATATGGATAATAGCTTTACCTATTTGACCCTTTCTTAATAAAATTCATTTTCTTAACCTTAGGGATACGACGACGAGACAACACTGTAATCAGCCACAAACAGCCACTACATAAGACAAAACCAATTGTCGCAGGAGCAATCACCGCCAGACCAGCTTCACCAGAAAAAGTTATACTCCATAGTAATTTACCGGCAGCCATGAACGCCATGACTGCCACTCCCAGCCAGATATTTCGCCACCACAATGCCGCTACTAAAGCACTAAAGGATAATGGTATAAGCAATGTGAGGAAAATCTTACCAAATGTCCATTCACCCTGTAGGTACTGCTGCTCAACTTGCAAAAACTGTTGCACCTGTAAATTCGTTTCATCGGGTGGGGCAAACCATCCCATGCTAGTCAAGGTCAAGAATATCACCATCATTATCCCTGCCCAGCTCCGCCGATAGGCAAACCAGCAAAATGGTATCAAAAATAACGGGCGGATATACCAGCTCAGCTGATTATGGTGCCGCTGCCACAGCCAATCCCAAAAACTCGGAACAGTAAATGCCACGACGATGAATAGTATAATCAGGCCAGCAAACAAGACGGCGATGAATGTGTCATACTTTTTTATCGCAGCCATCATACGATAAACTATATCACTATATTACAACTACTCAAAGTATTTCTTGAGTGTCACCGTATCGCCCACCCGGGCCTCGCGCGTGGTCTTGAGGTTGGTGACGATGAGATCCAAATTATACTCACGCTCCAGCCGCTCGCGAATAATATCCATATGCAAGAGTCCAAGGAAGCCAATCCGCACGCCATAGCCCAGCACTGGCGAATTCTCCGGCTCAAACTGCAGCGCCGAATCGCTCAGGCTCAGCTTTTCAATAGCCTCCTTCAGATCATTATAATCCTCGTTGAAACCGGGAAAAAGCCCGCGTAGACGAAGGGCTTGACTTCTTTGTAGCCAGGGAGGGGATGGACGATGGTATTCATTACCTCAATTATATCAGATACGGAACACCCTTACATCACTGTGACGAGATCCTGGCAAAAGCTAGCTTTATACTACTCTTCTCGCATGTTGTCCCAGTGCGTACATAATACGACTCGTTACCATTTTTGTCTTTATATAAACACGGTTGATCTAACGGCGTCTCAGGAACGGTAATCTTAATAACTGTGCAACCCTTGCCATATTTGAGTATGTCGAACTGTAAGCGGTTATATACCTCCTGGCCTAGAGCGCTTTCTATATCTTCACGCATATGCAACTGGAGGTTATCGAGACCCTTACGCGGGTCACGACTAGAGTCCAATAACAGGTCAGTATTCTCCAATCCAACCACAGAAATATCATCATCGACGCCAAGTAATATAATACCCCCTCTTTTGTTCATGAAACCAGCTATATTCTTAATGGCACTCTTCGTAACTTCCTCGGACCTTTCTTTCTGCTTTGTCTTGCGATATCGATTTACATCAAATCTCCAGCTAGATTTATACTCCATTGTCTCTGATTCACCGGTAAGAAGTTCGGCAAGTTCATTATTACGGCGGCGCTCCATCTCACGGTCCTCCTGATCAAGAGGCGAGTACTCTATCCTCTGATTCTCTGCTTTTGATATGATATTTTTATACAATTTAAACGCATCACTCTTGTCGATCGTATTACTCGCTAAAAGAGTTTGGAGAGCTGTAACGTCACTACTCTTAACTGGGACATCAATAACTATACTGCCCATAAGAGACCCTACAAAAGACAGCGCATCTTTTAACATGTCCCGCTTCTCAACAACGATACTCCTCTGACTCTTCAAGAATTCCTCGTCACCATCGACATAAGATAGACTTCTCCGGGCAGTCTTTAGTCGTCCAAGCAATAACTGATCAACGTCCTCAGAAAATTCTATATCAAGCAAATATTTAGCAAATAAAAACCAATCCAGCAATACAGTATATCTGCTCGAATTAAGGCGACTCCCTGCCAATTTATAATATTTAACCGCCTCCTGAGTGAGGGCTATCCTATCATCTAGCGCCTTGGCAAGAGACAAAGCGGCAATGTGCGAAGAGGCGGCCGTAAGATATATATTCCTCTCCCCCTCAATGGAGCTTCCCTGTGAATCCATGAGTTCTTTGTATATTTTTGTCTCTTCAAGAAACTCATCGAATAAAGACCCGAATTGCTTAAGGTCACTGGTCGAAATCATCCTATTATACATATAATCTACGTAGGGATCGTAATATTCTAGTCCCAAAGTCTTGCCAGGCTTAAGGCTCTCGCGCGCAATATCCATCTTAGCCTTATATAGTAGCATCCTATCTTTAGCGGCAAGTGACTTGTCCCGCAGCTTCTCTGAGATATATTCACGCAACATCCGTACCCTATCCTCTTCCGAAAAGCTAGCTGATGATTTAAGAAATGTATCGAACTGCTCAACATCCATATACCTTGGATTCATTTTATAAACATGAACTATTGCTCTATCTAACGCTGCATCAAGATCACATTCCTTAATGTACTTGCACGGAATAGTCTTTTTAGCTTGTTTGCGCAATGCGTCAAGGGTATCACATTTCTGGCGTAGCTTCGATGCGAGAATTATAGCGATGAAAAGATATCTTAATCTCGAGATATAATAACTCTTCATCGCACGCAATACCCGAGCTTTCTTTTCTTTATCCTGCCAGCCAATAACAAAATCATAATTTTGCTCTGTAATAGAGACTGCTTTGCGTAGATACTTCTCTGCGCTTGTAAAATTACCTGCCTGAATTTCCTGACGGCCTCTTTGAGTAAAGTACTTTGCAGCCTCTATCATCCATCGCTTATCCCCAGCCGCCTTGAGCTTTTGATAGTTAAGTTTCATCGCAGATAAATGCTCTTTGTCCTCACTAGCCTTCATCGGTCCGGAGGTCATACCCTCAGGAGACTCAACGATATCCGATATCTGCCTTTTAAGAGCCTTGCTTAGCTGTGCTGCGCCAGCTAGTGCCACAGCAATTGAATTCTGTGAGACAGAAACTACACCGCTTGATTTAGCAGCATAGGAGATTGCGCGTATCAGATACATCCAGCGATTGGCCAATGGCATTTCCTCAAGTTTATCTGTAGAATATCTTTCGAATTCGTACATTATATCACCAGGTCCAACCCTATACGGGATATTCAGACGACTCAATACAATATTAGTCACTCCAATCTCTGTCATCTCGTTCAGAGCGTCAGCCCAATATTTACCTGTCATTATCCTTTGAAGCTCCGTGCCAACTCTCTCTTTGGAAACCATAGTAATGCTGTCCCGTTGAAGCTGAGCAGCTTCAAGAGTTTTGGTTTCAATATTAAAACCAAGAGTACTAACAAACCGAAAAGCACGCAAGATTCTTATTGGATCTTCTTGGAATTTCCTTTCTGGGATACCAACAGTTCGTATAACCTTCTCTTTGATATCGCGTACACCATCATAGGGATCGACTAATTCATTTCTAGATAAAGCAATAGCATTGATAGTAAAATCACGCCGGGACAGATCGCTATCTATGTCTACCGCGCCTCTTACAAGAGGTTTTCTAGACCCCCTGATATATCTTTCAGCCCGGTAGGAAGTAATTTGAACATCAAAAGTACCAATACTAGCACCAATGGTCCCATATCTCCTGGCCTCATCTCGCACCTTGAACAGTGAGCTTTTGTTCAATATCTCGTACACTTCATCGGCCTTAAGGGGGACTGCAAAGTCTATGTCATGGGACTCAACGCCCAATATACTATCCCGAACAGCACCACCAACCAGAAAAACTTCATCAAACATAGAATCTATAGACGCAACAGCTGAACGCAAATCAGTAGACAAATCGTCAATATTTTTAGGGATTTTCATCCTGGTGAGCTCTTCTAAATTTAGCTAGTGGGCAGATTAATACATCAAAGCCTAATGCGTATAATATTATACACCAGCTGTCATACAACTAGAATATACAGAGCTAACTTATACACTTCTTCAACGTCACCGTATCACCCACCCGCGCCTCACGCGTGGTCTTGAGGTTGGTGACGATGTAGCCGATTTCGCCGGTGCCAAGCAGTGGATCGGGCTGCATAATTGGGCTCAGGTGCCCTACTTCCAGGGCAAAGCCGCGGGCGCCAGTAGCTATCATGGTGATGTCCGCACCCTTGGGCACTGTGCCATCCACCACGCGCACATAGAGGATAACCCCGCGGTAGTCGTCGTAGTAGCTATCAAAAATCAGGGCGCGGGTTGGTATGGTTGGCCTATCGCCCCCCTGCGCGGCCATGCGCTCAGCCTGCACCGCCAGTGGCGACACTGGCGCTGGGATGCGCTCGACGATAGCCCGCAGCACCTGCGGCACATTCTGCCCAGTCTTGGCCGAGATATGGATAATATCGCTTTCATCGCAGCCGAGCAGATTAATCACCTGCTTGGACACGCGCGGCACATCGGCTGCTGGCAGGTCAACTTTATTAAGCACCGGGATGATGGTAAGGTCTTGCTCCATCGCGAGGTACACATTGGCCAGCGTCTGCGCCTGAATCCCCTGGCTGGCATCCACCACCAGCACCGCACCTTCGCAGGCCTGCAAGCTACGCGATACTTCGTAGCTAAAATCCACGTGGCCGGGGGTGTCGATCAGGTTGAGGTCGTAGGTGCCAGGTTGGGGTGCAGTAATATCGCTTTGGGTTTGTTTGGGCGCCGCCCCACTCGCCGCCTGCCCACCGGCGGGGTTTGTATCCTCCGCCTCGTACTCATACTTCATCCGCACCGGGGCGAGCTTGATGGTAATCCCCTTCTCGCGCTCCAGATCCATACTATCCAGCAACTGCTGCTTCATATCCCGCTTGGTCACGGTGCCTGTCAGCTCCATCATGCGGTCGGCCAGGGTGCTCTTGCCGTGGTCGATATGGGCGATGATGCAGAAATTACGGATATGTTCCATACACTAGCGCTTCCAGCCCCAGCCAAGGTTAATCCGCCCAAAGAAGATCTGCCGCAACCGATTAAGTACCGGCTCAGCCTCTTTGAGCCTTAGCCGCCGGCTGAACCATATATAAACCGCAAAACTCACTACCGTAATCATAATAAACTTGGGGAAGGCAAGGAAGAAACTCTTATCGTTCGTACCAAAGGGGATCATCACCACGCTCAGGTAGGCAGCCAAACCAGTTGGCACTGCAGCGATCACCATCTTATAGATGCTGTTGATGAAGCCGCGGTCAAACAGCCTTGGCATGCGCCGCCCCATGAAGAAGAAGAGGACAATCACCTCCACCACGGCAGTGATAGACTGTGCCCAAGCCAAGCCATAGCCTGGATTTTGGTTCTTTGACCAGAGATTTACCAAGATAATCGCCAGGATAATATTAAACCCGATCGCAAAAAACGAGATATAAAGCGGCGTCTTGGTATCCTGCTGCGCGTAAAAGCTACGTGCTGCAATATGATAAATTGTGCGGAAAAATATCGTCAAAACCAGCACCCCAAGAAAACCAGATATCACCGGGTCACCCCCGTTATGGATAAAGCTCACCACATAGCCCCGTGCAAAGTAAGTAATGACCGCCACTGGCAATGCCAGCCAAATAATCACCCGGATCATCACCTGCAGTTCTTTGCGGAAGAGATCCTCGCGCCCTGCCCCCAGGTGCTCCGTCATTTGCGGAAAGGCTGCGTTGCTAATTGCTACACCAATCAAGTTCACTGGCATCAACGACAATGCCGACGCCTGCTGGTAAGCCCGCACTGTCCCATCAGCCATGCGCGAAGCGAGGTTTGTCTCCACAAGGCCATTGAGGTAGTCAATCCCTTGGTCGAGCGAGCGCGTCCGCAGCAAGCGCAGCACTTGGCGAAAGCTCTTGTTCTTGCGCTTGATCGTAAAGCGATAGTCAAAGTCCAGCCCCAGTAGGCCGATCGAGCTCACAATCAACTGCAGCACTGAGCCTAGCACCACACCCAGTGCCACACCCATAATGCCACCCTCAAACACTTGCCAGCCAAAGATATTAATACCGTTCGTAAAGAAGGTTGCACCAATGATGATACCAATATTGTAGATCGTTGGCGCCAGCGCATAGAAAGTAAAGCGCCCAATCGCCTGCTGCATGCTCGCAATGACGGTAGAGATAGAGAAGAGGAATGGATTGACCGCAATCACGCGCATCATACTCACTGCCAGGCTCCGCCCCGACTCGCTGAGCCCCGGCCCCACCACAACATTCACCAGCGGCTCAGCAAAGATCATAATCAAAATACTTGCCGCTAAGGTGGAGAGTGCCAAGAAATTGATCAAGCTCGAGCTCAAATCCCATGCCGACTGCTTGTTGCCTGATGCCAGGCGCTGGTTAAACACTGGTATAAAGGATACGCTCAGTGCCCCAGACACCAGCACAAAGAACATGAAATCGGGGATAGTAAAGGCTACGGTATAGGCATCAGCACCCACTTTGTAGGTGTCGTAGTACATGCCATTGATGAGCCGCTCACGGTACATCCCCAAGACGCTCGATAGCAGCGTCGAGCCTGCTAGCAGAGCAGCTGCATTCTTGATGTTTAGTTTGCTATTTGCTTTGGCGACGACTGAGCGGACACGCCGACGATTTGCTCCATGTGCCACTGATATACCTCCCTGCTCCTAGTGGAGCTTGGCCTCCGTTGGCAAGGTGGCATCTGCCATCGCAGCCTTAGCTTCGTCTTCTTCTAGTGTTTCGTGAACAAGCAGCTCATCTTTGAGTTTCTCAAGCGCTGGACGGTTGTGCGAGAGGACAATCTCAGCACGGCGAGAAGCCTCTTTGATAAGCGCCTCTACCTCGTGGTCAATCGCCTCAGCAGTCGCATCACTATATGGCCGCTCGTGAGTGATCTTGTCAAACACCATACCACCATTATCTTCATGGAAGACCTGGTCGCGGAGCTTTGCACCCATGCCCTGCTCAATCACCATATCACGGGCAATCTCCGTCGCTTTGCGCAGGTCGCTCCCTGCCCCAGTTGTAATGCCGTCATCACCATAGATCAACTTCTCGGCAATCCGCCCACCCATTGCTCGAGCCAGAATATCCTTAAACTCGTATACATTAGTGTAGCTTTTGTCTTCTGGGGGTAAGAACCATGTCACGCCGCCCGTACCACCACGCGGGATGATGGTCACCTTATGTACCGGATCGCTATCCGGTAAGACATGCCCCACAATGGCGTGGCCAGCTTCGTGGTACGCCGTGAGTTCTTTCTCATGGTCGGTCATTACTTTCGCTTTGCGCTCGGGGCCAATCGCCACCTTCTCAAAGGCCTCGGTCAGATCTTGGTTGGTAATCGTCTTCTTACCGCGGCGCGCTGCGATAATTGCTGCTTCGTTGGCCATGTTCGCAAGGTCGGCACCACTACTACCAGCCGTCTTGGCGGCAAGCTTGTCGAGGTCGACCGACGCATCGGTTGGTTTGTTCTTGAAGTGCACCTTGAGGATTGCCTCACGGTCTTTGCGCTCGGGTAGGCTAATCGTCGTATGGCGGTCGAAGCGGCCTGGGCGCAACAGTGCTGGGTCGAGCACGTCAGCTCGGTTGGTTGCCGCTAGGATAATCACGTTTGTATCAGCCTCAAAGCCGTCCATCTCTACCAAAATCTGGTTGAGCGTCTGCTCGCGCTCGTCGTGGCCACCGCCCATGCCAGAACCACGCTTGCGCCCCACAGCGTCAATCTCATCAATGAAGATAATGGCTGGCGCATTCTTCTTGGCCTTAGCAAAGAGGTCGCGTACCCGGCTTGCCCCCACACCAACAAACATCTCCACAAACTCTGAGCCACTAATGGAAAAGAACGGTACGTTAGCCTCGCCTGCAACCGCTCGCGCCAACATTGTTTTACCGGTACCAGGGTTACCAACAAGGAGAATCCCTTTAGGAATCTTAGCGCCGAGGCTCTGATACTTCTTGGGGTGCTTGAGGAAGTCCACCACCTCTTGCAAATCTTGCTTGGCGTTTTCATTACCCGCAATGTCATCAAATACTACCCGCTCTTTGTCAAGGCCATACAGCTTGGCCTTGCTCTTGCCAAAGCCCATCGCTTGGCTATTCTGTCCCTGGGCTTGGCGCATCATAAACATAAAGAGAATGCCAAACAATACGACCGACAGGACGATCGGTGCGAGATTCCAAAACAATAGGCCTGTCTGTGACTCATTTTGCACCTTCACCTCTGTTTTGTCGTGCTTGAGTCCTTGGGTATAGATAGTGCCATTTTCTTTGAGGCTACGCTCGGTTGGTTTAGACTGGCCTTTAGGCGTGACAGTCAGCTCATTGCCTTGGATCTCAATCTTGGCAATTTTGCCATTATTTGCTCGGTTCACCACGTCCGAGAGCGGCACCTCCTTAAGGTTAGCCTGCGGCGAATTAATCGCCCAAAATGCCAGCACACCCAGCACTACAATCGCCCAAAACAGCCCTAGACGCAGGGCATTGGTCGCTTTCGACGGTTTTTTATTCATCAGGGAACTCACTCCTTTCGTTCGCTTGCATTCTCACACAGTAATCTGATCTATTGTACCACTTCTACAGTGAATTGCCGAGGGCCAAACTGCAAATACACTCCATCGCCCACCACATGGCGGCCGCCTGGACGAGCAGTCTTAATGGCTAGCACCGCACGCTCAAGCCGCGGACGGGTTGGGCGCGGCGCACCTGCCCACATAATCATCGCACCCAATAGTTCTTGAGCACTTGCTTCGTCGATCATAATCAACCCATAGCGCTCAGCCGCAAACTGCGGCAAGAGGTGCTGCACTTCATCATTAATCGTATGGCGCAGCGCAAGTTGCCGATCCCGCAGCGAGGTAATCTGCGCCGCCTGCTCTGCCGTGAGGAGCCGCTGAATGCAGCGCCGCAGCCGATTGCGCGTGTAGCGGTCACTCGCATTTGTCTCATCCTCTACCCATTCCAGGCGATGAGCCAGTGCATAGGCGCGGATATCTGCCTTGCGCCAGCCCAGTAGTGGCCGCTCCACCCCGGGGCGGTTCAGCACGGCCAGCCCACGCCAGCCCGTTCCACGTACCAGGTTAAGCGCTACTGTTTCTACCAAATCGTCCAAGTGATGTGCTGTTACCACTGGTGCTTGGTACTGCGCTGCTGTATCGAGCAAAAAATCATACCGAGCCTCTCGCGCTGCTGCTTCGCTCGCATTCGGCCCAAGCTTAAGCTGAGTAGACACAAAAGGTAGTCCATAGCGCGCCGCCAGTGCTGCCACAAAGCGCGCATCCGCCGCCGATGCTTCACCCCGGATCCCATGATCGACATGCGCCACAATCAACGGCTCCGTCGCCTGCGCCGCCATCACATCCAAGAGCACCACACTATCCACACCACCAGACACTGCAACAAGATATGCCATGGCAATAGTATATTCATTTTGCCAAGAGGAGTAAATACTAGTTTTATTATGTGTAATATGCTAGGCATAAGACACAAAACAAGCCGCCTGGGAGGAGGAACGGCGGCTTGCATAATAGAGGAGGAGGTAGCATGTGCTACTACGGGTAGTATGCCCCGCCTTGCTTAAATGGAGCTGAAAGTGGGTACTCTTTGCTATTTTAGCAATACACCGATGTAAGCCAGCGCGGCAGAGTCTTCACCAGCGAGCTTCTTGTAAGCTCTAGAGTCTCGCAAACTTCTTCATAATATACTGCAAAGCAATAGGCCACACCCTATGCAATTTGCACCAGTAGCAGAGAATAAAAAGACTAATCGATGGTGTCGAGCTAAAAAGCTCACAATCCTAGATTATTAAGAGCCAAAACTAAGAAAGCGAAAATGCCTCAGCTACAAAACAGATCTCTCTACTTACGCGACAGCTTACTTGCCGCCGTTCGCACTGCCTCGCTCCACGTCAGGAAAACGTGTGGGAGCTCTGCCAGCTGCTCAGCAGTGAGATCGTGCTTGATGGCGAGAGTGACCTCTTGGATGAGCTCACTGGCACGTGGAGCGACGATCGTCCCACCGAGCAACACCCCTTGTTTGTCGCTAATCAGCTTGACGAATCCCTCACGGAAGTCACTTGTATTGCTACGAGCAATCATCCCGAGCGGCACCAACACCTTATTAATCTTGAGGTCGCGCTTAATACAGTCATCTTCATTAAAGCCCACACTGGCTACCTCTGGATAGATAAAGGTGGCGCGCGGCACGAGCTCGTAGTCGAGCGTCATTTGCGATTTGGGGTGGAGGATGTTGTGTGCCGTCAGCCGCCCCTCGCTCAAGACGGTGTGGGTCGGCACATCATTACCCAGCACATGACCGGCCGCATAGATATGCCGCACATTGGTCTGGAAGAATTGGTTCACTTCAATACCATCATCGGGCGAATACGTCACCTCAGCATTATCCAGCCCAATATCGATGGTCGGCTCTGGCTTGGTTGCTACCAAGACACGCTCTACTTCCATCGTCCGCTCGATACCACCACGGATATATTGGACGATCACATTACCACTTGGGCCACGCATGAGGGAGCGAATCGTCGTTTGCGTTAGGACCGACAGTGGTTGGTCGCGCTGTAAGAGGCTACTCACTGCTTCACTTACCTCTTCATCCTCAGTCGGCAAAATGCGCGATGACTGCTCTGCCACCGACACCGTGCTGCCAAAGGTCGCAAAGAAGTGTGCTAGCTCAATCGCCACCGTCGTCGCGCCAATGATTAACAGGCTACGTGGTGGGCGGCTCAGCTTGAGGGCAGTACGCGGTGTGAGCCAATCGATCGTCTCAATACCCGCAATCGCTGGCTGGGTCACATGCGCCCCTGTTGCGATCAAGATATGCCCCGCCGTTACTTCATGGTCACCAATTGTCACGGTGTGCTGGTCGCGCAAGATACCTTTGCCGTAGAATGTATCAATCCCTTGTTGGTTATAATAGTGCTCATTATCACCCGCACCAGTCCGCTCTACTACTGTATTTTTCCAATGCTGGATGGCTGGGTAGTCAAAATCCACTCGCGATGTATCGAGCCCAAACTGGTGACCCTGTTGGATGCGGTTATAGAGCTGTGCCACACCCAGCAGCGTCTTGACAGGGATATCACCCCAATTAGGCGCACCGCCACCAAAGGTGTCTGCCTCAATCAACCCCACCTTCTTATCTGCCCGGGCCGCCACCAAAGCTGCAGTACTGCCAGCTGCACCACTACCCAGCACCAACAAATCATAATCGTAGCGTGGTCGTCGTATCATGTGGTGGTTCTCCTTAACTCCTGATTGGGCGTTTTCTCTATTATACCACTGGCCTGGGCAAAAAAGAACGCCAAAACACTCGCCTGAGCCCTAGCCTTCTTGCTAATTCTCTGCTATAATGCGTCATGTTTGGCACCGTAGCTCAGCCGGTTAGAGCGCAGGACTCATAAGCCTGAGGTCACTGGTTCGATCCCAGTCGGTGCTACCAGATATGATAGGCGGCGTACGATGAGTGCGCCGTTTTTTACTTATGATCACTACCTAGCTCCAGTGTATAAGTGAATACCATAAAGAAATATTCAGTCTTGGGATCGAGACAAAAAGCATGCGAGGATAGGGTGCAATGGAGTACGGAATGCCTAATCACTCATCGCGTGCATCATCCTCTATAATCAAAAGCACCTCAGGTACATCGCCCAAGGTGCTTTCGATCGTTTAGAGTTCTACCTCTGCTAATTTGCTGTGGCGCGCGGCAATGAATGCCCGCAGCTCTGCCATACTACGCGACCGATTCCAGGTGGCGAGTATGGTTTCTTTCGTCTTTTTTCGCATATCTACCCTCTTTTTTGTGTTGTCATTATCGACCTACCTCGATCCTAGCATATATACGAACAAAATGCAAACAAATTATTTCTTATTTTAGTTTTTTTGTTTATCCCTGTTATCTCGGTATCCCTCACCATTCTAGGGCGGCCCTTTGCTTGTCGTGCTTTACGCCACCTCTCAGGCTATTTTGTTACCTCTCCCACGCGCTTGCCCCTAAATCGTTCACCAAGATGACCCGAGCCATTGCTGGCTACATCAGAGATATGCACAACGCTCACTGGTTCATGCCTGAAGTGAGACTCCACCAACTCGCATAGCACTCATGGCACACTGCTAACCATCAGTAGTAGGGCTAATAGGGTGCTGAGACCAGCGCCAAACTTATTCTTCTTTCCACCTTCCCAAGACACCAAAGCAAAAACCCTACCGTGTGGTAGGGTTCTTACCTTGGTTGCGGGGGCAGGATTTGAACCTGCGACCTGTTGGTTATGAGCCAACCGAGCTAACCGGGCTGCTCCACCCCGCGTTATGGTTCTTATTCTACCAGTGAGGAATGCCAGTTGTCAAGGATTTACCACCTGAATGTCAAAATTTCCGCTCCCCCACTTGCTATTTATCCTTTTGCTGAGCCTGCTCGGCTGCACCACCAAAGAGGAAGGTCACCCACTGCTCGAAGTTACTACTCTGTGTATCGGGGTTGGTAGGCTTATCGGTTGGTGGATCGTGTGCCTCAGCACTATTCTTAGGTAGCACGATCACCTTCTCGCCAGGCGCCACCAAGCCAAGCTTCTCGCGGGCAGCAAGCTCTTTGTACTCGTCACTCTCGCGGAAATTCTTTTGGTATTGCAGCGTTTGCGTCTCAAGCTCGGTGAGGACAAGCTGCCGCCGCTTCGTCTCCAGCTCGCGCTGCTGCGTGTAGTTCTGCTGGAGACGTGCCACCGACTGCCAGGCAAGGTATGTCGCAATCACGAGCGCAAGCGCCAGCACAATGGTATTGAGCTGGAGATAATCATGCTTGATCTTGTAGATGATGTGGCGCTTGGTAGTGTCGCTGAACACAAACTTCATAGGCTTCTATTATACCGTAAACCGCGCAGTTGCTGCAAAAGCTCAGGCTAGCAAAAAACACGCTGCGCACCACAATTTTGGTTAAAAATCGCTCATAGACTTGCCAGGTGTTAACCTCTGTGCTATAACCAATGCAAGATGACATACAAACAACCTTCTCAAGAGGCTGCTCAACAACGCAGTCCAGAGTCTTTAGTATCACCAGAAACGGTAATAGGATCCGCCACTGCAATATTAGGACGTGCAGCATTATTACTACAAAAAAACGGCGAGCAAGGAGATCTCTTAGCCGATTTAGAGAACGATGGATTGCCAGCACCCTCTCACATATCAGACGCCTCACCTCAAGCACAGGCTAAGACATCATCTCATGAGCGGCCCACATCGCCAACACGCGAAGACCTCTACGCTCTCCAAAGAATCATCAATAGCTACGATCATCAGGTTGCACAGCACCCACGAAGCAAAACACTCAAAGAGAAACGTGCCGCAGCCTGGTATGATCTTGACATTGCTATTGCAGAGTCACTCGGGATGACACCAGAGCAGTATGCCGAGGCACACACCAATCGTGATGCGCAGTTCGACAAGATTGTCCTGAAGCGTATGCGTATCCGCCGCGAAGTGAAAGAAGCAGCACAAGCCACTCACCCATCCCAAACCGCCGCTCAGCGTAGAAATAGACCACAGCAAGAGGAACCAGAAGGCATTGATCGGCGCTCCGCTGCTGCCGGCGAAGACGTCCGGAGCCTTAGTAAACTCGATTACTAGTAGCATATACACCAACAATACGGTATAATGTGGCAAGTGGATCTGGGGGCGTAGCTCAGTGGTCAGAGCAGCGGGCTCATAACCTGTTGGCCGCTGGTTCAAGTCCAGCCGCCCCCACCATTGCAAAGATTAGTCATAGCACGCCCATAGTGGCGTGTTTTTAGTATGCGCAAACGGTATTAATAGGACTATGAGTAATGTAGCTAACCGCATAGACTATATCAAGCTTCCAGCCCGAGACGCTACGAAGTTGGCTACAGTAAAAGCGCTTTTATCTTCAAGACCCAGCAGGCAATACCCTTGCAGCTTGGTTGGAGTAATCGCCAGGAATCTTACGATTACATTAACAACATCATACTATTGCTTATTGCAAAACTTCATTGCATATAATCGTTACCTTCTGCTATACTACGGCTATGAAGAGCAAAAAATTATCCGACAAAATCATCGTCGCATGGCTGGCGGTGCTTACCATCGGTCTTCTATCAGTTATCGGCTGGGCTGTAGCACTGCAAAACAACTACCACAGCGCGGTCGACTCGCTTGGCAAGCAAGTGTTTGACCTTCAGGTGCAGCTTAATCAAAAGAGTCAGCAGAAATAACCACCATGCCCGTCCTCCATCATATCGCGCTCTCAGTGCGCAGCGCTGCTGCAAGCATCCAGTTCTACAAGCGCCTTGGCTTCGCTGAGGCAGTTGTGTGGCATGCACCAGATGGTACGTTGAGTATTCATCAGCTGATGAACTCCAGTGGTGTAATCCTCGAGCTCTTTGCCTATGCCCACAATACGCACCAACCACAAGCACAGCCAGCAATTGGCAATGATCTCGAAACAGTCGGCGTCAAGCACATTGGCCTCAGTGTTGATAATCTCGATGAGTTTCGCGCAGCAGCCCTTAGCTGGAGTGAGCCAACCGATATTGTGATGGGGCGGACTGGCTTTCGCTACTGCTTCATCAAAGACCCAGACGGCAACTGGGTGGAAATTGTTGAAGATAAGCGCAACCTCGTACCAGGTATGGCAGTCGTGGATATGTCTTCGTTATAATACTTAGCCAGCAAAGGAGGAATATGTCTCATTCAGTCATGCTCACTCAACTCGCCAGCAGTGGCTGGACCCAGTGCCCATCAATTGCTCGCGCCTTAGCTGAAGCTGGTATTCCTGTACCAACTGAAGATTATCTACGGAGCGCTTTTGACACATCGGTCTGGGATACGGTTGCGACGCTATGTAGCGATCTGTCACGATACTTTCAGAGTTACCCCTTCGCTGAGGAGGCTATCTATGGCCCGCTCCTAGTGCCGAATGCCCGTTTATTTGATGTGCGCCGATCTCAAAGCAGACATATCCGCAGCAGCCAACCTGAGATAACCAAGCCAGACTTCGTCGACGAGCGTCTTCCTCTTGGCGCTGACCATACTGACCTTGCAGCTCCTTGGACACTCTTTGTCACCATTATCTCTGATGCTGGCCTAGCAATGGGCAGTTACAACGATATAACCGCACAGCCCAGGAATATATACACCGTCAACGGCTCCGACACACGCCAACTGATGACCCGACAACTATGGTGTGCGCTCGTCTTGCAAAATCTCCAAGCACCAGACTGCGAACAACGCAAGCGCTGGACGAGTACGCTCTTTGCCGGTGAAGCATTGATTGATGGCAGCGCTGTCTCAGGGACAGTCTTGCATGGCCAAGTGCGCCAACGTCTCGGCAAAGCCACTCGTGGCAGTTCGCCAATGCGCATCCGTCCGGCACTGCATGTGGGGAGCGCTGCACCAAGACGTAACATGTCGTATAGCTAATTGTTAATACGCAGCTTATGCGCTCACACCCCCTCTCATACCCCTCTCGCTGCGAGAGGTACAAAATGAGAGAAAACCACAATTCATGCCAAACATCGCTCTCTAGCGCTCTGAGTGGTGCGAGAGCGTGCCTCTCCATACGAAACTTAGTTTATCGTCATACGGTATAGGCTCGCGGCTTACTTCATCTCATACTCCACTTGCTTTGCAGCCCTCTCTTACACTAAGTCAACAAAAAAGACCCTTCTGTTACAGAAAGGTCTTTTTTCTATATACCCGTGTCCGGGTTATTTGGTTGCTTTAGCAGCCTTTTTGGTGGGCTTTGCCGCGTCTTTCTTGGCAGCAAAGGGGAATTTGTTGCGTGAGTGCTCCTTCACATAGTAGCCCTCAGGCATGTCACACGGCTCACCCTTGCCGTTGTTTGGTGATTTGCAAAAGTAGTAAATCGTCCGCTTTACGCCACCGCGCAATACCGCATCTTTTTGCGTGTGCAAGTAGTATGTAGTACCATTCGAACTAGTATATTTGTAAGCCATAGTGCTCCTCCTATTTGATCTTACAAAACCTAGCCTACATGCTCACAAAATGGATGTCAACACTTTGGCAGCGATTTTTTACAGAGATGGCGACCATAGACGTGCGATTTTGCTTTTTGCTTATGGTTATTGTGTATGATAGATGTTGGTACGATTTTTGTACGATAAACAGGGGTCAAGCATAAATTTTATGGAGCACCGAGCGAACGCTCGCTCACGACCATCTTGCGTGTTGTACGTGTTGTAAATTATGTTGTAGTTTTTTATTTTTTGGCTATTTATTTTGCTGCTCGATACTGAATGCGTAGCATAATCCGCAAAATAATCATCCCCACAATACGCCCAAGAATGGCTGAGATGACCACGCCAGTGAGGAGAATCGTCCAACCGGCAAAGTCGGGCGACCATAGCGGTGCACTAAAGTTGTAGTGGTAGAGGCTGGTGTCGGGCATTTTGGCAGTCTGAAGGCCAGCATTGGTGCTACTGAGCTTGCCAAGCTCCTCATAAACGCAACGTACGTAGTCGATCGACCAGCTATGGAAGCGTGGCTTACACACTGCATCGGCCTTGGCATTGGCGGTTTGGCCGGCGCGGTTGGTGGTGCTCATCGAGGCGTTGAGCGCAGCCTTAGCGTCGCGATTGTACTGCTCTTGTAGGTAGATTGGGCCAGTATCGGCATTCATATGGGCAGAGGAATACTGCTGGAGGTCGGCGATGCGCTGGCGGATCTGCTCCATATTACCTGCCTTATCGGCCGAGAGAACTGCCCGCCGCCGCTCGGTCATCCCCACATTATTGAGCCGCAAAAAGGTCGCCGACAGCACAAGCAGCACCATAAGTAGTAGCACCAAGTGCCACATCTTGATGCGCCGGAGTCGCTTCATCGAGCGCTTGACTTGCTGTTTGTTTGCCATGCTATGTACCCTACGTATGCCCACTTATGCTTTGGCTCTAGTATAGCATAACCTCAATATTGAACCCAGTAGCGCAAGGTGGAGCAATCGCACTCCTTAGCTACCTCTGGTGGTTTTGTGCCAGAGGCGGTACAATGGAAGGTATGAATATCTACTTCTCTGGAATCGGCGGCGTGGGCCTAGGGCCGCTGGCTGAGTTGGCGCACGACGCAGGACACCATGTGCTTGGCTCAGATAGCCACATTGGGCTCGAGACACAAGAGCTCGAGCAGCGTGGTATTTCCGTCTCACAAGACCAAACAGGCGAATACCTAGCCTATCGCCACGAGCAAACCCCCATCGATTGGTTTATCTATACAGCGGCTTTGCCGCCCGACCACCCCGAGCTGGTCTTGGCGCACCGACTTGGCATCTACACTGCTAAGCGTGATGAGCTCCTCACTTATCTCATCAACGAAAAAGACCTCCAGCTCATCGCCATCGCTGGTACCCACGGCAAGACGACGACAACTGGCCTGATGGTGTGGGCGCTGCGTCAGCTGGGCGAGCCAGTGAGTTACTCGGTGGGTACAACATTGAGTTTTGGCCCCAGTGGCCATTATGTGCCAGGTAGTCGCTACTTTGTGTATGAGTGTGATGAGTTTGACCGCAACTTTTTGCAATTCCACCCTCATCTCACGCTACTGACCTCCGTTGACTACGACCACCCGGATACCTACCCTACCAAGCAGGATTACACCGATGCCTTTAGCCGCTTCCTTGAGCAGAGCGAATATACTATCATGTGGCAGCGCGATGCCGATGCGGGCGTTGTGCCACCACGGCGGCGGGCGCGTGTCTTGGAAGATGAGGATGTGCAGCAATTTACACTCGCAGGGGCGCACAACCGAGCAAATGCAACACTCGTGGCAACGGCATGCAAGCAGCTCAGGCTTGGCTCACCCGAGCACATTCGAGCGGCTATCAATACCTTCCCAGGAGTGCAGCGACGCTTTGAGCGGCTTGGGCCTGGGCTGTATAGTGATTATGGCCACCACCCGGTAGAAATCGCCGCAACGCTGCAAATGGCACGAGAATTGTCCGACCACGTTGTACTGGTATATCAGCCACACCAAAACGTCCGCCAGCATGAGATCCGTCAGCAATACACCGACTGTATGGAGCGCGCCGAGCACATCTATTGGCTGCCAACCTACCTTAGCCGCGAAGACCCAGCCTTGCCTATTCTCACTCCGCAGCAACTGACTGAGCAACTAACAAACCGTAGTAGCGTTCACTATGCCGAGCTCGATGATGCCTTGTGGCACGCCATCCAAACCGCCCGCGCTGAGGGCAAGCTTGTGCTCTGCATGGGAGCAGGCACGATTGATGGCTGGGTGCGGCAGCGGCTTGCGCAAGAGGGGTAAGTACCTACCTCAAGCTATCTACACCCGTCGCAGCTGAATCATTGACAAGTATTCGCCTACTGTTAGTGCCTGTGTGGTAACTGTGATGGATTACAGCATCCTCAAACCACACACAGCCTACCGGTCATCCCCACTACCCCGCAGCTGACCGCGCTGCTGGCGGCTGGCGAGCTTGGCGTTGTTGCGCTGAGCAACCTCCTCAAGGCTCGAACCAAGCAAGTGTGCCACTGCCGTTACATACCACAAAACATCACCCAGCTCCTTAATGATTGCCTGCTTATCTGCCTCAGTTATTGTACCCTGCTGGTCGCGCAGTAGCTTCTTGAATTTCTCGAGCACCTCGCCCGATTCACCGCCCAGACCTAGCACCATACCCATTAGTTGGGCATTGGCATCACCATAGGCATAGTCACTACTCAGGGTGGTAATTGCTTGCTGTGCGTAGTCGTCGATCTTCATATATCCTCCTCTTGTTATTGATCTAAAACGTCGTCAAACTCCTCAAAAAAATACGGATCGTGAAAGAATGCCCGCGCGACAATCTGCTCCACTGCTGGTGCAAGCGTGTACTGCGCCAGCCTGTGTGGGCGTGCCCAGATAAGCCGTTCGTGCGGAGTGATATCATCAGTCGTCCCATAAAATACATGAGCAAGTGTGGTTGAGAGAATTGCCTTGTCTACCCAAACACGAATATAGCATTCGCCCGCATGCTGCAGTACTAGGTCTATAGCGCCAATCTTTTCTGCCGCTTCGCGCTGAGCTGCCGCTTGGATAGATCTGTCATTGATGTGGAGTTTGCCGTAAGGGAGCGTCCAGGTATCAATGTAGGGCTGCTTGGTGCGCTGTTGGAGTAAGACGTCACCATTACTATTTTGCACCACTAGCATGGTTACGATTTTAGGTTGGGTTCGAACCAGCATATTGTCTGTACTAACTCGATCGACATACGCCAAACCACGTGGTGCCAGGCTATAGCCACCTGGCACTTTTTGGACAAGCTGGTGACTAATCAGCACCTTGAGATGATAGCTAAAGAGATTGGTATCCACCCGTGACGGGCGCAGATCACGAAAGCGAGCCATCTTGCGGTAGCACAGCACACTTAGAATACGCCTTTGGATGTGGTGGTTAATCGTATCTTGCTCAAACATATTTGACTCAAACTATCCTATCTATCCATATTTACTATAGCACGCTATGGTAGTGATATGAATAACCTGCCATATAATAGTCACCACAATAATAACCAATATAATCACACGCCAACGACTTGGCTGCCAGAACACAATTATCCACTACACACGTCACACGAACGAGGTATCACACCATCACCAGTCCAAAGTCAGCTGTGCCATATTGCACTGCAGAGTATGGAGATAAGCTGTGATTTGGCCGATGTAGTGCGCGTGCCACGCCGGCCCGGTGGCGAGCGCGAGAATGACGCAGAGCATAGTTGGTCGCTTGCCGCCCTTGCGCCAGAATTACGCGCCTGTCTCTATCCGCAGTTGGATAATGATACGGTGCAGCAATTTGCAACTGTCCACGAGCTGCTCGAGATTGCCACTGGCGATGTCGCAACGTTCGACCTTACCCCTGTGCAACTTTCCATCAAACAACAAAACGAGCAGCAAGCAGCCCACACATTATTACAGCGTCTTCCGCCCGTTATGCGTCAGGGGCTAGAGCGCTATGAAGCACAAAACACACCCGAAGCACGCTTTGTACGAGCAGTCGATAAGATTCTTCCAGTAGCGATGGATATTGTTGGGCAAGGGGTGCGGGTAGTCGAAGAGGACTATGGCATTAAAAATCTTGCTGAATTGCAAGCAGCACACGACAAGCTCATCGAGAGCTTCACTCAGCGATTTGGCACAGAATTTCCTGAGCTTGCTGAGCTGTATGCAAACCTCGCTTATCATTTTGAGACATGCTATGCACAAGAAAAATCTGCCGACATGATGAGTTCTCACGTCCCTGAGCGCCCTAATCAGCTCAAAGAAGTTGAGCGTAAATTTTTAGTCAATCTTGATAAGATACCAGCAGATATTGACTCATATGATCATATCGATATCAGTCAGGGCTATCTCGCGCACAGCAGCGATGGATCGGAGACACGCGTCCGGCGTTTTGGTGATGGGCAACGTTTTGAGCTCACAGTAAAATCGGGTGGTACTGTCGTGCGAGATGAGCAAAATATCATTATTAATGAAGCAACCTTTGCTTCGCTATGGCCACTCACCAAGGGCAAGCGCATCGAGAAAACACGCTACTATGTACCCTACACCGACCCTGATAGTAACGAGCATACAATCGAGCTTGATATCTACCACGGCAACCTCGAAGGAAAGCTCATCACTGCTGAAGTTGAGTTTCGTGGCCGCGAGACCGAGGCGACACTACGTGCTGAAACATTCTGCCCTCCCGAGTGGTGCAGCACGGATATTAGTTATGATCAACGCTACAAAAATAACGCACTAGCGAGCCAGCAACACGGCATGCTAGAGCTCAGTCAGGTGAGTATGTAATCTTGCCACGGAGCGGTACTACTGTCCATTACCGGTCGTCGCTCGCACGCAGCCAATCGCTTTCCCCTCACTCATCCAGCGCTGTTCGTAGGCGGTGAGCGTCTTGTATTTATCAGGTAGTGACGACTCGTGGAGATCGAAGGATAATTCGCGAATCGACCACTCTTGAGTAACGAGCTGCTCCAGGCTCCAGCAAAAGAAATCACGATCGTCATGCTTGAGCAAAAGCGAGCCACTAGGCCGCAACAGCTGCTCGTACTGGCGCAAGAATGTTGGGTGAGTAAGACGCCGGCCAGCGCTGCGCCGCTTGGGGAATGGATCAGGAAAGGTTACCCACAACTGCTTGAGTGAGTGAGCAGCAAAGAGCTCGCCAATCTGATCGGCCCGAGCCCGCACAAACAACACATTGGTGATGCCACGCTCGAGCGCCGCATACGCTCCTTTTTGCAAGCGATCGCCCTTAACGTCCAGTGCCACAAACACCTCATCCGGGTGCTGCGCCGCTAGTTCCACACTAAACATCCCGGTACCAGCGCCAACCTCGAGCACCGTCGCACTCTGCCGCACCTCTGGTGCTGCCTGGCACCATTCGTCGTACTCGTAGCAGTTAGTGGCGTTATGGAACTTAGCAAAGCGGTACTTCTTGCGTTTGCGGGTGATGATAAATTGCTGAGGGTCAAGATATGTCATGAGTCTATTATACCTGAATCACGCGGCCTCTTTCGCGGGTGGCTCCACGCTCCACGTTATTTGAGTGAGGTATGAGAATTCGCCATCAGCTCTCACAAGTTTTTCACTCTGGCGCTGATGAGCCGGCGATCTGGAGAAATATTGCAGTCTTTAATCTGGTGAACTTCTCAAATTTTCCTCAGGTTATTATAACCTACCTCAGCCGCTCCACTCCCCCACCCGGCAACACCCGCACCAAACGCGATGGCGGCGTATCGATTGGCACAGTGCCACCATCATAATAGCAATCGACACCATCACCAAAGTAGGCACGAGCTTCGGCAATAGTGCGGGCGGGCGGCTGCCCCTCGAGATTAGCACTGGGGGCGATCAACGGGCCAGTCTGGCGCAAGACCGCTTGGAGCCACGGCAGCTGTGGCTGGCGATAGGCCAGCATATCATTAGCACGGCGGAGCCACCGCGGAGCATGGGGCGAGTCGAGCAAGATACTCGTGGGCTGAGAAGTATCAAGCGACGGCAAGTCGGGCACACTAGCATACGTTTGGCTGGCATCAGCTACAAGGATAATGGGTGATTTATTGCTATCACGCCGCTTGAGCTGGTATACCCGCGCCACTGCCGCTTCGTCATCTGCCCGGGCAACAATGCCATACAGGGTATCAGTCCGGAGTACTGCCACGCCACCACGCTGCAAGGTAAGCACAAGCTGGTTTAATTCATTATTCACATCTGTTATACTACCATAGTATGAAGCCAATTACCTCACCCGAGCTCACTGCACTAGAGATTATTATCATTATTATCGTGGCGATTGCACTGTATTGGGTGGGACCACGCGTGGTGATGTGGCTGACGCGGCATGCCTTCGTTACTACATACCAGCGGACACTACCCAAGAAGGATCTCGAGAAGCGACACAAGACGCTGGGCGGGCTCTTCGCCAATGTGTGGCGTATTATTGTGGTGGTGATTGCGGGCTATGCTATCTTCACTCATTTTTTCAATGACGCAGCTCTTGCGCCGCTGTTTGCGAGCGCAGGGATTATTGGTGTCGCCTTTGGGTTTGGCGCGCAGTCGCTCGTTAAGGACTTTCTCTCAGGAGTATTTATTATTAGCGAAAATCAGTATCGGGTAGGAGATATTATCGAGATCGATGGCTTTGGCGGGACAGTCGAGCGGATCGGCGTGCGCTCCACAGTGATCCGCGACGTCGAGGGCAACGTCCACTTCTTCCCCAATGGTGTGGTGCAGCACGTCATCAACAAGACGATGGGCTATAGCAAAGTGTACTTCACCATCACCGTTGCGCCCGACACCAACATTAGCACTGCCAGCGATATCATCAATCGGATTGGCGAGGAAATTTCTGGCGAGGAAAAATGGCAGCGCAAGGTAATCGAACCGCCACACTTCGATATTCTTGGTGACTTCAACGCGTCGTCGATTAGCCTTGTCGTCTCTGGCAAGACCCAACCATCCGACCAGTGGGCCCTCACGGCCGAGATGCGGCGACGGATCCTGCGTGAGTTTGAAAAAGAGCACATCGAGCTCGGCGCAGCCTCGCCAGGCAAGCACAAATAACCTCTATTGCGTATGCATTGCTCCCGCCACAACAAAAATTCATTCTACGTAACGGATATCCTGCTGAGCTAGTATGCTTTAATGAAGCCCTGGTCTCAAGGTATATGACCTCTGTTAAGACACATCGCGTATTTACCAGTATAGTATAATACACTCATGAATCAGCAATTTCCTTCTTATCCTAATCGATTACAGCTGGCAGCCCCACCCCAGACTCAGCCTGTGCCGCCAGCTCCATATTATCCACAGCAGCCACCGGCATGGCCAGCCCAACAGCCCGAGCCTGCACCAGCTCAGATACCACAACCGGCAACTCCAACGCCCCCAAGTAACCCTGCGCAACCAGCCGAGCAATTACCCGTTCAGCAGCCCGCACCCCTTGTTGTCCAGCCAGCAGCCCAGCCGGCGCCGGCAGCGATGGATGCCAATTACAGCAGTGTTTTTGACGGCACACCACTGGTTATGGCAACGCCCGTCTCGCACTATCACAACCGCACCGTCTTTAGCCAAGTGCCCTGCATTCTCGAATGGACAACAGCCAATCGTATCCGCGCCATCGACTTCGACTCCAAAACAAACCAAATGGTCGGCGTGGTGCTCGATATCGATCCGCAGCAGATTACCAAAGCGGCGGTCGAGGCAAGCTTTATCATTATATGGGTCAATAGTCAGCGTATTCAATTCGACTTTGCTGGAGCGAGCGCTCAGCTGCTAGCAGGCCTTGGTGCTGCAGTGTCACCTGGCGTTGGCGGCGCTCTCTATGGCCACAACATCGAGCGAGCCCTCAACAACGACTACGACTGGTGGTGGGCTGCCATCCAAGCCTACGCACCCTATGCTAAAATTATTGACGGCTTCGAGCGCGACGCGATGATTATCAACAATGGCGTCAACATTGGCCTCATCATGGCTTTTGTGACACCAATCATAGTAGTACTTATCGCCTTTATTATGGCATTATTATCATAAAACCAGATGACTCCAGCAAGCTGATTGACGTATTTTCTAATAAACAACAGCGCCCAAGACACCATATAATAGATACAGCAAATGCAGACATACTCCTGCATTGTTACTTCTATAGGAAGTCTACAACCAAAAATATATACCGTAAAACATATTCGTACTTGCCGATCTCAAGTTATATAGTATAATACTTCCATGAATCAGCAGCCCACGACACCTGTATACCCGCAAACCACCTTATACTACCCACCAACACCAGCTATGCAACCCGCACCACCAATTGGTCGGACTCCTGTTGCAGCAAACCCTCTCCCTCAGCCCATTATGCAGCCAATGCAGTTACCTACTGCCCAATCATTGCAACCTACTATTGAGGCTAGTTATAGCAGCGTCTTTGATGGCACACCACTCATTGCAGCAACATTTGTCTGGTATAGCACTGGTTATTTCAATGAGACACCCTGTGTTCTCGAATGGACGAGCACCAACCGTATCCGTGCTATTGATGTAGATGCTTCGATGGGTCAATCAATCGGTGTTATCTTTGACATCGACCCACAGCAGATTACCAAAGCAAGAACTGAGTCAAGCTTTATCATTGTCTGGGTCAATGGTCAACGCAACCAATTTAACTTTGCCGGAGCGAACACGCGATTACTCAACGCCTTGAGCGCCGGTGTGTCACCTGGTATGGGAATCCTTTATTATTCTCATACCGTTCAAGATGCTCTCAATAACCACTACAACTGGTGGTGGTGGAATATTCAGACATACGCACCATCTGCCAAATTCGTTGATGGTGACGACCAAGGGCTCAAGATTGGCGTTGCTATTGGTCTTGCAATACCTTTCATGGCTTTTGTTCTTGCAGTTATTGTAGTTATTATACAGATGGCATCACACCACCCTTAAAGAACTCCCGGGTTTTGTGCTGAGCTTGAAGGTGCTAACGCAAAATCTGCGTAAGATAGTGGCCAACCGGAGCGACACAAGAATTTAATTCAATCTAGGCAAACTATTTGACCAATCTCCTCTGATGCGTCATAATGGGGAGCTATGAAGCGCACTTTTCTTGCTGTTGTTATAGTTGCTACTGCTACACTTGGCTCTCCGGCCTATGCCGAGCCTGCTGCACCGCTCAGCAACGATCAACTCACTCAAATAAAACAAAACTGCGTCCGCGTCAAGTCTACCCTGCGACGCATCCACGCCAACGATGGGCTTGTCCGGGTCAACCAAGGGCAGCAGTATGAGGTGATTGCCACCCGTCTGATGGCACCGCTCAATAGCCGCATTGCCCTCAACCGGCTCGACGGTGTGGAGCTTGCCAAGACAACGGTAGAATACAATACTCAGCTTGCCGCCTTCCGCAGCGAATACCGCCAGTATGAGGAGAAGCTGTCCGAGTTGCTACGGACTGATTGCACCGATCAGCCCGTCGAGTTTTACTACCTCATCAAGCCAGTGCGTGAGCGTCGCAAGCGAGTGGCCGATGTCGCCTTACGGCTCAACCAGCTACTGAGCCAGTACGGTTCGCAGTTTGATGTATTTTATAGTAAGCAATTCCCTGCCAAGAAGGAGGCGCCGAGTGCCCAGCAGCCAACCCAACCAGCCCAATAAACTCGACTTCGAGCACCAGCTAACCACCATGCGCGAGCACCGTTTTTTGGTGATGATCTGTGGGGTGATCGCTATTGCGGGCGTCATGGTGTGGGTCGCCATGGATATGTACAACACCAGTGGTGCAGCGCAGGTTGATCTCAGTCGGCCTGGCTTCCAGGAGGTGCGCAAGCAAGCCGCTCGCGATGCTGAGCCCGAGACATACAAAACTGAGGGTAGCGTTACTAAGCAATCGCTCGACGAGTTCAAAAAAATGTACCAGCAGCGCCGCAGCAAGATCGCCGATGGTACCTTTGACCCAAATGTCCTGAGTGACGAATCCCTCCAGCTCTTCTCTACCAATAGCGACACCGAGAATCAGCAACAAACGCAAGCGCCAGCCGAGCAGCAATAGTACCTCACGCTGGTAGCACACCTAAAACTCGCTTTAAGTAACAAGCGAGTTTTAGCTTTCTACTAATCTGCTTCTACCTCTGTAGAAAAGTTGAATATTTTAGAGAGAGTGCCTAGCGTTATTTATGCTTACAGAAGAGAAAATAGCAAAACAAGAGAATGAGCTAATATTGCAAAAGAAGGATCTTAAGCTGCAGATAGCTAGAACTACACAGCATAAGCCAACATAATTTGACATCGTTACCCCTTTCGTGATATAAGATAGTTAATATGACTCGCTCAAAATCCGAAGTTGCGCCAGACGGCTCAACCCAAACACCAGAAGGTTTACCACGCCGTAAGGTATTGATGATGACTGGCCTGGGAGTGTTTAGTGCACTACTCCCCAGCGGCGACACCTCTCAGCCTTCTGCAGAGCAGCGTCAAGACCACGAGAAAGATTCATTCCAGCCGGTTGTTGTCCGGCTTGGTGTTGTGGCGCTCAATGCTGCTGGCTTCGAACCTGGCAAGAGTAACGAAGAGATATTCGAAGAAGTGCATGTCCATACCAGCCGCATTACCCACACAACTCGTGGTGCGTATGAGTTCCACATTACCGAGTTTGCAAGCAACGTTGCGCCAGATAGCACCCGCACCAAGGAAGATGGCACGACCGAATACTATTACTCCAACGACCAAATCAAAAAAATCGCCGAAGAATACCGCGAGCAGCTAGACGTGCAGGATGGTGAGCATTCACTTATGCTGATGGCCGTTAATACAGCAGGTGTGGAGAATGATGTACTCGGCCTTGCCTTCCAGAGCACAGACGAAGATAAAGCCAAGGGCGGCAACGGCCCGATGGTGCTTGTGCTGAGCAACAAGACTGGTGGCAACGTATACAGCCATGAGATTGGGCACGTACTCTCGAGAGATGAGAAAAACGGCGACCCCAGCAAGGAAAAGCAATTTGGCAAAGGCATGGGGCATGAGATGGTGATGGACTGCCTCATTACCGATGCCGAGGGCAATATAACGCAGTATTGTGCTGTCGATACCATCCAGCAGCTGCTTGCTATGGGCTGTGGCCTCAGCAAGCGCGATAAGTCGGACGCTGTGAATGAATACGCCTCCCCCGTCACTGTTATGGGTAATTCTATGGTCTACACCGACGCCGATACAAAGGTGAGCCAAGTAACAAATGAAGTCACCACAACAGAGGAGCACAAACCAATCTACTCGCCCGCCGAGCTTACCTTCCTCGATTCGCGCCTCCAGGTCGAGTGCACCACATCGACCGATGGACGCTACCCGCTCTCGTATGACTTTCGCAAGCGCTTTGCCTTGGCGTACTCGCTACCCGCTGACCACGCACTCAAGACAATCCTCCCCAAGGCCGATACACTGATCTTTGCGCCAATCATCGAGTATATCGATAAAGATACGCCATTTGACTCGACCGATCTAGATGCAGTACAGCGCCGCATTGGCGTCTTTGCTACGTGGGATAATGGCCGCGGTACGGCGTTGCTCGATGTGAGTATGTTTAATGAAATCGACTACGATGGCGAGGAAGAGAATGTCATCTATGCCGACGAGCAGCTTGGCCTCGTCGCTGTCTCAGGCTACGACAAGAAGACCAAGAGCGAGTATGTGCGGATCGTTAGCCTCAGCTCGCAAGAAGGTATCACTCTGCTAGATGAGGCGCGGACGCGCACTGCCGAACGCAACCAGCTCCTCCTCAAGCCTAAGCAACCAAACGAATAGTGACCAGCTAAACCTTGCAGTTTCTCGCTCCGCCTCTTGCTGGCTTCTTTTTCCTATTGTATTATTATGAATATATTTTCTAAATACTCATTACCCATATCAGTGGTCGTGTGCCCTACATAGGCATTGTAAGCTATTCACTTTATCCCCACCAGTCACTCGTTTTTTGCGTCTTGCTTGATGATTCCACTGATGATTTTCACACCCATTCCAGGGGAAATACCTTCAGCAATCACCAATTTTATAGCACGAAGAATCTATAGTACGGGAGGCTGTAACACCAAAGCATTCACCTACCCATAGCACAATTTTTTGCATTTGCACCACACTATGCTATACTAACCAAGTTATGAATATGAAACCTGTCCTCAAACGTTATATTTCTGAATTTGTCTATGGTGCAGTCGATGGCACCGTCACAACTTTTGCTGTGGTAGCAGCCAGTGCTGGCGCTGGTATCTCGAGTGCAATTATCTTGGTGCTGGGCGCAGCTAACCTCATTGCCGATGGTTTCTCGATGGGCGCAAGTGCTTACCTCGCGGCCAGCGCTGAGCACGACGAGTCAGCGCGGAGTACAAGCAAACGCGCCTCACCAAAGATCATTGGCCTCATGACCTTCGCTGCCTTTGTCGTTGTTGGTAGTGTGCCTGTCATCCCCTATCTTGCCCATGTGCTGGCACGTGGCTCGAGCGCGGCCCACCCCCTGCTGTTTTATATCAGTTCGGGAGCTACGGCGCTCACTTTTGTAGCAATTGGCTATATCAAGGGCAAAGTTGGTGGTGAGAATCCACTCGTTGCTGCTCTGCAAACGCTCGCTCTCGGTGCTATTGCTGCTGCCCTGGCCTATGGCGCTGGGACAGTGCTCGCTGGGTGGCTTGGCGTGCAACTGTAAGAGCTGCAAACAATTCTAATGATTCTACCTCTGTTATTTATCTTTCTTCTATAACTTGCTAAGTTTTATGGATATGAATATATTTAGTGAATGTTCATCATTGTTTATGGCATAGTCATTAAATCATAATGGCTGGTTTCGTCACACTCTAGAAATAAGCTTGGCATCTCTGCTCATTTTGCCGCACCATTCTTTGGCAACTGGTCGATCAGCTCCAGTAGCTTCTCCCAATCAGCTCGCCGGGTGTGGTCAATATCGACATCTACTGCATGGTCGCGAATCGCCCAGAGGAGCGGCTCTGCCTCTGGCGTGATCCATGGCTGCATCTCGAGCGGATAGGCTAGCTGGTCAGACATAAGCACTCCATCGCCGTAGTCATTTACCAGCATGTCGATTGTATACTCGCGGCGAAGCATCCGCGCCCACGTGTGACATAGCGCGATAGCCTCTGCTCGCGTGAGAGCTAACTCACTCATATCAACCCATCCTTCCGTAGTCCATCCAGTGCAGCAGCAAAACGCGGGTCACCCTGCAGCTCCTGGGTAATGGCGCTCAGTGGTTGCCCCTGCGCCATGCGCCGCACAATTTCACCCCGCATTTGGCGCAGGCTGCCAGCAAAGCGCGACTGCCGCGTGTAGTGCCGGCTGGTGCCGAGCTGACCCTTGCCCGCCGCCTTTAGCTCAGCGCCGTAGTCCATCAGTGCCCAAAACCACTGACGTGGGCGAGCTGTATCCATCGTCTGCGTCACCAGCGCCAGCACATCCCTATCTGCCACGCGCTCCTGCCCAGCAAAAAAGTGATTAAAATACACCGTGCGGATATTGGTCTCTACAAAGGCGGTTGGGATTTGATGCACGTAATTCATGATGGCCCCAGCCGTGTTAGCGCCAATGCCAGGCAACGCCACAAGGTCGGCCTGCGTCGCTATAGGTGCACCAGCAGCAATCACCTGCGCCGCACTGTGTAGGTACTTGGCCCGGCGATTATACCCCAAGCCCTGCCAGGCCTGTAGAACCGCCGGTAGTTGGGCCGCTGCTAAGGCCTCAATGGTCGGGAAGCGGGTGGTAAACTCGGCAAACTTAGGTAGCACCCGCGCTACCTGCGTCTGCTGCAGCATCAGCTCACTGACCAGCACATAGTATAGCGTTGGTTGGCTGCGCCACGGCATGGGGCGGTAGAGCTGCTTGGCTTTGTGCCATATCATGGCCTGGAATTGCGCTGTGTCCATAGAGTATAGTATACTAGAAGGATGAAACTATCTCGACTTATTCTCACAATCGCTATTGTCATTATTGCCGCGTGGCTACTTGGTGTTGTACTAAAGCTAGCCGCATGGGTTATCAACGGGCTGCTCTCGCTCGCCGCAATCGTCGTCATTATCTGGCTTATTATGATGTTTATCGAGAGTCGCAAGCAGCAGAAATAATTTTCTAAGCTGCGCCGCTCTGTTTATATTAGCTTATCGTGACAACTGAGCCAAGGACAGCTGGCATTGTTCGTTTTGTAAAATATCCCCTTCTTCGTCTTCGCTATGCTCTTGTGCGAGGCAATACAGTATGTAAGAACTATGCGTCATTTTTCCTTTAGCCCTATGTAAAAGGTTAGGTTCTATTCGCCTCCGCAGATGTTTTCTTGCGAAGTAGAAGCAAGTCACATGAAACACCAGCCCAGCAATACACAATGCATCGCTTAGCTATAAGCACACTCCACCTCTGTTACTATGTTTTCACTCGTCGACCGTACCTAGCTCATGCGCTATACTAAGAACAATGGATGACGAACTATATCTTGATGAAGTAGTGGAGGTGGTAGCGATTTTTCGGCGTGGGTACCAGCCATGTCAACCAGTTAAATTTCGACGCGGCAATGGCCAGGAAGTGACGATCAGGCGAATTGGCCTAGGCTTCGAGCATCAGCGCGGTGCACGGACGGTGCATATCTTCGATGTGACAGATGAGCAAGCTGATTACCGCCTCGAGTTTGACAGCATCACGCTGGTATGGCGGCTCACACGCGAGGCCGATCATGTCTCATAGCAATATCAATCCCGCCCCACCACTGATGATGCATATCGATCTCAATAGCTGCTTTGCCACGATCGAGCAGCAATCTCGGCCGTTGCTCCGCCATCAGCCAGTTGTCATCGTTAATCGGCGCAACCAACACGCGGCTATCGTCACCGCAAGCTACGAAGCCAAAGCGCGTGGTGTGCATACCGGCATGCGCCTACCAGCAGCGCGGCTTCTCTGCCCCAATATCGTCCCGCTAGAAAGCGATCCACCAAAGTATCGCTATGTCTACCACCGACTTGCAACCATCCTCAGCGACTACTCGCCCAGTGCCACCATGAAAAGCATTGATGAAGGGGTGATCGACCTAAGCCAAAGCCCGCCCGACATCCGGGCACGCGGTGCACTAGCAATCGGCCAGGAGATCAAGCAGCGCCTCCGTAGCGAGGTTGGCGACTACATGCGCTGCAATGTTGGCATTGGCACCAACCGCTGGCTAGCTAAGATTGCTGCTGGTATCAATAAGCCTGACGGCCTGACTTGCATCACTGCAGACAATCTCCACGCAGTACTCGCTACGCTATCGCTCGAAGACCTCACCGGTATTGCCACTGGCTACAGTAAGCGCCTCCACCAGGTTGGTATCCAGACACCACTCGACTTTCTGGCCGCAAGCGAGGCAACGCTCGAGCACATGGTATTTCATGGCAAGCCAGGGCGTGACTGGTATAAGCGGCTGCGTGGTTGGGAGGTAGATAGTGATGAGCGCCCACTCAAGACAGTCGGGCGACAGTTCGTCCTCGATCAGCCAAACCTCAATTACGATCAAGTCTTGCGCCGCTTCCACGTTCTATGCGAAGACATCGCGGCTGCGCTCCGGCAGCAATACGTGCGTGCCCGTGGTGTGCGCCTCTATGCCAAAAGTTATCAAACAGGCCGCTGGCACAACCACGAGCGCCGCGAGCATCCACTATGTGATGGCGTCACGCTTTTTCATATCGTCAAGCGGCTCACCAAGTCGATGCCACTGCCCGCCTATGAGATTGGCATGTCGTGTTATCTTCTCACAAGCGAGACAGACGCACAGCTCGCACTCTTCGACGACCCATCAGCTCGCCACGCTCTCACTGCTGCAATCGACGAGATCAACCAATTCTACGGCCCACACACCGTCCAGCCAGCCGATACTCTCGGCATTGCCACGCAGATGAAGCGCAAAATACCATTTGGTAGCGTGCGGTATTTATGAGCACTCATCGTGCACTATTGCTATCAGCTCATCGTGCACAGCGCCATTAGACACAAGCGCACCACAAAATGGCTGCGCATAATTAAGCGGCTGGCCCGATACACTTGTCATCTTACCACCAGCCTCCTCAACAATAACGTGCACTGCTGCCATATCATACGCATTCACCTTCTCGGCATAATACCCAACGAAGCGCCCCTCAGCCACGCGGACGCTTTTGGCTACTGCACCACTAATGCTTGCCGTGCTCACTTTGCGTTCGATTAGCTTATCATAATATTCATGGCGGCGGATATTTGCATAGCTACACGACGCCGCAAAGATCCCCTCGGCAAGCGTCTGGTGATTCACCTGCAGCCGCGTACCATTGCAAAAGGCGCCATGGCCACGCACCGCCCAGTAGAGCCGATCTGTCATTGGTTCATAGCCAACGCCGACGGTTGGCACACCATCAATCACTAACGCAAGCGAAAACATTGCTGTGGGCACACCCCAGGTAAAGGCCTTTGTGCCGTCGACTGGGTCGCACAGCCACTTCCGCCCGAGGCCATAGCCCGTCGTGCTCTCCTCTTCGCCAATGACGCCATCGTCCGGGAAGGTCTCGTGGAGGCGCTGGATCACCAGCGAGTTGATTGTTGTATCGGCAATTGTCACTGGCGTGCCATCCGCCTTGGTCTGGCGCTGTTGGTCGCCATCAAAATAGCGACGCATAACACCGCCCGCCTCGCGAGCAATCCGCTGCGCGGTATGAAGTTCTTGTTCGTACATGCTCATCAGTATATACCGTTGGCTCTTGTGAGTGCAATACTGAGACGCTCCATTACCATAGCTGGAAGGATATCGGCCATGCTATCTCCTATCCGCAAAACCAAAATATACAGCGAAAAAGTAATCACTCTCCCCTTGTCATTACTATACACTCGGTGTATAGTAGATAATATCACTAGTATTATTTTAACCGAATGAGGATAAAGCAATGACAAAAAAGCTTCTGAAAATTCTGGGTATCATCATAGCAATACTCTTAGTATGCTTTGTGTTGCTTGTGCTTTATATGAATTACCTCAACCAAAGCATCACCGGCGACGATGGTGTGGCAAAGGGTTACGCTGCAAAGCTAAGCCCCAGTGGCACGCTAGAGCAGCGTTATACTAAGCCAGGCCCCTACCGCGTCGCACACCACACTCATCGCAGCGATAGCACAGCCATCAAAGAGTATCATATCTACACCCCACAGCGCACCGCTCCAGACCAAACCTTCCCACTTGTGCTGATGGTCAATGGCACCGCCACCTACGCGTCTACTTATGCGCCAATCTTCGAGCATTTGGCCAGTTGGGGCTTTGTCGTTATTGGTAATGAGGATGGCTGGCCAGGCACTGGCGCAACGACATCGATCATGCTTGACACTGCGCTAGAGCTCAACACTGCCGAGGGTAGCCCTATCAAGGACTTCGTCAATACAAGTAAAATCGGTATCGCTGGACACTCCCAAGGCGGAGCCGGTGCTATCAATGCCGCGACAAAATACGGCAATAGTAACCGCTATACCTCCCTCTACACCGCTAGCGCAGTTGGCCATGGCACCGCAAACAGCAACAACTGGCACTACGACACCAGCAAACTCAAGACAGCCACCTACATGATGGCTGGCACTGGCCCAAGCGACAACCTTGCCATTAGCCCACTGAGCGACTTACAGCAGAACTTCCGCGCTCTTAATACAGACAAGCCGAGCGTCATCGCGCGGCGCAAGACCGTTGGTCACAAAGACGTGCTGGAATATGGCGACGCCTACATGACTGCTTGGTTTCTCTGGACGCTGAGCGACAATACCGAAGCAAAAGCGATTTTCGCTGGTGATAACGCCGAGCTTCGGCGCAACAGCGACTGGCAGGACGTAGAGACAAAGCACATACAATAAAGCTAAAGCTCACGCTAGCCAGGAAACGGCTAGCGTAGTTCCATAGCTACCGCTCTATTGCGTCGCACACTGCCGCCACATACCGCGGATCATCTACCGCATGCCCAGCGCCTTCTACCACTGTGCCATGGACGGTAGGGATATGTTGCATGGCAGTATCAAAGACAAGTTTCATCTCTGGCCACTTAATAAACTCCTCAGAGCCAACGAAAATCTGCACAGGGCAGGCGATACGCTGCGCAGCCGATACCAAGCTCACCTGCTTGGCATATTTGAGCCGTCGCTTACCAATAGTACGCCAATTGCGCTTAGACCAATACTGCGCACACTCTGCAAATGATGGTGACAGCGAGAAGAGCCACAGCTCACTGGGTGCTTGCTCACACGCCGCTAAGAATGCAATACACGCCCCAAATGAGAAACCAGCCAGGATGGTCTCAGCTGGATCATACTGCTGATACCGCTCTTTTAGCGTCTGCAACCACTGTTTTTGCATAGTGCGATGCCATTGGATTGGTACAAATTCCACTGCATAGCCCATCGCTCGCCAGCGGTTCATAAGTGTATCGTAATCGCGGTCGGCGCGCCCTTCTTGGAAGCCCGGCACAAAGAGAATCGTTTTATTCATACAGCTATAATGACACATTCCTGGTGGTAGCACAATAGCTTCCTAGTTTATTTTCAGGACTATCTCCCTCCTGCCTACTATTTTGTCTGTGAAATATCAGAAATTGCTACTACGCCATAGTTAAGCTTTTCAGCTCTCACACTGGGAAGCGATTTTTAAGCGTACATATGTATCTTTACTATAGGGAGCCCTCTAGTTACTGACACCAGTCAAATATTCTCAACCAGTACCACGGCAAGAAGCAACCTATCGCTTCACCCTCTTCTCCGCTATACTAGATGTATGACAACACTAACGAAATTCGCCCACTCTTGCTTTACTATTACAATTGACGGCCAGAGCTTGGTCGTCGACCCGGGTGTATACACCGACGATTTTGCTATGCCGCAGCAAGTCGCGGCAGTTCTCATTACCCATGCGCATCCCGACCACTGTAGCCCTGCGCTCATCAAGCGTATTATACAGGCATTTCCTGAAGCAGAGATTATAAGTGTTGATGATATCGTTGTAGATAGTACAACGATATCTCTACCAGAAGGCATACTCTCTGTCCGTCATGCAATAGCCGCGGTGCCTGGCGATACGCTCCAGATTGGGCCATTCACGCTTGAGTTCTTTGGCGGTGAGCATGCCGTGGTGAGCCCAAACATTCCGCGCCTCCACAACCTTGCCGTGTTGATCAACAATCGCATCTACTACCCTGGTGATTCCTTCGCTTTGCCTCAGCGCCCCATCGACGTCCTCGCCCTGCCTGTAGCTGCACCATGGCTCAAGTTCTCCGAGGCACGCAGCTTCTTGCAGGCCGTCGCCCCGCGCCTGGCCTTCCCTGTTCATGACGCCATCCTAAGTGACGCCGGCAAGGGATTGATTGATACACTTTGCACAGCAGCTGCAGCAGAGGTTGGAGTGAAGTATCAGCGGATAGAAACGATAGAGCTATCGTAACTAGTTAGTCTCTATTTTATTCTTATTACACCCGCAACACGCTTATGATTTTCGTGACTTTGTAAGGTCTCGCAGCACCCGCTCGCTCCACTCCTGCCAGCGGCCGAAGCTGCTCTGCTTGGATAGATCCAGGAACTCGCCGGTGCTCCATTCCACCAGCCGCATACCAAGCTGTTGGATAAGATACGCAAATACCTCCGTTGGCTCCCTACTACCCCGGACGCGCAGCCCCATCGTGATGAGTTGCTCCCTATGCTTGCTCAGGCTGAATTCGATCAGCCATTCTTTCTTCTCCATCACAAGCCACGACGGGTCGCGCGTGTCTAGCTGCGCATCGCATGCTTTGGCAGCCTTTTCAAGCTCGGCAATCATCTGCTGGCGCTCGAGCGGCACGCAGTCTTCTTCCATCAGGTCGCTAACCGACTGAATATGGCGTTTTGTTTTGATTGCGGTGAGATCCCAGCTCATAGAGCGTCCTTTGCTTGTGGATCTACTTGCGTGAGGATTGTCCGCAACACTGTGTCACTCGGCTGTGTGCAATCTATGGTTGTTGCGCCAATCTTCCGAAAGTTATCTTCGTAGACTGGCCAATAGCGAATGATATTTTCTAGCTCGCCAGGTTCCTGACCGTAGCTACCGGCTGGACGCTGAGCGATTCGCTGCCGCAAGACTTCCTCGCTCGGATACTCAAGGAGAAAAATAGCGTCAAACAAATATGCATACTGATACAAATCATGGGCCGAGCCAAAGACGCCCATCAGTCCATGAGACTGCCGTATAATATTCTCCAGCCTACTACTGATAAGTCGCCATTCATGATGTAAATTAAGCGGCTCTACTGGCTTATCGGTTTCTGCCGCTGGGATATTCGTCTCTTTGTGCACCCACCCCGCAAAGCCTTCGTCGATGTCGTATGTTTGGTATCCTCGACTGCGAAATATGTTACGCAATGTTGTCTTGCCAGAGCCTGCAACGCCAGTGACGAGGTAAGCTGTCACGACAACCCCAACTCCTTCAGCTGCCCGGGTTCTACCTGCGCGGGTGAGTCCATCATAACGTCGACGCCGCTGCCGTTTTTGGGGAAGGCGAGGGTTTCGCGGACGTTATGCTCGCCGGTTAGCTCCATCAGGATGCGGTCAATGCCAAAGGCGCAGCCCGCGTGTGGCGGCGCACCGTAGGTAAAGGCCCGCAGCATAGCGCCAAACTTCTCTTCTACGTACTGCCGGCTATAGCCCAGCAGCCCGAATACTTCGTACAGCACGGCCGGGTTGTGGTTGCGCACACCGCCACTGCAGATTTCGTAGCCGTTCATCACCATATCGAACTGGTCAGCCAGAATGGCCAGCTTGTCGTCATCCGTCTGGGCGGCTTGCAGGGTGCTGAGCCCACCCTTTGGCATACTAAAGGGATTATGGCCAAAATCAAGCTTACGCGCATGCTCATCCCACTCGTAGAATGGGAAATCGATAATCCAGGCTAGCGCCACCACCTGCGGATCCTTCAGCCCAAAGTGATCGGCAAACTCACTACGCAGCCGCCCCAGCACTGCATTAACTACTGGGCGCCTATCAGCCCCAAAGAAGACTGCATCGCCGTCCTTGGCCCCCGTTTTGGCTTGGATAGCGGCCAGCTCTTCTTCGGTCAGGAACTTAGCAATTGGACTCTTGGCCGCACCATCTTGGTAGGTAATGTAGGCCAGGCCGCCCGCACCCTCGGCTTTGGCGATGTGGGTAAAGCCATCGATCTGCTTGCGGCTGAGCGACGCGCCGTTTGTGACGCAGATTGCCTTAATACATTCAGCGTTTTTGAACACGCCAAATTCGGTGTCGGCAAACACGTCCGTTAGCTCAACCAGCTCCATGCCAAAGCGCAGGTCTGGCTTGTCGCTGCCGTAGGTTTCCATGGCGGTTTGGTACGGGATGCGCGGGATGGGCTGGCCATCGCCAGCTGGGAGGTCGCTGAGGTCTAGCAGCGTCTTGCCAGCAAAGTCCGTCACCAGCTGCTGCATCAGTGGCTCCATCATCTGGCGGACTTGCTCGCCATCCTCCACAAAGCTCATCTCCAGATCCAGCTGGTAAAACTCACCATACAGGCGATCAGCGCGCGGGTCTTCGTCGCGGAAGCACGCAGCCAGCTGGTAGTAGCGCGGCACGCCACCAACCATCAGCAGCTGCTTAAACTGCTGCGGTGCTTGTGGCAGGGCGTAGAATTTGCCCTCTTGCAAGCGGCTGGGGATCAGGAAGTCACGCGCACCCTCGGGGCTGGAATTCGCCAAAATCGGCGTTTGGATTTCGATAAAATCGCGCTCGTCCATATACTGGCGCATGCGGCGGTACATATCGGCGCGGCGACGCAGCATCGTTTGCAGCTTGGGGCGGCGCAGGTCCAGGTAGCGGTAGGCAAAGCGCAGGTCTTCACTGGCTTGGTTAGTCTCGCTAAAGGGCTGGATGGGCAATGTCTCGGCTTTGTTCAGCACCTCTAGCTCGCTTACCACAAGCTCGATGCTGCCGCTGGCAATATTGGGGTTGGCCAGGCCCTCACCACGCTGGCGAACCTGGCCATGGGCGCGCAGGACGTACTCGTCGCGAGCATGCTCTGCCAGGGCAAAGGCGGCGGTTTGCTCGGGGCTAACGACCAGCTGCACCAGGCCAGTATGGTCGCGCAGGTCGATGAAAATCAGGCCACCATGGTCACGCCGTGCGTGTACCCAGCCGGCCACAGTGATGGTTTGACCGGTGTAATCCGGCGTTTGGTTGGCAAGTATTCGTTGTGTCATATCTGTTAGATTATACCACAATTTCAGGCATCATTCTGCTCGCCCATGGGGAGGGCGCGCGGCTGCGTGGGCTCGGGCAAGGCCACTGGCTGGCTATACACTTCGTCATCATCTGCTATGGGAGCATGGCCAAGCAGCGCCTCGATACAATCATCCAACGTCACCATCCCCACCGTCTCACGATAGGTATTGACGACAATGAAGACCTGTTGGCGCGTCTTAATAAACGCACCCAAGGCTTGCTCGAGCGACTGCGCACCGTCGATGTAGTACACGTTTGGATCCATCACCGTTTGCACCTGAGCCGACACCGCCTCCTTGAGCGACATAAAGTCGCGGGTATGCAGTACACCAATAATATGATCAATATCGCCATCCACCACTGGGAAACGACTATGCCCGGTGCGGTGCAATTCATCAAGCAACAGCGGCCCTACCATGGCATCTTGCTCAACTGTCTTGATAGCATTGCGCGGCACCATGACTGTCTCGACCGTCTTACGCGCAAAGGTCAAGCTCCCCAGTGCTTGCTCGCGCTCGACTGGTGGCAAGACTGATGGCCGAGCATGACGCACCAGATGTTCAAGCTCAGCCCGCGACCCCAGGCGAAGGTTCGTCTCTACTGGCGGCACAAACGAACGGACAATGCGCACCACTCGCGGGAACCGCCCGGCAAAGCTAACGAAGCTCGGCTCAACTGCATTATAGAGGCGCTGGGCAATCGCGTGCACCCAACTAATCCGCCCCACACCACCATAGAGCAGCGCCACCGCAAGCGCAACCAGCACACCACCACCAAAGTCAAACGCCCCAATGCTTGCCATCACCATCAGCACCAGCAATAGCGCCACCACGCAGCGCTGAAGCGAGACGAGGTCGTCGTAGACAGCAATGCGCCGCAACTGGTGGATCGCTGTGCGATTATTCTGCTGGCGACGACGCTCGAGCTCGTATTGGCTCACCGGCGGTATATCGGGCCATGCACTGCCAGCCAGGATGAGGGCAACCACAAAGATACCAAAGATGATGATCATGAGCATTTCCATGCCATCATTGTAGCGCACTCCCCTGATCGGCTCAATGCTTTAGCGTGCGCAACACCTCTGTCAGCTTGATTCGGCCACTCGAGCACGATATAATATGCAAGAATAAGGAGGAATGTTTCGTTTATGACAAAAAAATCATGGCTGATCTTTGCAGTGCTCTGTCTCGCAATCTTAGGTGGGCTCGTGTGGCTGTCACGCCAAGGTGAGTCAATCAATCTGTCAGGCGTCGACCCATTGCAGGTACAAAGCGCCAGTAGCCAAAATGGTGATATCGCCGACCACACCCATGGGAGTAAATCACCCAAGGTAACAATCATCGAATATGGAGACTTCCAGTGCCCCGGCTGTTCGCAGGCCTCGCCTGCACTCAAGGCAGTCACTGAGAAATACAAGGATCACGTGCAGCTCATCTTCCGCAACAACCCTCTCTCGTCTATCCACCCCAATGCACTCGCGGCAGCAGCAGCAGTTGAGTCAGCTGGCTTCCAGGGCAAATATTGGGAGATGCACGACAAGCTCTACGCCGAGCAAAATTCGTGGCAGTCACTCGATGGCACAGAACGCACCAACTACTTCGCCACCACTGCACAGGGGCTTGGCCTTGATGCCAACCGCTTCAAGACCGACCTTGCCGAGGCCGACCGCTCAGGTGCCCGGATTAAGAAAAAGATCGCCTTCGATAAATCCCTGGCTGGCGCCCAAAATGCTGCCAGTGCCACACCAGCCATCCTCGTTAACGGCAAGAATGTGACCAACCAATACGTCAAGGATGGCAAGCTCATCACCTCAGGCAGCTCAGATGCGCGCCAAGTGTGGGCCGACGCGGATGCCTTCGGCAAGCTCGTCATCGAGCCAGCCCTCAAAGAAAAGGGTGTCTCCTTGCCACAATAATCCTTACTCCAGTAAGCCAAAAACCACCTCATATCAGAGGTGGTTTTATTATTAGTATTAGGTATTCTTGGTCGTATCTTGCGTGGTTTGTTGGGTGGTGCCTTGCTGGGTTTGCGTGGTGGTATTTGCTCCATTTGACGGTACGCCTGGCTGGTTACCACTGCCCGTCGACTGCCCTGCTTGGCCTGGTGGTGACATACTCCCCTGGCTGGTTTGACTACCCATCATACCATGGCCACCAGGGCCACTTTAGCTCGATGTGCTGCGGCTATTGACCTGCATACCACCAAGAAATCCGAGCGTTGCCGCCACGATCACACCGCCGATCACCGCTGCAATCAAACCAGGGTTAGCCGCACCTTTGACCTGCACTTGCGTGGACGATGGGGATGTTGGCGACGTACTACGCTTCTCCGTTGCAAAGCCATCTTCTATTTTCATACATACTCCTTTCGTTATTATGGTTCGAGTATAGGGAATGGGCGTTAAAAGAAGCTTAAAGTGAAATCTTGCAGACCCATCGCATTACCGCGCGCTTTTCTCGTGCTCAGTTCACACTATTTTTTGCATAAGCTTCGTTCGAGTGTGCTATCTAATAGGATACAAGAAAAGAACACTGTTCTTGACGCAGTATATTACTTCGTACATAATCAGTGGTATGAGTATGGTGACAACGCGTATAAAATTAGATGAAAATATCAAGCGCCAAGCCCAGGAAGTTGCAAAAAGTGCTGGCCTAACGTTGAGCGCGTTAATTAACAGCTACCTCACGCAAATCGTTGCAACTCGCCATATTGAGCCGTATACCCCTGAGCTAACGACGCCGCAACTCAAAGCACTGCTTACTGAAATTGAGCCATCGCTAGCAACTGATAATAACTTGAGTAAGCCGTTTAACTCTGCCGAAGAATTTTTAGCTGATCTCAAAAAGTAATACAACTCATATACCCTTACTACCAGCTAATCCAAGCCCCGTTTGATACGCGCCTTTGCTTATTTATCAAGCATCCGCTCTTTATTTCTACAGAACGTTATCTACTACGTACTCTGCCTGCCCACAAGGCGCAAGCTCACCGTAAAGGTCGTGCCACTACCAGGCGTACTGTCGACAGTAATTTTGCCGCCATGCTCGGTGATGATCTGCTGGGCAATCGCAAGCCCAAGGCCATAGCCCTGGCCTAGGCCACCAGTGCGAGCTTGGTCGGCTCGGTAGAAGCGCTGGAATATCTGACGCTGCGTGGCGGCGTCCATCCCGATGCCTCGGTCAATGATCTGCACCCTAGCCCAGCGATTGGTACTCCCAGCGGTGATGGTGATGGTGGTATGCTCCGGGCTGTACTTGATGGCATTGTCGAGCAAAATGGTAAGGAGCTGAACAAGACGCTGCTGATGAGCCCGCACCATCAAAGGTGGCGTGGTGTCATCAATGGCAATCGACTTCGCTTGGGCAGGTGCCACCACCAAGTTCATCGCTTCACTCACCACGGTTTGTAAAGCAACTGGCTGCAGCTGCACCACCGAGCGGTCGTGCCGAAGCAAGCCAAGCATTGTATTGGCTAGCGTTTGCAGCCGCGTCGCATCGGTCACATTCGCTTCTATGACGGTGCGGGCCTCGGCCAAGGTGAGCTTGGGGTTGCGCAGCGCTACTTCGTTCGCAGTACGCAGCGCGGTCAGCGGCGTGCGCAGCTCATGACTGGCATCACTAACGAACTGCGTCTGAGCGTGCATGTTGGCGCGGATCGGCCGCAGGGTGTGCTCCGCGAGGAGATAGCTCACCACACTGCCAATCACCAGTCGTCATCTTGACTGTAATAAGCCCTTTGTTCTTGAGGTGAGTGAGTTGCGCCATAAGCTTTGGGCGGCTCATGCGCAGGCTCTGCTCTAGGCCGATCACATCATCTTCGCTATGCTCGTTGATCTGCTGCAAAACGAGAGCTTCGTCTGTGGTGAGAGTTGGTTGCTGTGCCATTGTCGTATACTCCTTGTTTATGGTTGTATCTGTGGTATGCACGACGTGGCTTAGGGCAGTCTTAAAAATTCGATTTTTTACTTCATTACGCCATTCCTCAAGGGTTTGTATAGACAAAAAGGCAAATATATCAGGGTATATTATGACTTACGCATTAGTATTTTCTACCTCTGTTCATTCCTCTTATGCTATACTAATCATATGAATCCGCTTGCGATGATTGCCTACCAAACCAAAGACTATCCACGCCTGCCCGATGGAAGGATCGACTACACTGGCCAGCCCATCTGCTTTGTCTTCAACTGCGTGGTATGCTACGGTGATGAGATTTTACTGGTGCGGCGGAGCCAGCAAGAGGTGGAGCAGCCGCATATGCTCAATGGCGTCTCCGGCTTCATTGACCGGACCGATACGAGCATTACGGTACTAGCTGGGCAAGAACTGGCCGAGGAGCTAGGCATTGACCCGCGAGGGACCACTATCGTGGTGGCGCAGCAGCCCCTGATGCAGATCGATGCAGCGCATAGCCGCCAGTGGTATGTGTATCCGGCGCTCGTTGAATGTGCGCAGCGCATAACGCCTCGGCTTAATACCGAAAATAGCGCAGCAGCGTGGTATCCACTCACCGAGATCGATGCTCTTCCGCTGCTACCGTTTTATCATGAGACGCTCCGCGCTGGCTTAGCAATGCGCCACAAGTAGGCTTTGCGTTAATTAAAGAAATAATAGAGAGCCAGACCTAAAGGCTGGCTCCTCGTGGATGGTATAACCAGCGTACTCTGCCTTGACGAGTAGCTCGGTATCAAAGAACCAGCCAGTATCCTTGATGCGAGGCAAAATCTTGCGTGCCGCATCGCGCCGAATCGCCTTGAAACCGCATTGAGCATCGACGAATTTTGTCTTCATCGTCCGGCGAATAATCCAGTTGTAACAGCGCGAGATAGTGTCGCGTTTGAAGCCGCGAGTTGTACGCGACTGCTTCATCAGGCGTGAGCCCGTCGCCACAGCTGCCTCACCCATAATCAGCGGGGTGATCATTGGGACGAAGCTGTCTAAATTGGTAGAGAGGTCGATATCCATATAGGCCAGAATATCAGCCGAGCTTTGTAGCCAAGCTTGCTTGAGAGCTCGGCCACGGCCTTTCTCGGTAAGCTGGATGAGCTGCACCTCGGGGTAACGTACCGCCAATTGGCGCGCCGCTTCCGCTGTGCCGTCCGTGCTACCATTGTCGGCAATAATGATGCGCCAGCGATACGGCACATGCTGTGATAAATACGCGTGCAACGTGCTCACCGAGCGCGCAATGACATGCGCCTCATTAAGCACCGGCAGCACAATATCGATACTAAGCGTCCGCGGATTAAGCGCACGCAGCACCGGCACAGTGGGTGTCTCTACCACTGCGGCTGATTGGGTCATGGTTGCTGTTTTCATGTGTGGTATTGTGCAGGAGGGAGATGAAAGCTAGCTTAAAGAGACTCCTGCAGAAGCGACGTGCTCGTATCAGCCCATTTATTATTTCTCGCTGTCTTATTCTTCCTCTAGGAGATTATAAAAGCTAGTATGCTACCTAAGCACCAATATTGAGAAAGTAGCCCAAACCATCTAGCCCACCACCGAGTGAATGGCCAGTGAAGCTCTTAGTGCCTACGTGAGCACCGCCACCAACTTTCTTGATCGTCTTGGTGTAGAAGGTGTAGGCGTCGTAGAATTGGTTCAGCTCATCCTACACAAAACATTCCCACTTGATGCAATCGCAATATCCGACTCAATATCTTTCATCGCCTCCCAGATATTCTTATCAATATCCGTTCCGCGATAGGCAAAGACAATGTCCTTGGTGGCTGGATCTTGCACAGCAATAGCCGACATACCAGATGAAGTGGTTGTGGCGTTAATGAGGTGCCAGGATGCGAGGGAGGAGAGGGACTTAAGTTCGAGAGAAATAGATCCATCGTTATGGCGATAATCGTCAATTTTTCCCTGTTTTATGAGCGCCTCAATAGATGGCTCCCCGCTACTAGAGGCAAAACTACTTAGGGATTTACTGTAAGATAATATGCTTAATGCCAAGTACTGTTCTATTTTCATAGCTTTTCTCCCTTCATTTCTATATATTTCCTTACATCCTGCGGTGAGTGTATACCACGTATACTCGTTTCTTCGACTAGTGCAACATATACCGCGGGGTTCTCATAATTAATGGATAGCGACACACCAAGCTCTCGCAGCTTGACGATTATCTGGTATATCTGTGCGGCTACATCATTATGGACAACCCTACTCTTTATACGTACAGCGACATGTATATCTTTACCAAATTGCTGGAAGGCATCACGATACAATGGTATTTCTTTTCCTATCCTTTGGTTCACTGCAGGTATACTGTAGACTTCTATCGATGCGAGTAATGTGTCGGCACTAAATACCTTTTGTATCATAGGATCAATATCCTTTTTGAGGTGTTTTGCCCATATCATATCGGGGTATCCATCCCAATAGTTATTACTGTATGAGCTACCCCCCGGAAAACCCTTCACCATAAATCGAATCGTGTGGTCACTTTTAGCATACGCATCAGCCTTAGCAACACCATCTACTCCAAGGCCAGCTCCCTCGATTCGATAATTCTCTACTATAAATTCTTGGCCATACTTACGTTTGAGGTATGACTGCATATGTGATTGAGCAATATGATCATCAATGGTAGATTTTGTGTAAAATATACCAAATATTACCAACATGATAACTGTCGGAATGATAATCATGTAGAGAACACCACGGAAGAGGATGGTGCGGAAGCCTAATTTGGTGTTATCGCTTGGTTTTTTCTTGTGCATGTTTTCTGTCCTCACCCCTTATTTTCTGAAGCATTCATTGGCTTGTTTTTCATCTAATAGACGCGTACCTTCTACCTGTATATTACACACTATGTCTGTGTCCATCTTCGTATCATGTATGCCGTAATGTATAATACGGTAGCCAACTTTTTGCTGATTGATATATCTAATAAGGCTCATGAGATAGTACCGATCCCGATTATCGACAGCCAATTGATTTGTATTACGATTAACACTTATTATGTAGTGAATATCTTTTCCATAAGACGCTATCGCTTCTTCGTATGTTTTAGGTGTACCGCTCAGCGACTGTGCTGTATTGTCTGTAAGACTGACAGTGATGTCGGTCTGCGCCCATGAGTTATTTATGATATGATCCTTTATTAACTTATCATTCTGAGAGCGGGACCATATTACACCTGGATAGTTATCTTGATTGCCATTCGATGAGGTGTTTACAGAAAATCGTATCTGAGGATCTCGTATAGGGTAAGCATTGGCAGCTAGTACTCCCTCTACGCCGAGACCACTGCTCTTCCGCTCTGGTTTCTCAACGATGAATTCCTCATTATATTTGTTTTGTAAATAAGTTTTCATTGTTGCTTGAGCTTGATTTGCCTCAATATCGGCCTTGAGATAGAATCCACCAACAAGGAGAAACATAACAGCTGTTGGAATAATGATGACATAGAGAATGCCACGGAGAAGAATGGTACGGAAGCTTAGTTTGGTGTTATTATTTAGTTCCTTCTTGGACATATTCTCTTCTCCCAACAACTCCTATTTTTGGCTACGCGACTATTATAGCACAAATGCAGAACTATTGAGTTATTCTGCAAGTTGTAGCGTTGATGAGTTGTCAAGGTATGAGAGAGGTTTAAGCTCAAGACGGTTGTTTTTAGGCACTTTCTTAATGATTTCTTTTAAAGATTTGTTGATATCATTATCAGAAAACGGCTCATATGCCAATGAGCTCAAAGTTAAAAACTGTTCATCTTTTACCATGGCTATATCCTCCCTTTACTCTTTTTAAAGCAATCCTTGGAAGTTTCCTGCGCTGTTTTCTCGCTTATACCTCCATACTCCTGACAAACATATCGCGCATCTTCAGTTCTGCTATTTACTACGTATCTCACAGCATAACTTTTCGGGTTTTTTGATTGGACATACTCCATAAGTTTTCTTACGTTTTGGACATCTTCTTCTTTTACCTGGTCCCCTACTACAACAATAGATACTTCATATATAATATGGTCCCCATACTTTCGCAACGTCTCAGCAAAAGCTGGCGTGCCCTGTATCCCATCAGCTATGTCAGGAGCAATTGTAATATCTGGTATATATTTTACTGCAGGTATAGACAATTTTTTAACCATCTTGGTAAGATCCTTTTCTTCCTGCTCATTGTAAAGTGCCGAGAGGTAGTTATCGCGGTAGAGCCGGTGATCTTTCTCTAAAACACGAAAGGTGTAAGAGCTACCCTCTCTATGTGCATCTGCAACTTTGCCACCCCTTCTTGCAAATCCACCTCCTTCAATTCGATAGTTCTTAATAATAAAGTGCTGGTGATATTTCTTCTCTAGATAGGCGCGCATTTCAGTCTGAGCTTGATGAGCCTCTACAAGATACTTAATATGAAATATACCAATTAATGTACCAGTTAATAGAAGTATGACGCATGTCGGAATAATGATAACGCGGAGGATACCACGAAAAAGAATGGTGCGGAAGCTTAGTTTGGTGTTATCGCTTGGTTTTTTCTTATGCATGTCTTCTGCTCTCAGGATCCCTATTTTTGGCTACGCGACTATTAATAGCATAATTATAGAGCTCTCTAGCTATTCTTTTGAAGGTTGTATTTTATAGGTAAGTGCACTTAGCGCAAGATACTGCTCTATTGTTATGTTCATATTTATAGACTCTCCTTTTCTTGAAACATTGTAATTAATGTTTCTTGTGGTGTGGATTTTAATGCCATGATTGTTATATTCAAATCAAATTTCTTACCTCCAGATGTTTGCGCTTGGTAGCGAATAGTAGTATCAACGGTATCTGGCAGATCCTTTGCAAGCTCTTTAAGATTATCGACGATGTGCATTTTTTCCTGATATTCTCGTGTTTGGTGTGTTTTTTGAATAGTGATATCATATGGAATTTGCTGCTTATATTGTGCTGCTGCTTGTGTAAAACGTGGTATTACACCGTAAACTTGTATATCTTTCGTTTGTAGCGTCATAGATGATTGGATGGTTACACTATACGCTACATCTTTGCTAAAGATACGCTGAATAATAGGTTTGAGTCGATTAGTCTCTTCTTTTGACCATACAGCACCAGCATAGCCATCATGCTTCCCTGAGGATGACAGCATAACAATGAAGCGGATGTCTGCATGATCCTTCGGGTAGGCTGTTGCTTCAAACCACCCTTCTACACCAAGCCCGCTTCCATTCTTTTCTGGTCGTTCGACGATAAATTCTTCACCATATTTACTATGTAGATATGTTTTCATTGCTGCTTGAGCTTGGCTAGCTTCAGCACATAATTTGAGATAGAATCCGCCAACAAAGAGAAGCATGATGACTGTTGGTACAACAATTACATAGAGAATACTACGGAGAAGAATTGTGCGGAAGCTTAGTTTGCTGTTATCGCTTGGTTTTTTATTGGACATACTTTCTACCCTCCTCCACTTTCTACTCTGTGACTATTCTTACATTAATATAGAACTTTCAGGTTGTTCCTCTTCTGAAAGTTGTTTAATTGATGAAGCGCCATGAAGAGAGGAGATTTAAGTTCAAGCAAGTTAGTTCTTGCGGTCAAGTGAGAGACAATTTCTTTAAGGGTTTGTTTTGATGCATCATCTAACAAACTATTTGGTATTACTTGATAAGCAAGCGATGACAAGGCAAGATACTGCTCAACTTTCAAATTCATTTTTTCTCCTTAATTATTTCTTTATCATATATACGAATATCCTGGTTTTCGTGAAGTATTTTTGCTATTTCATCTTCTAAGAGCACTATGACGTGTTTAGTACCATTTTCGTACCATCGGTATATCAGTTTAGTCTCAGCCGGAACATCCTTAATAATCTGCAACAACTGCTTGACTCGCTCATAGTGCATCAACGAAGAAGCATCGTTTTGCGCAGTTACTTCTAGCTTATAGAGTATACTTTGGCTATGCTTATGTGCTACCTCTTGGAATAATGGCAAAGCCTTAGTGTCTGTAACAGCATTGCCAATTTCGCCCGTTGCTATATCCACAGTAGACGCGTACGATCCAACCATTATTCTATCGACCATCGGTTTTATTCTTGCCATTTCTTGTATGCCCCACAGTGTATCTACATAATCATCCCACGGGTCTGAAAGTGACATCAGCACCTTAAAGGGAAGTTTTTTGTTCGCCGCAGGATAAGCTACCGCCTCAAACCACCCTCGCACCGCGAACCCACTTCCGTTTCGTATTGGTTTCTCGACAATGAATTCTTCTTTATACTTGTTATGTAAGTACGTCTTCATTGTCGCTTGAGCTTGGCCAGCCTCGATATCTAACTTAAGATAAAAACCACCAACAAGGAGAAGCATAATGGTTGTTGGAATAATGATGACATAGAGAACACCACGGAAGAGGATGGTGCGGAAGCCTAATTTGGTGTTATCGTTTGGTTTTTTCTTGGACATATTTTCTACCCTCACCCCCCTACTTTCTACTCAGTGACTATTCTAGCACGAATATAGAACTTCTGATTTCCCTTTTATACGCTATATCTGTCTAGATACCACATCAATAAACAGTCTCCATCCTACTCCTCGTTCCTTATCAATCACCTCAACCATCAGTTTGCTTTTTTCAATACCTGGTTTACTGTCCCGGACTTATGTCTCTTCATGTTACCATCTCCTCTCTAGCGCTATCCAACCTGCCGCTACAGATGCTGCCACAGATAACTCATTGTTCATGAGCATAGTTCGTAGCTCGTCAGGTGTTGGCTGTATTACTTCAATATCCTCATTATCGTCAAGATGTTGCCTGTGCTTTATAGTGACATTATTAGCAAAGACGATCGCTATCTTGACACGGCTATTCGTAGGGTCCTCAAAAAATGTAGGTCCCTCCAGTCTCTTCATATAATTCCCTTTTTGCAGCAATTAAAGCAGATTCACCCGCATCGATCTTACCCGCAGGAAATTCTATAACACTTTGCTGCGCTCCGTGTTTATACTGACGCACCAGTAAAAATTTGCCTTCATGAGTGCGTGGAACGATCAAAACGGCGTTCATACCCTCTCGCACGTAATAATCATCGAGGACTTTGCCCGACGGGAGCCTGACGGTTTCAATATTGAGCTTGTATCACGGTGAGTCGACTAACTTCTTTTGACTTATAACGTTCCATTCTTGATTCATAGTATGATTGTAGTGTATCTTCAGATCTAGCACTACCATCAACTGTAGCATAAGTAGTATAAGCGATGTCATACATCCATGTATAAACAAGATATTTACACACTCGCAGTCACTACATATCATGCTCTTGTTAACTCCCTACTCAATCCATAGTATGGTTATACCTCCAAAAAGCGCAATGGAACTTTGTACTGCCTTTCAAGCTGTGATACGCCGTACATCATAGGACTCCAGCGGCACATAACAAGTGAGCTCAAGACGTGTTAGTTTTTATCTCTTCTCGTATGTAGTAAAATACTATACATGAATACTCAAGCGCACCACGTTATTACCGACGAACACTTGGTCGATGAAGCGCTATCTCGCTCAGTTGCCGAAGTTCTTCCGAGCAAAGATAGTCTCAAAAAGGAGCTACAAAGTGGCCGCCGCCTCACATTCTATCTTGGTATTGACCCAACTGCGAACTATGTTCATCTTGGGCACTCAACAAATTATCTGATACTCGAACGGTTCCACGCTCTTGGCCACCGGATTATTGTGCTAATTGGCGACTTTACCGCGATGATCGGTGATCCAAGCGATAAAACTTCGATGCGTGTGCAGCTAACACGCGAACAAGTGCTGGAGAACCTGCAGACATTTAAGGCACAAATTGGCAAGATTCTAGACTTTAACGATATCGACAACCCGATAGAATTCCAGTTTAATTCGGAGTGGCTCTCCAAGCTAACATTTGAAGATTCTGTGGAGCTTGCCTCCAACTTTACCGTGCAGCAGATGCTAGAGCGCGATGCGTTCAAAAAGCGAGTCGCTGCCGAGAAGCCACTCTTCGTCCATGAGTTCTTCTATCCGCTGATGCAGGGCTACGATTCCGTGGCAATGGATGTTGATGTAGAGATTGGTGGCACCGACCAAACATTCAATATGCTGGCTGGCCGTACATTACTCAAGCGCTACAAGCAAAAAGAAAAGTTTGTCATGACAACCACACTGCTCGAAAACCCAGAAACCGGCGAAAAATTAATGAGCAAAAGCCTTGGCACCGGTGTGGGTCTCGATCTGAATGCCAAAGATATGTTCTTTAAAATCATGCAGCTGGCGGATGCGGGTATTTACCAGTGTTTTGTGGATTGTACGCGCCTGTCTATGAGTGAGATTGCTGTAATTAAAAGTCGGCTCAACGACGGAGAAAACCCACGCGATATCAAAAAGGATCTTGCTCGAGAGATAGTGTCAATGTACCACGGAGCGAGCGCCGCCGTTGATGCTGAGCAGCAATGGGTCTCTGAGGTGAGTCAGAAGAATCTTGCCAAGGATATTGACATCGTTCAGGTGGATGCCCATGAGTCAATTATCGATATCATTGTTCGACTGGGCATCACAAAAAGTCGCGGCGAGGCCAGACGGCTCATTAAGCAAAATGCCGTGAAGATCAATGACTCCAAAATTTCCAGTGAAGATACACCACTTGCTAACGATGACATTTTGCGTGTTGGTAAGAAACACACCCTCAAGGTAGTTTTACGCTCATATCAATGATGCATTATTGTATAAAACTGGTGTTATACACCTGCTGTAGAAAAAACATTCATCTGCTATCTTCTGGAGAATTACATGTGTTTGACACATGTTAATACGCTGCTCTAAAATTAGACGCATATAAGTACTTTCGTCGCAACTAACTCAGCATCCATCAACCGGTTAGCTATTCATACCTAGCATATCATACGCCGTGGCCGCCATATACGCCTGGAGCCGCCGCACTGCTTGAGCTGCCTCAGGAGCGGGCTGGGCGCTGCACACAGCATAATACCCTACTAGGCCAGCAAGCAGCGGCCGATTCAGCTCAGCCTGCCAGGCCTGCACATCGTAGCCGCGGCGCGCCATATCAAGCAAAAACTCGGTTGCACTCCACTGCTTTGGCACATAGGCTGCCCACTGCCAATCAATTAGCTTCACTTTATCCTGAGCAGCATGGTAGGCAATTGTCTCACTCCGCACATCGCCGTGGCTCAAACAATCGCACGGCTGGTCGGCTACCTGCTGAGCCAGTGCCGCGAGATCAGCCAAGCGCTCGGTATTATCAAGCACAGCGCAAACCTGCTCGTAGCGCCGACGAATCACTGGCTTACTGGCTTGCTCAGCCCAGGAGCGGTACGTCTGCTGGAGCTCCTCACGCCGCGTCGCATCATCGCAGAGCAGCCGAAGCCCCTGACACTGCACCACCCGGTCAAACGCCGTAGCATGCAGCGCAAGCGTCTTAGCTGCCGCCGCAGGCAGCGTGGTCTGCTCAAGCTGAGCAATCGCCCGCAGCACCGCCGCTATATAACGCTGACGAGCCAGCTTATCCGCCGCGTCAGGCGGCTGCCACTGCCAGCCATCCTTAGCAATATACGCTTGGCTCAGCATAATCACCCGCTCATCATCATACTGAACAAACTCCGTCACCAGAGGCGAACCGGCCTGCTGCAGCGCCCGAATAACTGCATCATCTTTGCTCAGGGCCGCTGCCAGTGCAGCGTGGTTCGAAGCTTCTGGATCAGCTTCCTTGACAAACACTGACTGCGTCTCAGCCAGTGCAACAGCTCGTCGACACCCGGTTGACGCGCCCTCAATCGGCACCACCCGCACCTGATCACGTGCCACCTTACATCGCTGCGCTACCATCGCAAGCGCCGATGGGCTCAAAACCTGGGGAGACGACGACTGACTCATACCTCTAGTATAGCAAAGGTGAGATAAATCGCCATACCGACCAAGACGTGGCCCATCTCTCACGCTCCGCCTCCCCGCAAGCAAAAAATGCAAAAACCCGCCATGCAAGCGGGTCTTTGACGTTGACACTAGCTACCCCTAGCCTATGGCCGATCGGTCACCACATCAGGGCGATGGTCAGCCTCCATTATCTGCGGCGATGGCCCATAGACCCGGACGTTCACATAATCCTTGGGTGAGTAGGTACACGTCGAGAAAAAGTCGTGCTGGTCGCGGCAAGCATCGTGCTGCACGGTCACAATAGCTCGGTTACCTTCTTTGGTAATTTTTGTTGTCGGCTCTTTGACACCTTTCATCTGCAAGTAATCTACCTCAACGCGTGGCTTCTCGGCATAGCCACCATAGCTCGCCCGAGTTGTCCCATCGACACGCACTGTGGTGGCATCGGCTACGTCAACTACCTTGGTGCGCTGCACGTCGCGCATTTGGCGATCGAGACTCATCCCCGCATTCATGCCACCAACCGCTAGGCCAGAGATAGCAACCGCCCCAACGAGGAGCATCGCTAGCATCGCAATACCAACTGGCCGCTTCAGCCGCCAGGCAAAGATACTCCATGCACCGAGTGAGAGCAAAGCAGTCAGCGCCACGCCGCCGAGCACTGCACAGCCATACGCCAGCCACAGCCAGCTCTGCGCAGCAAAGTCGCCCATGCTTGAGACCATAGTAGCGCTCATTACACCACCGACCATCAGCGCGACGAGTGCACCCAGCGCCATCATCAAGACGCCACAGCCAATCATAATGCGCAGGACTTTCGCTGCGGTCTGAGCCGCTTGGCTACCGCCGGCAGGCTCGGCAGCGGCTTTTTTTAAGCTATCAAACGTCACTGGCTTGCCCGCCATGCGCAGCTTATCCGACGCAGTCACTGCTGGTGGAATAGAAAGCCACATCACGATATAGATCAGCAGCGCCGTCCCAAACGTCATAAAAGGTGAGACAATCGCCAGCAGACGAATCCACAGCGGGCTAATTCCAAAGTATGCCGCTACCCCAGCACACACCCCACCGATCAACGCATGATCTGTATCGCGCATCAGCTGCTTGGGTGCCCCATCCGCGAGAGCTGCCTCAGCTGCATCTCGCAGCGCAGCATCGTCATCTCCTGCCTCGGCTTCACTGGCAAACTCCCGAGGTTCGCCCATCTGACCGCGCAGTGCTGTGACATCCTCAGTAGTCACCACACCATCGCGCGTCACACCGCGCTCGGCGAGCAGCTCAACCATCCGCGCTTCGATCTCGCGCATTGCTTCTGGCTCGGCATGCATCCGCTGCTGAATCGACGCCAGATACTCTCCCAGCGCGTGCTTCGCCTCCACCTCAACACGAAACGGTGTCTTGGCGAGGTGGATATTGGTAATTTCCTTCATTGCATATCCTCCTTACAACTTCTCTATTGTACTACTTAGTGCCGCAATATTGTGTTTGAGCTGCTTGGTTACCTCTGCACCAAATGGTGTGGCCGTATAGTATTTGCGTGGTGGCCCTTGCTCACTTTCTTTCCATTCGTGTTGCAAGAGCCCGTCCTTTTGCAAGCGACTCAGTAATGGGTAGATCGTTCCCTCCACCACCATCAGGTCAGCCTGACGGAGCTGCTGGATGATCTCGCTGGTATAGCGTGGCTCCTTAGCACACACCACCAGCACGCAGTACGATAAGAAGCCTTTGCGCAGCTGCGTCGTCAGCGCCTCGGCATAGTCAGTTGCATTCATCAGTGCCCCCCTGGGATGTTATGGCGTGTGACACGCCCGTCTTTGATCACCACTTGGTAGTCACATTGCTTAGCTAGATCCGCATCGTGCGTTACGATGATGAGCGTTGTGCCGTGCTCGCGCTGCTGGCGAAAGAGCAGCTCCTCGATCTGGGTGCCCGTCTCGCTATCCAGGTTGCCAGTTGGTTCATCGGCAAACAGGATCTTCGGCTCGCCCACAATCGCTCGGGCAATCGCCAGGCGCTGCTTCTGCCCACCAGACAGATCCTTGGCCTTATTGTGCTTTTTGCTGGCCAAGCCGACCGCCTCGAGCGCCTGGTTCACCTTGGCGCTGCGCTGCGCCCGCGGCACACCAGCGATCTCCAGCGGTAGCATCACGTTGCTCACCACGCTATCGTTGCCCTCGACAAAGAAACTCTGGAAGATGAAGCTAATCGTCCGTGCCCGGAAGGCATCAACCTGCCGCGGCTTCATCTGCAGGATATCTCGCCCGCCGATCACCACCTGCCCTGTCTGTGGCCGGTCAAGGCCAGAGATAGCGTGCATCAAGGTGGACTTACCCGAGCCGGACTTGCCGAGGATGGCGACGCTCGCGCCTCCGGGGATGGTGAGGTTGATGTCATTAAGTGCCTTAAATTGGTTGTGCTTTTTGCCGTAGGTTTTGGTAATATGCCGTAGTTCAATCATGTCCTTCTCCTTATTCTATTCTGTCCTTAGTGCCTCGATTGGGTCAAGCTTGGTTGCTTTGCGGCTCGGTAAGTAGCTGGCAATGATGCCGAGGATGGCCAGTAGTGCCACGAGGGCAACCATCTGCCAGGCTTCGGGTAGAAGCAGCTGCATACCCTCCTCAAACTTGAGCTTCTCAACGATCCAGGGGTTCAGTAAGCTCAGTAGGCTGGCCCCGCCCGCACCAATCGCACCACCAATGACGCCGATCAGGGCAGCCTCGTAGCGGAATAGCTTACCAACATCACGGCTACGCATCCCCAGCGCCTTCATCAGGCCAATCTGCTGCGTCCGCTCCAGAACCGAGATGTACATGGTGTTAATAATCCCAAACATACTGGCCAGCAAGGCAAGGGCACCAAAGGCGAGCAGAGCATATTGCGCCCCATTGATAAGACTGAGCATACCTTCCTTGGCTTCAGTAAAGGTCTGGGCTTGGTAGGTACCACCACCGAGCTTCACGACGGCGTCTTTCACAGCAGTAGCATGATCATCGCTGTCTGCCCGTATCACGACGCTTGGGTACTGGTTAGCCGCGCCGGGAGCTTTGGTCTTTTGGTTGATAAGCAGTGCATCATCAGTCGCAATCGTCACACCAGGCTGGTAGCCAATTGAGGCCATACCGGCTGTTTCGACCGCCACAATAGTCAGCTGGGCATCATGCGTCCCGCCCGGCCCCTGAGCATGGAGCGTAACCGTCTTGCCGACCGCATCCTGGGCCGAGTCAAAGCCAAAGTCGGCCAGATATTCCTTGGCAAGGATGGCTTGACCAGGCGCCAGGTCTGTACCGTCATCAGTCTTCGTCAGCTCACCGGCCACAATTTTCGATGTTTTGCCTTCATTTTTGACGTTAATGGAGGCAATCAGCCGCTTGTGGTTGGCTGGGCTCTCTACATAGCGCACCACTTGGGTCACATTCGCATACGGCCGCACCGTCTTGACGTGATCCAGCTTGCTGAGCTTGGCGACATCATCATCGCTCAGCACGAGGGTGCCGCTCTCATTCACCGCCTTATTTTTGCCATATTCAGGTAATTTCTTTTCGTCACGGGCGTGCGTCACATACACCGTCGAGGCACTACCGGCACTATCAATCACCGAGGTCAAGAAAGCCCGGCCGCCATTGCCCAGCATCAGCGCCAAACCAATTGTAAATGCTCCCACTGACATCGCTAGTGCTGTTAGTGCTGTGCGAGCCTTGGCTTGGCGTAGGTTCCGCCCTGCTCGCTTGATTATATCGATTCTCCTCATTCGATACTCCTTACTATATTATTGTTATTGCCTGGTACTATGCTATACAAGGTATATTGAAATGTCAAGTAGTTTGAGAAATAAAGTACTGGTTACACCACACTCACCACAGAACAGTGCCATCAAAAATAGACACCAGCGCCCTTTGCACCAGTGTCTATCTACTTCTTTCTTCGCGAATATCCTACGACACAATAATCGTCCCTTGCTCGCCTGCCACAGCGGCAGCGGCATGCTCTAAGTTAGCAATAATGGCGCGCCGACCAGGCTTTGCCACGAAATTGAGCGCGGCCTGCACCTTCGGTAGCATACTACCCGACGCAAACTGCCCCTGCTCGGCATAGGTGTGCATCTCCTGGCTGGTCGTCCGGCCAATGGCACGGGCCTGCGGCGTACCATAGTCGACCATCGCGTTATCGACGGCAGTGAGGATCACTAAGGCTTCGGCATCAATCGCATCAGCCACTACCGCAGCGGTAAAGTCCTTATCAATCACCGCCTCGACCCCGGCCATACTACCCTGCGCCTCACTCTCAACTACCGGAATCCCGCCACCGCCAGCCGTCACAACGGTCAAGCCGGCATCAAGCAAGGCACGCACCGCACCTTCTTCCACCACGCGCTGCGGCCGAGGTGATGGCACGACGCGGCGCCAACCTCGCCCCGCATCTTCTTTAAAGACGAAATCGCGCCCAGCCGCCGACTGCTGCGCATCAGTCTCGGAAGCGTAAAAGACCCCGATTGGCTTCGTAGGATTTGCAAACGCCGGGTCATTCGCATCCACCACCGTCTGCGTCACCATCGTCACGGCGTGGTTTGGCATACCATGGCAGGCAAACTCATTCGTCAGCGCCTGCTGCAGCCAATAGCCGATCTCCCCTTGGCTCATTGCCCCACACGTATCAAGCGGCATCGTCGGCACCTCAGGGGTGTTAATCGCCTCCTCGTGGAGCACAATATTCCCCACCTGCGGCCCATTGCCGTGGACGATCACAAGCCGATGCCCAGCCGCAATCAGCGGCACCAGCTGGGCCGCCGTCTCGCTCGCCACTCGCTGCTGGGCAGCTGCACTTGCTTCACCTTGTCTTTGGAGGGCGTTACCACCCAATGCAATCACAATTGTACTCATCCTAAAACCTCAACGACATGCAGGTCAAACTGCCGGTTATTTTTTCAAATTCACTCGTATCGATTAGTTCCACGCGGTAGCCACAGTCACGGATCTGCTGCTCGATTTTGGGAAAGCCCTGCGGCACGATCACCGTGCCATTAATCCACAAGCTATTCACCGCATAGTACTCATCGTCATCCACCACCAGCTTGTTAAATGGTGCAAAGGCTGGGTGGTGCTCATAGGCCTTGGCAACGATCAGGTTGTTGTTGTCTAAGTAGACCACATCATCCTTGAGGTGTAGAATGCCCGTCACCTCAACCGTCTCGGCCGTCATGCCGTAGCGCTCAAGGATGGCGGTGATCTGCTCGGCCGCCGCTTGGTTTGTGCGGTGGCTTAGACCAATGTAGTAGTGGTCGCCCACCATCATAATATCACCGGGGTCGACGGTGCCGGGTGCTTCGACCTGCTCGATAATATCATAATGCTGGCTGAGCGCCTGGCGCAAATCAGGCAAGCTCGCCTCGCCGCGCCGGCTTGCTGCCCCAGGCCGCGACAAAATTGCCACCCCATGCGGCGTACACAGAGCATTATCCTCAATGAAGACGCTATCCGGATACTCCTCATTGGGCTCCAAGACCGTCACTTCAAGGCCGCACTGGCGGAGCAGCGCAACGTACTGATCGTACTGCTGCATTGCTCGCTCGTAGTCTGGCTTCCCCTTCTCCGGCATCTGGCTAATACCGTTGATCAAGCTACGGCTTGGCCGGCGAGTAATCGCGTAATGAAACATCACACTCCTTTCTCTTATGCAATGCGGTGCGCCTTTCTCGGCGCACCGCATGATCACTTGTTAGTTAAACAGCTTGGGCATCGTAATACCAAGTGTTTTATCCAGCCCACCAGTCAGCAGCTGGAATAGCGCATAGGCGAGCGCTACCAGTAGTGCTGCGACGAGCAGCCACTCAAGCGTCGTAAATGGCTTCTTGCCTTGCTGCTTGCGCATCAGGCCATAGACCACAATACCCGGCACATACAAGAACACCGTCACCAGTAAGTTTTCCACTCCCGCGGCATAGACCAGCCAGACGCTATACACACTAGCCATCACACCAACAAAGATATTGGCCGCCCGACCCTTCGTCTCTGGCTTCTCGAGAGCCGAGTACTTCAGCTGATAGAAGGCCGTCAAGGCATAAGGCACAAGAATTGCCGATGTCGCAATCGCAATACCAATGTTATACACCGAGCCACTTGTCAGCGGTATCGTCAGGATAAAGAACTGCACCAAAGCGTTGGTCACCAGCAGCGAGTTCTTTGGCACGCCAACCTTGTTCTCTTTGGCAAAAAACGTCGGAAAAGTGCCAACCTTTGCCGCCTGGTAGGGCAGCTCAGCTGCAAACATCGTCCAGGCCAGCCAGCCACCAAGCACCGCAATGATTAAGCCAATATTAACTAGCCAGGCACCCCACGGCCCAACCACCTTCTCAAGCAAGAGCGCCATCGCTGGGTCTTTGAGGCCAGCCAGCTCCGGCTGCGTTGCCACGCCAAAGGCCAGGACGGTCATCAAGACATAGAGCGCAAGCACGGCGGCAAAGCCAATGAAGGTCGCCTTGACGACGTCGCTGCGCTGCTTAGCCCGGCCAGAGAACACAACTGCACCCTCAATGCCAATGAACACCCAGACGGTAACGATCATCATGCTCTGCACCTGGCTGAGCACCGACCCAAGACTGAAATTACTGCCAGCCAAGCCCCAGAGATCCTTCGAGAAGATATCGAGCTTAAAGGCGGCAATAATCGCCACAAGGAAGACCATCAGCGGGACAATCTTGGCAATCGTAATGAGCAAGTTCACTGCACTCGCCGTGCGCACACCTCTGAGAATCAGGCAGTGCACGCCCCAGAGCAAAATCGACATACCAATCGCCGAGGCCCAGTTTTGGCCGTCAGCAAACAGCTGCGGGAAGAAATAGCCAAGTGCTGAAAAGGCCGTTACCGCATAGGCGATGTTGCCAATCCAGGCCGAGATCCAATACCCCCAAGCCGAGTTAAACCCAACATATTTGCCAAACCCTGCCTCGGCATAGCTATAGATGCCGGCGTCAAGGTCGGGACGCTTTTCGGCAAGGTTGCGAAAACTCAGGACGAGGAATACCATCCCCACCCCAGTAACGAGCCAGGCAATGATCGTTGCCAGTGGCCCAGCCGACTCTGCGGTATTACGGACAAGATTGAAGATACCAGCCCCAATCATGCTGCCGATAACAAGCCCGGTGAGCGATCGCCACCCCAGCTTGCTCTCTTGTTGTGTTTGTTGTGTTGTCATACGTGAGGCCCCCTATGCCTCAGTTAGTTGTTATAACGTCAGTGCCATCACTGCCTTGATCGTATGCATGCGGTTCTCCGCTTCGTCGAAGACCACACTGTGCTCGCTCCGGAACACCTCGTCCGTCACCTCCATACTCTCAAGGCCGTAGTCTTGGTAGATCTTCAGCCCCGTCTCGGTGTTCAGATCGTGGAAGGCCGGCAAGCAGTGCAAGAACTTAACCTGTGGATTGTGTGTCTCATCAAGCATCGCGCGGTTCACCTGGTAGGGCTTAAGTAAAGCAATCCGCTCAGCGAACTGCGCCTCCTCACCCATCGACACCCACACGTCGGTGTAGATTGCGTCTGCCCCCTCCAGAGCCGTGGCGCGATCATCCGTCACGGTAATCTGTGCGCCAGTCTCGGCGGCAATTGCCCGAGCGAGATCAACCAGCTCACTGCTCGGGTGCAGCTCAGCTGGCGCTAAGATACGGAAGTCAACACCCATCTTGGCCGAGCCAATCATCAAGCTGTTCGCCATATTGTTGCGCCCATCACCAACAAAGACCAGCTTCGTGCCAGCCAGCGGCCCAACGTGCTCCTCAAGCGTCATAAAGTCGGCCAAAATCTGCGTCGGGTGGAACTGATCGGTCAGGCCATTCCACACTGGTACGCCAGCATGTTTGGCCAAGTCTTCCACCGTCGAGTGCTTAAAACCGCGGAACTCAATCCCATCAAACATTCGGCCCAGTACCTTCGCGGTGTCCTCAACCGACTCCTTCTTGCCGAGCTGGATATCATCCTTGCCGAGAAACTCCGGCGCAACGCCAAGGTCATTGGCTGCCACGGTAAAGGCGCAGCGCGTGCGCGTCGAGTTTTTCTCAAACAAGAGCGCGACTTGCTTGCCCTCGTGCAAGCGATGCGGCACGCCCTCGCGCTTAAGCTTCTTAAGCTCGTGCGCGGTGTCGAGCATCTGCCGGATTTCCTCTGATGAAAAGTCCTTGAGGGCTAGGAATGAGCGGTTTTTTAGATTGGTTGGTAGGTTCATTTACACATCCTCTCGTATTAGTGGCATACTCATGCAGCGTGGCCCGCCACGGCCCCGGCCAAGCTCCGAGCCAGTAATCTCCAGCACTTCGACGCCTGCCTCACGCAGTTTTTGGTTGGTGACGTAGTTGCGGTCGTAGGTGACCACCACCCCAGGAGCAATCGCCAAGGTATTGCTACCGTCATTCCACTGCTCGCGCGCTGCAGCGATATCGTCACCGCCACCGCATTCGATCAAGGTAATCGACGGCACGCCAAGGGCTTGGCTGAGCACCTGCTCAAGATTATGTTCTTTGGTAATAGTTGGGTAGGCCTGCCCGTCTGCCTTATGCAAGACGAAGATATTCATCCGCCCCTCAAAGCCTCGAATCTCTGGGTGGATGGTAAATTTATCGTGGTCAATCATCGTAAAGACGGTATCCAGATGCATAAAGGCGTGACTCTTAGGAATCTCAAGCGCAATCACCGTGTCAAAATTCGACTCGGCAAAGAGCTTCGTCGCCATCAGCTCAATCGCCTCTGGTGAGGTACGCTCGCTTATACCGATGGCCATCGTGTGGTTATTAAGCACCAGCTCATCACCGCCCTCAATCGAGAATGGTTGGCTGCGATCATACCAGACCGGTACGTCTTTGCCAGCAAAGCGCGGATGGAAATCGATAATATAGCGCATAAAGAGCGACTCGCGCCGCCGAGCTGGCCAGTGCATCTTGTTGATCGTCAAACCTTGGCCAATCGCCGCTGCCGGGTCACGCGTAAAGTAGAGGTTCGGCATTGGGTCGAGATAGAACGGATACTGCTCGTGCTCTACCATGGTGTGGAGTTGCTGCTGCTCGGGCGGCAGACTAATCTCATCTTTGCGCACACCTGCCATCAGCTTGCGCACCATCTGGCGTGGCTCCATGCCAAGCAGATACTCGGCAAGCGTCCGCGATGCGCGTTGGTTGTCTTGTTTTGACGCCACCAGCATCTCAACAACAAATTGCCGCCGCACTGCTTCGTCAGCAAGTGCCTCGGCGGCAAGTTCATCCAAGTACAACACTTCGACCCCACGCGAGCGGAGCAGCTCCGCGAAGCGATCATGCTCCTCCTGCGCAACCTTGAGATACGGAATATCGTCAAACAATAGGCGCTGCAAATGTTCTGGCGTGAGATGCTCGAGCTCCTCACCCGGCCGATGCAAGAGCACTGTCTTCAACCGGCCAATTTCTGATGTAATATGAATTGGATCGTCCACCTTTTCCCCCTGTGTGGCTTATAGTTGATGCTTTCATTGTAGCATGTTCTGAGGTAAGTGCAATGGATAACAGGTGTCACGAATATGAAACTGAATGATGAATCACAAAAGCTTATTTTTGCTATTATTACCATAATAGTCTATCATGGTTTTGTATGAGGCAGGGGTCTATCACAACAAATGGAGTTATTCTTCATCACCACGAGAATGCAACTATTGTCTACCTTACACAACAAGGCTATGATATTACAATCATTCCACCCGATCAACGAAAAGGAGTCCATACACCAGACATTATCATGCTCAACAAGCGGTGGGAGATGAAATGTCCAATCGGCCGAAGTCCACACACTATCAAACGCGCATTTAAGGTTGCGATTCATCAATCTGAGTACATTATTTTCGACCTTCGTCGATCGAAAATAACCGATGCGGTTAATATTGCCCGACTTAAGAAAGAATTTTATGATATCAAGCGAGCCAAACGGCTGATTATTATTCCAAAATCAAAGAAGATTATTGACATCAGTAAATAATTCCGCTACTATTTAGATACGGGGTGGCGTCACCGTGGTTCTGCGGAGACGACACCCCTATCTTGATAGCATCGTCACTCTACCAACTGCGTACCAGCCGTTGGTTATTTTTTTGCGGTAATAACCGCCAAGCTCGCTTCCACCCGGCAGCGGAATCCAGGGTGCGCATGCAGCCACTCATCAGTTGCCCGGGCCGCACCAGGCAGCGCTTCATTGGCATAATCATCCACCACCAGCACTGCATCAGGAGTCAGCTTCGGCGTCACGAGCCGGAGCGAGTCCATAATCGACTGGTAATAGTCGCCATCGAGAAAGGCAAACATAATGTCCTCCGGCACATCCTGCGGGGTAAGCTCGGCAAACCACGCCTTGTGCACCACTGGCGGGCGCAGCCCAGCTTTCTTGAACTGCTGGAAAAATCCCTTGCGCGTTGCAGCAAGCTCCCCTGCCACAAACTGCTCACCAGCTGCGCTTGCATCCTGCGCCGTCTTCTCTGGCAAACCAGCGAATGAATCATAGACATGAAATGCTCCCACGTACTGATACGCATCAAGCAAGCGCCGGATAAACAAGCTCGTCGTCCCCACATAGCAGCCAAATTCAACAACCGACCCCTGACAGCCAGCCCTCAGAAGCCGCTCAAGCTCACGCAGCAAAACCCGCAGCTCACGCTCATCCACTTGGTCGGAGATGATTGGGTGGGTGCGGAGAAGTTGGTCGGTGATCATTATTTGCCCACTATAGCAAATAATTGCTTGTTATGCTATTACCCGGCTTATTTTGGTGCTTTCTCCCGTACATATCCCATTTGTATGCCATTTGATCGAAATTATTCTGGCGAGCATGACCAGTATACGGTATACTATAGACATGAAAGTCACCAGCCCCGCCTTCAACAACAACGCCAAAATACCAAAGATCTATTCGCGCTTCGGTGGCAACCAGCGACCGCCTCTCACCATCAGCGACATCCCTGATGGTACGCAGAGCCTCGCTGTGGTGTGCTATAGCCCCGACGCACCCTTCATTGGCGGCTTCTACCACTGGATTGCTTGGAATCTCTCTCCCACCACCACAGAAATCGGCAGCGACTACCTCCCTCATGGCGCTATCGAAGGCACGACTACCTGGGGTAAGCCCGGTTGGGGTGGCCCGCACCCCGCCTTTGGGACGCATCGCTATCAGTTCTTCGTCTATGCACTCAATACCGTGCTCGACCTCCCCGCCAAAACACGCCCTAAGAAATTCTCCAAAGCAATCGCCCCGCACATCATTGAGCGCACCATGCTGACAGGGAACTTTGGCGCACTGGACATATTTGATTTGCGGTAACAAGCGACTAATTAATTTTATAAAACCAATGTCTCTACCCGATAGTATCGCACTCCTATCTCTACTTATATCAATCATCTCTGTCGTGGTTGCGGTTGTATCCTGGCGCAAAAGTCGCGTCATTTACGAGATCGAGGAAGTAGTTATCCGAAAAATTAACGGCACACGCGATGACATGGATGGTCGAGGCTTGCCGGAGCTTAATCAGAAATTAAACACCGGTCATTATACAATTCTTGAAGTCCTCGAAAGAACTGATGGCGATTGGGCTGTCCTGCTTGCCCGCATCAAGCGACCCAAACGCAGTTAGCTCTAGACATCTTACTTTGTCGGTTTATCGACGTCTTCCGCAAACTGGCTCTGGTACAATTCCGCATAAAAGCCATTCTGGGCAAGTAGCTCGTCATGCGTGCCCTGCTCGATAACATTACCATCCTTCACCACAAGGATAAGATCGGCGTCACGAATCGTGCTCAGGCGATGAGCAATAACAAAGCTCGTCTTGTGCTGCATTAGCTTATCCATCGCCTGCTGGATCAGTACCTCAGTGCGAGTATCGACCGAGCTGGTCGCTTCATCTAAGATAAGCATCGGCGTCTTGGCAAGCATAGCGCGGGCAATTGTCAGCAGCTGCTTCTCCCCTTGCGACATATTAGTCGCCGCTTCGTCGAGCACCATATCATAGCCACCAGGCAGCGACCGGACAAAATGGTCGACATGCGCATCACGCGCCACCGCCAACAGCTCAGCTTCGCTCGCCTCAGGGTTACCATAGCGCAGGTTGTCGCGGATCGTCCCATGGAAAAGCCACGTATCTTGCAGCACCATACCAAAGAGCTGCCGGACACTGCTGCGCGTCATCTGGGCAATATCCACCCCATCGATCAGGATCTGGCCACTATCAATATCATAAAATCGCATTAGTAGATTAACCAGCGTCGTCTTGCCCGCACCCGTTGGCCCAACAATCGCCACCCGCTGGCCAGGGCGAATATGGGCCGAAAGGTGCTTAATAACCGGCGTCTTTGTGTCGTAGCCAAAAACAACATCGCGAAACTCCACTTCGCCGCGCACCACTGGCAGCGTCGTAGCAGGCACCGGGTCAGGTGCTTCGGCTGGCTCTTTAAGAAATTCAAAGACTCGCTCAGCCGCAGCCGCCGTCGATTGCAGCACGTTGGCAATATTCGCTGTCTGGGTAATCGGCTGGTTGAACTGCTGCATATACTGGATAAAAGCCTGAATATCGCCAATTTTAATCCGCCCCTCGATCGCCAGCCATCCACCAAGCACCGCCACGCCAACATAACCAATATTCCCTACCACATTCATCACTGGGTACATCAAGCCAGAGAGAAACTGCGACTGCCAGGCGCTCGAGAAAAGCCGCTGGTTAATCTGCCGAAACGTCTTCAGTGACCGCTCCTGGCCGCGAAAAGCGCGCATCACCTGGTGGCCAGCATACATCTCCTCAATGTGGCCGTTGAGCTCGCCTAGCTCATCTTGCTGGCGGATGAACTGCGTTTGTGAGCGCTTGGTAATCATAATAATCAACCCCATCGACAGCGGTAGAACTAAGAGTGCCACTACAGTGAGCAGCCAACTAATCGACAGCATCATCCCCAAAATCCCGATCAGCATCACCACCGCACTCATCATTTGCGACAGGCTTTGGTTAAGCGTTTGGCTCACCGTATCGACATCGTTAGTAATGCGGCTAAGGACTTCGCCGTGGGTTTGTGTATCGAAGTAGCGCAGCGGCAAACGATTGATCTTCTCTGAGATATCACGACGCAGCTGGTACGTCAGCTTCTGGGTAATATTGGTCATCAGCCAGGCCTGCCCATAGCGAAACAGCGCACTGATCGCATAGAGCCCCACGAGCCAGAGGATAATCTGCAAGATCGCATCGTAATGGAAAGTGGGGCGCGTGCCGAGGTCGAGCGTCTTGGCGGCTTCGCGAGCCGAGGCAGGTAGCGCCTGCGCCAGCTGTTTGCCCTGGGGTGATGCCATAAATTGCTCACCCGTCATGCCCGCAGGGATCGCTGCGCCGGCAGGAAGCTTCTCGTGGATGGCATCGTAGGTACGCAGACGGGTGTAGTCATCGACAATCTGGTTGGTCGCGTTGCCGAGCAGCTTGGGGCTAATGATTGCAAACAGCGTGCTGATCATCGTCAAACCAATCACCAGCATCAGCTGCCAACGAAAGGCGCGCAGATACCGCAGCAGCGTACGCACCGCCGAGCGAAAGTCCTTAGCCCGCTCCGTACCGCCACCAGCGACTGGCCCACCCATTGGGCCGCGACGCACTCCTGATGAGCGCGACTTTGGAGACGACTGCTGGCTCATCGCACCCCTCCTTGCGCAGCGACACCGAGCGGAGCAGGCCGCTCGAACGCGGCCAACTCGCGCTCACTGAGCTGCGACGCAGCAATCTCTTGGTATACTGCACAGGTCTGCATGAGCTCGTGGTGCCGACCCTGGCCAACGATCTTCCCTTCATCTAGCACAATAATATTATCTGCTTTGACAATCGTATTAATCCGCTGCCCGACGATCAGCACCGTCTTGCCCGCCACCTCCTGCGTGAGCCGCTGGCGCAGCGCGGCATCCGTCCGCGCATCAAGCGCTGAGAATGAATCATCAAAGATATACACCTGAGGCTGCGCGGCCAACGCCCGAGCGATCGCTAGGCGCTGGCGTTGCCCACCCGAGACATTGGTGCCGCCTTGCGCGACTTCGCTCGTCATACCATCATCGAGCTGGGCAATAAAGTCGCTTGCCTGAGCCACCTCTGCCGCATGAGCAATCGCCGCCTCATCGGCCTCAGGCGCACCATAGGCAATATTACTGGCAATACTGCCCCGAAACAGCACACCCTTTTGCGGTACATAACCAATTTGGCTAGCTAGATCCTTAAGCCTGAGGTGACGAATATCCACCCCATCAAGCAAAATCTGCCCGGCCGACACATCATAAAACCGCGGAATCAGATTGACCAATGTCGACTTGCCCGAGCCTGTGCTGCCAATAAACGCCGTCGTCTGGCCAGGCTCCGCCACAAAGCTAATGTCGCTAAGCACCGGCTCATCTGCCCCTGGGTAAGCAAAGGTAACATTGCGAAATTCGACCCGCCCCATACCATCCGCTGCAAGAGGCTGGGGCTCAGCGGGGTCAGTGATCGATGGCTCGGTATCGAGCACCTCCGCTACCCGGCGCACTGACACAGCTGCGCGCGGTGCCATAATAAACACCATCGAGATCATCAAGAACGACATAATCACCTGCAAAGCATATTGCAAAAAGGCCATCATATTGCCAATCGCGAGGCGCCCATCACCAATCGCCAGCGCACCATACCACACCACTGCCACACTCGCAAGATTCATTATTAACATCATTACTGGCTCCATCACCATCATCAAGCGATTGACTACGAGGTTGAGCCTAGTGAGCTCATGGTTGACAGCATCAAATTTTGCTTCTTCGACTGCCTCGGTATGAAAAGCGCGCACGACGCGCAGGCCCGTCAAGTTCTCGCGGGCGACTAAGTTCAGCTTATCCACCACGCTCTGCAAGCGCTGAAAGCGGGGCATCGCCGCAATAAACAAGCCAATAATGACCACCAAAAGCACAGCAACCGCCAGAGCAATAATCCAGCTGAGGCTCGGTGCATTGGCCAGCGCCTTGTGCAAGCCAGCCACGGCCATAATCGGTGCCATCAAGGCAATGCGCAGCAGCATAATCGCCGTTGATTGGATCTGCTGGATATCGTTCGTGGAACGCGTAATCAGCGACGCTGTCGAGAAACGGTTAAAGTCCGCCATGGCATAATCCTCCACCCGGGCAAACACTTGGTCGCGCAGCTGCTGGCAGAGGCCAGTGGCAATCCGCGTCGCAAAGAAGACCGACACAATCGTCCCCACTGCACCGGCCAGCGTCACGGCAATCATCTGCCAGCCATTATGCCATATAACAGCCATGTCGGAGCCAACGATGCCATTATTAATAATCGCCGCCATAAAGTCTGGCAAACTGAGCGTTGCCATCACCGAGCCATACGTTGCAGCAACCAGCAGTCCCAGCTGCCACCAATAGCCCCAGAGTAGTCGCCAGATATACTTCATGCTCACTCCGCCTTCTGTGACTGAACCACTTTATCAATAAGCTGGTCGAGCTGCGCTAGCTCGGCATCGCTCAGCACCGCAAAGAGATCAGCAACAGTCTCCGCCATATACTGCTGGAAGTGATCGGTTATCTGCTGGCTTTGCGCCGTCAATTGCAGGCGCACCACCCGTCGATCGTGCTGGTCTGGCGTGCGCTGGACGAGCTGTTTTGCCACCAGCACGTCAAGAATCTGCGTCGCCGCACCCTTGGAGACGCACAGCTTTGCGGCCACATCACCCATCGTCTCGATTACCCCACTATGCAATAGGCCCAGCACATGCCAGTGAACAGGTGTCAAACCAAACTGCTGATCCGTCTGGCGCTGAGCGCGTGCCAGGCGCTGCTTGAGCTGAAATAAGTAGCTCGTGATGTTCTCAATACATACTTGGCGCTGCGGCTGTGCACCTGACTTTGCTTCTACCTTCATACAATGAATAGTTTACTGCCTAAACTATTTATTGTCAATACCTTTTTATATGCCGACGGCGCCAAGCATACACTGCCGCACCAAGCACGCCTAACATAACTAACGTCGCGCCACCGTAGTATAGCAGCGGCACATTATCACCAGCAGCTGCTAATGCTCCCTCGTGCGGTGGTTGGCTTGGCTGCGACTGTTCGGCCTGTGAGACATGCATTACCTTCGGTGGCAGCGTGGTATTCTGTGACTGATTTGACTGCGGCTGGGTCGACGATGGCGCAGCGCCGCCATGCAGCGTGTGGTCAAGTTGGCGCAGCAACGCATCATTACTTTGCGGGTCGGAGAGATAACGCCACACAATAATCCCTTGCAGGTTATGCTGCTGGACATATTCTGCCTTATACTTCATCGACTCCGCATCGTCATAGCTAATAAACTCATGCCGCGCGGCATTGTAGAGATACGGCGCTTTGCTTGCGTCGTCCCAGTAGCGAGTATAGCCATTCTTATTAATATACTCTCGCTCGAGTCGGTCATACGTGGTGTGGTACTCGCCAGCCTTTTGAGCATCGCCAACGGGTTGGTGTAATCCATGATTCACCTCAGCAACAGAGCTAAACCGCCGGCTATACCACCCCGCCCCGATCATCAATTTGTTTGTTGGCGCGCCATGAGCTTGGTAGTGCTGCACCGCCGAGTGAGCACTCTGGTCGAGCGGGTCATCCGGCGCGGTATAGAGCCCAGCATGGTGCCCAGCGTGCGTCTTGAACGAGCCAAACCCCCGCATGTCATACGTCATAATTGCAATCTGATCAAGATACTGCTGATACTCAGCAAACTTATTTTGCTCAGCATACCACTTGGCTGGTGCACCGGTCATCGAAATACTCGGCTGGCGTCCGCTGGTGGTCGTTGCCGCACGCAGTTCGCGTAAGAGAGCAACTAGGTCAGTCTGCTGGCTCCCCTTTGGAAACTCCCAGTCGATATCCACCCCATCTAACTGATGAGCCTGCAGCGCCTCCTTGACAGAGCTCACAAAGGCCTGCCGGGTGCTTGCCTGGCGCACCATCGCATCGAACTCACTTCGCGCAGCATCATTACCACCACCAATTGAGAGAACAAGGGAGATACGCGGATTAACCGCCCGAATCCGCTGCAGCATGGCTGCCTGCGTAAGGTGCGGCAACGCGTCAAGCGTTAAGTGGCCATCGGCCGCAATACGCCCAAAATGGACAATGAGCCGGTCGATCATCTTTAGATGCTCATCAGCTACCTTTGGCAAGTTCTCATCACTGACATAGACCGAGATTGTCTTCCGCTCCGCAGCCTGAGCTGGCAGCGGCGCCATCAGCTGGCATCCGACTGCTATCATCATGACACTGAGCACACTTTTCACCATTGCCGTCCGCATATCGCCTCCTTGCTTTTGCTACCTGTCTCTTTCTAGTCTATACCGTTTGCCAGAATAGGTAAAGTGTGAGGTGGTATAGGTTACTTGTCATCAGTGGTTGGCGTGTGACGCGTTGGCCAGTACCGATCAAGCACTGCATAGGGCAGCTGCTTATACCGACACCATAGCACGATCGTAACAAGCAGCGTCATTAATGACACAAACGGCAGATGCACCATCGACAGCACCGCAATATAGAGCAGCCGCACTGCATAGAATACCACGCGGTGGAACCACCCCCGCGGCCGATCATCCAGCGAAATACCCGTTAGCCAGCCACCAAGCGTCCGCCCCTGGGTCACCAATGGGAGAATGGCATGCACGAGCGCAATAAAGCCATACGGAACGATCTGCGTCAGCATCTGCATCTGTTCAGTCCACTGCCGTGAATGCAATACATTGAAGAGTGTAAGTGCTACCATCACAATTGTTGAGCCGATCGCCACTCCAGTCATATCAACAACAAAGGCAACGATACGCCGCACAAGGCCAGGCTGGCGAATCGTCGTTGCCCCACGCTCAGTATCACGAAGATTTGGCAACAGCCAACCCGACCAAAAGCCCAGCAGTGCCCCGCTCGTATTAAGCAGCAAGTCATCAACATCAAACAGCCGATAGCTACACGGATACACGCCAAACACCCCCGTAAGCTGCGTCAGTTCAATCACTACTGACGTCATCAGGCCAATCATCACCACTGTCCACCAGCGCACCCGATACATCGCCCGCAAAAACGCTCCCAGTGGCACAAAGAAAATAATATTGAGCACCACCTGTAGCAACGCCCGCACACCCTCGTGAGGAATCTCGAGGATCGACGCCAGTGGTGTGAGCTGGGGCTGGATATGGTGGCTCCCACAAAAGCGCGCTGCATTATCTGGCATCGGGTAAAGTGTAAAGGCAGCTAGCGCTAAGCCATAGAGCACCACCAAATATGTCATAACCACCCGGCCAAACGCCACTCGGCGAAAGCGAATATAATGTACCAATAACAGCGGCAACGTCAACACAAGTGCAGCAAATGGCCACATCACAAGCGCCACCCGAAACGACGCGGTAAAATTCCCTAAGAATGAAAGCATACTGCGCGCTAGTATGACATAGATAGCGCAATTCTGTCAATAACGGAGCTCGCGACTTACACCACCGCGCGGCGCAGGAGCTGTGCGTTTGCTGCGACAATGATCGTCGAAAGCGACATCACCACCGCACCGATCGCAGGCGAAATAACCACCCCGACTGGCGCAAGCATTCCAGCCGCGAGCGGAAGCATCAGCACATTATAGCCCGCTCCCCAGCAGAGGTTCTGCACCATTTTGCGGTAGGTCGCCTGGGCCAGCGTGATCAGCCGGACAACCGCCTGCGGATCATCACCAACTAGCATAATTCCGGCAGACGCTGCGGCAACATCGGTCCCCGTCCCAATCGCGACACCACTCTCGGCCTGGGCCAGCGCTGGTGCATCATTCACGCCATCACCAACAAAACACACCCGCTTCCCCTGCTGCTGGTACGCCATGACAATCGCCGCCTTCTTAGCTGGTGTTACCTCAGCGTGAACCTCAGTGATACCAACGAGGCGAGCAATCGCGTCGGCCGGCCTCGCACCATCTCCTGTTACCATGGCAACCGTTATACCGCGGTGTTGGAGTGCTGCGACTGCCGCTGCCGCACCAGGGCGTGGCGCATCACCAAGCTCAATCACACCACAGACGCGCCCAGCCTGGGCAACGTAGACCACTGTATGGTCCGTCGTTATCTCGTCTCGATCAATCTGATGCTGCTGCATAAAGGCCGCATTGCCAACTAACGTCGGCACGCCATCAACCACAGCCTGCACGCCATAACCCGGCACCGTCTGGAGATCACGCACAGCAGGTATCGCGACACGGCGATCGGCTGCCGCGCGGCGAATTGCTGCTGCAATCGGGTGTTCTGCTTCATGCTCAGCCGCCGCCGCTAATCCCAGAACAGCCGCCTCGTCCCCACCATGGACTGCAACTACTGCTAGGTGACCAGTCGTCAGTGTACCCGTTTTGTCAAATAACACCACATCAACCTGCCGCGCAGCCTCAAAAGCGCGGCGATCGCGCACCACAATACCGCGCTGGGCCGCAAGCCCAGTCGAGATCGATACAACCAGCGGCACCGCTAAGCCCAAGGCATGCGGGCACGCCACCACCAACACCGTTACCACTCGCTGCAACACTTCACCCAGCGATGCACCAGCCAGCGCCCAGCCAGCGCCCGTTACCAGCGCAGTAGCAAGCGCCGCATAGAAAAGATAGCCCGCTGCCCGATCCGCCAGCACCTGCGTTCGCGACCGACGCTGCTCAGCCTGGCGCACCAGCTCCATAATATGCGACAACGTTGTATCATCACCAATGTGCTGGGCCATAACATGAAGCGCACCAGTGCCATTGATCGTGCCTGCCGTCACAAGACTCCCTGACTGCTTAGCAACAGGGCGCGACTCACCCGTAAGCATCGACTCATCAACCTGTGACGTGCCAGATATCACCTGGCCATCCACTGGCACACGCCCACCCGGGCGCACCAGCACGGTCATCCCCACAGCCAGATGATCAAGCGGCACTGTATCAATCGATTGCTCCGTCACAACCTCGGCTGTCTCAGGCAAGAGCTGGGCTAAGGTATGAGCGGCATCCGTTGCCCGCTTAATCGCTGCCATTTCAAGCCAGTGCCCGAGAAGCATAATGGTAATGAGCGACGCGAGCTCCCACCAAAAATCCATCCCTGCTACCACGCCACTGGTCACCAGCAGGCTGTAGCCATACGCCACACTGATCGCCAGAGCAATCAGCAGCATCATACCGGGCTGGCGCTGGCGTAGCTCCTGCCACCCCGCTCGGATAAAAACTCGGCCACCATACCACAGCAATATCGTCCCGCTTATGGCCGGCACATACCGGCTCACCACCTCAGGCAGTGTATAGCCGAGCCACTGCTGCAGCAGCGGTGAACACACCAATACACTAATCGTTATCAGCAGCGATAGCCAAAAGCGCTGCCGAAACTGGGCCGCATCATGCCCGCAATGGCCACCCTGTCCATGCCCCTCATGGTGAGTATGGTCACCGTGAGTCATGTGCTGGTGCTGTGACTGTTTTGTATCCATAACAAACTCCTCGGGTGCGACGCACCGTATTATCCTTTCCATTCTTATATCCGCTTGCTGCTAGCGGATGTTCGTCAGGTCGTAGAGCTGGTCGAGCTCTTTGAGCGCCTTATCGCGCTGCTTCGTATCGCTTGACGCTAGCATCTCAGCCACATGCATCTCGAGGTGTTGCTTGACCATCAGCTTGTTCAGCGATGCCAGCGACTTCTGGATCGACAGACTCTGGATGATGATGTCCATGCAGTAGGCATCGTCGGCCACACGCTTTTCTAACCCCTCCAGCTGGCCCTTCATAATTTTGATACGATGTAGTGCTCGTCTGGTAATATCTTTACTCATACTCCTATGGTATACCCCCTGGGGGTATCTGTCAACTGATTCTCTCCCACATAAAAACCCACCACAGACGTGGTGGGTTTTTGCAAAACAAGGCAGGACGAGGCTTAGTACATGCCCATACCGCCCATGCCAGGCATGCCAGCTGGGCTTGCCGCTTCCTTCTCAGGCAAGTCGACGACGAGCGCACCCATCGTCATTGCAGTGCCCGCGATGGACGCCGCATTTTGCAGTGCTTCCTTGGTAACGCGAACAGGATCAACCACGCCAGCTGCTTTGAGATCGATCAGCTCGCCCGGTGTGTTGACATTAATACCAAAGCCAGGCTGCGCTGCCTTCACCTGTGGTAGCCACTCGTCAGCATTGAGGCCAGAGTTGGTCAGCAGAATGCGGAATGGTTGCTCCAGCGCGTGGATGAGCAAATCCTCACCAGCGGTTACTGACGCATCGGCATCACCAGCGTGGGTGTAGCTTGTCGCGAGGTTGACCAGTGTCACCCCGCCACCAGGCACAACACCCTCAGCCAGAGCGGCCTTAACAGCAGCCACCGCATCATCAACGCGGTATTTCTTCTCTTCGATCTCGGTCTCGGTTGCCCCACCTACCTTAATCACCGCCACTTGGCCAGTCAGGGCAGCTTGGCGCTTGACGAGATTGTTCTTGGTGTAGTCGCTTGTGCTATTGGCAATCTCAACGGCAATCTGGTCAATCCGGGCATCGACTGCCGTCTTCGCACCAGCCCCTTCGACGATCGTTGTCAAATCCTTAGTGGCAATCACCTTGCGAGCCGAACCGACCACATCTGGGCCAACCGTATCAAAGCTCATGCCGGTGTCTTCCGTAATGACTTTTGCGCCTACCAGAGCAGCAATATCGTAGAGGACATCCTTATCACTTGGCGCTTTAATAGCCAAGGTATTAAAGGCACCCTTGAGGCGATTAAGCACAAGCAGGCCAAGCGCTTCGCCATCCACATCGTCAGCAATCAAAACGAGGTCTTTCTTACCACTCTGAGCAATCATCTCAAGCAGCGGGACAAACTCCTGCGCCGAAGAAATCTTCTTGTCGGTAATAACGATAGCTGGCTTGTCGTACACCGCTTCCATTCGCTTCGTGTCTGTCGCCATGTACGGGCTGACGAAGCCGCGCTGAACGGTAAAGCCCTCAACCACTTCGCTCTCTAGCTCAAGGCCGCGACCTTCCTCAACCGTCACCACACCATTGGGCCCGATCTTCTCCATTACATCAGCAATCAGCCGGCCAATCGCGTCATCACCCGCCGAGATAGTTGCCACCTCTGCGACGCGTGTTTCATCATTGCGAATGTCTTCTGCCTGCTCGCTCAAAGCGGCTGTTACCTCTGCCGCAGCGCGCTCGAGACCCTTGCGCAGCAGCATTGGGTTGTGACCAGCAGCAATTAGCTTGTTTGCCTCACTAAGGATATGGTAGGTCAAAACCGTCACGGTAGTGGTGCCATCACCAGCCACGTCGTTCATTTTGTTAGCGGCCTGCTTGATGAGCTCTGCCCCCACCTTAAAGCCCAGTGTTTCATCATCAACATCCTCGATGTCGATACCCTTGGCCACCGTTACACCATCGTGCGTGACGCTTGGGCCACCGTAGCTTTTGCCAATCACGACATTGCGACCCTTTGGCCCCATCGTTGTCTTCACTGCGTTGTAGAGAATTTCTGCCCCGCCCAAAATCCGGCGGCGCGCATCTTCATCATAAAATACTTTTTTTGCCATAGACTAGTTCTCCTATTCTACTGTCGCGAGGATATCCTCGTCCTTGATAATCAAATACTCTTCTTTGTCGAGCTTGATGGTGGTAGCTGCGTAGTTCTTGTAGACCACCCGCGCGTCGACTGCTACATCTTCTACTGCCGATCCAACAGCAATCACCTTGGCAGCTTCCGACTTCTCCTGAGCCGACTCGGGCAAAAAGATCCCGCTGGCAGTCTTCTCTGGCTTTTTCTCCTTAACCGCCACGACGAAATGCGCCATTGGCTTGATTGGTGAACTCATTGGTTACCCCTTTCTTATACTTATCTACTTATCACCGCGCCCATATTGATCAAGGCGCTTCTAGCACTCTAGTATAGCGAGTGCTAATGGGAAAATCAAGAGAAGTGAGTAAGCCTGCTACCTAAGCACGCAATATATCATTTTTAGCGTAAAATAAATACAGGACATCATCCATAAGTCATATCAATCACCGGAGGCACCATGCACAGACACATCAACGTACGCGGAATTATCATTAACGACAGAGGCGAGCTTTTTTGCCAGCGCTTGACAGCGCGCACTGGCGATAGCCGAGATTTTTGGTGTACACCAGGCGGTGGGCTGGAGCTGGGCGAGAGCGTATTGGATGGTTTGCGGCGAGAGATAATCGAAGAAACTGGCGTTGAGCCAGTAATTGGCCGGCTGCTCTTCGTCCAGCAGTTTGCTATCGCAGCGCCAGCAGCTGGCGAGCCACGGGAGCAGCTTGAGTTCTTGTTTCACATCACCAACTGGCACGACTACCAGTCGATTGACCTTGCCGCTACGACACATGGCTTGGCGGAGGTCGCCGAGTGTGGCTTCATTAGCCCGCAGCAGTACCCAATTTTACCTCACTTCCTTGCCGAGGTTGATCTGGCGCAGCTCATCGCCCACAATCAGCCAGTGCAGTGCCTAAGCTCCTTGGCATAAAATTGACAAACAGTTCTATTCGGCGTATCATAGCATATTTGGCCAGTGGTTCTCTCAGCATCAAACGTAAGCTCGTCATTGCCTTGTTTCACACTGGAAATATTAAATCACTAAACCAAGGAATTCTATGCTCCATCATCTGCCCCAACGTCACAAACTCATCGTCATGCTTGCCGTGATGAGTGCCCTCTTTCTCGTAGCGCTCGACCAAACCATCGTGGCGACGGCACTGGGCGCAATCGTCAAGGAATTCAATAGCTTCTCCTCTCTTGGCTTTATCGTTACTGCCTATATGCTCACCACCACTGTAACGGTACCGCTAGCAGGTAAGCTAAGCGACATGTATGGCCGCAAGCCGCTTTTGCTGAGTGGAGTAGCGGTCTTTACCATTGGCTCCTTACTCAGCGGTGTCGCACCAACCGTGGAATGGCTTATTGCGTGGCGTGCGCTGCAAGGGATTGGTGGCGGGATTATCACTGCCAACGCCTTTACAATTGTGGGTGACCTCTTCACTCCCAAGGAGCGTGGCCGCTGGCAAGGGCTCATCGGTGCGACCTTTGGTATGAGCTCGGTAGCGGGACCATTACTTGGTGGCTGGCTAACCGATGGTGCGACTATCTTTGGCGTCACAACCAACTGGCGCTGGACATTCTTTATCAATGTGCCAATTGGCATCATCGCCACTGCTCTCATCATCCGCTATTGCCCACAAATCAAGCACGACAGCAAGCACAAGCCAGACTACCTCGGCGCTCTTTTTATTACCATTGCTCTGGCGGCACTTGTCTTGGCAGTAGATAATACAGAGATGGTCTTTAAGAGCGTCATCGACCGTGGCATGAGCCTTACTCTCATCAAAAGTGTACTGCTCGCTATTGCCGCCCTTGCAAGTGGTATCTTCCTCTGGCTTGAGCGCAAAGCCGCTCAGCCGATTCTCCCGCTCCGCTTCTTCCGCAACCCCACCTACCGCCTGATTATGCTCATTAGCCTGCTCTTCGGTGCCGCTTTTCTCGGAGCAATCCTCTACCTCACGCAGTTTAATCAGCAAGTCTTTGGTGCGACTGCCTCGCAGGCTGGCCTGATGCTCTTGCCAATGGTGGGCGGGATGATGATCAGCTCTATTGGTGTGGGGCAACTCATCAGCCGGACAGGTGTATACAAGCGCTATATCGTCATCGGCTGCGCCATCACCGCAGCAAGTATTCTCTCGCTTATCACACTCCAGCCCACTTCTCCTTACTGGCACGAGGCAATCATCATGACTATAGCTGGCTTTGGCATGGGGATGTGTATGCCCATCCTTACTCTCGCCGTGCAAAATGAATTCCGCCAGCAGGATCTTGGTGCTGCCACCTCGAGCGTACAGCTCTTCCGCGGGCTTGGCTCGACGGTGGGGACGGCTATCTTTGCGGGCGTGCTCACCAGTGGTATCTTGCACAGCCTTGGCGATGTCAATCAGATTCCCTATATCCAAACGCTGCGCCACACACCACAGGCCGCTCGGCAGCTTGATGGCGATCTCAACGCCGATACTCTGCTCCGTATCAACAGCCAGCGCGACGCCATTAGCCAGGGTGCAGCCAAAGGCATGGCCCAGCTGCCTGCTCCAGCTCGCGCACGTGCCCAGCAGCAGCTAAGCCAACAGCAAGACGACTACACGACTCGCATTCTCAACGCCTTTAGCGACTCCTTGCACCAGATTTTCATCATCAGCGCCGCGCTTATGGCCACAGGCTTCCTTGTTTCCCTCTTCTTGCCCCAGCGCACCTTGACCACCAAGCCTGCAGATGATTAGACAGTAGAGAATGATTATCCCGCAGGCAGTGCTCGACGCTCTCGATGTTATGCAGTTTGGGGTTGTTTACTGAGCGAAATATTTCTCTTCAGCTTCAGTAAGATCAGTCATCGCTGGCGATTCAATAGCAACAGAAATAGATCGATGAGTGACCCCGATGTCGACGCTCGCGCGTGATGGTAGGTGCCACAAAACACCGTCTACGTCACTGCTGGATCTGGCTTCGCCTGTGCCGTATTGCCTGGTGAGAGCTTCGACATACCTCGAATATACTGACCGCATTTCTGACTGAATGTCAGGATCTGCGTTTTTAGGGAGTTGGGAAGTTAGGTTGAAGTCGATTCCTGATATATAAACTCTGTTCTCTCGGTCGATGCTTATTGTTCCGTCTTCTTCTCCATTGCTGATGGGGTAACGAAAAACCTTCCATCGTCGGGAGCGGGTGTCCAGCCGAACTGGTCTCGCAGCGAGAAAGCCTCTTCGACGGTCATGGGCCATCGATGCTCGGCAATCGCTCGAATAATACCAATTGCCTGGTCGGCCGGGTAAGCACGAAAATCAACTACGCCAGTATTTGGTACACTACCTGAAGTATAGCTACCCATAAAACACCCCTTCCTTTGTTTAACACTTCTCCCCTCCTCCATTAGCTACCTCGCTATTCCCACCGGAACAGCTTTATCGCTGCGATGTACACCACCAGCATCCATAGGCCAATGGCGCCAGCATACGGCAGCACCTCGCCTAGGCTGGCGTGCTCGGTCATGATCAGGCGCAGGCCATCGGTCACAGGCGTCATGGGGATGAACTGGCTCAGCGTGCGCAACCACTCCGGGAACATAAAGGATGGGAAGAAGGTGCCAGATAAGAACATCATCGGGAAGGCTACCAGGTTACCCAGCGGCGCCGACTGGTTCTCGTTCTTGGCCCAGCCGCCAATCAGCAGGCCAAAGCCCACCATCAGTAGCGCCGCCAGGGTGATAAACGGCACGGCCAGTAGCCAGTCACCACGCATGTTGAAGTGGAAGACACTCATCCCCACCACCAGCATCATAGCGGCACTCAGCAGCGATACAATCGTGTAGTGGATGCCCATCGCCAGGATCAGCTGCCCCGCCGTAAAGGGCGACGCCCGCAGGCGCCGGTAGGAGCCTTTTTGCTTCTCCGTCGGCATCTGGTTAGCCAGGCCAAAGATCCCCATACTCAGCAAGCTAAAGGCCAGTAGGCCAGTAAAGGTATAGTCGAAGGTCTTGAGCTGCTCATCGCCCACCGCCTGGCCCGCAACCTTTAGCGGCGGCTCGGGCTGGCCCATACCCTTGTTAATGCCATCAATAATCTGCCCCATAATAGCCGTTAGCGTGTTGCCAGACTGCTCCGAGCCCTTGGCGTAGAGCACACGCAGGGTGCCGCTTGGGCGGGCCTGGGCTGGCGTCACACTACCAAAATCGGCTGGCAGCTCGATGATACCACTAAGCTCCGAGTGCTTTAGCTTCTCGCGCGCTTCCTGCATATCCTTGACGTCCTTTACTTTGAGCGTCGTATCTTTGTTTGCTTTGGCTTGCGCCACAAATTGCTTGGCAAATTCGCTCTGCGAGTGGTTAATAATCGCCACATCAAAGCTGGTGGTTTGGTTATTAAAAATCGCGCCAAACACCAGCAGGAAAATCAGCGGGAACAAAAAGGTAAAAAACAGCGACGTACCATCGCGCATAAAGCGCTTTTGTAGGGCGCGCACCTGCCCATATACGCCAATCCAATATGTCTTAACTCGCATCATCTACTCCCGAATGGCCTTGCCGGTTAAATCAATAAATACATCCTCTAAGTTGGCGGGCTCGACCGTTTGCTGCTTGGTAAAGCCGCGGGCCAGCAGCTGCTCGATAAGGTGCTGCGGTGTATCAATGGTGATAATTTTGCCCGCATCCATAATCGCCAGGCGGTCGCACAGCAGCTCGGCCTCTTCCATGTAGTGAGTAGTCAGTACAATGGTAATACCCTCATCGCGAATCGTCTTGATCAGCTCCCACAGGTTGCGCCGCGCTTGCGGGTCCAGGCCCGTCGTCGGCTCATCCAAAAACAGCACCTTGGGCTGGTTCACCAGCGTGGCGGCAATCGCAAAGCGCTGCTTTTGCCCACCGCTTAGCTGCTCGACATAGCTGCCCGCCTTGGCACTGAGCTGCACCTTCTCCAGTAAAGCATCAGCATCAACGCGCTGGCCGTAGAGGCTGGCAAACATACGCAGCTGCTCACGCAGGGTCAGCTTATCGTAAAAGGTGGTCGACTGCAGCTGAATGCCGATGATCTGCTTAATCTGCTTGGGCTGCTTGGCGACATCAATGCCGTCAATGGTGGCCTGGCCAGCGTCAATCGGCCGCAGCGCTTCGAGCATCTCCAGCGTCGTGGTCTTACCAGCGCCGTTGGGCCCCAGCAAGCCAAAAATCTCGCCCGCCTGAACCGTGAAGGATATCCCATTCACCACCGGCGTGCCGGCATAGGCTTTGGTCAAGCCATCCACCGTTATGATTGGTTTGGTTTGAGTCATAAAACTCCTTTCTTATGCTACGAGCCCCACACCTAAACAGGCCTCTGCTTGAATCACTCCCAGTTATACCCCAACAACCATCCGTTGGGCTCAACTATAGCATAGAGAAGAGGAAAGCGAAAGACGCAGTGTAGCAGTCTTTCAAAATCACTTTACTAAGAACGTTCCTATAGTACTAGTTCAGGCTCTTTATTATTGCAGTACAGTTCTCTATTCTTTTATCTGCTTTTCACACTGAAACGCATCTTCTATCGCAGAGCAAAGATAGAATCTAAGACGACTGAGTACATGGCCTAATTTTGACGGAAAATAGTCTGTTGTATCTTTCATAATACAATCTTCTAGTGTTGCAAATGTTTTTGGATCAAACATAAAATGCTTCAAGCAACATATGGCTATACTATAACTAGGGTTCTCCGAGTATTGCTTCCTGAGCCAATCGTTTACTTTGTCTGCATCGTCATATTTCCATAGAGTATAGATACACTCAAACTGCATAGAATAAACAAAAAATAGAGGGAGGTATGGGTTTATATTTGTAAGGTCAAGTGTACTTCGCAACTCTTCCCAAAAAGCTTGGCAGATAGCAGTACGATCTTCATTAGTATATGCACAACATCGCTGAAGTGCCCCAACAGCAATCAGTACTAAGCCCGTTTTACCAGTAGCCGCTGATTGCTGTACATATGCAATATAGCGACGGCGTATTTCCTCGTCAAAAATGAGGCGTCTATCATTAAGCTCATTGATGACTATCTCATCATCGATATCCTCATCACCATGTTTTACGTAGGCTATGTCCTCTCTTTCGATAACGTATGCCGCAGCGCGTTTTTGCCTCTTGCCAGTCGGATCTTCATGGTTGAGAACATAGTGTATATCCGCAACAGCACGCATATACGGATTAATGAGGTAACGCTCAATCTGGCGTGCCTTGCCAGGCTGGCCTCTCCTTAGACAATCTTCCACCAATGAGAGAATGACAAATTCAACATAATAGGTATAGGCACTCGCCCTTCTGTCACGCTTAAGCTCTGCTGGTGAAAGTGGTACGATATCTGCATCATCAAGGCTTGGTAGATCTGGCACAGATCCGATGAGTGTACTATATACCGTCGTGCGACACGAATCAGCAAAATTCAGCGCTCTCTCAAAGTCTTCATCAGCACCGCTGATATAATATAGACGATCAATAAGAGAAAAGGTTTCATACAGGATCTCGGCCGCTTCCTTGTGCTCAGACGGTGTTGGCTGAAATTGCTCGGCAAATATTCCACGTTTTATATCAGCGTCCGTATCGGCAATAACACGCATATGCTGCACAATATCGGCTAGTTGCTCCTTCTGCTCAGCGGTTGCTCCTCCCTCACTATCATAATACTCATTGAGTCGTACATAGTGTGTCACCAACCTATCAAACAATTCTTTTCGATCGATATCACCGGCCTCAGCCACAAGGGATTCAGCTGATTGCTGGTTCACTTCTAAATCAAGCTTTTGCCAGACCATCTCTTCAATCTCAGACATAACCTTCGCAAGATCAGGAATCTCGTCAGCCATTGCGCGAATATCATGCAGCAACTGCTGCGCAAAACGCTTTTTCTCCTGATTTGCAGCTGTCTTGCCAGTTGGCTGGTAGAAGTAATATCCCCACATATTGACAATGTCAACGACAGCATCCACAACCTCATCTGCCTCTGCATCGCTATACGAATGTGGCCTGAGTAATTGCTTAATAGTATCGGGCGTACATAGCAGCTCGCGATAGTGCTGAACATACTCCTTGAGGAGTTCTTTGAGCTGCTGGCTTGTTAGTGGCGCTGTGTTATATAGGAGGGGGCGAGGTGGTTGAAACATATGCATAACTATAGAGCGATACTATTATTGTGTCAAATACTATATCTGTCGTTGACATATTTTTGCTATCGTACCATAATCAAATCACCATGCGTTACCTCTTCAAACTCCTCAGTCTCATCATCTTTGGTCTCGCACTTGCGGCAGGCTACTATGCGCTGCAGCTATTCATCAGTCAGTCATCTCTCGCAGGGTATACCTTAGCTGTGCTACTTATTATCATCGGTACAGCGCTGCTTATTACCGCACACGACCTGTTTTGGTGTCGCCAATGGAAAGATGTCGGCAAGGCACTCGGCAATTTTGCAGCTATGGTATGCGGCTATTCAACAAAATAAATTCACAGCCCAAAACGCCCCTACTACCATCCAAACAGCAATTAACCAACAAGCATCTCATCACCATGCGGTGTATACTATACATATGAAGCAATTATTCCCTCTCAGCCACCGAGCAACCATCATCACCATTTGCTTTGCCCTCCTTCTCATTATTGGCGGCATTGTTGGCACAGCGATTGGCTGGCGTAAGATCCTCTACAAGCTCCAAGGTACGTCGCATGTGGCCACGCTCGATCGTTCGCCAGGGCTAGCCCAGTTTCCTGAGATCAACACGCAAGCCCTCAGCCCTACTCGCCGCAAGGTCATCCAGCTTACCCAGGCAGAGTTTGCCGCTCAGCCCGCTGGTACGAAATATAGCCAAGGAGCACACGAGGCATGGTGTGCCGACTTCGTCAGCTGGACGATGCAGCAGGCTGGTGCGCCGCTCAAGAACCCACACACTGGTAGCTGGCGCATTCCAGGCACCTTCACGCTGCGTGAGTATTACGAGTCTACAGGCCGCTTCAAGCCAGCCGATAGCGGCTACCAGCCCCGCCCTGGCGACGTAGCAATCTACCGCGCTTCGCCCGTCTTTGGCGACCATACGCACATTGTCCTGCGCAATGATGACGGCATGCTCACCACTGTTGGCGGCAATGAGAATAACAAAATACGCGTCTTTGCCAACCGACAGCGCAACTATACTGGCCTACTCGGCTATGGCGTCACAGAGTAGCCATTAGTAGAATAACCACAGAAAGTTGCAGCGCTCAGTGGTATAATAAAGACACTGATGAAACATCGCCTTTCTTCGCTACGCCATACTATCCCCACCGCCCTAAGTGGCATTGGTCAGGTGCTGCGCCAGCCACGCTATGCGGCAGGGGCGCTAGTTGGCGCACTTGGCTTTGCCTGGCTGATTTTTCTCCTGACCAATGGTGGATTCTATGGCGCGCTGCTTATGTCTCGCCTGCCACTTGTTGATAAGCTTGGTGTGATTGGAACAATGTTTATAGAGATCGCTCGGCAGGCTGCGACGTCGCTGACGGGTGCACTGCTTGTGCTTGTCTCAGTGCTGCAAGGAATATCGCTCGCGCTTATTATCTTCACCGCCCGGCACAACAAGCGCAACCAGCAAACCACCCAGCAGCTCGGCCTCAGCGGTGTTGCTTCTATCGCGGCGGCGATTGGTCTAGGCTGCGTACCCTGTGGTACATCACTCATTCTCCCCATCGTGGCAGTGTTTTTCTCGGGAGCGGCCGCTGCTTCAGCCGCGATGGTTGCCAGCACCATTGTGCTTATTATTGCCCTTGGGCTCAGCCTCTTTTCGCTCTATCGATCAGGCCAGATTGCCGCCATTTACATAACATTAGCTCAGCAGGAGGAGCATCATGCAGTCACAACAAACAGGGGTTAGCTTGATCCATATCATGCTTGGGGTTGTCGTTGTCACAATCATCAGCCTCTTCGCCTACAATCTCATCAACCGCCCACCCAACAAGCACATTGGCAAAGGTGAGCCCTGGCAGAGCGCTATGTCGCAGGGCAGCCACACTGCGCCCAATGTCTTTGTCGACTACACCGACTACTTCTGCTCATTTTGTGCGCAGGTCGAGGCTGCCACAAACACCACAGACTTCCAGCAGTACATTAAGTCTGGCAAACTGCGCTACGAGCACCGGATTGTTGCCGTTCTCAAAGATATCGTGCCTAACACTGAACGTGGCGCCGAAGCAGCATTTTGCGCGGCCGACCAGCATAAATATTGGGAATACACGCACCACATTGTGCCCCGCATCAAGGCTGATTACTTCGACAAAGGCATTGGTGTCAAAGGCGTTGCCGTACCCAAAGAAATTCCGCTCCTCCCCGTCAGCTATTTCGAAACATCAGCCGAAGCGATCGGGCTCAACGTCGAAACCTTCCGCGATTGCGTGACAAACGAGAAACACAAAGACGATATCGCCACAAACACCAGCCGCGCTCTCAAGCTCGGCGTCACTGGCCTCCCCTATATGATCGTCAACGACTACACCACCAGCGGCTTTGGTGGCGGCGAGCACGGGCTAAAGACATTACTCAAGGCAGGTGGGGTGCAATAACTCCTACCGCCGGCGGCGCAAGAAATAATACCCGGTTGCCATGGCGGCTATCACACTCACGGTGGTAATCTTCCAAAACATCGTTGGGTCGTCCGCCCCGGGCACAGGCACATTCATACCATAGAGCCCAGCGATCATTGTTGGGATGGTCAGCGCCACCGTGATCACCGTTAGTAAGCGAATTGTCTCATTCAGGCGCGTGTCCATCACGGCGCGGTAGCTATCGCGCACATTGGTGATGGTGCGCAGAAGTGACTTACAACGGGCAATTACCTGCTCCAAGTCAATCGAGATATCCTCCACATCATCCTTATCGTCCTCTTTGAGGCGGAGGCTGCGGTTTGCCATCAAGCGCTCAATCGCCCAGTTCATTGGCACCAGTGCATTGAGATAGTCGTTGAGCTTGCGCTCATACTCGGTCAGCGTCACGATATCGCGCGCCCGCAGCGTATGGAGGTCGTCCGTTGCTGCTCGCATCTGTCGGTTGATCGTTGCCACTCGCCGCTGGTACTGCAGCGACACTGCTTCGATCATTGCCACCACCAGCTCAATCCGCCGTGCCGTATTCATCCGCGTCTTGTCGACGAAAGGCTGCCAGAGCCGACCCAGGCTATCGCGCGAGAGCGTTACCACGTAGTTTTTGTGAATGCCAAACAATATCGGCGTCGTAAAGTCGTTAAAGTCATCGTCCGTATCAGGCAAGCGAGCAATCAGATACGTCCACTCATCCTCAAAATCAACCCGCGGCACCTCGTGTGGGTCCAGCGCATCTTTGATGATGTTTTCGTCCATACCAAGCGCCAGGAGCTTGTCGATCTCCTCACTGCTGGGCTTCTCGCAGCGCAGCCACGACCCAACCCGCAGCGCATCGCGCGGCGTAATCGTCTGATCTGCCTCACTCGAACGAAGATATTGCAACATACTAGTGATAAGTATACGATGAAGCGGTGATAATTACAAATAATACGACAGATTTGCTTCTGTGTTTTGCACCGTTCACTATTTTATAGCGACGTATGGCGACGACTATTCACTGACAAACAGCTGCTCAAGCACCGCATCAACAATAAACTTCATCGTCTTTGGTGCGATACCCTCCAGTGCGTCGATTGCCGCCATTGCCGTAAAGAGTTCGCTAATTATCTGGTCGGTCGCGCCTGGCTGCAGTATGCCATCGCGCCGCCACTGCTGCACCTGCTCAGCGAAGAACTCACCACGCAGTGCCAGGCTATTGCCCGCTCCTGCTTGCTTCGCATCATCATGGTAAGCTTGACGCACCTGCTCGCCAGGCACATCACTCTGCCACTCGGCGAGGATTTTATTACGCCGCGTTGCTTGTGTTGTGGCACGTAGATAGGCCGCAAAAGCCGCCCGGGGCTGCGACCAATCGATCCGCCCAACAATCCGGTTCTTTGTCTTTTCGTCCTCCGCACGATACACCGCAAGGAAGAGCTCTAATTTAGACGGATAAAGCAAATACACGCCGCCAACCGCAATACCTGCCACCTGAGCAATCTCCACGATCGATGCCGCCTTGTAGCCATCCTGGGCAAAGACCCGCCGCGCTGCCTGAATTAGTTTCGCCTGACTGATTGCCATATCGCTCCGACCTCCGCTCGCGCTATCCTGGACGATAACGCCTCTTTACTTTCTACTCATATTCTATTATAGCAGGTTTGGAAACGGCTGCGCAGCGAGACTGGTAATGCGGTGTATAGCAACCATCTCTCTCGCATTAGCCTATAGTAAAAACAGAGGTACAGCCATGCCATATCCATACGAGCACGATCTGGTGCAGTAATCTTTCTCTCGCTGCTCTGCTATACATCGAGAAAAATTTGTTGCCTCCTTCATCAGGCTTTTGGCATCCACGGAAGAGACCAATCCGTAGAAAATACTCAATCAATCCTTATATTACCCCAAAGGAGGGGTGGCTAATATCACAGTATATACAACAATCAGCGATCTACCGTCTTGTATAACGCTCATGCTTCTGATACACTGATAGCTAATATAACCATAAGGGGGATTTTTATGATTGCAACTCAAACTGGCCAGGGCAAAAAGCGGATTGGCCTTATCTCAACGGGGATTGTGGGTGCACTGCTGGTCGCCTTTACCTTTACGCCAACCTTTGCAGGCTTTGCGGCAAGCATCCAAAACACCATTAACAGTGCCTCAACCGGTACACTCACCATGAAGGAAACATCAGGCACCTACACCTGCAACAGCACAGATAGCGCTGGTGCAACGACCAACTCTGCGACCTGCTCTACTATTAACAAATATGGTGGTACAAGCACACCACTTGTTGCTGGTGGGCCAGCCCAAACAACCAACATTACCCTGCAAAACACCGGAAGCGTAGCCGCAACATCCTTTAGCCTCAACCCTGGCACATGCAGCCAATCATCGGTCGCTGGTGCTTCAATGGCGGGTTCGGCAACAGACTTGTGTAGCAAAGTCAAGGTAGCTATCAAATCAGGCAGCAGCACATTCTTTACGGGCACTGCCGCACAATTGCAAGCAGGCGGTGCTATTGACCTGCTCGCCAAGCTCAGCAAAGCAACCATCAATGCTGGTGAGAGTGTGCCGATCACCTTTGAGGTATCACTCGACGCCAGTGCTGGCCCAACCTACCAAGGCTTGCAGGTCTCGCAACCACTGACGTGGACATTTGGCGCGTAATTCCTCTGGAGTAGGACGATACGCATGCCTCGGCAACGAATTATTATCATCACCATCCTGAGCCTCTGTCTTGGAGGCTTCGTTGCCGTGATGATGGCACTTGGCATGCGTATCTTTTTCGTCACAACACCGAGCATGGCCACAGCCGCACCAGTTGGCTCGCTCGTTGTCACCCAGCAAGCCAGCAGCTACCACCCTGGCGACATCATCACCTTCCGGCGCCACGGCCGGACGTACACCCATCGGATTCAATCTATCGCCAACCAGCGTATCCTCACCAAGGGCGACCTCAACCACGCGGCTGATCCGCTGCCCATCGAGCACAGTGCCGTCATTGGCAAAGCAATTTTCATCAACCCATGGCTTGGCTGGGTATGGCTGATGGCGCCATGGGTGGTGGTCGGCTGGCTCATCATCCATCTAGCCACCCGCCGAGCTCGCCCAACGTGGCGCTGGTATTATCGGATTATTGGCATGACACTAGTGCTCTGCGCTGTATCACTGTGGTTTCATCCGTGGATTAACTTTAGTGTGCTCAGCGTTCTCCCTTCAGACAAAGGCGCCCTTATGCACATCGTCAATACTGGCGTTTTCCCAATCGACGCAGTTGGTACAGTGCTCTACCCCGGCCAAGATGCTACCATTACCGTCTCGGTGCAAAATAGCCATGGGCAGTATTTTTTCATGCCAACGATTCATTACACAGCATGGGTTATCCTGTGCATTCTGTTCATTTGTCTTATCCCCTTTGGGCTCATGCTCTACGGCCTTCGCCAGCTATCTCGGCCTACTACGGCAGATAGCTCACCGCAGCCACTACCCATCACTTCTGTCATCGTCGCAGCAATTATTACCCTGGTAGGGATATGCTTCATTATCTTTCATAATTTTTATCTAACGAGCGGGGCGTTTTCTGGTACGATCCGCAACAGTGCTAATACTGCGCGCCCAGTGCTCTACAACTGCACTGATGCCACCAAGCTCACTGCCCCCTCGCAAGCGCTCTTCATCTACGGCATGACATTCTTCGATACTGGCACTACCGAGCGCGACCTATCTGGTAATAACAATAAGGGTGCCTGGCTCACGCGCACGGCCGCTGCTCATGGTTCACAATCATACGCTTGCCGCCGCGACCGTGTGCGCAGCACCCTCTTCAAAGATACCTGCCTTGCCTACCCCACACTTGTCGATAACCCCAACCCTTTTACTCTCTCTGTTTGGTTCAATACCAATCAATATGGGCTCAATAATGGGCGCATCGCCGGCTTTGCTAGTACACCAGACAATGGTGCCGACGCAAGCTTAGACCGCGTCCTCTTTCTCGACAAGCAAGGGCGCATTGCCTTTGCGGTGTGGCCCAATGCCACACGCTCTGTCTTCTCGCCAGCCGGCAAAAACTACGCCGATGGCAAATGGCACCACGTTGCTGCCTCACTCTCACCACAAGGCATACGGCTCTATGCCGATGGCGCACTGGTTGCTCATGACCCGAGTGTCACACAAGGCCAAAACTTCCGCGGTTACTGGAAGTTTGGCTGTGGGCGCTTTAGCGAGTGGCGTAATGGCGATGACACACCTATTAACAGCACAAACACATTCTTCACTGGCATGATGCAGTTTGGGGCTGTCCACACCACCGCACTTAATGATGCCCAGGTGCAAGAAATCTACCTTGCTGGCACAAAATAGCGCACGCAGCGCGACAACATATCTTTAGCTATTACATCGTTTTGCTCTCATTGCAAGCATACAGCACCTGATATATACTATATGCATGAAATATATGCGTAGCGCACTCACTAACCTCTCTGCTCTTCTCCGCCATCTATGGCTGCCGCTTGTGGTGATAATTCTGCTCATCGTGGTAGGCGTTGGTATGAGCGCTGTCCTGCACACAGTGCGGCCCGAGCCACTCTGGACGAATGCGACAAAGGAGCTCGCGCAGCGAGTGAAAAGCGAGGCCACGCAGTCGCTCAACATTACTCTGAGCCGCGGTGAATTTATTAATATTGATGGGCCAGGCGGCATCGTCATCGGCACTATCACCGACCACGCCGCACGCCAGCGTCTGCTCGCTAGCCAGCCATTTCGCGATTGCAAATTTGGCTGCACGGGGTGGATGGCATATTCGCGGCTTGGGCGCACATTGCCACTTGATTCTTCAGAAAAGGTGTCTGGCACAGCACATACCCTGCTAAACTCAGCCACTACGCCAGATAGCTCGTGTATTATTCGCTTCCATTATCTTGGTCAAACACTCCCAGACAAGCACAGCTCACCAGACCTAGACATCATCTGCCTCTCACAAAGGACAGGTGCGTTTGTGTATGAGTTTCGGGCAGCGTAGCAGCACTAGCTAGCGACACTATATTTTAATATTAAATAGCAGAGTAGCTAGTCTCAGATATATCCTTAAACATAGGCTTGTCCACAATGAGCTTTACGTTCTGCGCGTAGGCGTGCATCAATGATTCGACATACTTCATCAAGATCCTCGAGCTCTGACAGTCTAGTGAGAAATGCTATATGGCCAGGATTACTTTCCTCTACTATTGAGCGTGGCGTGCGGCTCTCTGTGCGAGATCCAAAGAACGCCTTCAATGCATCTTCGGCGCTTACAAGCTCTGTAGTCTTTGTGTCTACGATCGCTACCTCACCAAGTCGAAACCTTCGAATAATCTCACACTCCTCAGGACTTAGCTTAATCTCGCTAGTATCGACACGATCATCTTCTGGTTGTACTGGTGGTTTGTCGGTGAGCGGAGGTCTTTTGTTCATAGTATTTTTATTATAAAACAGTCTGCTACTCTACACAATACACTATCTATCACCTTGCTAACACAATACTTACAGCGCAAACAAATCATTCAACGCCTCACTCACCGTCGGGTGAGTAAAGATCTGGTCGCGCAGCGTGGTGTAGGGCAAACCAGCATCCATTGCTGTCTTGATAGTATTAATCACCTCCGGCGCCTGCTGGCAAAAGAGCGTCGCGCCAAGAATGTGGCCTGTTGATGGCTGGACCACTGTTTTGAGTAGACCCGTTGTTTTATTATCAACATGCATGCGCGGCACGGCCATAGCTGGGAGCTCTTTAACCTTCACATCATCGCCATACTGCGCGCGGGCTGCTACTTCGGTCAGGCCAACGCGCGCCAGTGGTGTCTGCATAAATATCACATGAGGCAATACTGCACGCTGCGCCCGCGTATAGCTACCATCACCAAGGAGCTGGCTCTTTACGATACGAAAGTCGTCGAGCGACACATAGGTATACTGCGGCCCACCATTGACATCGCCGAGCGCCCAAATGTGCGGCTGAGTGGTCTGCAATTGGTCATTAACGATGATCGCACCGCGCTCGTCAGTCTTCACACCAGCGGCGGCGAGGCCAAGCTGGCTTGTATTGGGCTGGCGACCAGCCGCCACGAGCACGGCATCATATACTTGCTCATCACTGCCACTCATCACAGCAACGCCGTGGTCTGTATCACGCACCTGCTGTATGTCTGATGCAAGCACCAGTGTTATGCCCTGCTCCTCCAGAGCCTGAGCAACTGCCTGCGCGACAGATGGCTCTTCGTGCGGAAGCAACTGTGCTCGGCGATGGTAGAGCGTGACCTCTGTGCCAAGGGCTGCATAAGTCGAGGCGAACTCGAGGCCAATCGGCCCAGCCCCAATCACCGCTAGCCGCCGTGGCTTCAGCTGCTGGTTAAGTACCTCTGTACTGGTATAGACATGGGCCGATTGCTCAAGGCCGGCAATCGCTGGCATCACCGGCACTGCACCAGTATTAATGAACAACCGTTCTGCCTGCAGCTCAATGCGCTGCTCACCCGCCTGGACGCTCACCGTGTGCGCGTCAACAAACGACGCGGTGCCATCAATGACCATCACGCCCGGGTTATCCGCGAGCATGTGGTAGTTCTTGCTATTGAGCTTCGTTACGACTGCTGTTTTGCGGGCAAACGCTTCGTCGATCGACCGGCCAGCTGCTGCCGCACTCACCAGCGTTTTGGTCGGAATACACGCAATATTAATGCATGTCCCGCCATACATCTGCGGCGATTGCTCCACCAGCGCTACCCGCTGGCCCGCCCCGGCTAACGCTACCGCCAGCGTTTTGCCTGCCTTACCAAAACCAATAATCAGTGCATCAAATTGTGTTTGCATTATACTTCTCCTTCGTCAACATTATCGCATAGATTACAACTAATGTAAATGAATTACAATAATGATTCGTTTAGTATACTACTCAAGAACAAGACGCGCGCGTCTGTCACCTATCCTAGCTCATTTCACTCAAGTGTATAAAACTCAGCGCCGCCGCGCCAGCACTGGCTGCACCCGGTCAATCCGGTTCGTCCAGACATACCCGCCAAACTGTGGCGGTATCTGCGTCACGCTCTCCGCTGTATCAAACCCAGCTGACCACTGTCCATCGCCTTCGACCAACATTACTCGCGTGTTTACCGCCGCCATCCGGTCAACAAACTTACCTGGCCAGCCCCATAGCAGTGGTGCATAGCGCCGCGGAATGTGCAGCTCCATATTGTGCAGTTCATGCGGCACATAACCCGTCCAGCCAACCGCCAAGTAACGCAGCAATCCGGCCTTCATCATTGCCTTGGAACAGAGACGCAGCGTCGCGCTTTGTTGGCGCAGCCAGGCAATGCCATCATCGTTGCCGTAGACCGTCATCTGATTGAAGCGTTCAGGGGTCATTGCTCGGAGCTTTCCCCACAACACTTCGTATGTCTGGTGGTTGCCATCCTTAACATGCAAAAGAAGATCTTTGTGCGGAAAGGCCGCTAGCACCTCATCTAACGTGGGCATCAAGCCCACTCCTTTGCCGCGGAATGGAAAGGTTTTGCCACCATCCGCTGTGTAGCCATAACCAATGTCGAGCTGCTTGAGCTCAGCCATCGTGTAATTGCCAATCTCGCCCTTGGCCTCTGTGCGGTATTCCAGCGTTGCATCATGGAAGACCGCTAATTGCTGATCTTTCGTAAGCTTGAGGTCAAGCTCCACCACATCCGCACCATGATCAAAGGCAGCGCGCATAGATGGGATCGTATTCTCAAGATAGGGGTGCTCGGGCTTATCTATAATGGCCGCAGTATTGGTGTCATTACCAACTTTGCTGTAGTCAAAGGTCTGCGCAAGACCTCGGTGAGCGAGTATCCGTGGATGCTGCGTTGGCACAAAGAGACTCGTATTATTGAGCCACAACCCCATTATAATCACTACAATTACTGTCAACCCTCGCCAGTGCTGCTGACTCCATCGTGCTACTGCATGTGCTATTTTTCGAAATTTATAAGGCATTACTCCTCCTTACCTATGGTATTTTTTTGCTATCTCTTCACTCCACACGCCGAGCAAATAGCTCCTCTACGCCACGTAAGAAAATCTCCGCCGTCTTTGGCCCGACGCCATAGAATTTTTGCAAGCGTTTGGCGCACTCTACTTCGCTCCGGCTACTCTCTATCAGTAGCATCAGCGAGCCATCATACCAGTCAATCAGCTGCTGTGCACAGAGTCGCAGCGCCGTTGCTGTTTTCTCATCGTAGCGCGTGTATTTACCCTCGTCTAGCAACCGCACGAGACGCCTCCGTTCCACTGCAAGCAGTGCCCACGGCGTGTCGAGTTGGTGCTCCACTAAGAGACGCCAGGTCTGCACCGCCACCGGTGATTGAATCGGCTTGCCCAGCAGATACACCAAGAGAAACCAGCGAAAGAGATCGAGCTCATCATGCGCAATATCGAGTGCAAAGTCATCGGGATGGTGTGAGCGAGCAGAGCGAGCCATACTCCATATTATTCTCTAAATTGGAGCTTATTGTCAAATAAGACGAGCTGTATCACAGGTTCTGCATCATATATCAGTAAGCACAACCAATAAACAATTGCATTTCGTGCAACACATTGCTAGAATATACATAGAACATTTAGCTAACATCGATGGTCTATGGGGGTACATCATGTTTCGGAAACTCGTATCAAACTTATCGCTCAGCCCGGCGATCGTCGGCCAGCTGGGCTTCTATGCGAAGCGTTTGCGCAAGGAAGAAGCAACGCGTCGCTTGGGGCTGATATTTACCGCGCTGGCGCTCGTCGTGCAGTCTTTTACACTGCTTGCACCACCAGAATCGGCTAACGCCGCCGACCCAAGCGATATGATCTACGGTGGGATTAGCAACGGCTCGCAGCTGATGGCACACTACGACGCCAACACCAACAACATCCGTGACCTCTACAGCACCATCGGCATTACCCGTGCCGAGCTGCAGCAAGCGACAACTCGCCTGGAGACCCGGCGCAGCACCGAGAGCACCTACTCGTGGGGGATGACACCGCACTTTAGTGCCGCTCAGGGCGAAGGCGTGTACTCTGTGAAGGCAGCGCAAGGTGGAATGCGCAACTTCTACTACCGACCACACCACTTATGGGGGAATTTCACCTACCGGGCATTCGTTGGCCACTCAGCGAAGTTTGGCTGGTTCGCCATTATGCTCAACTGCGGCAACCTCATTACTCAGACAGTGCCACCCGCACCTGTTTGCCCACCCGGCCAGGTCGGTACCTATCCAAACTGCAGCACGCCACCATCCGTCGTCAAACCAACGCCAGTGGCAAGCTGTAGCGGCCTTGTTATCAACAAGAATGACACCACCTACCAATTCACCGCTGCAGCATCTGCCCAGCATGGCGCTACCATCACCGGCTATGTCTTCCAGGTCTACCGCGATGGCAAGCTCGCCAAAACACTCGAGAGCAGTACGCCTACCGTCAGCTACAGCGAGAAAACGCCCGGTTCGTACCGCGTTGTCCTCACTGTCAAAACCTCTCTGGGCGATCGCACCAGCGAGGCCTGTGCCAAAACCTTCGTCATCGCTGCACCCGCCCGCTGCCCGGTCAATCCTACCCTGCTCAAAGATGATGCTCGCTGCCAGCCTTGCCCAGGCAACAACACCCTCTGGTTAGAGGACAAGACCTGTACTGCCAAATTCGTCCAGACCAAGAGTGGCCACAATCTCACCCAAAACAGTGCTGAGACAACCACCGTCACCGCCAAAGCCCACGATCGCATTACCTACAAGCTCAGCGTCACCAACAAAGGCCTCAATGCCGAGAAATTCACCTTTAGCGACAACCTCAGTGACGTGCTCCAATACGCTACAGTTGTCGACGCTGGTGGCGGCACACTTGCCAAAGACACCAATCAAAGCGCCAGCATCGATGCAACCATCCTCAGCTGGCCAGCTGTGGAGATCAAGCCAGGCGAGAGCCAAGAGCGGCAATTTACCGTCCAGCTCAAAGACCAGATTCCTTCGATGGGCACTGGTACCAGCAACGCAACCTCCTACGATTGCCGCATCGACAATACCTTTGGCAATACACTCAGCACCAAGGTAGATTGCCCTGCTGAGAAGCGCGTCGTCGAGCAAGTCGTAACCGAGCTACCTCACACTGGTAGCAGCGAAAATATCATCTTTGCTGGCATCGTCCTTGCAGTCGTGGTCTTCTTCTACGCTCGCTCACGCCAACTCAGCACCGAGATCCGCCTCGTGCGCCGCAACTTTAACGCCGGAACAATCTAACTAAGGAGAAACCAATGGCAGAACGATTTACCACCAAACGCCAACCCGAGCACCGCACCGAGCAAACCATCGAGCAATCACGCGCCGAACAGCTGACTGCCCTGCGCCAATCTGGCGAACACCGCCAGCTTGAACACCCCAGCCTCCAGGGCGAAACGCGTAAGCGACGCGAAACCCTTAGGGCCGCTCGCCACGAAGCCGAGCAAGTCTACGAGCAAGCTGCCGAGCAAGAACGAGCCACTGTCGAAGCCCAGCGTCGCCAGCACGAAACCCGCGAACAACAGCGCGCCGAGCGCCAACGCCAAACCAGCCCGGCTGCCCAGCAAGAACGCTTCGACAAAACCATGGCAGCCGTCCAATCCCAGCTCTCGCCCTCAAGCCGCGCCTTTAGCAAAGTCATCCACAACCCAGCCATCGAGAAAGCAAGCGAAGTCACTGGCAACACCGTTGCTCGGCCCAACGCCCTACTCTCTGGCGCCGTTGCCGCCTTCGTGCTCACCCTAGCCATCTACCTCATCGCCCGCTTCAACGGCTACCCACTCTCCGGTGCCGAATCTATCGCCGCCTTCGCCCTCGGCTGGCTCTGTGGCCTCGCCTTCGACTTTGTGCGCATGATGATGCTTGGTCGGCGGAATGTGTAGCTTACTTCTGTAAATCACTACTCGCTCAACAACATGATTCAAATACCTATAGCTTACACTTCTCATGTAAAATAGTGCTCTATTGATCAAACTCCACTGTTTTAGAGGAAGATCACTCAGGCTAGAAAGGAGCACTTGAACGACAGTGGCTGTGTATGCTGTGAGTGAACGATACCACTATTTTAGTAACGAAGACCTTGAGAACCTACTCGGCACCTTGGAAGAAGAGAACTGAATCGGCTAGCCGACAGGCATGCAAACCATCACCATGCGCAAATGCAGTGTGCCGTCGAACTCAAAGTTAATCCAAGTGCCATTTGGATTATTGTAGCGAATCCAAGACTGTTTCCATTTCCCCTCTCTCGCAGGCTTGCCAAGATGCTGAATAATCTCATCTCGCGTGGCAGTGTTGGAAAAATTGTCAAATAGAGGCTGGGAATATGGACTATATTTGCCGAACAGCTGTTCTTGAGTGAATAGTGTAGCAGCACTCAGTAGATCATTCTTCCAGTGAAATTCTAATCCTGCAGCATGTAGCGACCAATATGACTCAGTTGAGCCGTAGCCGAGGAAATCTTCGTCGACTTCTCGTATGCTTAGAGTACAGCCTGACGTGTCGACAATGTGTTGCACTTCCGCCTTGACTGTCTCTCCGCTCTGTCCGACTAGTTTGATGTACTGATTGATATCTCCATCTATTTTTATTGCCATAGGTGCTCCATAACGTATTTAAGATTATTTGATTAATTCATTGTATATCATATTGATATCTTAGTTGAATAGACCTAGTATAAATTAACAATTCATAAGGCCCACTACTGAGGTCACTGGAGCGAAATAACTCATCCTTAGAGCAAACAGACAACAAGTAACCCTTTCCGTTACCCACTCTCAGATCCCTCAGCTACTATCACTACATGCGAATGAAAATAGCGAAAATCCATTAGTGGTAATCGTCCCAGTCGGCATCATAAAGCCAATGCTTCGTGACATTACGAAATTCGACATCGTCTCCATACGGATCGTCAGGTGTGGATGTGAACGTATACTCCTTTAATTTTGTTTCAACAAACTCAGTGATGGCGTCGTAGTCAAGCGTATTCATAATCAGAGGTTTTACTTCGTCATCACCTTCCTCGTCGTCATCTTCAAAGTACCACGTGCCACGCGGATCATTAACGAACGAGGGTGAACAAACGGTAAGGACGTAACGACCGCCTTCTATAGGGTAAGGAGTGGGCACGCCCGCCTCACGCGGAAGTGTCCGTTCTACTCCGAGTTCAATACACCAGGGGCATGTGTCGTCGGCGCCGAACATTGTCGTCGCAGACGTGAGTTTGTTTCGGCAGGTTGTGTTATCAGAATCCAGTTCCCAATCGTCGCCAACATACCGCCAACCTTGGCTTAGTTCCAGTAAGTTGTAGTGGGTTTTCATAGACTTAGTATAATACACATGGTAACGAACGTCGAAAAATATCGTACTTGCCGCTTGTGTTCTCTATCACCTGTATTAAGTGCTTATCAATGCAGCTTGATCGACACTTCCTGTGGCTCACCGCTCAGGTCGCCATGCGTGTTGAGAGTGCCTTGACGGCGCAGGGCTTCGCGCTCTAGCTCTTCTGGCGATGGCATAGCTGGCTCGGGAGCGGATGACGGTGCGACTGGTGGAGTAGACTGAGCACGCGCCTCGGCCGGCTGGCCACCAAGGATATTGGGCCGCGCAGCATGACGTGCTCTATCAAGCGCATCTTGCACCGCTGGTGACGGTGGTGAAGCAGGCCGATCAGCCGACGATGGAGATGACGCGCTTGGATTTGGCATAGTGCGAGGAGCGCTAGCTGGCTGTGGTCGTGGTGCTTGAGAGGATGAAGAAGCTGGCGGCATGGCTGGCTGGGCACGCAATGGCTGAGCTGAGGAAGCTGGTGTGGTTTGTGGCCGTGGTGGTTGAGCAGCTGGGCTACCGGGCCGAGAGGCTTGTGCGCTCGATGGTGCTGCCGCCGATTGCGGTTTCTTTGCATTCATCTGCTTACGCTTTGCAAGCCATTCATCGAGGAAGGACGACCCACCACCAGCTCCAGCCGCGCCTCCTGGACGCCCTGCTCCGGCTGCTGGCTGGCTGGGCTGCTGCACACTAATGCGGGCAGCTATATCGCGCTCAACTTGGTCACGCGGCCGGCCGTACTTCGCGGCCGAGAGTTTCTTGAGAGCACCGCTCAATTGCTGGTTTGGCTCGCCCATTGGCGGAATCCACGCCATGCTAAATGGTGCCGATGGTGTGCCATTAATCTGCGCCACACAGACGGACTCGAAGTTTGGCAGTTTGGTCAAGTCCTCAGCAGTAAAGACAGGGGTATAGCGCTTAACCATAATCTCAGCATCAGTTGTACCAATTCGGCCGGTGATGGTTGTACCAACGTTACCAAGGATAGCCTCGCGCAGTTCTTCCTTGAGCTGCGTCATAAACTGGTTGGCCAAGACCAAACTCAAGCGATACTTACGTGCCTCACTGAGGATCGTCTCAAAGCTATCGGTGGCAAAGTTCTGAAACTCGTCAACGTAGAGTGTAAAGTCCTTGCGCTCGTGCTCGGGGATATTAGCCCGAGCCATCGCAGCCGCCTGGAACTTCATGACGAAGATAATACCAAGCAGCTTCGAGTTGAGATCACCCATCTTACCTTTGGAGAGGTTAACAAGCAAAATCTTGTTGTTATTCATAATCTCAGGGAAGTTGAAGCCACTCTTGGTTTGACCAATAATATTACGCATCGCATCGTTGCTAATAAATGGACCGAACTTGGAGATCACCCAGCTAATCAGGTCACCAGCTTCATTAGAGCGCTGCGAGGCTGGGAACTCCTTCGTCCAAAAGTCGAGCACCTGCCGGTCCGTCACGTATTTGAGCTTAGCATTACGAAATTGCTCATCCACCAGCAGCTTTGGTACATCGACGAACGTCCCGCCTGCAGGATCAGCCATCAGCAGCAACGCACAGTTACGGAAGATGTGCTCGAGGCGTGGCCCAACGATACCGGTGTGGCCTGGGTCATACAAGCCATACAGCATGTTGATCGCCTCCTGCACCAAGAAGTCCTTTTGGTCGGGGTGGTCGAACTCAAACATATTAAGACCAATCGGGTTGCTCATATCACCTGGGTCGAAGTAGACAATATCCTCTACCCGATCACGTGGTACTTTAGCAAGCAACGCCTCAGCCAGGTCACCGTGCGGATCAACCAAAGCAAAACCCCGCCCCGCCAGCATATCCTGGTAGGCTAAGTTCTCTTGCAAGACCGACTTACCTACACCCGTCTGACCAATGATGTGGATGTGACGCCGACGGTCTTTATCTGCCAGGCGAATCGGCTTACGTACGCCGCGGAACTCATTGTAACCGAGCAGCAGCCCCGTCTCCATCACCTCTGTTGGGCCGTCGACTTGCTTGCTCATCTGGCGCTTGACTTGCGAGGTAGGAATGCTATTTTGGTCTGGCAAATGGAAGAGGGTTGCAAGCTCGACTGAGTTGAGAATATCGCGGCTATTTGCCTGCGGGAAAAATCGGAAGATAAAGGCTGTCGCGAGCTCATCGACATTCTTAGTAAGATGAAACTTAAAGCCGTTAAAACTCGGCGAATCAAACAGTGCAAACGCCGCCACAATATTCTTGAGTAGCACCTGCGAGCGCGCCGCCGTATTGGACGACACCACCACGCGGATCATTACCTCATAGCCAGGGTAGCGAATCTTCTCTTGGATAGCATCAACCTTAGCCTGCTCCACCGCACTGAGCGGCTTCTCAGCTTGGAATTCCTTCTTGTCACTCGCCTCGGGCGGCTTCCATAGTGCCTGCATAACATCACGCGCCGAGAGACCACTGCCGCCACTACTCTTTTTCTCACCCTTGTTCTTGACGATCTGCTCGGCAGCCGAGATAGAGCGCTTTGTCCACTTCTCATACGCTGGGCGGATCAAAAATTGGATTCCCACCCCATCCTCGCGCCCAGCCGAAGACACTGCATTAAGCAGCGCCCGCGACGCATCACGCTTAGATTCCATATAGGTGGAAATTGGATAAATAAATTCTTTACGGAGAGTAAACTCACCACCAATCGTCCCACTCGCCTTGCCTACCTTGCTAAACACTGAGTGCTCCGACACCTCCTCTAGCCGCGCCGATGGGTAAGCTGCAGCAATTGCCTGGCGCACTGTGTCCGTCAGCACTGTTGGCACCACTGCATAGTAATACACCAGCCCCTCACGCGCCACAATCTCAAACGACACATGACGCTGCCCATAGATCCGGCTCATAAAGCCCTTGGTGCTGGTACTCGCAATGATGTTATACATCACTTGGGCCTGCGATAGCACCTCTTCTGTGAGGTCACGCTTGTCGCGCCCACCACCGTCGATATCATCACTAGCGGGCGGCAAGTGGATGAGAATCGGCACCATCTTGAGACCGCGCTCGTAGTTCTTGGCCTCGCGCATGCTATTGCGATAGACGATGAAGGCAACAAACAAGATGATAAGAATAAGGCCAGCCGAGCCAAAAACAATAATGAAAGTGGTGACGGTATTCATCTAGTTCTCCGTTGCGCCAATTTTGCGCCCATAGCGTTTGTAGATATAGTCGCGCTGCAGAGCACTGACCTGCTGCTCGCGCTGATAGGGGTCGTCTTGAGTGTCCTTAATGATCTGCTTGAGCTTGATAACCCAATCTTTCTCGATCAGATCTTCGTCTGCAGCAGTTGCAGGAGCAGCCGTGACGGTTGTATCTGGGTCGGGCTGTGGCGCAGCAATAACCGTGGTAGGAAGAGCTGGCAGTGTGAGGCTCTGCTGCGGGATCATTGGCATCATTTCATGCGTGTCAGCGGGCTGTTGCTCGCTCCGACGCTCGGGCATGAGCGCAGGAAGCCGCTCATGCGCCTGAGGCGCTGGCGAACGGTAGATATTCTGGTTGTTTGCCCGAGGCTGCTCAGGAAAACTATTGAATCGCGGCTGTTGTGGTCCCATATTCTGCCTAAATTATACCATAGGCTGCGCTGGTGCAATAGGTGTGAGCATAATCATCATATCTATGGCGCTTATGCTCATTATTTTGCTATACTAGCGGTATGGAGCGTCAATCTCCCTCACCAGCATCGCGTTTGCAGCGACACCAACAGCGCTGCACGCAAGCGCGGCGGCGCATGGTTATCTTGCTTGCGCTACTTGCCTGTGCATTATGTGGCCTCGTTGTTACCCTTATTATCGTTCACGTGGTGCGGCCTGCTGCACCGCAGTCTCCCCCACCGACTACGCGCACAACCGATAAAACAGATGAGAAATACTCCTTCGTCGATTCGCGCTACCAAGGCATTCGCTCGAAGCTGGTCAGCCGCACTTCTAATAAAGAAAAGGTCTCGCTTGAATATCCATTGACGGGCAATCGCACAATCGATACCACCATCGCCAGCGCCATCGATCAGCTCGACCACGAGTTTCGCCAAAGCGTCGCGGCCGGCCGCACCTTCCATCGACCAATGACTGAGGCAATTAGCTACCAAATTACCCACAATACCAATACTGCTCTATCTGTTATTATCCAGGCTAACCAAGACACCCACGGCGCTCACCCCGCCAGCTTCACCCGATTTTGGACATTCAACAAGCAGACGGGCGTGGCCATCACCCTGCGCGACCTCGTTGGCGGTAATACTGTGCACCTCCGTACCGTTATCGACGCTGCGCAGCGCTCTGTTGCTGCCACGATTGCCGAGCGCCAGCAGCCAGCCGTCGATCTTGGCGAAATGGTCACAGAGGACGCACTCACCAACTTCATTATCACCAATGACAATACACTTGCCTGGCCCTTTAGCCAAGCTGCGCTCGTGCCGTCATCGTATGGCACAATGACGATCTCTCTCCCCTTCACGAGTATCCTCGCTGCATTGCAAACCACCCAGGCGCGGCAGGTTGCGACCATTCCTGCCCTGCCCAAGCCGCAACCCAAGCCAATTGCTACCCCTGCACCAGCCGCACCAGCACCTTCTGGATCTTGCGCCCAAGCCTGCATCGCCCTCACCTTCGACGATGGGCCTGGACCATATACCAATGAGCTGCTTGATACCCTGGACCAGTATGGTGCAAAAGGCACATTCTTCATGATTGGCAGCAAAGTTGCAGCCCGCGCTGACGTCGCGCGCCGCATCCACACCAGTGGCCACCAGCTGGGTAATCACTCGTGGAGCCATCCGGTGCTGCCGCAGTATAGCGCCGAAGCAATCGGCAGCGAGCTCGACCGAACCAACACCGCTATTACCCAAGCAGCGGGTGCTGCGCCCACCATCACGCGCCCACCATATGGCGCAGTGAATAGCGTCGTCCTCGAGCAGCTACGCCAGCGCGGTATGGCCTCTATCTTGTGGTCGGTCGATACGCGCGACTGGGCCGATCGCAATAGCACGATCGTCTGCAACCGTGCTGTTGCTGGTGCGCGACCAGGCGCTATCATCCTCATGCACGACATCCACCCCACCTCTGTCAATGCTGTGCCCTGCATCCTCAGCACGCTCAAGCAGCAAGGCTATCGCTTCGTCACCGTGCAGACGCTGCTGGGCAAGGTTGCACCAGGTGCTAATTATCCGTAGGGATATACACCTGAGCATTAGGATTCTTTGAGTGTTTTGCTCTTCTTTCCTACGCTTATACACGTCGGCATTGCAAAAGCAGATTAATGCACCGTAATGAAAACCTACCGGATTAATGATGGTGTTATCATCGCTTTATCCAGTGAGGTAAGACAAGGTTGCAGAAGAAAGAAGCAGCTATTCGGCAGCTTACGTTCCAGTGTTTTATAACGTCTCACTTTTCTTGTATACATTATGCGCACTAGAATTCTTGGCGATGTACTTTACAAAAGCTATATTGTCATTTTTGTTGGGTACTCTGTGCCCAATCAGACATGTATTTTATTGAACTGCGTTATCGATATTAAACACCTTGTGCTTTGATGTCGCCCCGTGCAGCAGTCGAATCTGGCTTTTGCTCACACCAAAATGCTGAGCTAGCAGCTTAATAGCCGCCGCATTCGCCCGTCCCTCAATCGCTGGCGCCTTGGTGTAGATGATATACACGCCGTCGCTACCCACCACGACTTCTTCGCGGTGGCGGGAGTTGGGTTTGAGGTAAATAGAGATTTTCATACCGCTTCTATTATACCTTTTTATCTATTATATCTTCTAAGTGCTTTATTTGTTATTTGTCTATTGAAAATAAACATAAGCGTATTATACTAATAAGGTCAATCTCATCATAAAAGGACTGCATTATGAAATCTACCACAAACATCACTAAAAAGGCTGTTGGTATTATTGCCGGTATTTGCTTTGTTACTGGTGTACTTGCATCGGCAGGCGCTACTTCTGTGCAACATCACTCCATTAGTGCCCCGCCCACCGAACGGTCTGTCACCTACACAGACTGCTCAACTGAAGAAATCCCCTTCGAGACACACTACGAAGGCGAATCGAGCTCCTACGGGCACACCGATTCTATCAAACAGGAAGGCAAACCTGGCACCAAGCAAATTTGCAAGCCAAACAAACCTGGCTATGAGAAAACGACAGTCATCACATAACCAGTCACTCGTATTGTTGTCCGTACACCCAAGCCAGTACCACAGTCAGTTTCAGAGCCCAAACATCATGCCTCATACCGCACAGGTGCTATCTGCCGAGACGGTTGGGAGTCGAGCGCTACCGGCCGCGGTGCTTGCTCGCACCACGGTGGCGTAAGTGAGTGGCTGTACAGTGACTAGTCTGCTACAATAAAACCATGTCCGAGCCGCGCGGAGTGATTTATGTTATGACCAGTGCCATTGATGGCTTGGTCAAGATTGGCAAGACCAGCACCGACCGCTTCGAGGCGCGCATGCAGTATCTCGAATCCAATGGCTATTCTAATATCACTGGGCTGCAGCGGCTGGTTGCCATTGAGGTAGATAATTACCACAAGAAGGAGCAGCTCCTGCACGAAGTCTTTAGCAAGCACCGCATTGGCCGGAGCGAGTTCTTTGCGCTCGATGAGTATCTTATCCAGCGGCTGCTGCTCGCCCTTGACGGCACGCAAATTTATCCCAAGCCAGCTCAATTCACTAGCAAAGCGGATTCGTTCGAGGCCGTCACCACCGCGCATCAGCAAGACCAGCGCTTTAGCTTTTACAAAAAGGGGATCGAAAAGGGCGCAACCATCTGCTTCATCAAAGACCCAGCTATCACCGCCGTTGTGGCCGGCCCACGCGAAGTCTCCTACGGTGGCAAAACCTGGCGCCTGTCTGCTCTCACCCGTCTGATCTACACCCAGCGCGGCGAAGTCAACAACTCCGGTGCATACCGCGGCGCCGACCACTGGATGTACGGTGGCGTGAAGCTAACGAAGCTGGTGGATAAATAATAACAACTCACTCGCGAACGCTTAGCAGCGAAAGTAAACTACAGAGCCATACTCTTCACTTTTTCAATAAACTCATCAAGATATGTTATAGTTTCAGTGACATCTGCGGCCATGATGGGATTTTTATTCCAACGAATCTTATCATTACTCAAGCCACGAGCATGAACAGTATTACGCAACTCTTTGAGGTGTTGAAACCACTTTATATCATCACCTTCCAAACAGTGCAGTTTTTTAGCCCTTTCAAGAAGAAAGCCCATGCCAACTGACGCAGTCTTCTTCTTTTCTTTCCAAAAAATATTAGCTTCTTGACTGGCAGAGAACTTTTTATCGCATAAATAATACAGTAACCCTTCACATATAGCACCAACTATCTGCATGATCACAAGTTTGTGATGATTCATAAATGTTAAGCTTGGTTTGATTAGCGTAAATATACTGCAATGGTAATCTAGAACGAAACGCAGCTCAGCAAGGTTCTCACGCATTTGGAGATCCCATGAATCCATAAACGAGAATTGTGCCCTATAGTCATTAAGTGATTTACTGTGGACACATCCGTCAGTGACCGTTTTCCATTGGCAATATTTTACTGGCATATTCTTCAGGTTACCATGAACAGTATCAAATGCTTTATTAATATCCATCTGACAATCTCCCAATCACGCTCTGCAAACTCCGTACTGGTGCCGCATATGGTACATCAATTTCCGCAAAATGCTGGCGAGCCGCAGTAATTTTACTTCGCTCATTAGCGCTCAAGTGATTATCATTAATATCATCCGACCCCTTGGTTTCCGCCACAAAGTAAATCCGCTTATCGCCATCAAATGCCACTGCCCAATCTGGATTATACTTACCGACTGGTGTATCAATCTTGAACCAACTCGGTAGCTTGATATAAAACTTCACGCTAGCATTATCCTCCAGCGACTGCATGAATTCGCGCTCTACTTCTGAATCAACAGTTACGTAGTCGTAGATAGTTTTAGCACGCTCAGTCACTGCAATTGCCCCACTTTTCATCGCCGTGTCATATAGATACGCTTGCAGCTCATCATTCTCAAACAGTGCCATGTCATAACACTCACCTGTTTTGTAATATCTAATACCATCTACCGCCAAACGCTGCTTTGCACGGTTAATCGCCCGAACCGCCTCGTCAATAACCTGTTGCGGGTTCACTGGTATCGTGTGAAACATCTGTGCTTTATCAAGTACATCAAAGATAAGATGACGGGTCATCTGCGTTCGGCGTTGAATATCTGCTAAGAGATTCGGTATCTTCACCTCAGTTTGGCGCACCGCATACGTATTAAAACCAGTCTCGCGCACCATAAAACCGCTGTCATTATTCATCGAGTCAATCAGGGTTTTATCATCAGCGATATTCGGTTTCCTAATAGCGACCTGTGCTAATTCATTAGCCGCCTCCGCTACTAACTTCTCTGTATCAATTGCCACCCGATAAGTCGTCTTATGCTTAATTTTATCCCATAATTCCTTAAAGGCCGGATCAAGCGCCCGTGATTTCTGAAACCTGACGACTCGTCGATTGTCACGATTCTTGATTCGTCCGCCGAAGTGGATGCCGGTCTCTTCCTCAATCTCCGTCTGAAGCTTGCGGCTAAACTCTGCATAACTCTCATTAGCCACTACCGTTAGCACGTTGATGCTGTCATCATGCACCCGTTGTCCATCAATATTGACCGGCAGGCGCAGCCCCCGCCCAATCTCTTGGCGCTTTTTCATCTGACTCGACGTCTCATTAAGCGTACAGATCTGAAATACATTAGGATTATCCCAGCCCTCACGCAGTGCCGAGTGGCTAAAGATAAACCGTAGCGGCTCGCCGGTATCCAGCAGCCTTTCCTTATCCTTCATAATCAAGTTATACGCCGTATCATCATCCTTAGTGCGACCACCCTCACCCTTAGTGTCACGAGAGTCTTTCCACTGGCCACTCTTGTCCGCCGCAAAGTAGCCATCGTACACCTCACTCGCCGACAAGCCGTCCATCACGCCAGCGTATTTTGGTTTAGACGCCACCTTGGCGTACGCCCCCTCAAACCACTTGGCGAATTTACCTTTCTGGGCGCCATTCGCCGTATACTCACGATAATTTGCCACTTTATCAATGAAAAATAGGCTCAGCACTTTGACGCTACTCCCCAGTCGGCGCTGTTTATCAAAGTGATCGTCAATCGTCAGTTCAATCTGTCGCTTGATGATGTCATCATGCAGACTTTCATCACGCTGACCAACGTAAACTACCTTACCATTACTAAACTCGACGCAATCATCGCCGTGATTAATCGACTCGACATAGTAGTCGGCATAGACCGAACGACCCGTCTTTGCCTCCAGATCATCGCCCGGGAACACCTTGATAATTTTACGTTGCAAGCCATACTCATCACTCGCATCCACCTCTATCTTGGCGAATGAGCGAGTCTTCGACTGACGCTCCAGCGACAATACATTGATATATGCATCATTATAATTATCCTCACTCTGGACACTATGCACCTCGATCTTTTTGACCAAGCCTTTGTCGTACGCATCGACCGGGGTTAATCGATAAAGCAAATTATATAAGTACTTGTGCGTGGCACTATAGCGCAACGTGCACAGCGGATTAAGGCTGGCAATAGCATTCCGTCGTATGTCGGTCTCCATATTTTGCGGCTCATCGAGAATAACCACCGGGCGCGTAGCCTTAATAAAGTCGAGTGGCCGCCCATAGTCGCTCTGCCGATTCATCACATTCTGTGCCTTGGCAAAGCTATCAATGGTGATCACCATAATCTGCAACGTATCATTTGTGGCGAACTCACGTGCTTGGCCAGTCTTCTTGCTGTCCCACACGTGGTAGTTCATCTCTGGCTTATTATAGAGATCAGCAAAATGCTCCTTAGTAATCTCTAGGTTTTTCAATACTCCTTCGCGGATAGCGATACTCGGTACCACGATGATGAACTTCTTCCAGCCGTAGCGCTGATGTAACTCATGAATTGTCCGCAAATACACATATGTTTTGCCCGTGCCAGTCTCCATCTCGATGGAGAAATTCATACCATGAGGCAAATTCTCTACTGTACTAGGCTCATCAGTTAGATCATTCTCATCCGGCAAGATATCATTCCGCTGCTGCACCGCGCGCATATTTTCAGCGATCTGCACCGTATCCAACACCAAACTATTCCCTCTGGCGATTGTCGCCTCCAAACTTAGCTGCCCATCCTGATCTATATGGCGAGTCGCACCGTCACTATCTTTTGACTGGCCAGCGAATACATCCACCACCGCATTGATGGCGTCGAGCTGGTATTGTTGGTTGGGATCGAATTGGAGTTTCATATCTATGATTATTTTTCTCTTGGGGTACTCTCTTTTGACTTTTGAATATCAATTACTTCATGAACAACTCGATTAAGATCAACTAATGGACGTATAGCCTCGGACACCGAACTCTCGTTATTATCCTTCCCACTCATTGCAAGTTCAAACACATCCCATATCTTCTTATAACCATACATCAAATCATAAAGGGCATCTCTTTGGTTATCTGGCACTTCTTGTACTACTAGCCCGATATCCTGAGCCTCTTTAACGTCTATACAATACCCATGATCCGGATAACCCAGAACGAGCTGCTCCGCGACAGCGGCTGCTTTTTCACTGTCACTTGCAAACATCCGTGAAACGAGCAGTTTTCTCAGATAGTCCTTACCCGTCTCAAGTGATTTTAGCGCCTCTCCAAGAGAGAGCGGATCAGGCAATCTCTCCGCCAGAGTCTTGACGATTAGGTCATGTCCATTAGAAATCTCTCCATGCAACAACTCCAAGGAATGTTTAATTGCAAGTGGACTAAACCTTCTCTCAATACTAGGTAACTTTATTTGTGGATCCATAGGGCCAAGCTCTGAGAGTTCAGACATTACTATATTATCTGCTGCCGAAGCTATAAGGGTTGCTGCACTTTTTGCCTCGCGTAAAGGATATATTTGTAATTTTTTATTAGAATAAGCTTGAAGCAGTCGGCCAATATGAAATGCCGTTCGTGCGTCCCCTCCATATGAATATAACAGCACATTTAAATTATCTTGCTCTCCTATTTTACGTAAATCAGAATAAACCTTAAAAAGAGCGTCCTCGTCTATACTCTGAACTGGAGGTATTATTAGTGGATAAACGAATCCTTCACTCGATTCTATAAACTTTAATAAACTGTCCTTAAACTGGTCAGAAACTGTACCTTTTGAGTTCTTACTTTTATTATTTGCTGTAGTGCTACTCTTCTTCATAATATAACTCCCATATTATTTTGTTGGCCCCTAGAATATCTCGAAAGACCACTTGCTAAATCATTCTGACTAAATTATAAAAGGCTTATATTTCATCACACCACCTCCACCTCAACACCTTGCCGCTCGGCTTGCAGGAGTAGGTTTACTTTTAGATTTATGTCGTCGCCGAAGGCTCGGTCGAGGAGGATGATGGATGATGGTTTGGTGGCGAGGATGGTCGCAAATAGCTCCTCTGTCATGGAGTGCGCCAGGCAAATGACGAGCTTTTCGGATGGGATGAAGCAGAAGCCATCATACTGATCTATCTGCGCCAACGGCGAGATGCCGCGCTTGAGCAGGAGCTCGGTCAGCAGGTCGTCATCGGTCGTACCTTCTTCCAGCGGGTCGAGGTTGGCGAGCGCCTGCTGGCGAATCTCCTCCGGGTTAGAAACCAGCTCGTTCCACTGCTTGAAGTTGCTATCATCCACCCGATACACCCGAAAGCCAAGGTCAAGCGGGACATTGTGAGAAGCAAGCTTGTCCGCCTGATCGGCCCGGATTTTGGCACCAGCCCGGCGGATGCGCTCACGAGCAATGTCGGCAATGGTGCGATAGCCGGCTTTATACGCCTCCGACTTCTCGTCAGTCAGCTCAGGTAACTGCACGCAAATCCAGCGACGATTGCCGCCATCTTCGGCGTTAAGTTCGGCAACGGCATGAGCGGTGGTGCCAGAGCCGGAGAAGAAGTCAAGAATAATGTCATCATTTGAGCTGCCTCGCGCAACTAGATATTTTATCAACGGAGTTGGTTTCGCATAATCAAATAGTTTCGTATCGTCAAACATATCCTTTATTTCTCGAGAGGAGTACGTATTACCTTTTACGATAGTTTTGTCTAAAATTGATCCCGACACTACACTATCAGATGCATAAACCCTCTTGTATACTCGCCAACTACCGTCTGATTTTTGCTCAAATTTCAACTTATTGCGGTTTTCTTCTACCTTACTCTTACTCCATAACCAAAAGGCGACCCCTCTTTGGCCTATTGGCCAAATATCCGTTCCATCTGGTGCAACTATTGGGTAGTCTAAGGACTTTGAATATGTCAATCCACCAACATTCCAAAGACTATCCCATTTAAATTTACGCCCTTCTTCATCTTCTAAGGTATATTTAGTCTCTTTTTCCTCGCCAATCAGAAGATCACCGCTGTAATGCCGTGCATAAACGATAATATATTCGTGTTGTGTATTTATATTTTCATTATCGTATCCACCAGTAACTTTTTTGTGCCAAATATACTCCCCTACAAAATTCTCCTCCCCAAAAATCTCATTCATCATCAGGCGGAGGTTGTGGACTTCATTGTCGTCGATAGAGACAAAGATGACGCCGTCTTGTCGGAGCAGGTTGCGTGCCAAGAAGAGGCGTGGATACATCATGTTCAACCAGTTGCTGTGCTTGTGTCCACCGGTATTGGTGCGCAGGCCGTCATCCCGCACAACATTACCCTCATCATCAGTGATGCCTGCCTCTGCTTCATAACTACGGCGCGTCTGCTTGAAGTCATCATTGTAAATGAAATCATTGCCAGTGTTGTAGGGTGGGTCGATATAAATCATTTTGACCTTACCATAATACGCCTTGTGTAAAATCTTCAGCGTTACCAGGTTGTCGCCCTCGATAAACATATTGCCCGTCGTATCCCAATCGACGGAATTCGCCTGGTCAGAGTGAAGCGTCTGGACGGTCTTCTCTTGGATGGTAGCGAAGACGTCGCTCTTACCCTTCCAGCTAAGGCCATAGCGCTCTCCCAAATCGACCGCCTCGCCTAGTGTTGCCTGGAGCTTCTGCCAGTCGATCTTGCCTTCGGTGACTGCCTCGGGGAAGAGTTGTTTGAGTTTATTAATCTGTTCTTGTTTTATATCGTTATTATAGCCGTTCATGATTACTCGTTATTGTCATCTTATGGTGGTATTATACCATTCACGCCTTTCGTTATGTTCGCCGTTTTATCGTATTGTGCTGTTATTTTTACATATTAAGGAATCACCATTGCGCCCTCTTGTCTACAATACACCATGCTATTATTTGCGCGATATTCCAACACTATTTATTGTAAATAATAACTCATTATGACTACCAAGCATAAGCGAGCCACCCCGCAGTAGCTCGCCTTGTTACTAGTCATCTCTACCGCTTTGCTTCACGTCGTCGCACGTAGCGCGCCAATAGCATTCCACCAGCAAGCAACGCCGCTGTCGCGAGGACAAATTGCCAGAGCGATACACCTGTGTCAGCCAAGAGGCCATGGAATTGGCTCGGCTCGGCTGGCTGAGTGGGCTGGTTGGGTGCATTTGGATTGAGCGGATTTGTCGCCAGTGCCGCGCGGCACTCCGACCAAATTGCTTCTGGGTAGCTGGCCGCCAACACATACCACGCCGTCGATGCCACTGAGTTTGCATTAGTTAGTTCATTTGGCAGATCGGCCTTGGATGCGTACTGCCATGCACCATTGGGTCGCTGCGCTGAGTAGGTGTCTGCCAAGATTGCCCGCGCCGTGGCCGTGTCCCCAGCAATAGTATGCGCCTGCGCTACGCCATACGTCCCTTCAAACCATACGGTTGGCACGTAATTACCTGTCAAATACGGTGTATAGCCTTTTGCCGCACCATCGGTTGTTTTGTAGATGGCAGTATGAGCAAGCGCCTGCTTAGCTTTGTCATATTCGCCAATCGCATTAAGGAAAATTGAGCCCCAGCTTGTTGTATCAAGCGCCTTGCTGCTGTCGTTGTATCCTTGATTAAACCGCCCTTCAGAGGTATTCCATAGCTTTGCCACTGTTACTTTGGCAAGTTCGTCTGCCTTCTGGGCATACTGCTTGTCGCCTAGCACGCGGGCTGCCCGTTCATATACATGCCACATGTCAGTGTTGTGCTCAGTAGCATGCCACGCAATATCCTTCTTAATACCATTGTCAATCCGCACCCCACCGCGAAATAGTCCAGCAGCATCGCCAGTCGTCGTCTTCATTGTCTCAAGCCAACGGAATGTATCAAGGATCATCTGGCGCACCCCTTGTTGGTCACCATACTTTTCCATATAGCGAATGAGCGCATACTGCACAAAGGCAACACCGCCAGTATAATAAATCGGCTGCTGGATTCCTGTATAATCGAGCTGGTGTGCACTCGCCGGGAAGGCCCCCTTCTGCTCACCTGTCTTGACTTGGATTGCGCTTAGGCCATGCACGAGCTTATCCGCCATTGTTCGATCATCCACACCAATCGCCACAAGTAGCGCCAGCGACTGATCATACACATAGCTATACGACTCACGCGGTGTACCATAGCCGTCTTGGCCCGGTGCATACTCATACGAGCGGATAAGTCCCACCAGCTCTGGCTTGAAATACTCGGCAATGATAGTTTTAGTTGCTGTATCATAGAGGCGAATCAGCTTGTGCCCCTTGCCCACTGCATCAAAGCTAAAAGTATTATCTGCCCGGGCTGGCTGCGTAGCTTGGAGGTATTCTTTATCAGATACCGCGTAGAGCTGCACCTCCAGATTCTTATATGTCACAGGTCGCGGCCAGCTCTCGCCAATCTGCCGCCCCGTCACTTTGTCGTATAACCGGAAGTGCCATGACCCCGCAAATGCCGGGTTGACAGGTGAGAGATCAAGCGTCCATATGCCATCCGGCTGCACTACTGCTGGTACAACAGCTGCCTGCTCATACTCAGTATCACTATAGAGATAAGCCCGCACTTCACGTGGATTAGCCCCAGTTGGTGCTGTTCCTTTTACTGTGCCACGGTAGCCTTCGGCAGCATGCGCAGTATTAGAAACCGTGAGCGGTGTCGCACTTTCGGTTTGTCGTGAGTGCGCAAGCGTAAAGCGCCCGCTCACCTTTGCTTGGTGGTCAAAGCCATAGGCCTGTGCTGGCGTGATAGTACTACCATCACCTGGGTTACGCTTTGGTTCCATCATCTGTTTGAGCCATGCCATCGCGCGAGCTGCTGGTGCTGAGTCAGTCGCTAGTGGCCGACGCACCGCTCTAAACAGTTGATCATTTGTACCACACAGCGACGTATTCGCCCGTACTGGCGGAGCTATCGCCAGCCCATAGAGTGCACCGCATAGCAGCACGACGCTCAATCCCCATCGTTTCATTATTTCCCCTCCGAAATACTCTTATGCTTATATTTATAGCACACTTTAGCCGTATCGCATATATGTCATAGCGATTTTACCTATCGGTATGAGCCACTAATGTTATGCGCTATACTTCGACTACATAGAGGTACTCAGATATCACCATTAATCCTAACCATGATATATCAAGCTATTATTTTCCTACTTTAAATAACTTCAATTCGTTATTCTCTCGTAGCACCAATTTGCGTCATCAGCAATCTTGTATTAGGCTAGAAGGAGGCAGGGTTGGCACCTTGCATACCAATATCGTTAAAGCCGCACGAGGAGTACTCCATGGCACAAAATTTTACGATTAGCGGTAACAAACTCAAAGGCTACCAAGCAGTCGCCGACGGCACTGGCCGCGTCCACTTTGTGGGCACTACCCAGGAGGAAGTCATCGACCAAACCAGGCGCTACATGCGCCAGCACGGTGGTGGCGAGCTCAGGATCCAGCGCACCGATGGCACCGCTCAGTATCGCGATGCCGATACCGTCCCGCCCAAGAAGGATCCCTTCCCGCCGCAAGGATAGCACTCAAATGCACAATACCTCTGCTCTTGGCAGAGGTATTGTTATGTCAGAAGAAGATACTAATTACTTGAGGAGTGTATCAGGCACACCAAGTATCCGTGCTAGCGCATACTGGAGCAAAAAGCTCAAGGATGCTGCGCCAGCGCAGAGCACTGCAACGATCCGTACCACATGCTGTGACAATGGCGCCGCACCGGGCCAGATCATCAGGATAATCACTGGCACGACACAAGCCAGCGCCTTAATACCTGCCGCAATGCGCGTATTGAGGATGGTGCGCTGCTTCTTGCTCACTGGCTGGTGGGTTTTTGCTGCCAGGGGTGCAACTGCTTTCGTTGTCTTTTTTACTACGCGCTCGCCTGTTTTGGCAATATTGCGTGGCAGCATGACCAGCATATAGAGGCCGCACCCAATCATAACGATGGTGATGATTGCCACGAGTGCAATCGCTATTGGCTGTGGCAAGTCCGCTCCCGAGGGCATGCCCTGTGGAAGCGTGATCTCTGGCTGGTCGTGCGGCTCCGGTATAACCCAAAGCGCCTTATCTCGCGTGATATATGGGTAGAGCAATTGCATGGCACACCACACCCACAGCAGCAAGCAAAAGAGATACCCCACCGATGCACAGCAATGCGTCACCAAAAGCGCAAACCGCCGTGGCTGTGACTGCTCGTTCGACTTTGCTGGCTGAGAAGACTGCGCTACCATAATTACTAGTCATTATACACGACAGCACAAAGTGATGCTATGGTGTGCAATTTTGCTACTGTTTTTAATTGACCGGCAATGATTGCTGGCAGCCCATTTGTCGTTATAGTTATAAAGTTCATCCTTAGCAAAGCAGATGATAAGTGACTTAGATTAATCGGTCCTTCGGTAAGCGGGAGGAATAGTGCGAAAATTATCAATCACACTTTGTGTAGTCGCAAAATCTGAAAACTCATACGGATCCATTGCTGCTATCTCAGCTGGAGTAACTGTATCGGGGTGCCGCGTTCTGTATTCTGTGGCAGGGTAACCATATTTAAGGATTCTAGCTGCAAAAACGAGCACGTCATACTCGCTCATCCCAGTCTTCTCTTCACGCTGCTGTTGTTCGCACTAAGTATTGTGTACCTATCAAAAAATAATCTGACTACACAAGCCAGATCAAAATTACTTACAAAAATATGGTCGCCCTCTCCCTACCCCACTCAAAACAATGGGAGGCGTGTTGGCGGTATGTGATGGGCGTCGTTGACCTTGCGGTAGTGCCGATGGGGCGCGGCTCTTCACTGGAGGAGGATCCTGGCAGCTCGCTAGACGTGGCCGGCAGAGCGGACACTGAGCAAGGCAACCGGGCGAGCGCCCCGGCAAATACCGCCGATGTGGCTAGTCGGGAGGAGCCTGGGCAGGAGGAAAATGCAGACTCCCCGGCTGCCAGGACGGTCGCAGAGAAGCATGAACGAGATGAAGACCTAGGTGCTCTACCAAGCTCTGCCACTATGGCTGGCGTAGAAACGTCTGGGCAGAATGGAGAGCCAGGCGCGCCAGATACCACGTCTTCCACCACTCCACCACGGCGGATTAACCGCTACCTGCGTCCGCAGCTGGTGGAAGAGATGGTGGCGCTGCACCAGGCGGGGCAGACGGTGGCGCAGATTGCCGCACGCTTCGGCTTCCACCGCACCACGGTGGCGCGGCACCTCAAGCAGACAGGGGAGACGCTGCGCACCGACCCAGCCGACCCTGCCTTCCAAGAGCGGGTGCGGCAGGCTTACGCCGAGCTCGGCACGGTTAAGCACACTGCTCAGCGGTTAGGTGTCAGCAAGGATACGGTAAGGAAGGTGGTGCGGGGTGCGTGATTGGAGACTAAACGTAGACGCATATAGTCAAGTGCCATACGACTGACCTCCAATCCCTACTACCGATACCGATACACAAAAGCCCCACTCTCCGGATCAAGACAGAAATATTCTGTTTGTCCATTAAACATACACTTCGCATGCGGTGCAGAGATTGCTTGGTCTATCAAGGACGAAGCCTCGAAGCGAGCTGGCGTCGGCAGATGAATTGGCCAATTCGGGCCATACATCGAGGCGCTGCTCATAACATCATCCTTGAAGGCTTGCTTGGTACCGCCTGGAACATCCCTATGCATTACAGCGAAAGGGTTCCATGATGTACATGCTCCTTCTGGACGACAATCTCGGTAAATTGTTTGTGACGCTATCTCCCTCCGTTTTTGCACGTCGTTGATTCGGCCCACCAATGCTCCGTCGTAGTCCTTCTGAATTGATACCTGTCGAGCATACCCAGTGTCATAGGTAATCGTTGCGTTATCGGTCACAACCTGCTTTACTCGCCGCCGGAAGATGCTGGTGATGTGGTGTTCTGGCCGCATGCCAAATAGGCCGTAGACGATACCATAGTGCCAGAAGACGAAGCAGCCGATGACGACAATTACGATTTTGATAATGAGATGCCAAGGCAATGTGCGTAGATAGGGGAATTTCATTATGATACTATTATAACATAATAGCCCAATCCTTGTCGATGATTAGTCGAGAGCATCCTATTGGTAGCAACCTGATGAATAGACGGTGAACTCTTGGGCGTCGCCTTTCTTTGCATCCTCCATCTCTGTTTCATACGGATGATCGAAATCATACCAATCGTAGATAAGGAAGCAGTGCTCAGATGTTCGATACAGCGTAAAGCCGCCCAGAGCAGTATACACGTCGATGTCTTTAGTAGACGAAGTCAATTGATCCACTTGCTTGAGGCTGCCGACAGGGATGCTGTATCCCAGATCCTTAAGCCACTGGCGGTCACTGAAGAATGACCAATCGACCTCGGCGTCTACACCGGGGAGCATATCGTCTTTATAGTAGTGACTGTAAAGAGAACTCGCGACTTTCAAGCCGTTTCCGTCATAGTTGATCTTCCACATTATCGGCCAAGTGCGTGTGTGTTCAGGTTTAGTCTTAACTCCTGCCGTCGGACTAGGACTACTCGCTTTAGATGAGTTGCAGTCCGGAACAACCGACGTGTTAACGTCAATCGATAAGTACGCTCCGGATACCCAGAGTCTATCTGTCGTGTAGTACCATCTATTTAAACTACCGCCATTGGGGTTCTCGACGTTATCCCCAGAGGTCCAACATATCAAAGACACCGTCGCATCTGCGGGGTAAGTACTAAACACTACATGCTTCATGGTGGGCCCAATTCTAGCGTTCACATACTTAATGTCAGTGCCGCTGAGTACCTTGACAGTAAAACCCGAAGGCTGTCCTGGAGAAGGCGGTTTAGATCCGGCGCATTGTGTCGTAACTGGTTTGTCTATTCCAGTATCCACCATTGTGTCGCTAATGAAATCGTCGGTGCCATCAGCTTTGTACCAAATCTTGGATTTTCCGTAGGGGCCCTGGACCTCTTCGTTCTCGACCCAGCATCCAAGTTTCACCGAGGATCCCGCTGGTATTGTTTTTACAACGGGAAAACTGAGGCCTGGTCCCACGCGAACGTTCGCGTAGTCCCAGCCAGGAGCCGAAAACACCGTCGCAATGAATTCATCCGCGTTCGCCGTCGGCGTGGTAAACACCGCTCCGGCGATCACCAGTAGCACGCTCATGCAGAGCGTCATCAGTTGTCTTGCTTTGCTCGTCTTGCTCATCGTGATCCTCCTCGGGGATGAGGGCGATGGAGCTGTTGACCCCAGCAGACGTCCTTGCCTGCACTTTGAGGCTATACCGCCTGAGCGGTCGGTAGTGGTATACGTCACGGAGTGTGATGAAACCGTAACAATTGATGGGGCGAGGGTGCACGCTGCGGCCTGGTCGTGGACGGACACTGCGAGGATTACCCTGGGTCGGTGCTGGTAGTTCGCCCACCAAGGCAAGCCGCTGTAGTGGGTATGTCCAGGTACGGACTGTGTGGAGCTGCTTGGCGCCTGCCGCAGTGGGGACAGGTCAGGTTGCAGTGGCCACCGGTTCCAAGCGACATCCCGAGTTGGCGCTTGGAACCGTTCCCCAGCGCCCGCTGAATAGTAGGGACAGCAGTGTCGGTCGAGGCGACGCCCCTCTGGGGCTGTGAGCCCGAGGTGAGCGTGTGCCGATGCAGCCAGAAGAGTGTGGCACGAGACTATTGATCGCTCAACATGTTCTGCCAGCGGCGCTGTGCTGAATGGTCTGCTTACCGAACGCGGCTCACCCCCACGGCTTAGCTATTCTCGGCCTCATCATCACCAGCATTGCCGTTTGCAGGGGTGGGTAGCGGCGAAACACGGAGGGCATCACACATCGCCTCATAGTGCTCACTGTCGATTTCCCGAATGAACGAAAAGACATCTTCGATTATCTTGGGAGTTTCAAGCAGCTGAAGATGTTTGTTTGGGTCGCACTGTTCATTGTGCGAATATTCGTGCAGAAATCTCACGAGGTAAGTTCGCTTCGCACTGCCTTGCGACTGATCGAGCAAGTCCGTCATCTGGGCCTCGAAGTTGCCGATTTTCTGAGGACACCGGAAACTCGAAAATCCCTCTAGCAGCCTTCGGCATACGTTGGGCAAAATGGCTGCGTCATACTCCCTCAAAACGCCAGACGAAGAATTACGCCATCTCTTGAGTTCAGTTGCAGCGCGCCAGAATAAGTAATGATACTCCGAACGCAGTAACGCGTACTTCCATGGCTTATCCCAGCGAACCAGCTCTGGTGTACGTGCATGGATGCTTGCCGAGGAAGTGCTGCTATTTACGCGCAACTCACTTACCGAGTAGCTAACTAAGTTGCTCTCATCTTCAGACATTCTTTTCAAGCTCGCGAGGCGATTCACCCAACGCCGGAAAAAGTCAAAATTGTGAGTGAGTACGATTAGCTGCCCAACACCATTCTGCTTCTTGCCAATGCACTTATCCCAAATGTATGCAAACGCACCTGTCGCCGCACCATCGTCAACACTAGAGACTGGATCGTCGAAGACGACGATACGCTCTCGAAGATTGGCGCCATTCGATTCAATATCCCGTAGGAAGTACAGTAGTGCGATAGACCGCTGTTCACCTTCACTGAGATTATCTGCTTTCTGTCTGTTGCGCTGGATGACGTATCCGTTATCGTCAGACAGTTCAAACGTGAGCTCATCTCGACCGAAGTAACGGTGTAGGTCGGTTGTGAGGAGCTGAGCAAAGTGGGCGTGATTCTGCTGGCTGTTCTTTAGTCGCTGCAACTCTGCTTTGTTAGCCTCGAGTTGTTCTTGGGTAGAATTGAGTTTGCTCTCTGCTTCTTGCGCGGCGTTTTTGCTTGCAGTATAGTCTTCGCGCACTTGCTCCACGTAATATCGAACAACGTCGCTGCAAACCTGATTTTTAAGTTGGTTATAGTTGTCGATATCGCTGTTGTGCTCACGGATTATTACGTTGAGAACTTCAACATCCACATTGCCAGACAGTGAACTGTCCGTGTTCGATTCTTCGAGTGTCAATGACTGGAATAGTTCTTCCCGCTTACGAGCAAGCTGCTGACGAAGGAACACCAAGCGTTCCTTCACTGCTGCGATGGTGCAACGTATGGCGTCAGTGTGGTCTAGCCAGCTTTTCGTCCTAACCTCGTCAAGAGATTTCGGTGGTTCCAAGCCCTTTACAAACTGCTCACACTGGTTCTCGTACCCAACGAGTTGAGTATCAAGCGTCTCGATTGTCTGCTGTACCTGCTTCAGTGACTCATCGAAATGCCGGTTCAGTCGGTCAATACGCTCCTCTGTATAGACTCCTTCGCAGAAGAGGCACCGGTCCCCTGCGCGATGCAGCTGCATGCCTTCTTGAACCCACGTGGCTGCATTGTGGTTGCTTTTGAGCGCGTCAATGGCTTCTGACGTCACTGTCCGTGCTAGAACTCTACTCACCTGAGCAACTATATCTGTTAGTGGAATGCTTAGGTCTGACAGCTCAGTGATTCTGTCCGTAGTCGGTGAGGCGATGCGTTTGATTTGCTGATCGATATCAAAATTTGACATGTCCCGAGGAGGCAATGGCAGTGCTTCATCTAGCGCCCTTATGAACTTTGGGCGCCTGTATCTGCTTCCGTCATAACTGACATCGACGGCCCGTAACTTACCGGCTACTTTTGCGGCTCCCTTTGTTCCAATTTCATTGCACTTATCTCCAGCTGCTTCGAGCTGCTTTTTTAGTTGAGGAATAGTTGAGCTGTTTGCTTCGTCGATAACTGTCTCAAGTTCTTCGCGTCTATTTTGGTTGTCGATGTTCTCTTTGCCAAGATAGAGCAGCGACTCGGTTTCACCGCTGTCCAGTTTAAGATTCGTGTTTATGTAATCCGCGTTGAATACGCAGAGTCGTGTTGCAAGCGCTTCGTCTTTACTCCTGATATCTCGGGTGCGTTGGTTGTCATCCTTGACTGTCAGTATTGTGCCGTCACTCCAATCTCCCTTTGCAACTTCAGTCAGGAGTGCTGCAAGCGTCGATTTACCGCTGCCATTGCCACCGTAGATGACGTTAAAGCGCGCGAAGTCAGTATTTCCTGATTGCTTCCAGTGTTGAAAAATGCGGTAGTCTTTGATTTGCTTGATTCGAGTGATTTGCATCGATATTTCCTTACGCTACTCTTTGATTATAAAGGAAATTTCTATACTTGTTTCAAGTATGCAGGCATTTTCGGTAAAATGTTGTTACGCCACTACCCCCACCCCATGCTCCATCACACTCTGCACACCCACTCGCGCCTTCGCCAGTATCGTGCTGGCGTCACTACCAAGAATCTCTTCTATCTCCCAGGTTCTGATCGTTGCCTGTCGTGGCAGCCAGATGCCGATGCGCTTGGCTTGGTAGTCGTTGTCGAGATCGAGGATGAGGTAGCCCAGGAGCTGCATGAGGACTTTCCGCACCCATGGTGCTGTGATGGTGTCCTTGACCTTGAAGTCGAAGAGGGTGTCGTCGATGAACCAGTCGCCGTCGGCGCCGCCGACCAAGTAGGCACCGGTAAAGTGCGGATTCTCCGTGTACTCTACACCCTTACGGATCATCGTGCGCCACTGCTCGACTTGCGCCTGATTGGCAGCGCGCAGATTGGAGACGTCGGCAAGCATGGCGGGCGGAATCGAAACAAACAGATCATCGACGGTTTTGCTCGCGTGCAGCCGTTCTCCCAAGGAACTGAAGAGTGCGCGAAGGCCCGCCCGATATAACGCTTCACACCAGGTGAAGATGATACTAGCGCGATCTTTATCTTCTTCTGTGCCTTGAATCGTCAGGTTCTCGGCTTCGCGGAAACTATCTGCCAGCATTTCTGCGATACGCTCACCGTCCTTCATAAGCCGTGCGTACATGAAGGTGAATAGCCTGACGCCAAGGATGGAAGCGCTGTAACGCGGATCGAACTGGCCGAGCATCATCCTGGTGCGAATATCGAAAGCAGTGCCAACGGTTGGTGAGTGCCGTCGTTTGTCGTGTACTTCCTTCGGCACCGGAACGACCAGCGGCGCCTTGACGAGGTCGTAGAAGCCGAGTTGCTTGGCGAACTCCTTACCTGCCTTGGATTGGCCTGCGGCAGTAGCGAGTGCTGGGGCAGATTCTTCCACCAGCTTGCGAAAGGGTGATTGCTTGTCGTTGAGATGACTCGTCAGGCTCATGGGAGGCTCCACCGCAGGATTAGGAGGGACAAACGGCAATGCAGAGCCGAGCGACGCCGGTGTCGCCATGGGTGACAGGGGCTGGAGGATGACTCCAGGAGGGACGGGGCTGCCTTGCCGCAATCGATAGTAGATCGCCGGGCGGCGAGCCAGTTGCCGTCTCCCGTCCTGGCGGGCTGTTTGCGGCCGAATCGTGATCTGATTGCGGGCAAGACGCGGTGCAGTTCGCTACGCGGGCCACGCCCTGCTACCAGGGGCAACCGGAGCGTCCTTGCGAGCCACCCGCACCCGGTGGCGGGGTTTCGTGCCTCTCTTAGCGCTGGAGGGTGCCAGTACCGCAGTACGGAAGAGCAGCAGACGCCGGTGAGCCGGCTTCCAAAGGGGAGATCGAGGTGCCTGTGCCGCTACGCCGTCTGCAGCCGACTCTCAACAACTGCCACCCGGCCAGC
>CAUQNE010000003.1:0-131298 GCA_963519835.1 uncultured Candidatus Saccharibacteria bacterium
GGGGTGACTGGATTTGAACCAGCGACCTCACCGTCCCGAACGGTGCGCGCTACCAAGCTGCGCCACACCCCGCGATACAAGACTTTGCCATCATACCACACAATATGGCGGCTTGTCTACTGTCTTGCTACCAAGACCAATATACTCACCCCACAAGCACAAGGTCGCCCTGCGATATTTATCTAAGAAACGATAGTAAACAATCACCAACCAGCATATAGCTGGCGCATCACGGAAACGTAGACTGCTGATACTATTACGCCTTGGGTGGCACAATATCTGCCTTGAGTACATCGCATGCAGTGGGGTATGTTCTGCCAGGCTCAAATGTGTAAACAAGTAATTGACCAAAGGGCATCTCCACTGTACCCATATCTTCCTCGGGGATTCGGTCGAGGTACTTCATAAGCGCGCGAATCGTGTTGCCGTGCGCCACAATCAATACCGTCTCGCCTGCCTGGAGTCGTGGCAAGATCTCTGCCTCAAAATACGGGATCGTGCGCTCATACACATCCTTGAGTGTCTCACCACCAGGTACAGGGTAATCCCAGCCGCGCCGAATACCATTAAAGGCCTTCTCGCCAATCTCTTCTTTGACTTCCCATTTATTTTTGCCAGTTAGGTCACCATAGTCACGCTCGTTAAGCTCAGACGCGTGCACCACCGCAGCATCACTTGAGCGGATTGGGTTGTCTGCACCTTCCATCAACGCATCAAGTGTCTCATGTGTTCGTTTGAGCGCCGAGGTATACACTGCATCGATGGTGCGACCACGCAAGAACTCACCAAGCTGACGTGTATCGCTTTTGCCCTTCTCGGTGAGGCTTACATCTGTCCAGCCTGTCCATTTACCTTGTAGATTCCATTCGCTTTCGCCGTGCCGGCTGATGATAAGTGTTCCTGTCATGTCTCCATTATACGGCACTATTGGCGCGAGTGCTATACACCTACCTACTAAGAGAGTAATGCAAGAACTGTGTAATCGCTCAAGATTCAAAAAGCCCCCGGGAGGGGGCTGCGACAACGGGGTTTTCATTTTCGTTTTTTTGGGTATATCGGGTGCTTACAGTGAGTAGTTATTTAGCGAACGAAATCGCCTTGGTACACCGATCCATCGGTGCGAGACAACAGCCAGTAGCGATATGCTGCTCCCTCTGGTGCTGCCTCAAGGCTGACACAGCCGGTCTCGCCTGCGCCAAGGATTTGGCCATAGCTTGGGCCGTTGCCTTGGGTTGGCGCCACTGTAAAGGCTGTCGTGCCAGGTGTGCCATCGGGGTAGTTTGCATCAGAAACGCAAAACAGTTTCGTCCCATCGTAGTATTGGACAACGGACGTACCGTTGTCATTGGCTGTCGGCCCGAAACTCTCTGCCGACGCTGGTGCTGTATTAAACAGCAAAGATCCCGCCGCCATTGAGCCAACTGCCAATACGCTAAGGATACCTACTTTTTTGAATGTCATGGGAATAGCCCTCCTTACTGTGTAGGTGCGAAACGAAGAACACAGGGTTGCTGCAACCCTCCGCTTCATTAACCGTTGCCGTAATTATATTGTACCATGTGTGTCAGCAAATACAATGCTTGAATCTACAAAATGACCTTTTGTCAATATCCTTGTCTGGCATGAAAATTTTCGCAGTTGGTTCATGTTCTCGCAGTAGTAATCTTGCTATGATAGCGATCGCCTTCCATTCGATGGTATACTAGAAGATATGAACAACTACTCTATCCAAACCATAAAAGCACGACAAATCTTAGACAGCCGCGGCAACCCCACCGTCGAAGCGGACGTCATCCTTGCTGATGGCACGCTGGGCCGAGCGGCTGTCCCGAGCGGAGCAAGTACCGGTGCGGGCGAAGCACTGGAGCTACGCGATAGTGGCAATCAGTGGACTGGCAAGGGAGTGAGCCAGGCAGTTGCCCACGTTAACGACGTTATCGCTCCTGCACTGGTGGGCCACGATGCGAGCGACCAGCAAGCGATTGATAATGCAATGCTTACCCTTGATGGAACAGATAACAAGTCTAAGCTCGGTGCTAATGCCATTCTCAGTGTTAGCCTGGCTACTGCCAAGGCTGTTGCTAATGCCAAGCAGCAACCACTCTGGCGCTACATTGCCGAGCAAACTAGCAGCACACCAAGCCTCCCCCTGCCAATGATGAATGTTCTCAACGGTGGTGCGCACGCCGCCTTTGCGACCGATATCCAAGAGTTTATGATCATCTGCAAGGGTGCGACGACCTTTGCAGATACGCTCCGCATGGGCACCGAAATCTTCCACGCTCTTGCCAAAGTCCTCAAAGCACACGACTACCCCACTACTGTTGGCGACGAAGGTGGCTATGCACCACGCGTCCGCCAGGGTAACCGCGAGCCACTCGCTTTACTCAGCGAAGCGATTACCAATGCTGGCTACACCGTTGGCACAGATGTCGTCTTTGCAATGGACGCAGCCTCGAGTGAGTTCTACCATGACGGCCGTTATGAGCTGAAGTGTGAAGGCAAGAGCCTGACCAGTAGCGAGATGATCGACTGGCTGGCTGCCCTTGTCGACGAATTTCCAATTGTCAGCATCGAAGATGGCCTGGCCGAGGGCGACTGGGCTGGCTGGCAGCAGCTCCGCCAGCGCCTCGGCGACCGCGTCCAGCTAGTGGGCGATGACCTACTCGTCACGAATACAAGCCTCATCCAGCAAGCGATTGACCAAGACGCGGCGAACGCACTCCTCGTCAAGCCCAACCAAATCGGCTCACTCAGCGAGACAATCCAAGCCGTGCAACTTGCCCAAAACGCTGGCTGGCGCACCGTGATGAGTCACCGCTCTGGCGAGACTGAGGATACTACAATCAGCCACTTGGCAGTTGGCCTGGGCTGTGGGCAGATCAAGACTGGCTCGCTCTCGCGCACCGACCGCGTGGCGAAGTACAACGAGCTACTCCGCATTGCCGAAGCAGACGAGAGCCTCACGCTCGCGCAGCCGTTCAAGCAGTAGTAATCTGCTCCGCTACAACAGCACTACTTATATGCTACCCGCCCTACTTTGGGTGGGTAGCTTTTTATACCGCACCTCAATACTAGTCTTTTCAATGTTGACTTCTCTGCTTATGAGTTATTTCTTGATATCGCTATAAGTGATACCATTATTTAACTATCAACACCAGGGTTAGACTAGTGATTGATCTATACACTCTATCGAATAAAACCATGGATGAAGTACAAGAGTTTTCTATCCACTGTACTCTAGAGTAGAGCTACCCAATGGAGCCCATCTACCAATACCATGCTGGTCATGCTATTGGCGTGCTGCTGCTCGTGCCGTATAATAGACAGAGATGAGGAGTTATTTATGCTAGCAATGAATAAAGCAAAACGACAGCCATCTACACCACGTCGTTCGCGTATGCGCATGCCGCGCATTTCGATACCAAACTGGATATTCGGTACTGTCGCAGTCCTCTTTTTGTTAATGGGAGGGTATTTACTCCTGCTCACTACATCACCGATCATTGCACCGCACTTTACGAAGCCAATCACTGTAGCAACACTTGCTAAGCCTGAGGCCAAGGATAATCGTATTATCATCCCCAAGATCGGCGTTAATATCCCGTACGGCACCAATGGCAAACTCGCCCTCGATCGTGGTGCGTGGTGGCGCTACCCCGACCATGGCAACCCCGAGAAGGGTGGTAACTTCGTCGTGGCAGCCCACCGCTTTAGCATCCAGCCTACACCTGGCGGTACAGTAGAAAAATCACCATTCTTTCATATCGACAAGCTCGCTCTAGGCGACCAAATTCTCGCCGACTACCAAGGCAAACGCTACAACTACAAAATTACCAAAAAGTTTGACGTCAAACCAACCAGTGTTGAGATCGAAGCCCCAACAGAAGACGCCCGCCTGACACTCTACAGCTGCGACTTAGGTGGCGCCAAAACTGGCCGAGTCGTCATCGTTGCCGAGAAGCAGGGTGAGGTTGCATCGTAGCATCGGTGTTCTTGTACGCTACAAGATCATTCTTAGATAAAGCAAATTTATTTTATATATCGCTCACACGATAACCTCCGCTATTAATGATCTTATTCGGGCGGCAACTCTTTTTGCCTTTGCAGTCGTCTTGGTCTTATATGCTATCCTGCATTTTGCGGACTCCAAAAGTCATTTCTCCTCTCTTCTTCCTTCTTGGCCGCTTGTCACAGAATAAAAGCTTCTCATTATATCCTAACTCTAATCCTATCTCAACTATAGAATGGGGCATCTCGTCCACACCAACCCTTTTGTAGTGTTGAGTTTATAGACCTAAGGCTATCACTTTTTTGCATCTATTCATACTCCTGCCTTCATGCAAGAAGCGTATAAGCACCTACTAAGCTGATGGTCAAGCCTGGAGCTGAAGGATGATTAACTCTCAGGCGATTTGAAAGACGTATACCCCTCATTAGCCACACAACATCACGAAATGGATATGTTTTAGCTCATGTGCGCATTCACGCTTCGAACTACACATCCACGCGGCAAAAAACCGGCCAATCTACTTGACCGGGTTTTGTCTGTAATGAGTTGAGTCGTTAGACTCTATTTGGCGAACTCGATCGCTCGTGTCTCGCGGATTACGTTAACCTTGATTGTACCAGGATACTGCATAGTACTCTCAATCTTGGTAGCGATATCGCGCGCGAGCTTGATGGCACTGAGGTCATCCACCACCTCTGGCCGGACGATGACACGTACTTCGCGGCCAGCACTAATTGCATAAGCTTTGTCGATGCCGCGGAAGCTGGTGGCAACATTCTCGAGGTCGCGCATGCGCTCGACGAAGTTCTCAGCGCTCATATTGCGCGCACCAGGCCGTGCAGCACTAGCCGCATCACACACTCGCACAACAATTGCCTCAGGTGTTGTAGCTTCAATATCATCGTGATGAGCCTCAATGGCGTGGCAAATTGCCTCACTCAAACCTGCCTTGCGGGCCAGCTCCGCCCCAATATGGTGGTGCTTGCCTTCCATCTTGTGCGTCACCGCCTTGCCCATGTCGTGGAGTAGCGTGGCGATCTTGACGGTACGTACATCTGCCCCAATCTCTGCTGCGATTAGCCCGGCAATCTGGGCCATCTCAGTGCTGTGCTTCAAGACGTTTTGGCCATAGCTCGTCCGGAATTTCAGCTCACCCACAAGGTGGAGCAGCTCCTTTGGAATACCGGCTACGCCAATCTCACGCGCCGCATCTTCACCAGCCCGCACGACTTCTTTGTCAATCTGCTTATTTGCCTTGGCCACAACCTCTTCGATGCGACCAGGGTGGATCCGCCCGTCCTTCATTAACATCTCGAGGCTCAGGCGTGCCACTTGGCGACGCACTGGATCAAAGCTACTGAGGACAATCATCCCTGGCGTGTCGTCTACCAAGATGTCAACACCGGTGGCTCGCTGCAGAGCCTGGATATTGCGCCCTTCTTTGCCAATGATACGACCCTTCATATCGTCGTCGGGCAGCTTAATGGCAGTGACTGTGCGCTCGGCTGTTACTTCGCTACTCATGCGCTCCATCGCTGTCACGAGGATCATCTGGGCCTTCTCCTCGGCATCGTCCATCGCTTCGCGCTGTAATTTATCCACCAGGCCAGTCAAGTCTTGGCGGATATCACGCTCAGTCATGTGCATCAGCTTACTGGCGGCATCTTGCTTGGTGAGGCCAGCGATTTTCTCGAGCTTAGCCTGCTGCCGACCCCGAATCTCACGGATCTCATTCTTGAGCTCATCGACCTCTGTCTCGCTCTTGCGGAGCTTCTCACTCCGGCGATCGAGCTCGTCGAGTTTGCGATCTAAGCTTGCCTCGCGCTCGAGCAAACGATTCTCCGTCTTTTGCATGGCGCGGCGGCGCTCGTTCTCGATCCGCAGTGCCTCATCCTTCGCCTTGAGGACGATATCGCCCGCCTGCTGTTTGGCCTGAGCCAATTCTTTGTCAATTGTCCGCTGACCATTGGTAGTTTGCTGGCGATCGTAGGCGTACTTGCCACCAAAACCAAGCGCCACGCCAATCGCCGCGAAGAGTACTTCTATCATGGTATTCCTTTCTCCGGATATGTGTTGTTCTTATTACATCAGACTTACGTCAGCCCACACCGGTGTTATCAAACATTAAAACTATCTACAGACTAGTATATTGTATCGCGTTTTGGCCAATTTGCGCAACTGGCAATATAAAGGTCTATCTATTTACAGAGGTAACGATTTATTACCCTTATGCTTCATACTAGCTACTTCTTTGGCTGGGTGATATGTGCAGCTGCACCATACTGAGGCAAGACAATGCTATCATCCTCGCCATGTGCCAGCCGCCTAAGGCAGGCAGCGCGCCAATCATCACCCGTTGCACCAACGATCGGGATGTGCTGCTCGTGCGCGAGTGTATTGAGCACCGTTAGGCCAATCCGCAGCCCCGTAAAGCTCCCCGGCCCGGGCAACACCCCAATGCCAGTCATATCCGCTAGTGTCTTGCCATGCTCGGCCAAGCGATCACGCAGATAAGCTAGCATATCACGCGCCAGTGTGCGGTCAGCTGGCCACTCATAAATTGTCTGAACACCAGCGTCATCTACCAGTGTTAGCTCCACCACCATCCCTGCGCTATTCCACAAAATAATCACGCCGACACCTCCTGGAGAAGCTGGGTTGACACGGTACCACCAGCCTCAATATCGAGCTGGCGAGCGGTTTCGCTCTGTGCAGTAATGGTGATCGTTAGGTGGTCAGGTGGGACGACATCCGCTACAGCTTGAGCCCACTCGATGATAGTCACTGTGCGGGGCTCAGCAATCGCCTCAGCCAATTCAAGCTGCATCACCCCTGCATCGCCCAAACGATAAAAATCATAATGCGCAAGCTGGATATCATCGCGCCCGTGGTAGAGCCTACTAATCGTAAAAGTTGGGCTCTGGATATCATCGGTAATGGCGAGGCCGTGCGCAACCCCCTTGACGAACGTTGTCTTGCCCGCGCCAATATCCCCCACTAGCACAATCACCTCACCACCGCGCAATGCCTGGCCGAGGCGCTGCCCAAGTTGTAATGTATCAGCAAGTGATTGACAGATAACACGCATACTGGCTCTAGTATAGCACAGCCTTACCTCCGTTGATACGAATATCGCTCTATCCTCTAGTCAGCATAAGCATAATGAGCTACAATAAGCGTAAGTACTATGCATATATCTGATTCTACTATCGTCAAACTCCTCGAGCGCAGTGGCGCTGCGACCAGCCAGCAGCTCCAACCACTGGTGAGTGAGGCTGCGTCGTCTAATTTGCGGCTGCAAGATATTGTCTTGCAAAATAACCTCATCGACGAACGTGCCCTCACTAAGCTCTATGCCACTTACGCCGACATCCCCTACATCGAGCTCGACCCCCGCGACATCCCCTCCGACATCCTCATGCGCATCCCTGAGCGAATCGCCCGCCAGTATAATGCTGTCATCTTCAAGATTGACCCTGATGGGCTCATCCACCTTGCGATGGACGACCCAGACGATGTCCAAGCCGTCAACTTTATCGAGAAGGAAATTGGCACCAACACTCGTGTCTACATTGCGCCGCGCAGTAACATCTTAGAGTGTCTTGAGGGATATCGCGGCGATGTGACGCAGGAGCTCAAGGAAGTGATCGACATCCAGCGCGAGGATGATGGCTCGAACCAAAAAGTAACCGAAGCAGAAGTAGCGGAAGACTCACCAATCGCCCAGACGGTTAACCTGTTACTAGAGTATGCCATCCGCAGCAACGCCAGCGATATCCACATTGAGCCCCGTGAGCAATTCGTACAGGTACGTTACCGGATTGATGGCGTCCTTAAAGAAGTAAACCGCCTACCCAAGAATGTGCTTGGTGCGCTCGTAAGCCGCATTAAGATCCTCTCCAACCTTAAGATAGACGAACGCCGCATACCACAGGACGGTCGCTTTAAGATCAAAGTCGCAGGCAAGCAGTATGCCCTGCGCGTTAGCACGCTACCCATCGCTGATGGTGAGAAGGTGGTGATGCGTATCCTTGATGAATCGAACCAAGCAGTGACGCTCGAACAGCTTGGCTACTGGGGTCATTCGCTGGCTGTTATTAATCAAGCACTGACCGAGCCCAATGGGATGATCCTCGTGACGGGCCCGACCGGGAGTGGCAAGTCTACCTCGCTCTTCTCCGTCCTGTCGATGCTTAACACGCCCGAGGTCAATATCTCAACCATTGAAGATCCGGTGGAGTATAAGATCCCCGGTGTCAACCAAACCCAAACCAATAGCAAGGCTGGCATGACTTTCGCCAGTGGTTTGCGCGCCCTGCTGCGCCAAGACCCAAACATTATCATGGTGGGCGAGATCCGCGATGGCGAGACAGCTAACCTTGGCGTCCAGGCTGCCCTAACCGGCCACTTGGTATTTAGTACACTCCACACCAACAACGCCGCTACTTGTTTGCCGCGCCTACTCGATATGGGGATCGAGCCCTTCCTTATCGCCAGTACCGTTAAGGCCGTGGTGGGCCAGCGCCTGGTGCGCCGTCTCTGTATGAACTGCCGCCAGAGCTATGAACCCGACCAAACAGAAGTCGCGGAAATCGTCCGCCTCTTCCACCTTGCGCCGGGCCAAAATTTCTATTACATCCACCAACTTGAAGCCCAGGCTATCGTCCAAAAGGTTGGTGGTGAGACACCCTGGGGCACGACAGACACGACCATCTCTGCCCTCTGGCAGCCCAACCCAAATGGCTGCGATGAGTGCAATCACACCGGATTCAAGGGCCGAGTGGGTATCTACGAAGTCCTCGGCACTTCGCGCGAAATCCAAAAGATGATTATCGGCGGCAACACCAGCAACGAAATCCAAGACCAAGCCGTCGCCGAGGGGATGACCACTATGCTCACCGATGGATTAATAAAAGCAATCCGCGGCAACACCACTGTAGAAGAAGTGCTCCGCGTCACAAAGGAATAACATGCCACAATTTCGCTACATCGCCATCACAAACAAAAACGACTCCATCAATGGAACGATCGACGCCCCCGATCGTGCCAGTGCCCTAGCCAGCTTGAGCCGTCAAGGCCTGCGACCAATTAGTGCTGAAGAGGTCAAGCCAAAGCGCACCAGCTTTGCTCTCTTTGATAGCAACAAAGTCAAGAGTGAGGATTTGGTGATGTTTACCCGCCAGCTCAGTGCCATGGTGTCGGCTGGTGTGCCGCTGCTGCGCGCCATGGGTTCGCTGCACGACCACACCAGCAGTAAAGCTCTCCAAATGGTGACGGGCGACTTGCTGCGCGATGTCGAGGGCGGTATGGCACTCGCCGACGCACTCGAAAAACACCCAGAGACCTTTAATACCGTTTTTATTAACATGGTGCGCGCGGGTGAGGCGGCTGGTATTCTTGATGACATCCTTAAGCGCCTAGCCATGCAACAAGAAAAAAATGCCAGTATGCGCAAGAAGATCAAAAGCGCCATGACATACCCTACCGTGCTCATCGTTATCACCATTGCCGCCTTTTTTGGCTTGATGGTCTTTGTTATTCCACAAATCGGCAGCATTGTGCGCGGCCTTGGTGGGCCGGATGCCAAGCTGCCCGCCATTACTGAGTTTATGCTCGGGCTGAGCGCATTTATCATTCAGTATGGAATCTTCATCATAGCTGTGTTCGGCGCAGGGATATACTTCTTCCGCCGCTATATCAAGACACCAGCAGGCAAACTCTGGCTCCACACCATCATTCTCAAGATACCAAAAATCAACGATATCATCACTAAGATCGCCGTTGCCCGCTTTGCCCGCACCTTTTCGGCGTTGATGGGGTCGGGGGTAGCAGTGCTCGAATCCCTCCGCGTGACTGCCCGAGCAGTGGGCAACAAAGTCTACGAAAATGCCCTCAATGATGCTGCCGAGCAAGTCAAAAATGGGCGCAACCTCTCAAGCATCATCGAAAAAAATCCACTCTTCCCACCCATCGTAGCGCAAATGCTCTCCGTTGGCGAAGAGACTGGCCAGACCGATACCGTGCTTGTAAAGGTGGCGGATTATTATGAGGAGGAAGTGGACGTCGCGATCGATGGCATCAGCTCCATCATTGAGCCCGTCATGATCGTCATCATGGGCGGTATGGTCGGGCTTATTGCCGCCTCGGTGATGTTACCAATATCGAATATGGCAAATCAGATTAAGTAAGACTGGATTCCCTATTCTCCGTCAGTGTTTCAACCACGCATTAGCTCTTTATCCAATGGCGTGATCTGCCACTGGCCAGCGACCTGTCTTTTTGCCATTATCACACCACGAACAACAGTCTACCGATCCATGACAATCCTCCTCAAAACGCTAGCGTTTATCATATCGCTTATGCTATAATGACGAAAACGAACGTATCATGGCAAAGTTATTTTATCGCGACAAACCAATCATCGGTCTCGACATTAGTCAGACAGGCATCAAAATCATGTCGATCGACTCCAAGCGCTGGCTCGTACTGGGCTATGGTTCGCTTGACCTCGACCCCAAGGAAGTCCAGACATCGCTCGACAACCCTGATGACTCCTACCTAGCCGAGCGCCTCAGCTCGCTCATCAACGAACATCTCATTGGCAACCTCGGTAGCGACCACGTGGTGATTGGCGTGCCGACTAGCCGCACCTACTCGCGCACTTTCATGATCCCAGCCAAAGAAGCAGCGCACCTCGATGGCGCTATCCAGGTGGAGGTCGATCAGTATATCCCCTTGCCGCTCGATTCACTTTACGTTGATTATGAAGTGATCGAGCACACCAAAGAGCAGCTCAACGTTGTGATGTCAGCTGTGCCTAAGCAGCTGGTCGACGCCTGTTTGCAAGCAGCCGAGGCAGTGGGACTCGTGCCCGTAGTCGTTGAGCCCAATATCAACGCTATTGCGCGCGTGCTCGACAGCGCTGATGCTGGCAACCTCCTCACGCTCGTTGTCGATATTGGCCCAGCGAGCACCGATATCGCTGTGCTAGATAAAAGCGCCGTCCGCCTCACTGGTGGAGTGGCAATTGGCGGTAATACCTTCACCATCGATATCTCGAAGCATCTCAACATCACACTCGAGAATGCCCACCAGCTCAAGGTGCTTAATGGCCTCTCGCCTGGGCCACGCCAAGCTGGCATCACCGAGGCGCTCAAACCAAGCCTCAAACGCATTAGCACCGAGATTCGTAAGGTGATCCGCTATTATAACGACCGGATTGGTGATGAACGTAAGATCGAGCAGATCGTCATCGTTGGTGGTGGTAGCAATGTGCCAGGCATGGGCGACTTCTTCACCAACGACCTCGTCATGCCAGTGCGCGTCGTTAATCCATGGCAAAAGCTCGACTTTGGCAAACTCCAGCAGCCCCAAAAGCAGTTTCGGCCACGGTATATCAGTGTTGCAGGCCTGGCTAGCCTTAGTAGCGGGGAGATTTGGAAATGATTAATCTATTGCCACCAGCGTATAAAAAGCAGCTCGCTGCGAGCCGCACCAACACCTTGCTACGCCGCTATGTCGTGCTACTCTTTGTCTTGGTCTTTATCGTTTTAGCTGAAATCGGCGGCGTGTACTTTTTCATCGCAACCGAGCGGGGCCGCAACGAAGCCGCCGTAGAGCGCAACCACAACAAAACTGCCGAATACGCCACCGTCAAGCGTGAAGCCACTGAATTCAAGGCCAACCTCACTACTGCCAAAGCCATCCTCGACCAACAAGTATCGTACACTCGCCTCATCAAGCTCATTGCCGACCGCCTCCCACCCAACGTTATTATTGAGCAGCTCAACATCGACCCAACCACCTTTGGTACCCCCACCACGCTGAGTATCCGCGCCAAAGGCTACAACGATGCTATTGCTCTGCGCAACCGCCTCAACGACTCCGCCATCTTCTCCAGCGTCAGCTTCCAATCCATCACATTGCAAGACAAAGACGCTGGTAGTTATCCCTACACCTCAACCTACAGCGTCACATTCAAGAAAGGAATCGGCCAACAATGAGCAAAAAATTCACCCTAACGGCGACAAACCTCCGCATCATCCTTGCGGTATCGCTCGTGGTCATTACTGCAATTGGGGCTGGTGGCTTTGCTCTGGCCTACAACTGGCTTGATGGCTTTGCGGCCGATGCCAGCTCTGTCGCCTCGCAAGCTGCCGCCAGTGAGTCTGAGCTGCAAGAGCTCTCTCAGACCGAGAAAATGCTCAAAACGCAGCATCATGCCGTCGAGCGCGCCTCCAAGATCGCCGCCGAGAGCAAAAGCTACCAATATCAAGATCAGATCATCAACGACCTCAACGACTTTGCCCGCAAGGCCGGCATTACGATCTCAGACATCACCTTTGCTGATGACAATGCCAAGGGCGGCTCATCGAGCAGCTCGTCAAGCAGTTCATCGAGTAGCAACAAGACGGGCACATCCCTCCCTGCGATTGCGGGGCTCAAAGCCACCACCGCCTCTGTTACCGTCAAGAACCCCGTCGAGTATCGGAAGCTTCTTACCTTCATGTACTTGGTGGAGCAAAGCCTGACGAAGATGCGCATCGCTAATGTTGACCTCTCGCGCAGCACCGCTCAGGGCCAGGCACCCGATAGCATCACTAGCAACACATTAACCATCGAGGTATATCTCCGATCATGAACAGCGATCTCTCACTCACCGCGCTTGGGCGCGCCAGTAGCAAATTTCTCCACCGCTACCACATTATTCTCTTCGTCATTATCGCCTTTGGCGGCCTAGCGGTTACTACCTTCTTGCTCAATACCACCATCTCCAAAGCGTCAGAGGCTGCGCCACCCCAGCCTACTAATGGTATCGACCAAGCGACCATCAAAAAAATCGAGCAACTCAAAACCGCCAGCGAGTCCGACCAAAGCGCCAGCCAGCTACCGATTAGCTCGCGTAACCCATTTGTCGAATAATATTTTGCGCGGCCGCTAGTGGAGCTTTTTGCGGCGCAATGCTATACTACACATATGATACTGCTCGGATCTGCACTCGCCAACTATCCTGTGATGAGCTTACAAATGGGCGGCAAAGTTGGCAGCCTCGCGCAGCCGCTTGTCGATCCAGCCACTCTAGCCATCGTTGCCTACACTGTGGACGGCTCATTTGCTAACGACGCAACCATGCTACTCCGCCTCGCTGATGTGCGTGAGATGAGTGAGCTTGGTATGATTATCGACTCTGTCGACGAGCTCATCACCCCCACCGACGTTATCAAGATCCAGCGCCTCTACGAGCTCAAGTTTCACCTTTTGGGTATGCCCGTCCAAGACAAGCGCGGGCGACGCCTGGGCAAGATTAGCGACTATACGATCGAGACGGGTAATTTTGTCATCCAGCAACTCATCGTCCGGCGCTCGTGGCTCCACCGCCTCAATGATGCTGAGCTAGTTATCCATCGGTCACAAATTATCGAGATCAATAACGACGCTATCATCGTCCAATCGCAGGCTGAGACCAAAAAACCCGAGCAAAAGGCCACCCAACCAGCCATGAGTAGTGGCGAATACGTCAACCCCTTCCGCAAGCCATCGCAAGCCCGGGAGTCGATTAAGAGCGACGAGCGTCGCTAACATCGATCAGTATTCATCACCCGCCAAAGCGGCTCGTATATCATCATAGGCAAAGCCTTGGCGCAAAAGATACGCGATAAGCTTTTGCTCGTCTGGGTAGCGGGAGCGCTTTTTGGCAATCACCTTAGCTAACTCGTCTTCATCAGTCCGCCTCGACTGCGCTAATGCTTGGTTTATCACCTCTGGTGCAACACCCTTAGCACGGAGCTCTGCCTCCAACTTGCGGCGCGACGCACCCTTACTCTGGTGGCGATTTTCCACCCACCACTGGGCAAATGCCTCATCATCGATATGACCACGCTGCCTAAGACGCGCAAACACCCGTTGCACAACCGCTAGTGAAGCACCAGGCTTCTCAACCAGCGTGCCAGTTTTACGTTGTTTATACTTGCGTGGCAGTGTTTTGCGCTGGAGATAGTCGCGGATTTCACGCGCACTGTGCGGCCGCATCAGGGTGTATTCGAGCGCCCGCGCGTAGAGCTTACCAAACTCCCCCTCACGGCGCAGCTCAGCCAGCTCGGCCTCAGTCAGCATCCGCCCCACCTTCACGCCACAATCCACCACCTGCGCCACATCAAGGCTAAAATCATACGTACCATCGATGAATACATTCACTCGATCGGCATTCCGCACCTGTGCAGTGAGCGCAGTAATGGTGTAGGTTTTTTCTGTTGGCATATATTTATTATACGCAAGTTTATCTAGTCATGTCACCAAGCTTTCTTCTCTAGAAACGAGCTATGCTCACCCCACTACTGAAATGCTTTGAGATAGATGTTGTATGCTTTATCAATGAAGACAGCTTTATTGGTACGAAAAGCTGATTGACCGCTATTTATTTCCTCAACGTTCTCACCATCAGAAACAAACTCTATCTTCTCTACTGGTACCATATGCCCAATCAGGACAGCTGGTCGGAGTGTGTGCTCATCTCGAGCGGGGGATACATCAACAACATAAAACGTATTCTCTTGGTCATACCCTCCATCAGCAAGCAATTTATTAGTATTATCATAGGCAAGAAAAGCTCTCATACTATTAATAGGTTCGTATACTGTGTATACACCTGCTGGACTAACCTTTCTTAGCTTAAAATCAGATATATCTTTGTACCAAAAACTCTTGCACTCATCAAAGAACATACAAATGACGTCATCTCGCGTGAACGCTGGAGTCTTATCAGAGTTCTCTCGCAGTTTATCATCCCACGCTCTCACTCCAAGGCCACTAATTGGGTTATACCACGCATATACACCTTCATCAAAATAACTGGTGATGATATCGCTACTCTCTGTGACAATCACCTCGCGAACCGCATCACCCAGGCGTCCCAGCATGATCCCCTTGCCAGTTCTATCAACAATCTCTGCGTTATTGCCCATAGACGGCTCCTCAAAGTCCATCCGCGGGCAGACCAGCAGCAGCTTATCGCCAATCGGCTGAACATAGCGAAAATTAATAAAATGCCGACCAAGGTCAAGGTGTGTTACCTGTTTAACCGCCTCTTTCTCCCAATCAATGACAAATTCAAGAACCGAAAAGACACTATCTACCTTGATTTCTGTAAAACAAGCCCACCCATCTCTCCTTGGAATATTACTCGAGAGTAAAACATAGAGATGATTATCATAGCCAAGCTGCATACTACATATTTCTGTCGTCTCGTGCCCGTACTCTTTGAGTATCTCGCGCAGATTCGCTACGCGCGTTATATCAATCTGCGTCGTGGGGAGCGCATCTAGCACGTTACTTTCGTCTTTCAAGTCATCATTTTCAGTCATTTCTTCTCCTCTCTTAAACAAATTTCTACCAGCTCTGGAAACGCTCGTGTCTGCATTGCACTGAAGGTAAAGTGGCCATAGTCGACAAGTCGATGGTAGCGTAGCTGGGGTAGCTCACGGCGGAGTTTTGCCGTGGAGCTTTGTAGATGTGGGTAGTCGTCGGTAGAGTAGAGCACATCAATGCCGTGCACTGCTTTGCGGTCTATCTGGCGGTCGAGTGCAAAGCGAAAGAAATCTCCTGCCTCTCCCTCAACATCCAGCCACGGTGCCACCAGCACGACCCGGCCAACACGGTAATTTCCCTCACTCAACCAACGAAGCAAAAAACCACCACCACAGCTATGGCCCACTAGCAGTGTTTGCTTATCCACTGGCAGATGGGTAAATTCTTGGCGCCACACCTCATAGCGTGGCTCGTATGGGTGAGGCATCTCGGGTGTTTGCGTCAGTATCCCACGTATCAAGAGTTGTTGCTGAAGCCAAGGCAGCCAATGAGAGTTGCTTGGGCTGTCACCCTGGATATTGTAGTACTCGTCATAGTCTGGTCGTCCATGGAGGATGATCGCCCGGGTAAACGGAGTGTCGTTTCTGTAGTGGTTTTCGATATCCATGCTTTATTTTACTCCTCTGGTGTAGACTCTGGACTCGTTACCTTGGTCTTTTTTCTACCCCTATTTTATGACTCGCGCGATACTCGCCCTAGTTCTTTCATCAACAGCGCAAAATAGAGTGGCCGATGCGGCACAAGCATCACATCTTCTGGCTGCTCGACCATCTGACGGAATGTGTCATACGGCACCCAGCGCAGTGCCGCCGCTTCACCATCAACTATATCGAGCGGCTCATCGTGATATTCATAGATATAAACAAAGTGAAACTCGCTATACGCTGATTTGCGCTTTGGCAAACTCCCAATGAACCTCACTCGAGAAGTATCAAGCGTCATACCAATCTCTTCTTGAGCCTCACGCAGTGCCGCATCAAGCGGTGTTTCGCCAAGACTCACGTGCCCCGCTGCCGAAATATCCCAATAGCCTGGCCAGTTTTTGACCTGATCAGCCCGGCGCTGGAGCAGCACATCACACTCTCCATCACTGCTACGCCGCCACAACCAAACATGTGCTGCCGCGACAATAGCATCCTTAGTCACATCTTTGCGGGCAAGGCCTTCGCCCTGTTTTGGCGCCCCATTTGGGCGATAACTCTGCCATAGATCATCATGCATCACTTACTCCTGTGTATTATTCTTTATATCAGTTACTACTTTTCGCATGTACTGCGCTAGGCGAGTCAGCTCAGCCGTCAATTTACGCCGACTTACGCCTTTGCTGAGCTGACGATTTTCCACCCACCACCGCGCAAACGCTTCGTCATTAACATATGCTTTCTGCTGGAGCTTACTCAGCACTCGCGACGCCACCCGCTCTGAATAGACCACAGGATTATTCATACCAGTTTGCCTCTTACGAAGGCTGGCTGGGTTTTTCGCCATAGATAATCCCTGACTTCCTTAACTGAATGTGGTCGCCGCAAGCAATATGCAAGTGCTCGCATATACAGCTTGCCAAATTGGCTCTCTTCTTGCAGCTCTTCCAGCTCCCCATCACTCAATTCACGGCCGACCTTAAGATTTAAGTCAGTCACCTGAGCGATATCCAAACTGAAGCTGTATATGCCATCAACACTCACATTAACGCGGTTGTTATCGCGAGCCTGAAGCGAGATATCAGTGATTTTCATAAAAATATTATAACGCGAAGACGGTGAGCTCGCTACTGGCAGAGGTTACTCGACTACCTCGACCACCTTGCCATGCACGCCGTTGTAGCAAGCAGCAGCACGCGGCTCGGTGATGACCGGTAGTTGCCCTGGAATAGCGCTCGTATTAACGTCGTCAAGCTTACCGGCCTCGACGCAACCAAGCGTGATGTGCGGGCGGAAGCCATCGACATCCAGCCCCGGATGAATACCATCCAGTGCCGCGAGTAATTGCTGGCGCGCCTCAACCATCCATGCAGTTTTCTGCGTGCGCAGCTCCACCCAAACACAGTTGCCCGCTTTATCTGGCAGGAAATTAACTCCATCAAGCACCAACTTATCGAGGACGGGTAGCGCCGCAGCGGCTGCTTTGAGACGTGGCATATCCCGCTCAGTCACGTTAATCAATGTCACGTGTGGGATAAACTCACCAAAGTCAAGGTTCATTGTTTCTGACAACTCGCGAAGATACGCGTTTTGCTCATCATCAAAGACCAGACTGACTGACGCCATATGTTTTTCGACTGGATATGCAGCATCTGCTGCGCGCATTAGTTTTCTCCTTCTTTTACGTTATCGCGAACTTTCTGATCAATTTCCGTCAGGACCTCAGGATGTTCTTTCAGGTACAACTTAGTTTTATCACGGCCTTGACCAATAGTCTCGCCGTTATATTTGTAAAAGGCACCAGATTTTTCAACAATGCCGTGCGTAGCTGCCAGGTCAAGAATATCGCCAGTTTTAGAGATGCCTTCGTTATACATAATGTCGAACTCAGCAACGCGGAAGGGTGGCGCAATCTTGTTCTTTACCACCTTTACCTTGGTGCGGTTACCACGAATGTCATCGCCCACTTTGATCTGCCCAATCCGGCGGATATCCACCCGCTGCGAGGCATAGAACTTTAGCGCATTACCACCTGTTGTCGTCTCAGGATTGCCAAACATCACGCCAATCTTCATGCGGATCTGGTTGATGAAAATAACGGTTGCTTTACTCTTGTTGATAATCCCGGTGAGCTTGCGTAGTGCTTGGCTCATCAAGCGAGCCTGGAGACCCATGTGTGAATCACCCATGTCACCGTCAATTTCTGCTTGCGGCGTCAACGCTGCCACCGAGTCTACGACAATAAGGTCAACAGCGTTCGACCGCACCAGCGTCTCCGTAATCTCCAACGCTTGCTCACCATTATCTGGCTGCGATACCAAAAGGTTGTCTGTATCGACGCCAAGCTTCTTGGCATAGCTAGGGTCGAGCGCATGCTCGGCATCAACAAAGGCTGCTGTGCCACCCTGTTTTTGAATTTCGGCAATGGCATGTAGCGTCAGCGTCGTCTTACCGCTACTCTCTGGCCCATAAATCTCGATAATGCGCCCCTTGGGGTAGCCACCGCCCAGCGCAAGATCGAGGCTCAGTGAGCCAGACGGAATCACTGCTACATCTGCTTGGTGGAATTCACCAAGCTTCATAATGGCACCATCGCCAAATTGTTTTGTAATCTGATCCATCGCGAGGCCAAGCGCTTTGAGCTTGCCGTCGTCTGTGGTTTGTGTCGTATTCGATTGTTTGGTCATACGTCCCCTCTCCTTCAAGAATTTATTATACCAGAATCTCTTGCCGTTGTCCGTGCAGAGATTGATTTGTATTGATGAAGCCTCAATATCACCGATTTATTTATTGTATATAGCCTCTAGCTTCCACGACTCTACCGGTATGGAGCGTTAAACAGCAACGGGCCTTTTGAAGACATTTTTCGTGGTAGACATGCTATAATAACACCATGAAGGCACGTAAAGGATTTACCGTTATTGAGCTCATCGTTGTGATCGCTCTGCTTGCAACAGGCAGCTGGCTCTTCTTTAGCGAGAAAATCGCGACCGAAGCGACACAGCGTGACAACCAGCGCAAAACTGCCATCAACGCGATGTACTATAGCCTAGAAGAAGTGTATTTTGAGAAGAATAACCACTACCCCAACACGATCGATAGCAAGACACTGCGCTCGGTTGACCCATCGCTCTTTACCGATCCAAATGGCCACAAGCTTGGCAGCGCCCAGTCTAGCTACCACTACAGTGGCACTGACTGCACCACCGACAACCAGTGCAAAGGCTACAAACTCACCGCCAACTTAGAGCGTGAGGCAGACTACACCAAGACCAACCGCAATAATACCTAAGTCTCTATTGGATAGATATGCAAAAACACCGAGCCTTATCTGCTCGGTGTTTTTTATCATCAACGCTGCTCACATTAGTCATTTGCCACTGGCCGGCCGTTCTTAAAGTCCTCCACCGCATTATTGAGCGTCGCAATTTCTTGCTTGGGGTTGGCTACGAATGAGAAGCGATAGGTTGTTTCGTCGCCCTCCGTACTGAGGCGAATTGAGCCATAATTAAACATCGCTTGGAGGACACCACGCTGGTTGTAGCTGGCATCTTCGATATTCATCAGGCTGACCGTTTGCTCAGTGTGTGAAAAAATACTCGTCTGGATCTCCTGAATAACACTCTCGTTCGTTAGATAAAACATATTGCGTGTATAAACCCAGACCGACACATAGCCGCCAAGGATAAAGGCCAAGATGAGCGCCATACACAGCAACATAAATGACCCAGAAGCAGACGTTGGTAAATGGAGGAGGTCAAAAATATAGTCGTAATTAAACATCAGTGCTAAGACGATGCTCGTCATCAAGGTAGACATAACAATCGCTGGCAGCATGCCAATTGGGTGGCGACGCACCACACTAATGATGTATTCTTGCTCGCTCAGATTGAGATTCGGGAAGGCCATGACTGATTCATCATGGCGGCGGCGCACCTCTGATGACATCCGTGGCAGGTTCGCTTCTGGGCGCGGCGCATGGTAGTGAGGAGCGCCTTCTTTGCCGCTCACATCGTAGAGTGTGCTGCTCGCCCGTGGTGCCGTGGGCGGCTCGGCATAGAGTGGGTTACCATCGACATCATAGGCGACGGGCCGTGGTGGATCATTGCGTTGCAATCGTTGTGAATTCATGGGTATATTGTAGCATATCTTGGGCTCATCACCTCATGCCTCTTACTCCATTGCGCGGCCAAGATGCTGCTGCGCTCGAGGTGTCACCCGTCGGCCTCGCGGCGTTCGCTCTATAAAACCAATCTGCAGGAGATATGGCTCATAGAAGTCCTCGATCGTCGTTGTCTCATCACCCGTCAGAGCAGCAATTGTCGTCAGGCCAACTGGGCTATCACCATAGGTATCGAGCATCGAGAGCAGCAGGTTACGGTCAGCTGGGTCGAGGCCAAGCTCGTCAACTTCCAGCAGGGTTAGCGCCTGTGTTGTCGTTGTTACATCAATAATACCATCACCATTCACGTCCGCATAGTCGCGCACCCGCTTGAGCAATCGATTAGCAATCCGTGGTGTGAGGCGCGCCCTCGTAGAAAGTAATTGTGACGCCTCTGGCTTGATGCGCGTCTCGAGGATAGTCGCTGCCCGCGTGATGATCTGTGCGATCTCCTCTGGAGTGTAAAATTCCAAACGATAGATGTGCCCAAATCGGTCGCGCAGTGGCGCTGCAAGACTCCCCGTCCGTGTCGTCGCGCCAATCACTGTAAAGCGCGGTAGATCGAGCCGGACACTGCGGGCCGCGGGCCCTTTGCCAATGACGATATCGAGCTTAAAATCCTCCATCGCCGAGTATAAAATCTCTTCCACAGCTCGACCCAAGCGGTGGATCTCGTCGATAAACAACACATCGCCATCGTTGAGGTTGGTCAAGATCGATGCTAAGTCGCCCGCTTTCTCGATTGCCGGGCCACTGGTGACTCGCAAGCCAGCTCCCATCTCGTTGGCAATCACCGCCGCCATCGTCGTCTTGCCAAGGCCAGGTGGACCATAGAGCAAAACATGGTCGATCGGCTCACCACGCTTCTTGGCTGCCGCGATTGCCAATTGTAAATTCTTCTTCAGTCGCTCCTGTCCCACATACTCCGCAAAGCGCTGTGGCCGCAGCGTCACCTCAATGCGCTGCTCCTCGCTATCATCCGCGTGGCTACTGGTATCAACAATTCGTTCTATTGCCATAGGTTTATTATAGCATTGGTGATGCATGATGAATTATCTATGCAGCTCTTTTACGAAGATAAAAAGTATCCTATATTACTTCCGCTGGTTGCCTCAAGACTGTGGTAAGTTCTCTTGCACCGCACGGGCAATCTTGCCAAATAGCTCCTCGCTCACATGGTGCTCACCACTCTCTAGATGTCGTGGCCACTTTGGGTCAGGGAATTCCTCACCAGCAAATATGGCACCACCAAGATAGCGCGGGTGCAAATGCCAATGTACATGTGTTGGTTGACCAGCTTTAACTGCATTATTCATAAGGCACTCCCAATTACATACATCAGCACCAAAAGCCTCTTTAACTGCCTGTTCAATCTGACAAATCACCTGATGCAACTCCGCCCAGTCTACCTTATCTAGATCCGACAATGTTTCTTTATGCTGGCGCAGGGTGATAAATGATTTACCCAAATAGCATTGGTTTCTATCAAGAACCACATTCCACCGGCTGGTTTGTAAGACCACCGCCGGGTCATCAATTGTTTGCTCCACCACAAATGGGCAGATGTCACAGTTTTTCATTTTTATCACCTCCTTCTCTTGCTCTATTGTAGAGGAGAAGATGCTGCTTGTCATTACTGATTATTCTGTCGCTTAAGCCACGGGTTGTTCATTTTCATAATGCGCTTAAGGTGAGATTCAAGAGTATCCAATCGTTTTTGGATTTCGTCCTCAGCAATACCAAGTGATTGAAAGTCATCCCTTAATGACTTCATATATTTTGGCAAGAAATCTGCCTCAAACTGCTGGAAGTCCTCCCACGACATATCCGGATGCTCCTCATGATGGAACGCCTCGGCACCGTGCCAGAATGTCTCCCAATCAGCTGTCATATAGGCCATGTCAGCGTGATGGAGCAGCTTCGCCTCGGGCGTATCACGTTGCTGGAGTGCGGGCACCATAATTGTACCCTTGATAGCTCGATCGAGAAAAGCCTTATCGCTATCGTCTAGTTCAATCCCGTTATCCTCTATGTCTTTTAGTAGGAGTGCACTTGCATATTCTTCTTTTGTCGGATATTCTTGAGCTGCCTTTTCATCAAAACCAGCATCATGCCAGGCTGCTGCTAATACAAGCAAGGATTCTTGCCATGGGTCGATAACCCGCTGATAGCCATCACCAGGCAAAAGCTCCACAAGCTCGCTAACTGCTTGCATTACATCTTTCATGTGTCCAGGGCGGTGGTAAGGTAGCTGGGGGTAGCGCTTACAGGCACGATCTGCCGACTTACAAAAAGCATCGTTATAATTCTCTAGGTCTTTTTTCGTCTTATGCTCAGGGGTAGACCCAAGGAAGTGGTTTTTATTACACATAATTTCACCATTATACAAGCCATTCTATCTATTGTCAACAGAGGGGCTAGTCCTCAATAGATTCACAATAGTACTCAACCAAGCTTGAAACGTAGGCAAAATATAATCTAAACTCTCGCCCATGCTTATTACAATCGACGAACCTGTTTGCCGGTCGGCTTGCCAACTCCACGCAGATGCGGTACTGTTGTAGCTACAACAACGCCAGCCGCTATACCGCCTGCGAGGCGCGTCCGCCTTGGATTGCCACGTGCCGTTATAATAGCAAAAGCCGCCGTAGTAATATTAGCGGCCCGTTTGTAGCGCCCACCCTTGGTCACTTCACCAGTTTTTGCCAGGTGGTAAGCATTGGCTGCACCAGTTGCTACCTGTCCAAGTGCAACGGCAGCAATCCCCGCTCGCGCCTCAGGGTAGCGCTTGCCTAACTCATACATCACACGCACCACAGCAGCTGTGTCTACCACACCATCAGTTACACGGCGCAGAGGCGTATCATCAAGAATTTGCCCATCAGCAACATCAGCCGCCATAAAAGCTGCAAGTGAGAGCCCAATCGGCTTGCCGTCACGCGCCTGCCGGGCAATATATTCTACGCCACTATAGCGCAGGGCTGTCATCCCCACACTCGCCATTTCTCTTAGGCGAGATATGTGCTGCACATCAGGCTTCTCCGAATTTTTCTGCTCAGGGCTTTTCACACTATGTGCTAGTATCTCATATTTTTTGCATTATTCCTAATCAATGATCAAGGTCAGCAATAATTTCATCTACCGAGTCGCACAAGCGAATCGAGGGGTGAAAATAAAAGATTGTCGCATGCTTGCGCTGACCCAATAGATAAATTCGCGGTGAACCAGTGGTGGTATTGAGCGCAAGCGCTCCACCCAGCTCGACATACATACCCTTACCTGCTTTTTCATTATCGGTGCAGATAACGTAGACGTCACTCTCAGCCACACCATTCATGTCATTTGTGGCACGGCGTGCTGACTCTGCTGCTTGATCAAACTTCGTCTGCTGACCAACCAACATCTTACTGCTGCCTTCGTTGCGTGTCCAATCATGAGTAATCTCATGCCCAGCCGCCACCAACGCTGCCTGCACTCGCTGCACTACAGGAATATCACCAATCTGCCCTGATACAAATATTTTTGCCATCCCGTCTCCTCTCTTTATATTGTTATTGCTTCAAAGCCATTGTCACTCGCTGAGCTGTGGGTAAGCTTGTATCGACATGAGCAAGTGCTTTGGTGGCATCTGCCAACGTATAGCCCAGCGCGACCAACGCTTCGAGTGCTTCGTCGTTTGTATCAAGCTCCGCCTGCACAGGCGCGTTGTGAGTAGCATAGTACGTCGGTACACCCACCTTATCTCGCAGGTCTACCACCACACGCTCAGCAGTCTTTTTGCCCACCCCACTGGCTTTTTGGATAAAGGCCGCATCGGCATTGGCTAGGGCATTACGCACCTGCTCAGCCTCGCCAAGGCTGAGAATGGCCAGCGCCGCCTTGGGACCTACACCTTGTACTGTGATGAGCAACTCAAACAGCTTCTTGGCTGCCCGAGATGAAAAGCCAAACAGTTCCTGAGCTTGCTCTCGAATGTGGTGATATGTATAGAGCTTGACTGTCTCACCAAGTTGCATCGCATCATAATCATGCGCTGCGACCGCTATCTCATAGCCAACCCCCTGCACATCAATGATGACACTACCCGCAAACTTCTCATCAACTTGGCCAGCAATATGAGCAATCATCCGCGCCTCCTCGAAGTACTAAAAGTTAGTCCTGAAGAAGTTATTGTTATTGCCACCAGTATTGTTCTGATTATTCTGCCCAGAGCTATCATCGTCGCTCGTACCACCAGTACCAGAACTATCACCACTCGTACCACCAGTGTTACCACTGTTGCCGGTATTGTTGCGGCGGCGAGTATTACCATTGATGGTTGAGCTATTATCACTGTCGTCGCTTGTGTTACCAGAGCTTCCACTGCTGCTTGATCGACAACTCGCGATGTTCTTTGAGTACCGGCTGCTATCAAAGTCCTTCTCATCGATAGCAATGATGCGCTTTCGTTCAACGTCACAGACGCGGATTTGCTGTTTCGTCGTGGAGCAGTCTGAGCTGTTCTTTGAATACTTCGTACTGTCGAAGTCATCTTCGTAGATAGACTCCATCTTTTTATCACTGAGATTACAGACCTCGATCTTGGTGCGCACAACATTACACTGCTTAGTTGGCAATGCCCCAGTTAGGAAGTATTCTTTGTATGTCCCCTTGGCATTCTCAGTAGTAGCCAGGCCACCGTCGCTCGTACAAACCGAGCGCTGCACGACACCACTTGGCACAGGGAATTGGGTATTCGACTGGCCCGCCAAGAGCTTCGTCATTGTGTTGCGCCAGATTGGCCCTGCCATGTCTGAGCCACCATTTTTCATTGGTGTATTATCATTGTTGCCAACCCAAACGCCAACGGCATACTCTGGGTTATAGCCAATCGTCCACGCATCTTTATTATCATTCGTCGTCCCTGTCTTGACGGCCGCGGTATGGCCAGGCACTGTGAGAGTTGAGCCAAACACACTAGCTCGTGCCGCATTATCCGACAAAATATTTGAGATCAGATAGGAAGCCCCCTCACTAATTGCCCGCTTACTCGTTGCATTGGGCCAGCTAACTTTCTTGTTGTATTTGTCATTAACCTGCTCGATGAGCCCCAGCTCAAATTGCTGCCCTTGATTACCAAATGCTGCGTAGGCATTAGTCATTTGTGTCAATGATGCCTCACCCGAGCCAAGTGCGAGAGACAAGCCATTCTTCTCACCTGTTGCTTGAGTAATCGACGAGATACCAAGATTGTTAGCCGTTTGAACCGACTTACTAATACCAAACTTCTTCATGATCTCCACGCTCGGGATATTGAGCGACCAGCTAATTGCTCGACGCGTCGTCACACTCCCGTGCCAACGTTTGTCAGCGTTGAGCGGCTGGTAGCCACCGCCAAAGTCAGTTGGCTTATCTTGGAATATTGTCGCTGGTGTAATAACCCCCTCGGCTAGTGCCCCTGCATAGTAGATCGGCTTGAAGCTACTGCCTGGCTGGCGCGGCGTTGTGGCCATATTGACATTACCCCACTGCGGGTTGTTGTAGTCGGCACTGCCCACTAGTGCGCGCACCCGACCTGTTTTAACGTCTATCACAACACCGCTTGCATTCGTCCCACCACGGTTGTTGAGGTATGGAATCTGCTTAGAGACGTTATCGATTAGCATCTGCTGCGTATCCATATTGAGCGTCGTCTTTACCTGGTAGCCCGAGCGCATTAACTTATCATACGCATTTTTATCGTCCACACTGTATAGTTTCTGTTTGAGTTGGTTTATAACCATCTGTGCAAAGTGTGGCGCAATCGACTTGACGGTATTTGCCGTCGATGCATACGAGAGCTGCTGCGCATACGCTGCGTCTTTTTGCTCATTAGTGATGGCACCCACGTCAACCATGCGTCCAAGCACTGTCTTTTGACGCTGCTTAGCCTTTTCTGGGCTACCGCTAATTGGCGAGTAAGCAGTTGGGGCTGGTAGCACACCAACAAGCATAGCGCTCTCAGCCAACGTGAGGTCTTTTGGAGCTTTACCAAAGTAAATCTTGGCTGCCTCCTCGATACCAAATGAGTCTTCGCCATAATACACAGAGTTGAGATACATCTCGAGGATTTGGTCCTTCGTATAGTTCTGCTCGATCGCGAGCGCTACGAACAGCTCTTGATATTTACGCATAAAGGTCTGTTCACTTGTGAGGACGGTGTTCTTGGCGAGCTGCTGCGTAATGGTTGAGCCGCCACCATGGCGCTGGAAGGCTGCCCGGAAGATACCGATCAGACTGAACCCAGGGTGTTTATAGAAGTCTTTATCCTCACTAGCCAGCAGCGCATTTTTCATACTGTCAGAGATGTCAGCCAGCTTCACCATATTGCGGTGCTGGGCTCGCCCCACACTATAGAGTGGCTTGTTGTTGACATCATTGAGAACGATACCAGTGTTGTTGCGGTTCATTAGCCGCTCTTGGTCAGAGATATCACGTGCATAATATAGGTATGTCAATATCGGCACAATCAACAAAAACAGCAAAAACGGCGTCAGAATCACCATCGCCTTCTTCTTTTTGCTCATATTCCAAAACCACAAGAAATGTTTATGCTCGCGTCTTCGGCGCGGTGGCTTCGACTGGCGAACCTCTCCAAAGTTGGCATATCTGCCCATCCGGGCTGGTTGTTGTCTTCCTCGAGGTAGTTGCATAATTTAATTATACCATCGTTCTGGTGCAATGTGCCGAAAACACCAATCTTAGCGCTTTTCTCTTTCTCATCTCTGATAGAGCACAAGCGTAAGCTTTTTTACAATCTGGTTTCTGACTTTGTCAGTGTAGCTGCGTCCAGCAGCAGCTCACTAGCTCTGCCGTGTCATAAACGCTGCCATAATCGCTGCCGCGAGAGCATCTGCACAGTCGTCTGGCTTGGGTACAGTCTGAAGGCCTAGTTGGAGCCGCACCATCTCTTGCACTTGCTTTTTATCTGCTTTGCCATAGCCGGTGATTGTCTGCTTGATCTGGAGTGGCGTATATTCCTCAATCTGCAGTCCTGCCCGCTGGCCAGTCAGTAGCGCTACGCCACGCGCCTCAGCTACGCTCATAGCGGTAGTTATATTGCGGGCAAAGAAGAGCTTCTCGATCGCCATCATTGTCGGCTGTGTCTCTGCAATAATACTCGTGAGACCATCAAATATCTCACCAAGGCGCTCTGGTATTGGAGTATATGCTGGCGTTGTAATGACACCGGCCGTGACGAGTCGTGTTGCGCCACCATGAGCCTCAATGACGCCAAAGCCAAGGATGCCAGTGCCCGGATCTATACCAATGATTCGCATGATGCTAGTATAGCTGAATCTGAGAGCTTCTGCTATATACCGCTATGGTATAGCTAATGAGACTCTAACCTTTGCGCACCATCCGGCGTAGCCACTGGCCAATCTCACTACGCCACTCCCAGCCAGCATAGCCCACTGCCACGATAGCTACCCCACCAATCATCCACCAGATGATCTCTGTTTGCCCATTATTACTACCTGGCTCAACAGCGTAGCCTGCGGCTGGTGCTTTGCTATTCTTGCTCGTCGATTTGCGGCAGCGATTGGTCGATGGATTACGCTCCCAGCCTGGCTTGCAGGGCGTCAGCTGGCGACTATTTGCTGCACCAAGCTTTTTGCAGCGGCCAGTCGCGGGGTTGCGATAGTGTCCGGCTTTACATACAGTAGCCGACGCCTTGCCGCCAGCGAGCGCTCGGCAGCGCCCTGTGGCAGGATTGCGATACTGCCCTGCCTTACACGCAGCCAATCGCTGGCCAGTGACAGATATTGCGCGGCAACGGCCCGTTGCGGGGTTGCGCTCTTGGTCTGGCTTGCAGATGGTTAGTTTTTGAGAGCGAGAGGTGCTGCGCGCTACCTTTGCATTACCGGCCGTCTGTTTTGATCGCTTCTCACCGTTGCTGATTTTCCGACAACGATTTGTTGCTGGGTTGCGTTCTTGGCCAACAGGGCACGGTTTGCCCGATGGCTGCGATGGCTGCTGGGGTGAGCCTGGCGTATTAGTGATGATATTATCGGCTTGGTCGGGGCTTGGCGTTGTCCATTGCCACGTGCCAGTTTGCGAATTGTATGCCCAAGACCTGCCCTGGTGCGCAGCCTGCCCTGCACCGCTATATGCATCAATACGCGGCGAAAAACTCACCAAGCCATGCTGATCCTCAAACCACAGTGTACCACTACGCAATATTGCAAGCTCCGCACCATTTGCCTGAGCACGAATCGTCAGCACCTGGCCTGGTGCAATATCCCCCGCAAGAGATGAGGTGTTTCGCACCGTGCTATTGCTACCGGGCGTACCACTACGCAAACGATAGGCAGCAAGGTCGATTGGCTGGTCGCCAGTATTCTTGACTTTGACATATTTTTGACAATTGCCTGGTGCTGCGTCGCAGCTGTGTGGATGAGGCAAAACCTCAAGAATTTGCAATGATGGCTCACCTGGCGTCTCGTACGGCGCAGTTACCTCAGCTTCGCCAGCTCGTGCTCGAAAGTCCTTAGCAAATACCCCGGTTCGTGCCGCTGCCGTCCAGCGGGCACGCTCCCAGACGAGTGCACCTGCAAGCTCATCTACGGCTACGCTTGCTTTGTCAATAGTCGCACCAGATTGTTCCAGCGCCACATCATACCGCGTGACTTGCTCACCATCTGGTACACTCGGGCAGCCCTGGAGCTGCGCGCCATCCGCCGGGGCTACTGCTGGATGATAGTAACGCACCGAGGACTGGGACGGTGCATATCCTTGTAGATTGACGCGGCACATGTAGTCGGTGTGGTTTGTGCTAACACTGACAACAAGCGCGACATCACTAAGCGGTACAAACTGACGAGTAGTATTATGCAGTTCAACTGCACTCACGGTGCGCCGGTCTGTCGTGTGGAGCGCCCCGATCATCAGTGCATCATGTTCAGTATGGGCAGCAAGGCGTACTACAGGCTGTGCTGCTGTCGGTTCACCGCTAGCCACATCATTACGCGCCACTGTCCGTTCAAATAAAAAATCGCCGATGGTGGCGACTGGGGTGGCGAAATAAGCAGTGGAATAATCAGCACCAAGCGCAGAAGCTCCGGCTATTCCTGGTATCATCATGGTAACGGCAAGCCCACATGCAATAATTCGCCGGGCATAATTCCGCATAGTTTGCATTTTGTTTTTCCTCCTCGCCACGATTATGCGCAAAGCATCTCTCTTGGTCAAGCACAAGCATATTGTTTTGTTAATTGCGCAAATTCGTACGGTGGTCGGATTTTGTTCTCTACCGCACAATAATAGCGAGAAATAGGAATTAAGATTTTGTAATGCGGATCTTTAGGCTTTCAAACAGATACAACAAAAAACAGGCCATCTCGCCTGCTAATTGATCAATGGAGGGCCCAGTGAGGCTCGAACTCACGACACCCTGCTTAAAAGGCAGGTGCTCTAACCTGCTGAGCTATGGGCCCGTAGACTCTGCGAGTATAGCACTGGTCGTGGTAGACTGTCAAGCGGAGCAAACACTGGATTCATCATCAGTCTTCCAAAATTCTACTATCTATAGCAAAATTCACCTTTCTCCTCTGTGAGAGATTATACCTTACTACCTCACCCGGTAAATATATAAAATCTCTTGCTAAACACAAAAGACTCAATAATTTCACCCTAAGAAAACAAATTACATAAAAATTCTAGCCTCCTTGATAAACCTTACGGAAAGCAGAGCAAACAGCATAAAATTGACAGAAAAGCCGCGATTTGGATGTAATAAATTGACGCACCAGCAACGCAATGGTTTAATGATAACCAATGACGTGGTGGCAACGGCAAATTCACCCAACATGGCAGCTCACACTGTGCTGCGGTGGCATCGTTGGTGGAGTGGCACTAGCCCAGTGGTGGCCGTACGCTGCGTGGTGGTGGCTTGTTGTAGCTGGCGGCGGTATTGCCTATGCGCTGCGTCAAAGCCGGCAGTGGTGCCTTATTATCATATTGATTGCTGGGCTTATGGTTGGCCTGGTACGCGGTGGGAGTGACCAGCAGCAACAGCGTTCTTACGCTGCATTATTTGGGCATGTAGCGACTATCACTGGGCAGGTGCAGGACGACCCTGATACAAATCAACGCAATCAACTCGTCGTGAGGCTCGGCGCTATTCGCCTCAATGGCCACTCACTGCCCGGCACAGTATGGGTGAGTCTGCACGGCAACCCTGCAGTCCGCCGCAGCGACTGGCTGGTTGTGCGAGGCAAGCTCAAGCCTGGCTTTGGCAACTTTGCTGCTGTCATGCAGCGTGCTCATGTGGAGCGCATTGTCCAGCCGCAACCTGGCGATGTTGCCCTGCAGGTACGCGATTGGTTTGCCGAGCATATTCGCCATGCAATTCACGAGCCAGCAGCTAGCCTTGGCAGTGGCTACGTCCTTGGCCAAAAGCGCGCCCTGCCACATGATATCCAAGAAGCAATGCGCACTACTGGCCTCACCCATATCGTTGTGGCAAGCGGATACAACCTCACGATCCTCGTCCGCCTCGCTCGGCGCTTGTTTGCTAAGGTGTCGCGCTACCTCGCAGTGCTTACCAGTGCAAGTCTCGTCTTTGGCTTTGTCGCCATCACTGGCCTAAGCCCAAGTATGACACGCGCTGGCCTTGTGGCCGGGCTCAGCATTTGGGCTTGGGCGTATGGTCGTGCGTTTCATCCCGTTACACTGCTGGCAGTAGCAAGTGCCGCCACAGTACTATGGAAACCAAGCTACGTCTGGGGAGATATTGGCTGGCAATTAAGCTTTGCATCCTTCGCTGGAGTGATGATTCTCGCACCGCTGTTGCAGCGCTATTTCTTTGGCTCAGCAGAGCCATCGATTGGCCGCCAAGTCTTGGGCGAGACAGTCTCCGCGCAGCTTGCTACATTACCGATTAGCCTCGCAGCATTTGGGCAATTATCGCTCGTGGCACTGCCAGCCAATCTACTCATTGTGCCATGGGTGCCACTGGCGATGCTTCTCACGTGCATTGCTGGGGTTGGGGCGCTTGTGTGGCCAGCGGCGGCGACAGTGTTTGGCGCGCCAGCACAATGGCTGCTTGATGCAATGCTGTGGGTCGTCCAGCAATGCGCCGCCTTCCCCTGGGCACAGCTCGATTTTGCGCTGCCATGGTGGGGTGTGGCGCTGTGGTATAGTGGGCTCATTAGCCTCTGCTGGTGGCTCTGGCGGGCAACTGGTTACTCACTACGCGATACCTCGCTCGTAGAATAATAATCACCCAATATGCTACAATGAGTTGAAAGATAGAACAATCAAGGAGAACCTATGTCTGGACACAGTAAATGGGCCACGACCCATCGCCAAAAGGCCGTGGTTGATGCAAAGCGCGGCGCAGTCTTTACCAAGCTTGGCAACATGATTGCCATTGCAGCCCGTGGTGGCACCGATCCAACAACCAACTCAAGCCTCGCATTGGCCATCGAGAAGGCTCGAGCAGCCAATATGCCCAACGCCAACATCCAGCGAGCAATCGACCGCATTAATGATAAAAATGCTGCCGCACTCGAAGAGGCAGTCTATGAGGGCTACGGCCCAGGTGGTGTCGGCATCATTATCGAGACAGCAACCGATAACAAGAACCGCACCTACCCAGAGGTACGTACCGCTCTCACTAAGAATGGTGGCACCATGGCAGATAGCGGTAGTGTGATGTTTCAGTTTGCGCGCAAGGGCGTGATCCGCGTAGCAGCCAGTGGCGAAGAAGCGCTCCTTACTGTGCTTGATGCTGGCGCTGAAGATGCAACAGAAGAAGATGGCGGTCTCACCGTCTATACCGACAAAAAGGAGCTCGCCAAAGTTCGCGAAGCTTTGCTCGCAGCTGGCATGACCGTTGAAGATGCAGAGCTCCAGTATGTGCCCAATAATACCGTTGCTATCGAGGACGACGAAACCGCCCGCAAACTTACCAAAATTATCGACGCACTTGAAGCACTCGATGATGTGACAAACGTTGCAACGAACGCGGCGTAATACCCACTAGAGTTACACGCGAATCACAACACTAAAACGACCCTCCATTATGAGGGTCATTTTGCTAAGCACATCAACGTATACACTTATCGAGTGACACGCGCAAGAAGTATCTATCACTTTTTCTTATGTGGTTTTGCGCCCTTTGTGCGAGCCACGAGCGTGTCAACAAGAGCACATGCAAACCCCGTCGTTACAACCGCCGCATGAGACCCATCCAGCGCTGCTACGACCGTCTTGCTTGTCTCATCAACTGGTGGTACAAGACTACTCAGCGCGCCAAACAACACATACACTGCCACAACACCAAAGATCAGTGAGCCACCAATGCGCCACCAGCGCTGACTCACCACCGAGCCGCAACACACCAGCACCACAGCTGGTAGCACCGTCAGCACAATCGTCACCACCGCAAGCAAGGTAGACCGGTCAATACCTACGCTAAGACTAGCAACATACGGCATGACATCTGCCGCCCATAGCTGCGTCACTACTATACCGACCGCCAGGCCGATTACTGGTAGCCCAAAATGCCGTTTCGCTACATACACCAAACCAGCCAAAACCACAGCCGTACCAGCAAGCAATCCAAGCAACATCATGCCACCATTATACCATGGTACCGATTCAACATAAGCGTTATGAGAAACACCAATACGTTTGAATAGCTACGCCCCAACGCGGTCCTTCTTGTGCTGCCGCTTCGCATTGCGCTCAATATATTCAATGATCGGTTTGGCTACATTGCGCCGCGTAATTTTCTCTATCCCAAAGCCTGGACTCGCATTGACCTCAAGCACTAGTGGCCCACGGCTTGAGCGCATAAAGTCAACACCCGCCACCGTCAAGCCCATCGCCTTAGCTGCCCGCAAACACATGCGACGCTCGGTATCCGTCAAGCGGATCGGCGTCCCTTCGCCTCCCTTATGGAGGTTAGATCGAAAATCGTCATCTAGGCTCTGGCGCTTCATACTCGCCACTACACGACTCCCCACCACGAAGGCGCGGATGTCTACTCCAGCTGACTCACGAATAAATTCTTGCAACAGGATGTTTGTCCCATCCTCATTGGTGAGGTACAGCGCCTGGAGCACCGACTTTGCCGCCTTCTTCGTCTCCGCCAACACCACACCATTGCCATGTGTCCCACGAGCTAGCTTGATGATAACGGGCGTGCCACCAAGTTCGTTAAGGAGATCGTCTATATCGGCTGAGTTGCGGCTAAACACTGTCTTAGGAATAGCTACTCCACCTCGGGCCAGCAGCTGCGTCGAGCGCAGTTTATCACGAGCCCGGGTAATCGCAATCGAGCGATTAACAAAAAGTGTGCGTGGGTACGCCATTTCTAGCTGGCGTGCCACTGCTGTGCCGTAGCGAGTCATATTACTTGCAATACGGGGGATTATTGCATCGTACTGATCAAGTGCCTGCCCATCATACATCACTGTTGGGTGTTTTTCGTCGATCGTTACATAGCATTTGCGGTATTTTATGATTTTTACAATATGATCACGCTTTTCCGCCTCTTCCTTGAGGCGAAGTGTTGAGTAGTTCACGTTGCCATTACTGAGTATTGCAATTTTCACTTTTCTTGCCTCCCCTTGTGGTATTTTTTATAGAATTCATGCGGATTTCTTTTGAGCTCTTGGTTAAGTCTCCGAGGATATTTCTGCTTTCCGCTATCTATTTCACCTTTGCGGACGTCAACTAAGAACCCTCCTTTATGTAAGGTGCGCCTCCCAATTAATACTGGGAAACTATGAAGCGATCGATCAGACAAACCAAACAAGACACGGAGTTGCCTTCCACCAATATGCACCGTGAAGTAGGTGCGGTACTTTATTATCCGATGTCCGGAAGCACTTCGCACAGCAGCAACAGAATACTCGGTTCGTTTAATCAATTTGCCTGTGTAATATGGCGACCCTTTGCCAAACAGAGAAAACCGTAGAACACCATCCTTACCAACCCTAATATTGCTTGCCCACACTGCTGAACTATCTGCACCAGTATCTACCTTAGCTGGCACGTCCATCCGCCGGTTAAAGTGAATCTTTACATTACGGCCGATAATAGTCTTCTTTCGTTGTTTCATAGACTTTTATCACTTGATAAATATTCAGCCACCATCTCACTATATGCAATCATCTTTTCATCATTACATGCACCAGTTGCAATCTGTGGCGCTCTATTAACCTCAAGAATATAATATTCACCAGTAGTTATGTCCTGTATAATATCAACACCCGCTACCTCCAGCTGTTCTATCTTTGCTGCTTGCTCTGCCTTATCTATGATGTCTCGTGGAAAATTTTTAGCATTGATTACCTCTGCTGAACCACCTTGTGATGTATTGTTGAGATATGAGCCTTCTTTTCCTTTTCTTAGCAAGATTAACCTTACCTTGCCCCCTAATACAAGGAACCGATAATCTCCTCTATTGGGAATATATTCTTGAGCAATCATAGTAGTATTCTGAAGCCGCTGTAGTACGTCTTGCATCTCTTCAAGAGACTGTATTAAGAAATTATCTCGACCTTTCTTACCATTGTCTGCTTTAAGTACAAAAGGTGGTCGCAGTTTACTATTCTTTATCGCTGTCGCTATAAATAGTTGACTTGCATACACTGTTTTAGGTACAGGTAGGTACTTTTGTCTTGCAAATGAACATGCTAGTTTGCCCTTACCTTGAGTCAGTAGATAGCTATCTGTAAATGGCGTGCCTTTTTGGTCTAGATAATGTGCTACTGCAATACCACGTTCAAGCTCATCACCTACTGTTCTTATTAGAACAAGATCAAAGTTAGCAATATCATAACCATCGATAGGGTGGTAGATTGCAGAACATCCTCCACCAGACACATAAACCAGTTGATCAAAAGCTGTTATCTGCACCTCTACGTCACCTAGCAACCGCTGTAGCCACCTACTAAGCCCATACCAATTAAAGCTGTTCTCATTCTTTGGTTTTTTACTAACAATTATCAAGACCTTCTTTTTCATGGTTTTCTCCTACTCACCACGACATTTCAGACTACACGCTGTCATCTATATCGTACCAATAGTAACATACTATGCGATAATTAGTGAACTTATTAAAATATATAAAACAATAAAATCAACCAAAAACTCCTGTCTCAAGGAGTTTTTCAGTAGATCACGCCATTAGCTTATTGTATAGCTTACAGTCCAAATATCCCCTTCCGCCCTAATGTGTCATTAAACTCGCGGAGGATTTCCTTCTGGCGGCGGTTTAGTTTGGTTGGGGTGTCGACCACTACTGTCACGATATGAGGCCCACGCTTATCGCTTCGCATGTGTGGCACGCCATGGCCAGATAGTTTGAAGTCTGTACCCGATTGCGTACCGGCTGGCACCTTCATTGTAATCGTCCCGTCGACTGTCTTGACGTCGAGCTCAGCACCGAGCGCTGCATCCGCCATGCCAATATGCTCCTCACTCAGGATCACGTCACCTTCACGACTGAACGTCTTGTGTGGATTGACCCGCACCTGCACATAAAGATCACCCTTGCTACCACCACCTACAGCTTCGCCACGACCACGGAGGCGAATCGTCGAGCCATTATCGATACCGGCGGGGATCTTGACTGTAATCGTCTGCTCACGACGCTGCACGCCACTCCCTTGGCAGACCGTACAAGCCTTCTCTGGTATTTGCCCACGACCTTGGCAGGTCTCGCACGTTACCGCCTGCTGAATAGGGCCAAACATTGTGTTCATCGTCCGCACACGCTGGCCAGTACCTTTACAATCTGGGCAGCTCTTGAGGCTTGAGCCTGGCTCGACGGTACTACCGTGGCAATGCTCGCATTCGTCATCAAGCGTTAGTGCAAGGGCAACTTCTTTGCCAAAGATCGCTTCTTCAAACTCGAGCGTCACACTCGTCTCGACATCACGACCACGCGATGGGCCTTGGCTCGTACCACCGCCAGCAGCGCCACCAAAGAACTGGCCAAAGATATCTCCCAGGCCACCATCACCAAAATCAAAGTGGATATTCTGCCCTTGGCCAAAGTCGCCAAAACCAGTGAATGGGTTGCCGCCACCACTACCGCCAGTAGCACCACCAACGCCCGCATGGCCAAATTGGTCATAGCGCTGGCGCTTTTGCTTGTCCTTCAGGACCTCATACGCTTCGTTGATCTCTTTGAACTTCTCTTCACTCCCACCCGCTTTATCTGGGTGGTACTTCACTGCCAATTTGCGGAATGCCCGCTTGATGTCATCATCGCTGGCGCTTTTGGCAACACCAAGCACCTCATAATAATCTCGCTTCGCCATATCTGTCTTAGTATAGCCAATTGGCACTCTAATTGCAAGAGTGCTAACAGGTCATTCCTTATGTTTCGGCGATGATCGATATATAGTCGTGTTTCGTAACGATAAGGTGGTCGAGCAGCTGGATGCCAAGCAGCTCACCCGCCTTGGCCAGACGCTGCGTCGTCTCCCGGTCGGCCTGGCTTGCGATGAGCTGCCCACTGGGGTGATTATGCGCCACAATGATCCCTGCCGCTCGGTCGGCAATCGCATCCGTAAAGACTTCTCGTGGGTGCACCAAGCTGGCAGTTAGCGTACCAATGGTAATTGTGCGTTTAGCAATCAAGCGATGTGCTCCATCAAGCGTTAAACAGACAAAATGCTCTTGCCGTTTGTCGCGAATATCGGTGAGTTGCTCTGCTGCTTTGCTCGGCTCATCAATGATAGGCTGGTCACTTTTGAGCAAATAGCGCCGCGCTAGCTCAAAATTTGCAAGAATCACCGTCACTTTCGCTGCACCAAGACCAGTTATTTTGGAGAGTTCCTCATGAGTCAGGTCGCCTCCATGGGCGCGCAAGGCTTTCAGCACACAACGCGCAATTTTGCCAACGTCAGCTTGCGCATTACCGCTGCCGATAATAGCCATAAGAAGCTCGAGGTCACTCAGGCGAGCTGCTCCATCTCGCGCCAGCTTCTCTCGTGGGCGATCACTTGGTCGTCTGTCGCGCATTCGCATTGGCATCTCTCCCTTAACGCTATATCCCTTATAGTATACCGGAACATTGTGCAAACACCAATTAGGTATTTTCGTTATGTGGCGCAGATGCGATTCCTGCTCTCAAGATACAGGCTGGAGTCGCTTCAGGCTCTATCGCTTGTTTTATAACCAAACCACTACCATACCATCAAGTGTATATATCGTACGACCAGTTTTATTATCGATAATGTGCGTTTTGGTGGAGCTACCAGCGGTGCTTTTTTGCTCAATGGCGGTATATTGATCATTTGGCGACACAGTGATGTTTGTTGTATATGCCGGTGGTGTTGTCTGATGAATCACTTGCCTAGTGGGGTGGGTAAGCACTGTTTGGCGCTGCAATATGTGTTGCTGATTAACACTCGTTATCTCCATAACATAGCCACTGTGGGTATGTAAGAATGCAGCTAATGATATGACGTCGTTTCCTTGTTGGTGAGTAATGGGTGATTTTTTGCTATTTTCTAGATTGAGTGCAAAATACCCCTCCCCCGTTTTCATCATCATGATGTTTTTGCCATCATATGATACATCGCCAAGTACCGCTGCCTGGCCAAGCGGCTGCATAGCGTGTGTGCCAGTCGGGTCAACAAGCAGCACATCATCACCTCGAGTCCGCACCACAACTGCTGCACCACGTGATACTGGACGCCAATCATACACTGGTAGTGGCTGCGCGTTAAGGCCACGTATGGTGTGGTGGCGCTGCGCTACAATATCATGCACGATGAGGTTATTAGTTTTTTCTTTGCTGCCTACCTTTGCAAAGAGATAGCCCACCGTTCCACTATCCATCGCTCGTAGGCGGGACACTATACCCTTACCAGGCAACGGTAATGGCGATACCGTACCAGTCTCTATATCAACCTGATGCAATTCACTGGTTTTCGCATCATTTATTGTATGGACAACGATACGAGAGCCCACCACTGCATATTCAATAATTTGTGCTGCTTGGTAAAGTGTCTTCTCGTGCTTTGTTGCCAGATTCATCTGCACGATAGCATCTGTCGCTTGTGCGACGTAGAATTCTGTTTTTGTCTCTGTGAGATCGCGGTGCTTGAGGTAGTAGAGCTGTGCTGGTGGTGTATCAAAGTGGTAACTGGCTGCCGCAAGCTGCTGCGTATAGGCGTTAGTTACCTGATCGATCGCCACGTGATACTGCGAGTTACTTCGCAAACGATGTTGGAACTGAATCGTCACAGTTGCGTTGTTTGTTGCAACAGCAAAGTCTGCGTGCGGCGAGATTCGTATTGCACGAGCTTCAACCGGCTTGACTGGCTGATTAAACTGCAATTGCACTGTCTGGTAGCCTGTATTCGGATCGTCTGCCAGCACTGCATGACGCAAGCGTGGGCCCTGTTGATAGCTCAGGACCGTGAGCATACTCAGTGTAATTAATAATCCAATCGCAACAAGCAAAAATCGCCATCGCTGACGCACCCACCGCCAGTTTTTAGTATTCATAGGGCTCCTTTGGCTGGGTGGTTGGCGTGATCGAGCGCGGCATAACAACGATCGGCTGCTGACGATGTTGTTGTGGATGCGCAGCAAAGTCACCCGTCACTGTTACCCAACTATTAGGCTGGTAGCGCTCACGCCACCCAGGTGCATAGACTGGCACGCCAACCGCTTGTGCATCAACCGCACAACACGTCACGACAAATCGCGATACATAAAAAACCTGCGCATCCGCCGCATCTGGCGTAACGAACCCCGTCAAATTGACTGTCTTGCCACGATAAAATGCGCTGTCATGCGTTTGGGCAAGTAGCCCTGCCCATTCTTTGATCGTGAGACGCGAATAATCTCGCTGAGCAAAGATAGATGCGTGCGATAGCTTCTCTGCAGACAGCTGAGCTGCTGCCCCTTTGTTAATACCACGTTGCGTGGCAGTTGTCGTCGTTAGCGCCGTCGGCGGGGTAAGCAGCGCCATACTTGCGACCACGCATATCATCACACAGGCAGCAACACTACGCCACCAAGCGAAGTGTGTGTGCTGATGGGTACGTGATTGCGTAATAGTACTCGCACTCGCCATCACAAGAGCCACCACTGCCATGACGGTTGTAAAGACAACATACCGCTGGTGAATATAGAGCGTCAAACGACCCGTCGCAGCTAGCCACAGCGTCGCCACGGCAATGATAAAAAGGAGTATTATACCTTGTTGCTGTGCAACTCTAGCCCAGAACAACCTAAAACGCATAATTCACCACCAATCCCAATGTTATCGATGCTAGCCCAACGATCGCACTCACTTGGAGCAGCACACTCGGCCGATACGTCGTGCGCAGCAAGCTCAGCATCTTGATATCGATCATTGGGCCAAAGGTCAAGAAACTCACAAGCGCCCCGGTCATAAAGGTCTGGCGAAATGCCAAGGCGAAGAACGCATCAACATTAGAGCAAATTGAAACGATAAACGCCAGTGCCACCATTGCAATCACCGACCATACTGGTTGACTCCCTAGCGACACCAATACCTCGCGCGACACCAGCACTTGCACAAGACCCGCTAACCCTGCACCAACTACCAAGGCTGGCAGCATCGCCTGCACCTCACGTCGAAATATCGCAAGGCTTGCTACTCGCTTACTCTGCTGCACATGATCTGCTTGGCACGAAGCAACAAACGTATTGGTCAATAACTCCTCTGCCGGACGACGCGCATAGACCCAGCCAACAAGATTAGCAATAGCGAAGCCACCAAGCACTCGCGCCCAGAGAATAGTCATATCGCCAGCGAATGCTTGCTGCGTTGTGATGATTGTCACTGGATTGAGAATTGGTGCAGCAAGCAAAAACACAAGAGACTCACTAGGCGTGAGCCCTTTTGCTAACAGGCTGCGCGCTAGGGGGACGTTGCCACACTCACAGACTGGCAATGTAATACCAAGAAGCGACAAACAAGCCCGGCGCAGCAACGGCTGCTGCGGCAGATAGGCAAGTAAGCGCTCGGCTGGCAGCCACACCTGCACTATAATTGCAATGCAGACCCCCAGTATGACAAATGGCAATGCCTCGATCATCACGCTCAAGCTCAGCGTTATCCAATCCTGCAACCGGTCGGGCAGCGACCACTGCCCTGTTTGTGCCGATACAAGGCGAAGTGCAGCCAACCCAACAAGCACTCCAGCCACTACCGCGACGCGGCGCCACCGCTTCGCCAACCAACGAATCATTTTCATGCTTCTATTATACCGCGAAGGGTGAGGTAGTAATACGGCTACACGGCTTTTTCTTGCTCTCGCTGCCAGCGGCGACGAACATCGATAATAGACATCTGCGCCAACGCGTCAGTAGGAATACTCTGCATATAGGCAATGACGCGCGCTGCGTACTCAGGGTGTGGGTAGGCAGCGGCACGCTTTGGCCTGCGCCCCGCCTTAAGTCCATCAAGTACACCACGCATCCGCTTCCAAAATGAATAATAATCAAGCTTGGCTTTGACCTGCCAGTGCTGAGCATCTTCGATCACAAACCCCTCGATCGGTACGCCATCATATAGATAGTCAAGCCCCTGCACTTGCTCATACCACGCCGCAAATTCCTCCCACGTCTGGAATGTTGCCGCAAGCCGCTTGGTTTCCATGCCAAACATAGCCGCAAATCGCTCACGCTCAAATTGGTCAACAGCGGCAAATTTTGCCTGGCGATGCACTATGTCGAGCAAAACAATCCGATCCTGCGCATACTCAATAATGTGCGGATCTTCTGCCGGGAGTATCACCTCGCAGACCAAACATACATTGTGCTCGGCAAGATACTGACGAATTTCATCGACATGCTTACCATAGCGCTGCAAAAATAAGCGACGAAACCATCCGGCAAAATCACTCTCCGTCGTTGTTTTCGACGCAAAAACGAGGTCACCTAGTGTCGCATCATAGCCTACCAAGCCAAGATAGCCATTCTCCTTCACCCAGGCGCGCACTGGAAAGACAAGTTGATCTTTGAGCGCAGTAAATTCAGTTTCTCGTCGCTCACCAATATTGAAGAATTTATCATAGGCGCGAATCACAATCTCATTCGTCAGTGTATTCATGAACAGCCCGCGAGCACGTACCGTCTGCGCCGTCCATTTTTTGTCATAAAACACCTTTGGTTTAAAGTGAAATGAGCTAATATTGCCCGGCAGCGACCGCTCGCTAATCAGCTTATTAGTGCGCAGGCTGTGGATGAGTGGTGCGTTTTCTGGGTGGAGGAGGCCTTCAGCCGATTGGTTGCTTATCTCAACGACCGACCAGCCCTTCTCGGCAAGTTGAGCAACTCGGAGTGTGCCACCAAACTCCACTTTACCCTCGAGATTAAAGCACCGCTGATTATACTGCGCTGGATAATTCTGAGCGTTGCGATGACCATGCACTTGATAGACATTATCAGGGGTACGGGCAACAAAAGCATCGTCAATAGCACCAACTTGATCATATCGCCCCACACCACGAATATACTGCTGGCTGGCTAGCAGCAGAGGATTCTCTGGTAAATTACTCACTCCCGCATGACTCACAAATACCCGCTTATCATGCCATGTGTAGTAGAGGCAATCTTGCATAGAGTTCATCAAGCGACTGACGGCACGCTTGTCTATATTGGCACGCTCTAGCTGTGCTCGAGTTCGGCCATTAAACTCTCGTGCTCTTATCGGCTGGTGAGTAAGCCACTGCCAAATATAACCATCATGGTTGCCCTCAATAAACGTCACATTCGGCCTGTCGACAAAATTATCACACACATACTGCAGCACTTCTGCATTCTCTGTGCCGCGATCAAGTAGATCTCCCGTAAAGATATAATAATCGTGCTCGATATAGGGATGCTGCTCAAAATATTCACGCAGTGGCGTATAGCATCCTTGGATATCACCAATGTGATGAATATGCTCATACTGACTCAGGTTAATCGGTTGCTGATACAATGCGATAAGCTCTTTTACTGCCGCTGGCTGCAAGACAGTGTATTGTTTTGGTATGGCACACGTGGAGAGACGAGCGTGCATTTTCTCGAGAACTACATCATCGACTATCTTATGTGGTGCACGCTGACGATTGCGCTCTAGACAGACCGCAAGCGGTACATCCGCAAAATCTATAATGTACAACTTGTAGCGATACTTCTGCGCAAGCTGTGCATACTGCTGAAAGTACGAGCTCGTTGTATGCGTCGCATCAACCACAATGAGCTCACCACGAGCCATGCGCATATCAAGCAACTCGTGCAACTGCTGCCACACCCGTCGATCACCCTGATATGGCATAACGATGCGCCCTGCATCATTCATCACTGGGCTACTATACGCTAAACGTAGAGTATCGGGAGATAGTGTATATGGGCCAAGTCCAGCAGATTGCAAAAAGGTGCTTTTACCAGATCCAGGAATTCCACGTGTAATAAAAAGATGTCGCATATTTTCTCCCTTCTGTAGCGTTGTTTTCAAGATTTCGCTTAACTATATCTAACTCAAGTAATTTACTCTTGTTTTTATATTATATCATCATCTGTTAGAAAAGGCTTCTACCTCATTAGGGTATGTAGCAATTTATTTTATTTTATGAATGATATTTATTAATAGTTCATTGCAAAATACCCCATAGGGGTATTTTGCAATGAACATAGAGTAATAAATATTCTATTTTATAATGTCTTTTGTATCAGACTCCGCTTATCCCATTTTGTTCTTACCTCGGTTCGCGCTACAATATAGCTATGTTCTATAAGGTGGAAGAGACAGATGCTCAAGTTTATTCAGGTGTTGAAAGTAATACAACATCTACAAAATCTCGCGGCTTTTTTTATACATGGCTCTGCCTTATTATTACTAGTCTACTAATCTGCTCACTTTGGTATGGCCAACAATCACAAAAATCATCACACATCACACATATACCACCATCAACAACACACACTTACACACTATCTTCTCATGGTGCTATTCGCTCACGCATCATCAAGCATCAATCGGTATCACACCAAACAATCGTCACCTATCCACAAACAGGTATTGCCAACATAGACAAAACAGTTGCCACAATTATCGACAATACTATTCCATCTCAACAAACAGCTTCAACTACTATAGCAGCTCGAAGCAACACTATTACCTATCGCATTATTCACCAAGATGACACGACGATTTCTCTCGCTGTGTTTATCCGTACTACTACACCTCATACTCTGCCAACCAACACGGTTCGCTACTGGACATTCGATAAAATGAGCGGCCAGCCAATTACATCGTCTGCCCTCGTTGATACATCAATCGCAGGGATAAATGAGATTGTTATTGCTCTACGTAAACAGGTGCAGCAGCGCTACCCGCATGCCCAGCCGGTAAAAGTAGCGGAAGTCATTACTCCAGAATCTATCACGAACTTTTTAGTATACGACCGAAAAACAATTGGCTTTCTCTTCGATAAACGCTCGCTTGGTATTGGTGTAGATGGAATCATTAGCCTGAAATTGCCAATCAAGCAGCTCAGCCATTTTGTCCAAAACCCAACCACCAAGAAGCTTTTTGATATTCCACCGTCAGCATTATCATCAACAACCGACTGTGTGCGTCATCGCTGTATTGCACTCACCTTTGACGACGGGCCTGGGCCATATACTCAGACACTGCTCGAGCACCTTGATCGCTATCATGCTAAGGCAACCTTCTTTGTGGTGGGGCGAAATGTTGCACCATATAGTATCGCGCTCCAGCAAGCAGTTCAACGCAAACACCAAGTAGGCAACCACACGTGGAATCATCCACTCCTCCCCAAGCGCGACGAAGCTGTCATCCGCCAAGAGATTGAGAGTACAAACAGTGCCGTTGCTGCAGCTACTGGCGTGACACCAACAATGGTTCGTCCACCATATGGTGGCATTAATGATAAAGTGCGTGCGCAGCTCCAGCAGCTTACTATGCCAGCCATTATGTGGTCAATCGATACACGCGATTGGGCCGACCACGATGCAGCAATTGTCTGTAGCCGTGCCGTTGCCAATGCTGCACCTGGTGCGATTATTCTCATGCACGATATCCACAAAACCAGCGTCGATGCCGTGCCGTGCATCCTCGATGCATTGCAAAAGCAAGGGTACAGATTTGTCACGGTCAAGAACCTATTTGGCCATCCGCTCAGCGCTGGCGAGTCATATTCTCAATATAGGCAGTAAAGTCCTATTACAAACCGCTCATGCTACCATTCCGCTGTGTAATCCTCTACACTAATGCTATGCAACAACCATTTCTTCCTACTAACACCTCTCTCTCTTCAAGTCCACTCGATCTGGAGCAGCAGCTTGACGTCCTGCAGCTTCCTGAGGCGAAACTGCTGATCGGCGAACATATCAAAGCCTCACCAGAGTCACAAGGGGCAGACGAAGCAGCCAATCAGCGCGCAGAATATCAACGAACTGTCTGCTCGCTCAACGTTATGAACTACCTATATTATGGCGGCGATGAAAATTATCACAAACTGACCGCTGCCCAGAACGACACCAATCGCCTCACGCGCGAAGAATTTGAAGAATTTCATCGGTGGGTTGCGAGCAACTTGCCTGGCGAGCATAGCGCCAATGTAATGCGCTACATTATGCTTATTCATGATTTAGGCAAGAACCAAACGCTCGCGAGTGCCGTTATGGGAGAGGGTTCCGCTGATTCGGTCGATCATGACGAAGTGTTGCGCCGCTTGCTCAGGTCAGATTACGCTGCAAAGCGCACAGAGTTATTACCGACATTCAGCCAATTGGGCGAAGCAGATCAAACGATCATACGTGATGTCATCAACACAGAACTCAATCTTGGCCAGTTTATCCAAGCCGAAGCACCAGCGGCAGCGCTGGCAGGCTTTGCGGACAGTGCTGAGCCGGTGCGCTCGCTCTATATCATGCATACTCTGTTTGATATTGCTGGCGCACTGGGTCATGTTAATGCCGAGAGCTCTCTACTCCTCACTTCTCCTCTGTACAACCAAATGGCAGCAGCCTGCGACGTCTTAACCGACAGCACCCTCTCAACCGACGACGCACGCTACGCTCACTACCTCGCTCGGCGAGCACAACGCTTTGGCCTCGATAACGATGCTATTGAGCAGCTCATCGACAACCAAGCACATACTCACACTGTGCGCCTTGCTTGTATGCTACGCTACGATTTGCCAGAAGAGTATCAGCAACTGACCAATGCGCTAGATACGCTACCTGGCCCTGTACAAGCTATCCTCGCTCAAGAGCTCAGCAATGATGGTATTCATCGGCGCGCGACCCTGCCTTACTACGGCCCAGCCTTGCTAAAGGGGCTTGAAACACATCATAGCCTTAGCACAGCGCTCACCTACTTTGCTCATGTCTTGCAAGAGGCGCACATTGCCGACAAAGCAGCGCGCAAAGCAGGCGAGACGGGTGTTGTCACGGCAGACCTCAGTACTATCGCCCAAGCCGCCAACCAAGGCACGCTTGATCCACGCCACGCTGAGCTGCGCTTCCACCACAGCGGTGAAATGCTTGTGCCAGAATATCAGGACACACCCGAGCTTGCTATCGATTCACTCCCGGCGTTTGACTCTGAGAAGCTACGCGGCAAGCGGATCATCTACCTTGGGATGGGTGGTGGCTCGGATGGTATTCAGGCTGCTATGCTAAGCAAGCTTCATCAGCAGCACTATGCCGTGCAGCCTACAGCTATCGTGTCGGTGCGCAACTTCGCCGCCGATAACAACAAGCAGCTTGCTCATACTGGCCGGCGGGTTAGCAATGCAACAGTAGAGATTACGAAGGAAACAACCAAAGTTGGTGACTGGCGCTTCCTCGAGGATATTATTGCTAAGGACGAGACAATCGCACCAGTTTATCTGCTTAATTCAATCGAGCCGGAGCAGATTGCTCACGACCTGCAGATTCTCATCCGCGAGACGGGAGCTGATGCAATTTGTGGCATCGACACCGGTGGTGATGTACTCTACCATACCAATACCGCCATCGACCCAACAACCTCATCACCGGATCAAGATTATGCTGTACTTGCTGCTCTGCATATGATCAACGTAGCAGCAGAGGCAGATGGCACACCACTCAATGTCTTTACTGCTATCGTTGCACCTGGCGTGGATACACCGCCATATGCCAATGATATACTTGCCCGTAGCAACGCCCAGCGCTACCCCCTTCACCCAGACGATACCACCACGATTACTCGAACCTACGCTACATGGCGCATGGACGGATCTGCTAGCGAAGAAGGGCTTTATGGCAAGACACCACTGGCGTGGATTGCTGCATTGACAGGCAAGCACGGCTTGCAGCCACTCGCTCTCCCACGAGCTAATGCAACTTCAGCTCATAACCCATGGCGTATCTTTATGAATATCCGCCCTTCGACCGCTCGCGTGGTAATGATGCAGGCTGAGCAGTTATACCAAGCTGTAAATCATTGATTAAATTAATCAGTAATGAAAGGAGCTCTTCATATGAAATTAACTTTCATGACATACAACATCTACAATGGTGCCGAGACAACGATCGATGACGTTATTGCAGTTATCAACGAAGCAAAGCCAGATATCCTGACGCTCAACGAAGCAAACGGCTTCGAGAACGACACAAGAAAACGCCTTGCATACGTCTCAGAACAAACCGCTATGCCCTATACTCACCTTGCACTCTGCGGTGATGGGTCGTGGTATCATACAGCATTGCTATCCAGGTATCCTATCCTGGATGCAACATTGCTCTACCCATGTAGCCGATCACTCTTAGTAAGCCGCGTTCAAATAAACAACCACATTTTCTCTATTGGTAGCCTTCATCTTTCACCGCGATGCGAAGCTGACCGGCTGCAAGAGGTGCACCGGCTTATCAAACATATTGGTGAGAATAGTACTCATACTGTCGTTATGGGTGATTGTAATTCACTCTCGTTTTATGATACATATCCGCCTGATATGGTAGATTCTTTCGATGCAAACCTGACACGCAAATTTACTCGTGATGGCACAATTGTTCATGATGTCACTCGTTTTATGGCACAGGCGGGCCTTGTCGATACAGCAGCTGCTTTGCAACAACACGCAACCTCGACGGCTCCAACACCACTGCCGCCACACCCTGATCACCCAACCAGCCGGCTTGACTATATCTTTGTCTCGAAGGATCTGCAGCCTGCATTAACCTCATACAATGTTGTCAAAACACCACTATCAGACCGAGCGTCTGATCACTACCCAGTCGTCGTTGAGCTTACACTATAGTATAAGCTCGCTTGTCTACTACTAAGGTTAGTCTCTCGGTATATGAATTTTACGACTCGAGTGCAATATAAGCTTTAATAAAATAAGACCGATTTTCATCGGTCTTTATTATGCATCGTGGCTCCGGAGACTGGGCTCGAACCAGCGACCTAATCGTTAACAGCGACCCGCTCTACCACTGAGCTACTCCGGATTACTCTGTAAGTATACCGGTTGAAGGGGTGGTTCGTCAAGAGTCACGCCGCAAAATAGGCATTTTATGCTATGGCTGGCTGCGGAATTGTTCGATCCGCTTAGTTAGCTCAGCGATATTGTTCCAACTACTGCCATCTGTCATGATGGCGAGCACATATTTGCCGTTCGAGCCATAGACGATCGCTGCGTCGTGCAGGAGACCATTCAAGAACCCAACCTTATCTGCCACCGTACCATTCGTGCCAGCAGGGATACCCTTGCGATACACATTAGCCTTGAGCGCAGAGAGGAATCGGTCGCGGTTGGCACTACTAAAGTTCTGCCCCGCATCAAGCATCACCATAAAGCGTGCAAGGTCATTTGCTGTGGTGTATGGGCCACCAGACTTGGCAAAAGTCGTGTCTTTGAATCCAATATCATTAGCATCCTTTGTCACGACGTCATAACCAATGACTTTGAGGTAATTCTCTGCGCATGGGTTGTCGCTCTGGCTAATCATCTTATTGAAGCAAACTTGGTTGTCCTCCCAGCGCCAGCCTGCCAGCTGCTCGCGCCGAAGCACGCTATAGCCAACAAATAGTTTGTATGTACTGGCAGTGACAAATTGCTTGTTACCATTGTAGCTTGCATTACGTTTCTTACCATCGATCTCTAAGAATGAGATACCATACGTCCCCGGATGATCCTCGGCATAGTGCTTGAGAAGAGCGTTGAGCCCGTCTTCGGTCGAGCTATAATTGCGGTCATATTCTACCTTGGCTGGCACCGTCTTCATCACTGCGGCTGGCTGCTGTGGGCGTGTTTGATTAATAAACTCCGAGAGCTGCTGCGCAGTTGCGTCAATATCAAGAGTGCGCCCTGGCTTACCATCTGTGCGTGATGTTTCGGTGAGGTCGTACGTGGCAACTTTCGTGGTACCTGGGTCAATATTTACCTTTGGCGTGACATGCTTCGTGAGATAGCCGGAGGCCTGTGATGCACTAATGCTTGCTACTAATGTTTTGTCTTTTGGCTGAGTAACAACCCACTGAATAACTTCATTCGCTGGCAATGTTACCGTCTCGTCGTTTACCTTAAGGGCAACACCTTTGCCAATGACCTTTGTGATTTTTTGCTCAAGCGCCTTCGCTGCATCGGTTGTAATGGCTGGGGCAATGCCACGCATTGGAATCTCAACAGTCGTGCCCTGCATGAGGCGCGGGCTAATTGCACCAATGCTGTGCGACACCGCACCACGCTCGCACTCACCGCCACGCCGCGCTTGATTCACTACCAACTTGCCATGCTCTACCTTGAGACTAGCATCGACCGGCGCACGCTTACAGACTGGCATGATCGTCTGAGTAATATATTGCTCAGTACGTGTTGTGGTCGTCAATTTTGGTGAGCTTGGCACATCTGGCTGCCACCAGAGCGACGATAATGGCATAATCCGCCACAGCAAGGGATACTGCGCCTGTGCAAGCCGGTCGGTGTTGTCTACTGTAATAGCAAGCTGCTCGATCGTCGGTGAGGCAATGGTTGTGCCATCACCCACTAGCTTCACGGAGTGTCCTTGGTACGCTTGGTTAAGCGTGTCTGTGGCTTCTGACAGTGTTTGCCAGCCAAGCGACACACCGTCGATTCGCGCATTTGGCAGCAGCCGATCACTCGGATACACCAGCTGGAATAACACATTGAGCCCAAGAATAACACCAATAGTGATATAGGTTTTGCGCCGTGTCCAGCGAATACGCAGCACTGGCACACGCCAATCGGCGAAACGGAGTTTTTCGGCAATAGTTGCCTTGCGGCGTCGGGGGTACGGACGCTGCGCGCGCGGAGGAGTATACATCATGTAGATATTATATCATCTATGATGATTGGTCGCTCTGTAAAATTTCTAGTGCACGCTGCAAAACCGCAATATCATCAGCGGCATTGTCCTGCTGCTCTAGTGCGCTTATTTTTGCACGAATCACCTGCTCGACTGGTGCCACCACTACATCCGCAGCATTCTGAGTGGGCGGTACCACTTGCAGGCTACGTGCTGAGTTATCCTTTTTGACCAAAAATCCACGAACAATCAGGCCATTGACATGCGCTGCTACCGTACTGACCGACTTATAGTCGAAGGCACGCATAATTTCGCGGTAGCTTGGGCCGTAACCATTGCTCTTGATAAATGTGTCTATAAATGTCAATAATTCACGTTGTTTTCGCGTTGGGCTTGTCATAATCCATCCTCCGTTATCGCTAGTGCTGCCAGCCCCCACCAGAGCATCGACACAGTGTCGTCAACAAAAACTGGTAAGAACAATCCTATCACAGTTAAGCCGATTCCGCCAGCAAAACTACCGAAAGCCAGCCAATACGACCGGCGATGCCATAATTTTACCAGTACACCAGTGGTTAATGCAACTAATAATAGTAATCCAATCCAGCCAATTTCGTGAGCAACGAACAAATAGTGGTTTTCAATAATTAAGCTCTGCCCATTGCCAAGAAGCGATGCCGAGCCAGTACTCCCTACGCCAGTGCCAAGCGGTTGCTGCAAGGCGCGCGTTAGGCCAGCTTGCAACGAAGTGATTCGGTCGCTGTCGGATGTTTGGGTCGGGCCATGCGTTGGGTCGTTATGCAAGATAACATTATCAATAAAGTGTGGGTCCATAGTGTAGCCAATGCCACCAACAATCACCCCACAGCCAAGTACTGCGCCAGCACCCCACAGTACGACACGCCGAGATGCCTGCGACTGCCATGCCCTGATAATCGCAACAATACCAACACCAAGCGCCACCGCGAGCAGCGCACTTCGCGAATAGCTCTGCCACACCGCAAGTGCCGCTAGCAGCACCATACCACCAAGCGCCCAACGCCGCATATGCGAGATACGCCGCCATTGTAATGCGCCATACGCCACGATAAGCGTCAGGACAGTACTTGCATACGCCCCAAGTGGGTTTGGCCCACGCAGCGTGCTATTAATGCGGACATAGGCGCTGTTGGAGTCGACTGTTTGGTAGGGTTCGATCGTCGTCGGCCCGTAGCCAAGCGGCACCAACACATCACGCGGCAGGACAAGCTGCGCTGCTGCAAAGCCAATCACGATGACTGCACCCGCACCAAGCATACGCAGTAGCCAGCGTCGATACTGCGGATAATTACTCACAAATACATAGACTGCCGCACCAAGCGCCACAAAACGCAGATCAATCAACAGACCTGATAGCAATGCCAAACCAGACGTCGGCACAAGCAGCGCCACCACGCCATGCCACAGCGCAAAGGCGAGCGCAAGCTGAATAATGCGATCACTCAGCCAACGCTGCCACTGTCGACGCAGCGTCACATCGATAACAATAAGAAGTAAGACGATGAGCAGCAAAACTTCCTTCCATGCCTTGACAAAGAGTGCATAATCTGGCCAATGAGCGCCCACCCATACGGTCAGCGGTGCATGGATAGCCAGTCCGAAAAATATCGTACACAAAAACCAAGCCGGTATCTTTTCTCGCAATAACCGCTTCATCTCTTTCTAGTGTAGCAAACTTTCGGTAAAAAGTGTTATAGTAACAGTTGTTATGCCGTCAAAAAATACGAAATTTTATAGTCTCATTCTCATCGGCCTCGATTTTGTTGTGCTGATGGCGGTGTTTTTCATCGCATACTATGTCCGCACGCAAATCGATCACCGTGATTTGCTCTATACTGTCTATGCCAGCGACTATTTGCTCGGCTTCGTCGTCATTGCGCCAGTGTGGATTATTCTCTATGCCTCACTTGGGCTCTATAGTGCGAGCGTCTATAGCCGGCGACTCGTCGAATGGGGGCGACTGCTGCTTGGGACATTCATGGGTATTCTGCTGGTGATCGGCTGGGAGTACGGCACACGAATGTATATCTTTCCGGCCCGCTTGGTAGCAATGTATGTCTTTCTTGGTTCGTTTTTGGCGATCGGCACAGTGCGTGAGTTGTTTCGCCTCACACGGAGCTGGCTCTTCCAGTACAACCATGGCGTGAACCGTGTGATGGTGATTGGGACATCGCTAGCAACGCGGGACATCGCTGAGTCGATCTCGACCACCTACAAGTCAGGTTTTCGCGTCGTGGCAATGGCTGGCCCCAAGCGCTTTGTGCCACCTGGGCTCGATGTTGTTCATTTTGCATCACTCGACCCCGCTCTGGCGCAGATCAAAGAGCTCAAGATTGACACCATCATCCAAACCAACCTCTACGAAAACGAAGAAAAGAATCAAAAAGTGCTTGGTGCTGCACAGGTCAACCATATCCAATACAACTTCATCCCTGGCGAGCCAGAATTTTATACTGGCAAAAACACCATCGATGTTTTTCTTGGCTACCCAATGATTACCGTTAGTCAAACACCACTCATTGGCTGGGGAGAAATCGCAAAGCGAATTTTCGACACGATTATTTCTGGCATATTGCTCATTGCTCTTGCCCCGCTTTTTGTACTCCTTATCATTATGCAAAAGATCTTTAACCCCGGGCCGGCATTTTATATCTCAAAGCGCCTCAGTCGCTACTCCGAGCCAATCCAGCTCATCAAGTTCCGTAGTATGGGTGCACAGTATGGCAAGCAAGACGCAGCTGATGAGTTCCGTGCAATGGGCCGCGACGACCTGGCTGAAGAGTATGAAAAAAACCGCAAGGTCGAACACGACCCACGCATCACTCGCTTTGGCAATTTTTTGCGAGCGACATCGCTTGATGAATTACCGCAGATTTTTAATGTCTTTCGTGGTGATTTGAGCTTGGTTGGGCCGCGGCCAATTCTACCCCAAGAAGTGAAGTTTAGTTCAGCCCGCACGGCACTCTTGCACAGCGTGAAGTCAGGGGTGACGGGCCTATGGCAGGTATCTGGGCGCTCAAACCTGAGCTTCGATGAGCGGATCGAGCTTGAGCTATTTTATGCCCAAAACTGGAGCTTCTGGCTAGATATCAAGATTCTATTCAAGACGATTGGTGTAGTGCTACGCAAGACAGGTGCAAAATAACACATGACACTATGTCATTGTAAGGCCCGTGTAAGAGAGTAACCTCGATATAAGTCCTCTAGTTAAGTCACAAACTATTCTACTGTATCATCTGGTCACGCACTACTTTGCGCAGCTTGGTTAGAAATAGCGTCTTGTCAAAACGCCGTGCAGTGCGACGCAAGACCGTTGGATCAAAGGTTCGTTTCTCGGCCTGCTCAATTGCTTTAGCAACGCTAATGCTCGTCTGTCGGTCGAATAGCACACCCACTTCGGGTGACGTCACGATATCCGTCGTGCCACCACGGGCCAAGCCAATCACTGGCGCACCAGCCGCTAGCGCTTCGACACTGACAATTCCAAAATCTTCCTCTGCTGGATAGATAAAGCCACGCGCTGTTGTAATAGCCTTCTCATACTCGGCATCGCTCGCATCGCCAAAGCGATCGGTACGGAACTTAACCGTTGGACCAGCCAGATCAACAAGCCTGCTATGTGCGGGGCCATTACCAAAGACGATCAGCTTCTTACCAAGCTTCGTCGCTGCTGTGACTGCTAAGTCGTACCGCTTGTATGGCAACTGCCGGCCAATCGTCACATAATGATCACCCCGCTTGGCAGCAGGCGTAAACCGGTTTATATCTACTGGTGGATGAATAACTATACTATTTCGATTGTAATATTTTTTAATGCGCTGTTGTGTTTCGGTAGAGTTTGCCAGGAAAACATCAACTTGCCGGGCTGCTTGAAGGTCAAGCTTGCGCTGGTGTGGTACCATGAGCGGCATAAGTGTGCGGATGAGTGGATTAAGATTACCATAGCCTGGGTCGCGCCGATACTCGTTGTAGTGGCTCCAGTAGTATCGTGGTGGTGTGTGACAATAGTTGATAATAATCTGATCGGGCCGCGTCTTTCTCACCTGATGACCATGCATATATGAACTGGTGAGGATGATATCAAACTCACGCAAATCAAGTCGCCGCATCGCTTTAACAGCCAGTGTTGGAAATAGCTTATAATACGTGCGCACCTTGCGTGGGATTTTTTGCAAAAACGACGGCCGAACATCAAGCTCAGCAAAGGCTGGCATTTTGTCTTCATTGTACATTGCGGTATAGATCGGCGCATCCGGAAAAGCTTCGTGCATGGCCAACACGACATTCTCGGCACCACCCATCGTTGTCAAGAAGTCGCAGACAATGGCAATTTTGGGTTGTTTACTCATAGTATCAGTGTAGCGCAAAGGAGAGATTTTACCTATACCTTACTCCACCGTCACGCTCTTAGCAAGATTACGCGGCTGGTCGACGTCGTGTCCCCGCTCCACTGCCATATAGTAAGCAAAAAGCTGTGATATAACATTAAACAAAATTGGCGTGAGGTGCTGCAGCTTAGTTGCAACGCGCACCACTGTCTCGGCAGGTACGCGTTTATCCGTATCGGTAATAACAATCGCATGAGCACCGCGTGCATTCATCTCTATCAAATTACTCTGCGATTTTTCGTACAGCCAGTTGTCTTGCAAATAACACACTTCGAAGAAATGATCGTCGATCAGGGCAATTGGCCCATGCTTGAGCTCACCTGCTGCATAGGCTTCAGCATGAATATAGCTTACTTCCTTAAGCTTAAGTGCGCCCTCAAGTGCAGCTGGGTAGAGTGTATCGCGACCAATATAGAGCGCATGATTATAGTGGGCATAATTATGTGCGATGTTTTTGACGCTATCAGCTTGCTTAGCCAGCGTCTTTTCAATCTCAGCTGGTAGCATCTCAAGCTCGTTGATAAACGTACCTATCAGTTGCGGGTTTGTTCCCTTGGCTGCTGCAAGCATCAGGCCAAAGATTGTCATTGCGGCCACTTGCGAAGTAAAGGCCTTGGTGCTGGCCACACTGATCTCTGCCCCCACGTGTACATATACTCCACCGTCAACTTCGCGTGCAATCGTGCTCCCCACTGCATTGACGACGCCAAGGCACGTTACACCACGCCGTTTGAGTTCCGTGAGGCAGGCCAATGTATCGGCCGTCTCACCACTCTGGCTCACAATCAGCGCAACGGTATGCTCGGGGATGTTATATGCTCGGTAGCGTAGCTCACTAGCAATCTCCACACTCACTGTCACATCATCAGTTAGTTGCTCAATAAAATAACTAGCCTGCATCCCCGCAAAATACGCCGTGCCACAGCCCACAATCATCACATGCTTGATCTGTCGCAATTCAACATCACTTAAGCCTATGCCGCCTAGCCGGGCATAGCGCTGCGCGGCAATCACGCGCCCAGCCAGCGTTGCTGCAAGGCTGGTCGGCTGCTCAAATATTTCTTTGAGGAGGAAGTGGTCGTACCCCTGCTTTTGAATAGCTTGCAAATCCATCTCTAGTGTCTCTACTTGCACATCGACCACTTGCGAATCAGTCGTTTGAAGCTCGAGACCAGTGCGAGTGCAGCGCCCTACTTCGCCATCGTGCAGATAGACCACTTGGTTGGTATACCCTACCAAGGCCGATGCATCACTGGCAATGTATGTTTCGCCATCGCCGAGCCCAACAATAAGCGGGCTACCCTTGCGTGCCACAATAATCTCATTAGGGTCATTCGCTTGAACAACTGCTAAGCCATACGTGCCTACCACCATCTTGAGCGCGCCTCGCACTGCCGCCAAGAGATCTGGTGCTTGCTTGTGCAGGTAATCGATGAGCGCCGTCAATACCTCAGTATCAGTATCACTCTTAAATTCATACTCATGTGCTGCAAGCATCGTCTTAAGCGCTTGATAGTTCTCGATAATGCCGTTATGTACAACGTAGACCTGCCCCACCTGATGTGGATGAGCGTTGCGTTTGCTGGGTGCCCCGTGGGTTGCCCAGCGAGTGTGACCAATGCCAACCGTATCAGTCGTCTTGTGGCGAGCTGTGAGCTCATTCAGCGCAGCCACCTTGCCTTTTGTTCGGAGTAACGTTGGCGCAGCATCCTTGTCGAGTGTAACAATACCAGCACTATCATATCCGCGATATTCAAGCCGCTTGAGCTCCGTCAGCAGTACACCCTGCGCTGGCCGCGTTCCGATATATCCAACTATTCCGCACATAGATTTTTCCTTTCCTCTTGTATTATGGCGCTTTGGTCTTTGCCTTCTAGTGTACTCTCATTTTTAAACAATTTTGCAAGAATGTAAAAATTACAATGATTTTTCTCTGTTAGATTCTGTTGGTGTTTTTACATCAATAGTACTTTACCCATAAAAGATAGAGAAAAACGACAGAAAAAGCAAGGACGAATGCAGTGCTTATTCTCAGCAATAGTTAAGTCGATATGCTCATACTTATAGACAAAAAATAATACGATATGTTCGACATTTTTTCGACGAAGGGGTATACTAGGTGATATGAGTAGAGAAACGATTTTAGTCACTGGTGGCGCTGGGTATATTGGCAGCCACACCATTATTGAGCTTATTGCGGCAGGATTTGACGTCGTCGTTATTGACAATCTTGCCAATGCGAGTCATGAAAGCCTGCAGCGCGTCGAAACGATTACTGGTACAACCATCCCCTTTATCGAGGCGGATGTGCGCGACCGATCGGCACTCGATGCGATTTTTACCAAGCATGATATCAGTGCTGTCATTCACTTTGCTGGACTCAAAGCAGTTGGCGAGTCGGTCGAGAAGCCGCTCGAATATTATGACTGCAATCTTAGCTCAACCCTCACCCTCTTAGCCGCTATGCGCCAACATGGGGTGTATCGGCTCGTTTTCTCGAGCTCCGCAACGGTCTATGGCACACCAGAGTCATTGCCACTCACTGAATCATCACGCACTGGCACCGGTATTACCAATCCATACGGCTGGACGAAATATATGATTGAGCAGATCATTCGTGACTATTGCACGGCACACCCCGACTTCCAAGCGACCATCTTGCGCTACTTTAATCCGATTGGTGCCCATGCATCAGGTATGATTGGCGAAGATCCAAATGGCATCCCTAATAATCTCTTGCCTTACGTTGCACAAGTTGCGGTTGGAAAATTGCAAAGCGTTGGTGTGTTTGGTGATGACTACGACACACCTGATGGTACCGGTGTACGCGACTACATTCATGTCGTTGATCTTGCTAAGGGACATGTGGCTGCCCTATCACACATGAAGCAAGGCGAGCACACCTACAACCTTGGCACTGGCCATGGTACCTCTGTTTTGGAGATCATTAGCGCCTTTGGCAAAGCGTGCAAACATGACATTCCATACGAGATAAAACCACGCCGAGCTGGTGATATTGCAGCTTGCTATGCCGACTGCAGCAAGGCACAGCAAGAGCTTGGTTGGCATGCAGAGCTTTCGATCGAGCAAGCCTGTGAAGACTCCTGGCGCTGGCAATCTCATAACCCAAATGGGTATAACGGTTAAATTTAAATAATACCCCATGGGGTATTTTGCAATGAATAATATAGATGTACGTTCAGTTTGAATATATTATTTGTTCGTACTATAATTTTGCTGTTCAAAATATTGGTCTATTAACAATCTGTGCTTCTCGTGTGAACAATAAATGTATTCAGGCTGTGCTCGTCTGCCAAATGTAAACCTACGAAAACAAAAAACAGCCCACTATTTACGGGCTGTTTTCTAGTGCAAATAGCAAAAGTTAGCTTACTCGAGCAATTCTACTCTTGACCAGTCGCTTGATTGATCCGGGTTGAGGAATCTGGCTTGCCTTCGCCAGCGTCGAAGCGCATTTCAATGTTGTACTTTTTACATACTTCTGCTTCAGGAATAGCCTTTTCCGTGTCACGATCACCACCGTTAGCAAAGATGAGTTGGTCGCCTGGGTACTGGCCGGCAACCATCTCGAGTGATTTGATTTGTGTGGGATCTTCGTCGATCGATAGAATCACTTGGTCAACACCTTTGAGAGCACGCATGAGACGCAGGCGATTGCTTTCGTTGAGGATAATTTTGCCTTTTTTCAGCAATTGTTGCTTGTCGTTGTTGACAATAACAATAAGTTTGTCGCCCATTGCGGCAGCTGCTTCGATCATATCGATATGCCCACCATGAAGCGGGTTAAAATAACCACTGACAATTACTACTCGCATTTATTATTATCTCCTTGTTGTTTATCGTTAGAAAGCTTCTGTTGCTATATTATACCATTACTCCTGTATATCTCGACACCATCCCCTATTTCACGCTATAATACAGCTATGACAAAACTGCTTATCACCGGTGGTGCGGGGTTCATTGGCTCGAACTTCGTGCATTATACCGTTCATCACAAGCCGGAATATGAAATCACTGTTGTCGATAAGATGACATATGCTGCGAACCCGCACAACCTCGACGGAGTGCGCGAGCAAATCACCTTCGTGCAGGGCGATATTTGCGATGCCGAACTGATGGATCGCTTGATTGCCGAGACGGATATCGTTGTCCACTTTGCGGCGGAGAGTCATAACGATAACTCACTGCGCGACCCAAAGCCTTTTCTCGACACCAACGTGTATGGCACATACACTATCTTGCAAGCAGTGCGTAACCACAACAAGCGCCTCCATCACATTAGCACCGATGAAGTGTTTGGCGATCTAGCGCTGGACGATCCAAACCGCTTTACTGAGGATACACCATACAACCCATCGAGCCCCTACTCGAGCACTAAGGCGTCGAGCGATATGCTGGTGCGCGCCTGGATTCGCAGCTTTGGCGTGAAGGCGACGATTAGCAACTGCTCCAACAACTACGGCCCTCGCCAGCACATCGAGAAGTTTATCCCACGGCAAATCACTAACATCCTGAGCGACATTAAACCAAAGCTCTACGGCACAGGCGAGCAGGTACGCGACTGGATCCATGTCGATGACCATAACTCAGCAGTGCATTTGATTCTCGAAAAAGGCACGCTAGGCGACACCTATATCATTGGTGCAGACAACGACCACGTCAATAACAAAGCGGTGATTGAGATGATCTGCGACTTAATGGGCAAAGGCAAAGACTGGTATGAGCATGTCAATGATCGCCCTGGCCACGACATGCGCTACGCGATGGACTCGAGCAAGCTGCGCCGCGAGCTTGGCTGGCAGCCACAATACACCGACCAAGATGGCATGGCTAACGGCCTACGCCAAACCATTGAGTGGTACACTGCCAACCGCGACTGGTGGCAAGCCCAAAAAGCTACTGTAGAAGCAACCTACGCGAAGCAAGGACAATAACCAATGCCCGATACCCCCAGTAAAACTCGCGTGAGTAGCAAGATCGCCTATCAAAACCCCTGGATCACCATCCACGAAGACCAAACACGCGACCGCGCAGGTAACTTGGGGGTATATGGTTATATGGAGTCGCGAAACTCGTGTATGGTCATCGCTGTCGACGAGCATGAGCGAATCTACCTGGTGCGCGGCTTCCGTTATCCGTCGCAGAGTTTTGGCTGGGAATTGCCTGGTGGCGGTGGTGACGGCGAAGATCTGCTCACCGCCTCCAAGCGTGAGCTAGAAGAAGAGACCGGTATCGTTGCCCAGTCGTGGGAGAAGCTCGGTGAAGCATATGTATGCAACGGCCTAATGACAGAGAAAATGGCGGTGTGCTTGGCACGAGACCTGTCTTTTGGCGGCAACAAAGAACAGTCGGATGAAGTATTTAGCAATATGCGATTCTTCACCAATGAGGAGATTGACCAGCTTATTACCCAAGGCGATATTAACGACTGCCAGACACTAGCTGGCCTCCATTATTATCATATATGGCGAAAGGAGAACGCATGAATTTCGACCCATCAAGCTACAACGACCTTACCGTGACTGAATCGCCAATTCCAGGGCTATTCGTCATCAAGCTGCCCGTTCATGGTGACAACCGTGGGTGGTTCAAAGAAAATTACCAGAAGGAGAAGATGGAAGCGCTGGGACTACCTGCCTTTACCATTGTACAAAACAACATTAGCTTTAATGACAAAGCTGGTGCAACACGTGGGCTACACGCCGAGCCCTGGAATAAGTTCATCAGCACTGCTAGTGGCCGCGTGTTTGGTGCGTGGTGCGACGTACGCCAAGGCCCAACCTTCGGCCAGACATTTTCTGTGGAGATTAATCCTGGCACAGCGGTGTTCGTACCCAAGGGCGTGGCAAATGGCTACCAGACACTGGACGATAATGTGGCATATACCTACCTGGTTGATGCCCATTGGTCGCCAGAAGCGCAGTATACCTTTGTTAATCTCTTTGATCCAGCGCTGGATATTGCGTGGCCACTCGGCAAAGATCAGGCAATCATCTCTGACAAAGATGCTGCGCACCCCCTCCTGCGCGACGTACAGCCAATGGAATTATAAGACGAAAGGAAGATTGTATGACAGATCACACCTCTACCCTCATCATTGGTGCCAACGGGCAATTGGCCAAAGCAATGCAGCAGCAATACCCTAGTGCTCGAGCGGTTGGGCATAATGAGCTCGACCTCTGCAACGCAGCAGCTATTGCAACCTTCGACTGGTCTGGCATTAAGACAATCATCAACACTGCTGCTTATACCAATGTTGACGGCGCAGAAACAGCCGAAGGCCGCACGGCAGCCTGGCGCATCAATGCCCAAGCGGTGGGACAGCTTGCTCGTGTCTGCTCCGAGCGAGACATCACCTTAGTTCATGTGTCGAGCGATTATGTCTTTGATGGTGAGACAGCACCACATACCGAAGATGAGCTATTTAGCCCTTTAAGTGTCTATGGTGCATCCAAAGCAGCAGGCGACATTGCCGCGAGCACCACGCCACGGCACTATATTGTCCGCACCAGCTGGGTGATCGGCGATGGTAAAAACTTCGTGACAACGATGCTTGGCCTGGCCGCAAAAAATATCGCACCAACAGTAGTAGCAGACCAAATCGGCCGCCTGAGCTTCACGCCAGAAGTTGCACGGGCGATTGACTACTTAGTAGAGAACAAGGCACCATACGGTACCTACAATGTAACAAATAGTGGTCCACTGGTAAGCTGGGCAGATATCACGCGGCAGATCTTTGCCTTGGCAGGGCATGATGACTTACCGGTAACAGACACGACCACCGCCGACTATTTTGCTAATAAGCCTGGCGTCGCACCACGACCACTCAATAGTGACCTTAGTCTTGAAAAATTACACGCGACTGGCTTTGCGAGCCAAGACTGGCAGGATGCACTACATGAATATGTTGTGAGAAGTATTCATTAATGACACCCTAGAATTTCTTCTACGATCCATTCTTATTAGACCAATGGAAATATAACACATTCGACCAATATATATTATTGATCTGATCTAAGATCTGTGTGTAACCCATGGAAATATGCAGCTTAACAAAATCACTGTAGGCTTGTGCGACTTCAGAGTCAGCGTCATCACTTCTAATGCTTTCGTATAGATTGTGGTTTTCTGCAATCACACCCGCATCATCATCAGCTAACAGTGAATATATTTCGCCCGCCTCGAGCAAAAAATACTGCTGAGCGTTTTTTTCGTTGTGCAAGAAATCGAGTGTTTTAGTGACCACCTGAGGGTCGATATACTCTTCAATATTAGCAAAGAACATTTCAAGCCGGTCCACGCCACGTTTATAATCTGCAATGAGAGCAAGTGGCAAAGTCTTGCCCTCCTCTTCAAGACTGTTAAATATTGTCGAATCGACAATCTCTGTTTTGCTACTGAGCAGAATACTATATACGATTGGTATACCCGTATTATATTCAGATAGATCAACTATTCGAGCTTTGCTGATGTCTTCGTCGGTGTATGGTTTTCGATCAATTGAATACAGATATGCGCGATTTGCCATATATCTCCTTTTATCTTCCTGATGATATAACTCATAATACTCTCAAGTGAACACACAAGCAAATCTCTCGTTTGTTCAACCGATTATCACAGACTGTTATCATCCACTCTATATTCATATCACATCATATTTGATACTATGGTACTATAACTATATCTGGTATGATAAGTATATAGTTAGAACATAAGGAGTTTTACGTATGAAAGGTATTATTTTGGCAGGTGGTTCGGGCTCGCGCCTGTGGCCGATTACTAAAGCAATTAGCAAACAGCTGATGCCTATTTATGACAAGCCAATGATCTATTACCCCCTCACCACGCTCATGCAAGCCGGGATTCGTGACATTCTCGTCATCACTACCCCAGCTGATCAAGCAGGCTTCCAGCGCTTGCTTGGTGATGGTGTACAGTGGGGTATCAATCTGCAATATGCCATTCAGCCCAGCCCCGATGGCTTGGCGCAGGCATTTATCATTGGTGAGGAATTTATTGGTAACGACAAGGTGGCGCTCGTCTTGGGTGACAATATCTTCTACGGCGCAGCGCTCGATGACTCACTGCGTGCCTGTACCGACCCAGATGGCGGTGTGGTTTTTGCTTACAAAGTATCTGACCCAGAGCGGTATGGCGTTGTAGCTTTTGACGATAACAATCATGCTGTGTCGATCGAAGAAAAGCCCGCTCAGCCTAAGTCGAACTTTGCAGTAGTAGGGCTCTACTTCTACGACAATGATGTGGTAGAAATTGCGAAGAACGTCCAGCCAAGCGACCGTGGCGAGTTAGAAATTACCTCTGTGAACGCTGAGTATCTGCGCCGTGGCAAACTGAAGGTCCAGACACTAGACAACGGCGATGTATGGCTTGATACTGGGACGATTAGCAGCCTGACCGATGCTGAGGACTTTGTGCGCGTTGTACAAAATCGCACCGGCCAAGTCGTTGGCAGCCCCGAAAAGACTGCGCACATCAACGGTTGGATCACCGACAAGCAGCTTGCCGAACTTGCTGCACCGTTAAAAAAATCAGGCTACGGAAATTACCTCTCGGCGTAGTATAATAATACCAATATGAAAACGAATACCAAGACAGTCTGTGTGATCGTCCCAGCCTACAACGAAGCGACGGTCATCAAGGACGTGATCAAACAATCCAAGCGAGTCTTTGCCAAAGCCAAGGCAGCTGGTTATGCGATCGACGTCGTGCTAGTAAATGACGGGTCGAAGGACGACACACTCACTCAAGCTAAAAAAGGTGGCGCCATTACGATCGATCATATTCTTAACTCTGGTGCAGGCGGCGCAACTTTAACTGGTCTATCGTATGCTCGGCAGCATGACTATGACATTGCCGCCACGATGGATGCCGATGGCCAGCACGCGCCAGAGGATGTGCTGGCGGGTATCGCGCAGATCGATGAGCGCCAGGCTGATTTACTCATTGGTAGTCGCCTCATCGACAGCACGGGCATGTCTAAGACGAAGGTGCTGGGTAATAAAGGCTTGAGTCTCATTACCAAACTCTTATTTGGCATTAATGTGACAGATTCACAGTCGGGCCTGCGTATTTATTCGCGCCGCGCCATTGATGATCTCGACTGGAAGTCGACTGGTTATGAATTTTGCTCAGAGATGATTTGGCGTGCCAAGCAAGCGGGGATGACAATTGGTGAATACCCAATCAAGGCAATCTACACCGACTACTCCCGTGCCAAAGGCCAAAACAACTGGAATGCCATCAATATCGTCAAACGCTTATTCAAACAACGCTTAACGGAGCTCTTCGAATGAGATATTTTGCTCTTGTCTTGCTCAATGTGCCAATTATTCTTTTGGCACTGGTCAATATCATCACCCAATACAAACTAAACAAAATCACCGTCACTCGCTTACGCCACCAGGTGGTGATGTGGCTGGTGGTGATGGCAGTGCTGCTGAGCTGCTTCCCGCTGTATAATATTTCGATTGGCCACCCACCGTTTGATTCGTCGGAGTTGAGCTTGTTTGATATTGTCCAGACGACAGCGATTGTGTTACTCTTCTACATCGTCAACACGCAGCGTCAGCGGATCGACCAAAACGAACGCCGCGTGCGCGACCTCCACCAAGAACTATCGATTAAACTCTCGGCTCATGACAAAAAATAAATCACTTGATATCGTCATCCCCTACTGGGGTGAATTTGCCTTACTCAAAGAAGCGGTTGACTCTGTCTTGGCTCAGACGAGCGACGACTGGCACCTAACCATTCTTGATGACCACTACCCATCGACCGAAGCACGCGATTATTACACAAAACTCGCCGACCCACGTATCACCTATATCCGACACAAGAAAAACCTCGGCATTACCAATAACTTCAACTTTGCCGTCCAGCACGTAACGGCACCACACTGTATGATTGTGGGGTGTGATGATCGGCTCTTGCCGGAGTGCGTAGCAGTGGCACTGCAGACAATTGGTGAGGCAGATTTTTATCAGCCAGGAGTGCAAGTGATTAATGATAAGGGGCAGCCATACCTCCCACTGGTCGACCGCGTCAAGCGATTTTTGCAGCCTCGTAAATCAGGGCTTTACTCAGGCGAAAAACTTGCAACGTCTCTGAGTCATGGCGACTGGCTCTACTTCCCATCGATCGTCTGGAAGACAGCGACGCTCAAGCGGTATTCCTTTGATGCGACGTATACTATACTAGAAGATCTTGTCTTGGTGTTTGATTTCATTCTTGATGGCGCAGTGCTTGCTTTTGATCAGACTGAGACATTCCAATACCGGCGCTTTGCCCAGTCGCTCTCAAGCAAAGAAAAGTCAAAGGATGGCGTGCGCTTTGCAGAAGAAAATGCAGTATATACTAGCTATGCTCAGCGTTTTGCATCAGTTGGCTGGCACAAAGCTGCTTGGGCGGCGCGACTCCATATTACGTCACGCATTCATCAGTTGTTGTCGTAGTTAATGTAATTTGAATATCCTCTCACCTCTATAAAAATAGAGGTTATTTTGTGAGTAAATTAGTATCTCTTTGCTCTTGTACTGTTGCATTGTAAAACTTGAGAATAATATTCATGAGCGGCAATTCGTTGACTATTCTTTTCTGTTGGCCAACCCTAGCCTCATCATAGACGAGATGATGGATGTGGAATTGGTTTTTTTATTCTTTGTAAAACACGCTGGTTAAGTGTTGTTGCGGGACTTAAAAAGAGCGTGCGTCTTGAATAAGATAAAGATGTGACAAGAGTGTGAAGAAATTGAACTCTTCTATATCAAGAAATATTATTCCTTTGTGCTGCACAAAAAACCGGCTCAGTTTCCTTGAGCCGGTTTGTTTTATTATATACCCTACCTTACGTTTGCTTCAGTCGTTTCGGTTTTTTCTTTATCGACTTCAGCAAATTTGCGCTCCACTGCCATGATGTATAACTGCATAAAGATTGGGCGAGGTAAGACATCATACAGATACCACACCAGTGTTTTCTTAGCATGTGGGAGCTCAGTGTTTTTCCACGGAGTGAGTGCAAAATACTTTTGCCACAGCAGCCGGTTCGGGTGCTTGTTGCCAACTTCCCATGGTTTGCCCTGAATGCCATAGAGCGAGTGAATAATCTTGGGACTGTAATAGTTAGTCATAATCTCGTCGTAACTATAGAAATACGGCTGCTTAAGATTATTAATGCGCAGCAGATCTTGCGGCCGATACGCATAAAACGCACTGGAGAAATTATAGGCGATATCGAGCGTCTTGATCTGCCCGCGGAACATAACATTACAGAGGTCTTGATCGGCAATGACGTAGTCACTTTTCTTCGACAGATGCTCGACAACTTGGCTCGATACATCATCCTTGAGCCATTTTTTGTGATTGATGAGCATGATACCACAGTTGTAATAGCCATCGGTAGGCTGGAGCCCAATCGTTGCTTTGTGCTGATTGGTGAGGGTGTCGTAGGCCAGTGCCATGATATTTTTCTCAAAATCAAGCTCCAGCAAGCCATCAAGGGAGCTGGTAATGATCGTGTGTGGGTTGAGGTAGAGCACACGATCGGTCTTGATTTCAAGATCGGCCAGTGCTAGCATCTTGAGCCACGTCACATACACACCATGCCACGGCTTGACACCTAGCTTCTGTAATTTCTTGTGGTATGTGTTGGGATTGATGAATGTTAAATAGGCATTGGGGTATTTTTCAACCAACTTTTTGAGGCGATCTTTGCTTTGTTTACTCAGCTTATACCCACAATAAAAAATATGAATCTCGTCGAGCGTCTTATTGTTCTCGAGCAACGATGCAATCGAAATCGCACTGACAACTGCGTAGTTATCGTCACTTTGATACAAGACGTTTAAGATTTTCTTTTTGACTCTGGGCATGGCCTGCCTCTCTCCTTTATTCCACCGCTGCTATGTTTTTTACGTAGTTTTCCAGTAATGGCTGATAGCTCTCACTGATGAATCCGGTGTTGTGCAGCTTCGACAAATTCATATCGCTATACATTGGTCGAGGTGCAAACGGAATCTTATCTTTACTATACTCTTGTGTTGACACTTTTACAACCCTATCGCGATCGTGCCCTGCATATTCGAAGACATCCTCGGCAAGTTCTGCCCATGATTTGATCGGCCCGGAGTTGGACACATGATACAAACCATACTCGGCCTTGGTGTCTAGCAAGTGCTTGGTAGCGCGCGCAATCTCCGACGCAAAGGTTGGCCGACCATATTGATCGTCCACGACCTTGGGATTAATGCGCATGTCAGCCAGGCGCTTCATCGTCCGCGGGAAGTTGTGTCCATCACCAATCACCCAGGAGACACGCAGCACATAATGACGCGGCGCAAGGCTAACCAATAGATCCCCTGCTGCCTTGACATCGCCATAGACTGACAGTGGTGAGAGCGATTCATCCTCACCGTGGTTTTTGTTCGTCCCATCAAAGACATAGTCGGATGAGTAATGCACCAATGTAATATCATGCTCCAGCGCTACCTTGACGAGATTGCGTGGGCCAACCGCATTGACCTGCCAGGCTTTGGTGCGGCCCTCAAGCGTTTCTGATCCATCGGCATTGACGAACGCCGCCGCGTTGATAATAACATCCACACCCGACCAATCATACCCAAGCACCTGCTCTTCGTCCGAAATGTCGAGCTGCTGATGACCCAGCGCCGTTGCCTTTGGATATATCTCCTGGAGCGCCCGCCCCACTTGGCCATTACAACCCAATATTACAATTCCCTTGCTCATATACCCTCCTTTGTTTCCGCTATTATAGCACAGTTAGCGTAAGCTTTTTGAAATATCTGAAATCGCATGGTCGATGTAGGATAAAAAACACGCTGATGAGCTATTTTACTACTGTTAAGCGCTCATATAGTCTCACTCAATCCCCACCCCTTGGGATATCATTGCAATCAATTTTGCCACGTAGTAAGCTAAGAGAATCTGAATCTCACAGCCTCTCTTGGTGCTGGATTTTCTCCTGCACTTACCTTGATGAGCTGTGAAATCAATCGTCATGATAATTGTTGACTCTGACACAAGGGGGGTCGGTGTCTCATAGACATCAACCCTTTAGTGATCTATCGGAGGGGTATAGAAAGACAGAGCGTGAAGATTTTGCAATTTAGGTAGAGGCGATGAAGGCCTGATAATCTCTTGCAAAAAGCCAATAAGCTTTACCTTGCAGCGGCAAACAATACTACGCGACCATACAGCGCAGCTGCCGGCGGTAGACCACTGAGAGCAGCACCGCTTGAATAATGCCTGCCACCATAAAACACAGCACACTGCCCAGCATCGCATAGTGCTGCACCACACCATATGACACGACTGTGAGTACAATGTTACTCAGCAAAAGTATATAGAACTGCCCCTTAAATTCGCGCAGCACAGTGAGGATATTGATATAAATCGATACCAGCGCATTGGCCACCGCCCCTACCACCATGATGAGTAGCTCAGTGCGATAATCAGTAATGCGTGCATTGAAAATGAGAGTAAGAAGCGGTGCTCCAACCAGCCACGTCGCAATCAGTGTCAACGCACTAATGCCCAAGACGATAAGGATAATCTTGCTCACCAAAGCATGGAACTCGAGGCGCTTTTGCTGATGATAGAGCTCTGACAGCTGCACAATATTGGGCTGAATAATGAAGGTAATAAACAGCGAGAGTAAGGTAATAGGCATAGCCATGATACCAAAATAAGCGATCTCGTGCGTGTGAAATGTATCGAGAAAATAGCGCGGGATATTAAGCGAAAACATCGTCAAAAATGTGGTAAGGAACACTGGTGCGCAGCGCCGCATGATCATACCAACATGACGCAGCTTGGGCACGAGATGATCGATATGGGGCTGGATAGCTTCATATCGCTGTACCTGTTGCCAATCATACAACACAAGCATGAGAGCATTGACCGCCACAATTGCCACCACCCCCCACAGCACACTGTGCACAAGCATATCAACGAGTAAAAATGCTCCAAAACCACCCACTGCCTTGATCGTAAGCGAATAGCCAACGACGTAGAGTCTGTGGTGAATCTGCAGCACGCCATAGAGTGCGTCGGCCACTGCCTCCAGCGCTTTGAAGAGCACGAGCGCGATGATGATACTCGACTTCACGACATCATAGTGATTTGCCGCGCAAAACAGCACCGCACCCACCATCATTACGATCGACGTCACGAGTTTGACGGCAAGATAGCTGCTACTGCTAAACTCTTTGCGCACATCCGATACCTGATAAGTACGCCCACCCCACAAACCAATCGCCCAAAACACTACCGAGAGCGACAGCGCAAAGGAAAAGACCCCCGAGTCCGCAATGCCATTCAGCCGCGTAATAAGCAGCAGCAGTGCCGGCGAGATGGCGCTTTGCAAAAAGGAGCCGATGGAGTTCCAGATATAATTTTTAGATTGCATAATCTTATTTAGTATACCACTGGTTGATTATTTCTCGCGATTTAGACCATAATTTGCTCTGTTGTGATTTGTGCTCTATAATCAGGCGTGTTATGAAGAAATATTGGGCATTATTCGAATCATTTATTGCACAGCCAGAGCGGGTCTTTCTTTCGCTGTGTTTGCTATTTGGCGTGTTGTCGGCGTTTTTTGTGCCGCAGCTGTCGGTGAGTGATGAAAATATGCACTACTTGCGGGCGTATGCGCTGGCAGATGGGCGCTTAGAATCCAAGCGCTGCACCTACCCAGCGGATGTTAATGGCCGGGCATCATCGGTGTATCATGGCAATATTAGTGCTGATTATTCGCGCCCTATCAACCGCTCAGATCTCAAGACAACAAGCAAATGCAACAGTGCTGTGGGCTACGCACCAATTATGCATGCGCCGCAAACGCTTGGTATTTTCATTGCTAATCTCTTTAATGGGTCGACGGGCCTGACGATTCTCTTTGGGCGGATTGCCAACTTGCTGTTCTACGCGCTCAGTGTGTTTTTCATTATCAAGTGGGTGCGGATTGGTAAGTGGGTCTTTGCAGTAGTGGGGCTGTTACCACTAATGGTTCATCTCGCTGCGTCGCTCTCAAGCGATGTCATGACGAATGTGGCGATATTCCTCATTACCGCCACGACGCTCAATCTCTACACCCAAGAAACGCCGATCCGCCGCAAGCAAGTTGCTGGCCTCTTAGCTATAGCGGCGCTACTGGCACTGACCAAGGCGGTTAATGGTCTACTGCTCTTCCCGCTGCTCTTTTTACCGAGGCGGCTCTTCGTCTCAAATACCGAGCTGTCGAAATTGCCATCACTTTTCAAGAAGCTCCCCTTCAACCTGCACAAGTGGGCACTGATCGCGGGCGCTGGCATTGTGTCGCTGGCAGCATTGCTCATCTGGCAAAAGATCTATGATGGTGCGCTCCTTTCATCCGGCGCGGCAGATAATCCACTGCATCATAACCCGCTTGGGTTTATCCGCATCCTCTTTAATACCTACATCAATCCAAACATCGGCTACACCGACATCGTGGTACGTGGGAGTGTGGGTGACTTCTCAAGCTTCAAATATCACCTGCCGCTCTTTGTTTTGATTCCACTCTTTCTACTGGTCTTTCTTGCACTCATCAAGCGCGATAAGACTGAGGAGCAAGCACTCGCCCCAGCTGTTATTCGCCTGGCCGCAGCCAATCTCACTACTATTGCCGTTTTCATTGCGGCGGTTTCATACGCGATGTACACCGCCTGGGCACTGCTACCAATTCGCTTTGGTGCTGGTGCATACTACGCCGATGGAGTGCAGGGGCGTTACTTTACGGCACTACTCGTGCTCCTCATCCCTTGTGGTGTGTGGCTGCGTAAGTATATTTGGTTCAATACTGCTTCGGCTAAGGTATTTCATACCCTTATATTCTTTGGCTGCGGGGCAATTTTGTTGTACTACACCTTTGGCACCTATTGGGCCTACCACGCGCCGATACCAGTGCCACCGGTGGCGTAAGAGAAAATATTCTCTGTCTCTCAAAGCTCTTTGTTTTTCTGCTTGTTTAGCTTGTACTCCATCTGCTTAAATCTCAATGCTTTCTTTTGGCATCAATTCCTCCACTCCATTATTTCATCTGATTTGTCGTTATCCTAATGAATTTTAGCACTGGTACTGGGAGATTGGGTCTATAGAGAGTGTCGCCCTCTATCGTATCTTGAAGGAGGAATCATACAAAATATATGATTCTATAAAAGTTTTAAAATCCTTCTTTTCACCTTCCCCTTTCAATACGCTTATGCTATAGTGACATAGAACACTAATAGCACAATCATTATGAAATCATTACGTACTCTATCAAAAAAACGTCTTACAGTCATCATAAGTATTGGCCTTGCACTCATCGCCGCTGGTGGCTATGGTGCCTATATTGCAACGCGTCCTACTCCACTGCCAACCCTGTCGGATGAGCCAACACCAACCCAAAAACAAACACAGCACAAGACCGATGCCACCACGAAAGAATCATTTCTAGACAGCAACACCAGCCACGATACGAACACTACCAAAGACACCTCGCAGCAGCGCACCACCCAGGCTCAGCCCGCGCCAATCCCAGCCTCGGCCAAGCACATTGAGCTCTTTACTGAGCAGTCAGGCGAGACGGTCGTCGTGACTACCAAGCTAAGAGAACAAGGCTTTTCCTCTGGTCAGTGCGTGCTGACGGTCACCAGTGGCGGGCAGCGCTCCGAGCAGCACGCTGCCATCATCTACCAACCAGAATATTCCACCTGTGCTGGCTTCTCTGTGCCCGTCCGATCATTACCCAAAGGTACGTGGCATATCTCTCTCGCTGTCACGCCGCTTGGTGGCAGGGCACTCACGAAGACACTCGATAAGGAGATTCGCTAAATGATGACTCAATCATATTCCACCGTCCGCCCCTTCTCGACATATTGGCGATATATCCTTGCTGGTGTTTTGTGTGTGAGTTTATTTGCTGCGACTGTCCTCTCCCGCCCAGCCCAAGCAGTAACGGCAGCCGATTGGCGAGCAGGCAATATCGTTGATGACTTGCTCTTTACCAATAGCGACGATATGTCGGTGGCTGATATTCAGGCGTTTCTCAACAGCCTCAATCCACAGTGCGACACCTATGGCCGGCAGCCCGCTATCGAGCATGGCCGGCGCGATATTAGCCGGGCGCAGTATGCCGCCGCTCGCGGTTGGCATGGGCCGCCATATGTCTGCCTCAAGGATTATTATGAAGTGCCCAAATACACGCCGGGCAATTACATCCCTGCTAATAACTTTGGTGGAGCGATCCCCGCTGGAGCAGTTAGTGCCGCGCAGATTATCTATGATGCCGCCAAGCAGAATAATCTTAATCCCAAAGTCCTGCTGGTGAAAATCGCCACCGAGTCGGCTGGCCCACTCACCTCTGACACTTGGCCCCTCCAAAACCAATACACCTATGCCATGGGCTCGCACTGCCCCGATAGTGGCCCGGGTGGCAGTGCTAATTGCGATCGCAACTACGCTGGCTTCTCGATGCAAGTTGCCTCAGGAGCACAGCTCATCCGCTGGTATCTGGATAGTATGCAGCAACCGTGGTGGTCGTACAAAAAGCCGTTTGCGACTAATCGTATCCTGTGGAATGTGGTACAGCGAGGCTGCGGCGCTGGCGATGTGTATATCGAGAGCAAGGCCACAGCGGCACTCTACACCTACACACCCTACCAACCCAATCAAGCAGCCCTGGCTAATATGTATGGTTTAGGCGATCATTGCAGCGCCTATGGCAACCGCAATTTCTGGCGAGTGTGGAATGACTGGTTTGGCTCGACCCAGCATAGCCGACCACTGATCAGCTTCCGCTCGCACAGCAGCTACGTCGGCTGGACAGGATTAATCCATAACCGTGGCATTACAGGTATCACTGGTCAAAGCAAGGCAATGCAAGCTCTCACAATCGATGGTGAGGTAACTTATACCTCATACAGCAACGAGCGCGGTTGGCAGCCCTCTGTGCAGGGCAGTATGCAGTCGGGTACAACGGGGCTTGGCCGACCAATCACTGCCGTCAAGATCCAGCCAACTGGTACTCTCGCCCAGGCGTACGACATATACTATCGCGCCCACGTGAGCTATATTGGTTGGATGGGCTGGGCTAAGAATGGTGAAGTGGCTGGTGTAACTGGCGGAGCTAACAATGCTATCGAAGCGATCGAAATAAAGCTTGTACGCAAAGGAACGCCTGCACCTGAGCCATCTGTAGTAGCGTATAAAAATATTGCAACACATGGCGACTCATCACCCCTCAAGCTCTCACTCAGCTCACACGTGGGCATGGTTGGCTGGCAGCCAGAAGTGCGCGATGAGATGATGAGCGGTACCACTGGCCAGAGCCGCCGCATCGAAGCCATCAAAGCATCGCTTCACAATACAACGAGTCTGCCAGGCAGCATCCAGTATTCGTCACACGTCAGCTATGTGGGTTGGCAAGATTGGAAACAAGCGGGCGAAATATCCGGCACCACAGGGCAATTCCGCTCCATCGAGGCAGTCCGCTTCTTGCTCACTGGCAAACTTGCCACTACATACGACATCTGGTACCGAGGTTACTCGCAATACGTCGGCTGGATGGGTTGGGCCAAGAATGGCCAACCAGCTGGTTCGACTGGCGCTTACCGGCAGCTCGAAGCACTAGAGGTGCGCCTTGTGCCAAAGCATACGCTCAATTTGCCCGGTGGCGCCTTTTATAACCCAACCAATACTGCTGTGCCCGATCTCTACCAACTGAGTTATGCCGCCCACGTAGGCTACATTGGCTGGATGCCCGATGTGTCACACCCCATTATGGCTGGCACCACTGGCAAATCGCGCTACCTCGAGGCAATCCGCCTTGGCAAAGCCGTATCGCTGCGTGATGGTTCGCCCATTACCATCCAGTGCGAAGCAAAAACTGCTGGCCAGTGGCTCCCATCAGTCACTCTCTCACCATCGCAGCCCTGTGGCACGACTGGCCAGCGCAAAGCACTCGAAGCCCTCAAGCTTAGCCTCAGCCCCACCGACGCCGCTCGCTACGATATTTATTACAACACTCACCTCTCCTGGGTGGGCTGGCAAGGCTGGAAAAAGAATGGCGAGGTTGCCGGCGACCGACCCGGTTCGCATATCGAAGCAGTGATGATGAAGCTGGTGGAGAAGAGTAACTAGTAACTACTAGATGTACAAAACAATCCTCCCACATCTGTGAGAGGATTGTTTGTATATATCACAGCAAGGCAACAGCTTTACTCGTAAATCGCCGCCACTTTCTCCTCAATATTCTTCCATTGATAGTCGTTGGCTGTTTGGCGGCCACCAGCGATGAGTTTGTTACGCAGTGCTTTGTCTGCTACCAGGCGCTCCACCGCCGCGACACCAGCCGCTATATCACCCTGTTGGTAGAGGAGGCAGTTCTCACCATCCTTGAGGTATTCCACATTGCCGCCATTGGGCACTACCACTGAGAGGCCACCAGTTGCCATCATCTCAAGTGGTGGGTAGGAGAAGCTCTCGAGGATGCTTGTCTTGATAAGGATGTCGCAGCTGGCGTATACTTCGCCGACCTTCTCGGGCGCAATGCGATTGTAGAATGTATCGACGCGGTACCAGTCCTTGGGCTCTTTGCGGTACGATAGGTACGAAACTTCATACTTCGCAGGGTCAAGTTGGTTGATAATACGGAAGGCTTCGTCGGTATTCTTGTACTCACTCTTGCTATCGCCCTCGACGAGGATTTTTATCTTGCGACCACTGTCAAAGTCGCGCTCGCGGTATGGATAATACTCGATATCGATGCCGTTCGAGACATACTTCGCATCCTTGCCAAACATATCTTTGAGCCACTTCTGGCACCAGAGCGACATTGTTACATAGCGCACGCCCGACTGGTCGCAGTACGATGCATTGGCTGCAAAGCGTGGCCCACCCGTGCCGGGGATATAAAAATCAGTCTCGAAGTTTTGGACGAAGTAAAGCCGGTTGCGCACATTGGGATGTTTTTTGATGATCTCCACCGTTGACCACAGCGTCGCCACTTGTGTATCAAAGAAGGCCTCTATCTTCGTCTTGTGCGCCGTAATAACGTTAAAGCCTGGCAATTCGGAGCGGTATTGGTAGGTCTTTTTGGCTTGCTTGAGGGCATGCTTACTTACTGAATCGATCAGCGTTACATCCCAGCCCGCCTTGCGCAGAATATCGGCATGCTTGACAGCAACGATCACTCCACCCGAGATATCCATCGAAGGCAAGACAAAGCCAATATTGCGCGCCAAGCGCTCCCGTATAAACGATGCAAGCGTGTAGCCAGTATAGACCGTCGAATAATCATTGGTGGCAATCTTGTGTGCATTTTCACCCAGCTGAGTGCGCAGTGTTTTGTCGGTAATGAGGCGATCGAGCGCTGCATACCAATCGTTATCCGCGCCAACCAAGAGGCCCGTCTCGCCGTCCTTCACTTGCTCGGCAAAGGCCCCCACCCGGCTCGCCACCGTCGGTACCTTGACGAGGCCAGCCTCGAGCCATTTGTTTTCAGACTTCGCACGGTTAAAGATCGTATCGACCAGTGGTGCAAGAATAATATCGCAGTCCACCATCACCTTAGGTAGTTCACGCCAATCGACAAAGCCCGACGTCATCACCCGCTCTTTATACGGCTCAAGTGCGGCCGGTACATCGAGAATCCCGGCTATCTTGAGGTGGAGCTGTGGATATGCATCGAACAGCCGAATCAAATCTGGAATCACCAGCTCGAAGTCCTCATTGTGCGTAATACTCCCACTAAAGTACCCGATGATAATTTTGTCTGCATCCTTGGCAATCTTCCCTTCAGCCAAATCTTCCAGCGCCATATTAGACGTCTTGATCATCTCATCAGAGGCAGCATTACGGTTAATCAGGACATCACCAGTGGTGTACTTTTGCAGTTCATCACGCAGTTGCGTTGTAGTCGTCACAACGTGGTCGCAGAGCTTAAGCGTTTCACGCATACGGTTCACCCCATCGTCGTAGAGCTGCTTATCGGCCTGGTTCATCTGCTGGACGTATTTGATACCGTCGGTGTACGTTTGATCGATGACAAGATCGTCGATATCGAAGAAGCAGGTCTTGTTGAAAAACTTTGCTTGCTTGATAAACTCCCGTACTGTCTCCGTCACTGGGCAGCGGAAGAATACGAAGCCACGATAATACTTGAGATCATCCAGCGAGAGCCGATCATAAAACACACTCTCCACCGTCAGCCCCTGCGACATCAGCTGCTCCATTTGGTGTGCCACGCGGTAGCGCTCAGGGTGCGGCAAGGTGCAGCCGTTGATAAAGAGGATGTCTTTGTAATACTTCTGCTTGCGCTCGGGGAATTTACGATAATAGGCATACTTCGTGGCACGCTTGCCAAAGCCAACTACTCCATCGTCTTTGATAATCTTCATGCTTTTCTTGGCGGCTTTGTGTACTTTACCGATCATACGTCCTCCTCTGGCGTTACGTGCGGGTTATATAGTGTGTTGTATCCTTTACCACAGAGTGCAGCAGTTATCTGAGCACTGGTAAGCGGTGTATCTGGCGCAAGAGCGGCAAGTTTGGTACGCGCCACCACCACTGTTGGTGCGTCGATAGTACCAAGATTATAGCGGGCTGTCAAGTAGATATGTTTGGTAAATGAGCGCCGACTGAGCTGCTGAAGCAGATCCACCACCGATGGTTGCAAAATCGACGACAAATTTGCAATCACCTGCTGCTCATCGGCAATCCGTGGCGCCACCGCACCAATCATTGGGCGAGCGGCATCGGCAGCGAGATGCTGCAGCGTGCTAGAAGGCAGCGCATTATGCTGCGTCAGGCATATCATCTCGGCAGTGGTTGCCTCAAGCAGCTGGCCAACAGTAGTTGACTCATCAAACGACGCAGTGTCAGTGCTATATGCTTGGCCTAAGATATAGCTCATCTGCCACTGAGCGCCATACTGCGGGTCGCGCTTCACCTGGGTCTGCACCTGGCGAGCAGCGCTGTCTGCCTCGAGGGCGCGGCGCTGCGCATCGATGACGTAAGGTTTGGCATCAAGGTCTTTCGCTGTGGAGGCTTGATGGACACGCCAATAGTAGAGGATCTGCGGCACATGAGCAATCTGCTCGGGCTGCAAAGCCCGCGTCAGGCGCAAGAACAGCTCCCAATCCTGTGTGCCATTATACGACCCATCTTCGCCGCCAACCTCTGTGAGTAACTGGCGTGACATAACGGCAAAGTGCGTAATATAATTCACCGCGCGCAAAAAATCTTCGTTCCAATCGGGTTTGAAAAACGGCTGATAGGGCCGGCCGTGCTCGTCCATCTTCGTCTCATCGGTGTAGACGAACTGCGCGCCAGTACGGTCGATTGCGGCCGCAACCCACAGAAGTGCATCAGGGTGGAGAGTGTCATCATGATCAAGCAGCGCAATGTACTCGCCCGTAGCCTGTGCGATACCATAGTTGGTTGCACCGGCAATGTGGCGGTTTTTGTCCAAAAAGAATGGCTTGAGCTGCGGTGTGTCCTCGGCTAGGTCACGAATCGCCTGACGGGTAGTCTCGTTGGTCGAGGCATCGTCAACGATGATAAGCTCCCAGTGCGGGTACGACTGCTCCGCCACCGACTGCACCATCTCTCGCAGGAACGGAATTGGCGTATTATACGTTGGTACGATGATGGAGATACGCGGCTGCTCAGTAAGCGAGGCAAGCGTTGGTGGCTGCTCGGTGTGCTGACGCTGCCATACATCGTAGATGCGGCGCTGGCGATTATCGAGATGGGCTCGATACGGCGCCAAGAGACAACGTACCGCGCGGTGGAGATGGCGATTGGCTTTGATAAGGTGCGTCAAACGATGTAATATATACGACATTTCTCCCTATTTCCAGGTATGCTTGAGCTTGGTAACACCACCCCACCGGCCATGATCATAATCACGTTGCACCGAGAAGTGCGGCCCCTCCTCAGTAAAGGCAATCGTCTTCGTGTCGTCCGCCCCCATCAAGCCAGCCTTGATGAAGTAACTCCCCTCGTTGAGGTTGAGCTGCACCGTGTAGACCGCGCGATTCTTGCCAGCAATCTTCACTTTTTCTTGATAGGTGTTCGGGCCATAGACATACTCACCATTCTCGCGGAAGATTGCGACACCAACGTGCTTGACCCCTGTTTGCTGCCACTCTAACTCCACCGTCATAGTTTCGTTATACTCATACACCGTCTGTTCGTTACCATCACTGCCGCGCAGTGTAATATCAAAGTCATCTGATATTTGCTCGTCTAGCCCTTCCGACTCGTTGTAACTCTTGATGTTGCTCCGGCTATAGGCGGCGGCAATGCGGTATGGCTTGCCGATCATCTTCACCTTCCCATCCTCGATAAACACTGCCTTGTTGCAAAAGCGCTCTACCGCCGACATATCGTGCGTGACGAGGATAACAGTGCGCTTTTCGCGCTTAAGCTTATCGAAATAAGCGTAGCATTTCTTTTGGAAGGCTTCATCTCCTACCGCCAAGACTTCGTCTAGCAGCAAGATATCGGCATGGGCACGGATGGCAATGGAGAAAGCCAGGCGCACCTGCATCCCACTAGAATAATTCTTGAGCCGCTCCTCCATAAAGTCGCCCAACTCGGCAAAATCAACAATTTTATCATACATTGCTTCCATCTCGTCGTGGCTAAAGCCGAGCAGTGCACCATTGAGAAAGACATTCTCGCGGCCAGTGAGCTCTGGGTTAAAGCCAACACCCAGCTCGATAAACGGCACCAGCGAGCCACCCACCTCGACACTCCCGCTATTGGGGGTGTAGATGCCGGCAATCGTCTTGAGCAGTGTGCTCTTGCCTGAGCCATTGCGCCCAACAATACCAAAGAAATCGCCTTCGTTGATGGTGAAGTCGATATCCTTAAGCGGAGTAAAGATTCGATATCCTTTGCGCCCCTTGAGGAGGTTAATGAGCTTTTGCTTGATGCCCGAGCTTGCCTCCAGTGGGATCTTGAAGGACTTGGTGAGGTTATTGATAACAACGATTGGTTGCGCCATCTAGATACTCTCCGCAAAATACTGCTGGTTGCGCCGGAAATAAAACACCGCCAGCAGGATGATAATGATAATCGAAACAAATGGTATGAGCACCATAGGGTATGCCACGAGGTCGTAGAGCTGGATGGTCTGGGGTGTTACCAGCACCTGGCGCACGTCTTGGATGATCTGGGCGGCTGGGTTGAGCATGAGGTATGGCGCAGCAGCCGGCATACGCTCCATCACCATCTGCAGAGGATAAATAACCGGTGTGGCATAGAAGGCCGCCTGCATGAAGATCTCCCATAGGTAGCCAATATCGCGGTACTTCACATTGATCGTTGCGAGGAAAAACGCTACCGCCAAGGAGAGCACATAAAGCTCGAGGATCAGCGGCACTACAAGCAGCGCCTCCCACGACCAATGCACACCATTAAACAAACAAAAGCCCAGAATCACCACCATATTGATAGCGAGATTGATAAAGGCCGAGATGGTACCAGAGATAACGATGATATATTTGGGGAAGTTGATCTTGCGGATCAGGTCACCCCGCGAGACGATCGACTGCAGCCCCTGCACCGTCGCCTCACTAAAGAAGTTCCACAGCACAATCCCCACCAAAAGATACACCGGATAGTGCTCGATATTGCGACCAAGGCCGAGGAATTTGTCGAACACGACAAACAAAATAATAAACAAAAATATCGGTTTGAGGATTGACCACAAATAGCCCAGCACCGAACCCTGGTAGCGTAGCTTGAAGTCCGTTACGACCAGCTCGCGCAGCAAGATGCGGTTTTTTCGTTGCAAAAGATTTGTTACTTTCATAGTTTCTCTGGCCATTATATAATATGACCGTGGTAAAAAACAATCTTGCAATCATAGTTCTTAACTGGAACGGCGCCGATGATGCTCTAGAATGCATCGACTCGTTGGCGCAGCAGACGCTGGTGCCGACCATCATCGTGGTCGATAACGACTCGCATGATGACTCGGTGGCACGCTTCCGCTCATATCAAGCTAAGCACCCTGCGCTCAGTCTCGTCATCATTGAGAATCAGCGCAACCTCGGCTTCGCCGGTGGTATTAACACAGGCCTGCGCTACGCACAGAAGCAGCAATTTCGCTTTGTTGGTGTGCTTAACCCCGACGCAGTCGCCAACACACACTGGTGCCAAGCCTTGGTGGACGAGCTACGAGCTCATCCGCACTGTGGTATCGCCACCGGGCTACTCGCTCGTCGCGATGGAACGACTATCGATAGCTCGGGCGACTTCTACACCACCTGGGGGTTGCCTGGCCCGCGCCACCGTGATGAGCCAATTAGCCATGCGCCAACAGAGACCGAAGCAGTGTTTGGCGCAACGGGTGGTGGAGCAGTGTATCGCACGGCACTGTTCGATACTGTTGACCTTTTTGACGAAGTATTCTTCATGTACTACGAAGATGTCGACCTCAGTTTTCGTACACAGCTAGCAGGCTGGACAGTGCGCTTCACGCCGTATGCCGTTGCGTATCACAAGGTCGGTGCCAGCAGTAGCAAAGTCCCAGGGCTCGCGGTATACAATACCTTTAAGAACTTGCCGCTTATTTTTATCAAGAATGTGCCGGGGTGGCTGTTCTGGTCGATTGGTGTGCGCTTTTGCCTCACCTACTGGCTGATATTCTTGAGTGCACTGCGCCATGGCAATGGCTGGCCAGCACTGCGTGGTATGCTCGCCTCTGTTATCCGCCAGCCAGCGGCCTATCGGCAGCGGTTTGCTATCCAGCGGCAGCGCAAGGTGTCGGTCAATTATATCCGTAGTATTATCCACAACGGGCCACTACCCAATCAGACAGGCTTGCTCAAATTCCGGAAGTTTTTTACCGGCAAATAACTCAGTTTAGTTGTTCTACCACAAAACGAACCAGGCGAAATCTCAAAATACTTGCTGATCACTCCTTTCTTCAGTAACACTCTATTTTCTAGTTAACAAGAGAATAAGACTAGCGCCAAAGAGGTGAATTGTAAAAACCGGCTTTTGCATGGTAATTATACCGAAAATGTTCCGACCAGATCCTATATTAGTGTTTCCCTGTCTGCTGAGTGGCCAGCCTCCAGATATTTTCTTGCATAATTATACTACGAAGGTAGCGTTTCGCACTCTATCAATATGCAATTAGCCTGCGTCATCTCACCCCTGTTACGTACGCAATCATTTTGCATATTCGCCATCTATGCGTACAATAATACCTATGCGTCTTCTTGAATACCAAGCCAAGCATTGCTTGGCCGAGGCTGGTGTGGCAGTACCGCAGAGCGATGTTATAGAATCTGCAACAGTAGTGCCTACCGCCCCTATCGTCCTCAAATCACAAGTCCCGATCGGTGGCCGCGGCAAGGCAGGTGGTGTGGTGATTGTCCGCGAGCAATCCGCTGTTACACCAACCATTCAGCGTCTCTTTGCTCTCGATATCGGTGGCTACACCCCCACGAAGCTCCTTGCTGAGGAAGCTCTCTCCATCGCCCGCGAGTGTTACATTTCGCTTACTATTAACCGTGAGCAATCATCCATCGAGCTACTCGCCCACACGAGTGGTGGCATTGATGTGGAAGAACACGATCGTGCAGCGTTCTTTCGCCAGGCTATTACGCCGCAAACGGTTCCTGCTATAGCCGAAGCACTGGCGGAGTATCTGTCGCTGCCAGAGCAGGCCTTTGCGCTTGAGGATGTGGTGGCGAATTGTTTGCGTTGCTTTATTGACAACGATTGTCTCTTACTCGAGATTAACCCACTCGTCGTGACGACAGATGGCCAGCTCATCGCTGGCGATGCCAAGATGACGATTGACGATGCGGCGCTGTTTCGCCACCCACAGTGGCACGAAGCAGCCCTAGAAGATCATAATTTCGTCACGCTCGACCATAATGGGACGGTTGCGACGATTGCCAACGGCGCAGGTCTGGCAATGGCAACTGTCGATGCGGTGACTGCCCGCGGTGTGCAGCCAGCTAATTTTCTTGACATTGGCGGCACGGCAACTCCAGAGAAGATCCTGGCTAGCTTCGAGCAGATTGCCCGCTTCCCTGCCGTGGCGCTCATCATTATTAATATCTTTGGTGGTATTGTGCGCTGCGACGACGTAGCAAGGGCCATCATCAGTGCCAAGCAGCAGCTACCTGACCTCCCGCCACTCGCTGTCCGCCTAACAGGTAACCGCGAAGCCGAAGCCAAAGCGCTCCTCGCCCGCGAGCACATTCCACTCTACGATAATCTCTCTCACATCCTGGAGGAAGCCGTATGATGACCCCTGATATCTTTCGTGGTAAGCATGTTATTGTCCAGGGTATAACTGGCAAACATGGCTCATTTCATACCGAGCGTATGTTGGCAAATGGTACACATATCGTTGGCGGCACGTCACCCAACCAATCGGTTACAGAGGTGCACGGCGTGCCTGTCTTCCGGACGATTCGTGAAATTCAGGCGCAGCAGCCTGTCGATATTTCCGTCATTTTTGTGCCAGCAGCCCATGCCAAGGCAGCAATTATGGAGGCAATTGACGCAGAGGTGCCACTCATTATTTGTATCACCGAGGGTGTGCCTGTCCACGATATGTTGCATATAAAACAACGCCTGGCAACCAGTTCTTCGCTTTTGATCGGCCCCAACTGCCCCGGCGTTCTCATCCCCGGCGTACATAACCTTGGCATCATCCCTGCCACGCTCGCCACACCAGGTCACACTGCTATCGTCAGCCGCAGTGGCACCCTCACCTACGAAGCAATGAGCCTCCTCACTCAGGCAGGTATTGGCCAGCGTTATGTGATTGGGATTGGCGGCGATATGATTGGCGGCAGTAGCTTCATTGATTGCTTGCAGTTGTTTGAGCAAGATGCAGCGGTAGAGCAGATTGTGCTGATCGGTGAAATTGGTGGCACGAGCGAGATTGCCGCGGCAGATTATATTAAGCGTCATATAAGCAAACCAGTCTATGCTTACATTGCGGGCCACAGTGCACCATCTGGAGTACAGATGGGCCATGCTGGGGCGATCCTTGGCACAAATGAGCTGGAGTCGGCCCAGGCCAAGACGGCCCGGCTCGAGGCCAGTGGCGCAGTGGTGGCATCGTCCATCCAGTCGCTCATCGCGCTCATACCAACCAATAAGTGATACAATAAGGCTACGATGAAAACAATCACCATTCTTATTCCTGCCTACAACGAAGCAGCTGTTTTGCCACAGCTGTTTGCCCGGCTCGAGACGCTACAGCGCAGTGTCGATCGCCGGCGCTACCAGTTCGAATTCTTATTTATTAATGATGGCAGCCAGGATCACACGCTCGAGCTCATCCAGATCGAGCAGCAATACAACCCCGCCATTGCCTACCTCAATCTCTCGCGCAACTTTGGTAAGGAGGCTGCTATGCTCGCTGGCTTCGACCACGCCACGGGTGATGCTGTCGTGGTAATTGATGCCGACCTGCAAGACCCACCAGAGCTGATCCCGCAGATGATCGAGCTGTGGGAACAGGGGTACGATGACGTATATGCGCGGCGCCGAAGCCGCTCAGGCGAGACCTGGCTCAAGAAAAAAACTGCCGCGTGGTATTACCGCCTCCTCCAGAGTACGACGCATATTCCTGTTCAGATCGACACGGGCGACTTCCGCTTACTGAGCAAACGCTGCGTCACTGCCATCACCCAGCTGCGCGAATCTCAGCGCAATACTAAAGCGATCTTTAGCTGGGTGGGGTATAAAAAGAAGGAGATCCTCTACGACCGCGACCCACGGGCTGCCGGTACTATCAAGCAAAATCCGCGCACGCTCATCAATCTCGCTATTGATGGCATCACGAGCTTTACCACCGCGCCACTGCGTATCTCGGCGGTGCTGGGCTTCCTTATCGCCTTCTTGGCCTCTATCTATATTCTCTATCTGCTCATCCGACCACTGTTCGGTGTGCCAACCGGTGCAGGCTATTCGTCGCTCATGGCGGTGATTCTCTTCCTTGGTGGAGTGCAACTGCTGAGTTTGGGGGTTATTGGCGAATACATCGCCCGGATTTTTAGCGAAACGAAGCAGCGCCCGCCCTATCTCGTTGAGGAGCATCGTGAGGCTCACCATCGCAAATAACAGCGGTAAGTTGTTGCGGTTTGCGCTGGTTGGTGGGATTAATACAGCGATTGATATTGGCTTGCTATTTGGGCTCACCGCGCTTGGCGTGCCAAAGCTTGCGGCTAATACGGTATCGACAGGCACGGCCTTTATCTTTAGCTTTTTTGCTAATAAGTCGTACACTTTTCGTGCCCAGGGTAATGTGCGCCGGCAGCTGATCTTGTTTGTCGTCGTCACCCTGGCGGGCTTGTGGGGGCTACAAAACGCGGTTATTTTCTGTGTTTCGCCTATCCTGACCTCTGTTATTCATACTGAGCCGCTTGTGCTGCTGCTCGCAAAAATCATTGCCACTGGTGCATCGCTGGTGTGGAATTATTGTTTGTATGATCGTGTTGTTTTTCGAACAACGGATTAATGAGCCTTTCCCATATACTATGTTTTAAACAACACAGCGTGGCTGCACTATGTCATATTCAACTCTCAAGAATATCGCATATTTGCACACTTTGGCCCTAGTACACCAAGAGGATCTCTATCAGACAAAGTGTAAGCCGTTGTTTGTTTAACAACTAACTTATTCGGTAGCCATAAACTCACCATGTGGTTATAAGCAACTATTGACGCTGATAATCATCCGCCACCCGCACAATATCATCCTCTGTTGATGGGTGCGCTGGGTTGGTGTGCTGCCAGAGCTCAGCAATGATCGTTGGGTGCTGGGCGTCACCGCAGGCACGGTGGCGCTCCCCTGCCGCTAACCTTACGATATCACCTGCCCGAGCTAGTGTTGGCTGAGGTGGTAGCTCGTCGCTCATACTGCAATAATACGCGCCAGCGGTGAGAAACCGCCACAGCTCCGCCCGCCGATGATGATATTGCCAGCTGAGGCGCGCTCCTGGCCGGACAAAGAGAATCTTGGGGCTAAGCGGTGCATCGACTTTATCCTTGATTTCTACCCCCGAAGCCGCAAAGAAATCCACCGCAAACTGCCCTGCCTGCGCCGGGTCAATACAGACAAACCCACCCCATGGCCGCTGGCTATCTGTCCCAGTAATGTGGTAGCCTGCCTGGTGAAGAATATATTCTATCTGCGCCAGATTCGTCTGGACTGCTATGTGTTGTGGTAGTTCCATTATATTACTCGTAATATGGTTATTATAGCACTTTTATATAAGAATTTAGATTATCATTACCCGCCTTGACATACCCTTGTCCATCTGGCGCTTTCGGTGCAGGGGCTGTATACTAGAAAGTATGAGTTTTCATATTGCAATCGACGCCCGCGTGATCAATTCTGGCACGGGCACATATGTCGTGAAGCTGCTCGAGCAGCTGGAGCGGCTTGATACGACTAACCGCTATAGCATCCTTGTCCCCACCAAGGATCGCGACTATTGGCAGCCACACAACCCCAACTTCACCATCCGCACGGTCGACTTTGCCAATTATTCGCTGGCGGAGCAGCTTGACTTCCGGCGCTACCTAGATGAGCTAAAGCCCGACTTAGTGCACTTTTGTATGCCGCAGCAACCGGTCTTTTACAGAGGTAAGCACGTTACCACGGTGCACGATATGACCCTTCTCAAGACATATAATTCTGACAAAAATTGGCTGGTGTTTCATCTTAAGCAATTGGTGGGGCGCTGGGTGTTTCGGCGGATCGCCCGCACCAGCGAGCATATCATCACTATTTCTCAGACGACCAAGCAAGAATATCAGAGCTTTACTAAGATCCCCGATAGCAAAATCTCGGTCATCTACGAGGCAGGCGAGGTGCACCCTGGGCAGCTCACGCCGTATATCGACCTTCCCTTCAAGCGGTTCATTATCTACGTTGGGCAGCAGCCTGATTATAAAAATTTGCGCCGCCTCGCGGCCGCACACCAGCAGCTGCTGAGCCGCTGGCCAGACCTTGGCCTGGTGTTTGTAGGGCGGATGAATGAAGATACCAAGCGCAACCAAGCCTACTACCAACAGCAAGGCTATCGCAATATTCACTTCACTGGGTTTATCCCCGACGGGCAGCGTGATTGGCTGCTTAACAAAGCCGAGGCATACGTCTTCCCATCACTGATGGAGGGGTTTGGCTTGCCACCACTAGAGACGATGGCGTATGGAACGACCCCTGTTATATCGAGCAATACCTCGTGTATGCCCGAGATTTTGGGCGATGCTGCCGAGTACTTCGACCCACTCGATGTTGATGCCATCGCGAGCGCAATCGACCGCGTCCTCAGCCAGCCAGCTCGCCGTCGCGAACTTATCGTCAAAGGCAAAGCTCAAGCTGCCCGCTACTCGTGGGAGCGCTGCGGCAAGGAGACGTTGGCGGTGTATGAGCAAGCACTGCGGCAGGCGTAATAAATGTAATGGGAGAAAATAATATGCAATGGCGCTACTGCGGACTATACGATTACAAAGATGACGAACCAGCCATTGGTCGTTGGTTAAGCGAAAAGACGGCACAACGCCGCTATCATGATCCGACAAAAGATCTGACAATCGTACCCCCAGCTGACCCCTCGACTGGTTTTGTTCCATACTATATTAGTGTTACTACAGCAGAGTATCCTTCTTTTAAGGCGACGATTCTTACACTGCCAGGACTCACAACCGAATCAGGCAAAGAAATCAAAGTTGGAGCTCCACATCAAGAAATTTTATGGAAGAATTGTCAAGATGGACGCTTGTTCTGTTTTCGAGCAGTCATCTACGAGTATCCTCCGGTTAACATGATGCCAACACCAGACACTATGTGGGCGATCGCGAGAACACAAATCGATAAAAATGAAGACGGCACCGGCCATCTCCAAGCGTGGTCTCAGACTGATCCAGATAATTTACTTACGGCCGATATGGGAGACTTTGATGTAAACGAGTTGTATGATCCGTTTCCTGAGTGGGGACATTGGGATGAATTGTTGAGAGACTAGTAACAGTAGTTGAACTACCGAACTACCCCTACACTATAAGTAGATATTTTTAGTATTATTGCAAAAATAACCGGCCATCACTGGCCGGTTATAAGATATATCATAGCGCGTAGCTTTTACTTAGCCTCTTCCAGCTGGATAATCACATGGCGCTCGCGGCCTTCGCCTTCGGAGACGGTCGTGATGCCAGCTGCGTCGGCAGCGACTTGGTGGACGATGCGCCGATCGGCTGGGTTGAGGTGGGCGGTGTAGGACTCGCCAGTTGCACGCACACGCTCGATCCAGCCGCGGGCTTTGTCGGCAACCTTTTCTTCGTGCTGCTTTTTATAGTCGGCAATATCAACACTCACACGCACTACCGCGGCATTTTGCGCCCGCAGCGCCGATGAGATGATGTATTGCAATGCTCGCAGTGTCTCTGCCCCGCGGCCAATCAAGATACTATTGATATCCGACGACTCTACCCGAAGTGTCATTACCTCGCCATCGTCATCACCCGATACCGCAATATTTTCGCCAAAAAATGAGATGATGTTCTGGAGATATTCTCGGGCAAATGTTACTGATTGGTATCGATCCATCGGGTTCTCCTCCTCTGTTATTCTTTGGCTTTGATGCGTGTGATGTTGGCTTCTGTAGCCGCTTTGGCGCGCTTTTTCGTCGTTTTTTTCTTGGCAGGCGTTGTAATATCTACTTCATCAGCAATTGCTTCAAGTTCTTGCTTATCTTTACGGAGGAGATATGACTGCTGCGCTACCGCTACTAAGTTAGATGCTGTGTAGTAGAGCGCCAACGCCCCTGGCAAGCCCATCATGATCATAAACATCATCACTGGCATAAACTTCGCCATATTACGCATCATTGCGGCGTTCATCTCGGCGGGGTCGGCTTCTTTACCGGCAGCCGTCTCCTTCATGATGTCGCGGAAACGCTTAGCACTCTTACCAGTTGGCATAGTTTGCTTAGTCATCACATACTGAGTGAGAGCTGAGATGATTGCGAGAGCGAGAAGCGGCCAGACAATACCATCCTTGCCAAGCGCTACCTTAGTGAGGTCGATAAAGCCCAGCATAGTGTGGTTGAATTGATCGGGGTGGTTGATGATGGTCTTGATGGCATCGATATTCTTGAGCGGCTCGTAGATGTAGCGCGCCACTTGGTCACGGTGGAGCGAGATGATCATGATCACCTGGTAGAGGCCGATAAAGATCGGAATCTGAATAAAGAGTAACAGAATCGAGCGGAATGGCTTGATACCATACTTCTTATACAGCTCCATCTGCTGCATTGCTTCCACTTGGCGGTTGCCATTAGCCGCTTTTTTGATCTTAGCTAGCTCAGGCTGCATCTTGCGCATCTGTTTGCTCTGGTGGAGCTGCCGCTTGAGTAGTGGATAGAGCAAGAAGCGAATGATAACCGTAAAGATAATCACCGCCACGCCAAAGTCACCACCAGGGATGATACTATAGATAAGCAAAAGTGCGTTAAAAATAGGCTGCAAAATTATTGTCTCAAACATATTGACTCCGATTACTTCATTTATTGTATCATAGGTGGCCACAGAAGATGAATTATGGCGAAATATTTTTGGAAATCAATCGTTGATATATGCGATACACTACTGCCAATACTACATATAAGAGTATTTATAACCTTAGAAAAGAACACTCACCTAGCTTGCCCTTCATTGGTATAGAATGACAAGAAAAGAATTTTGTATAAATGTTTTGAGTTCTATTTACCACTGTTTATACAGAACTATTTGGCATTGATTTGACTCAAAGTACTATGAAATAGGTCGCGCAAAGAAGACTGAAAGGTTATAAAGTGCTAGTCTATCTTTTCTCTTTCATCACTTGGCGTTGCCTCGTCAGGGCAAATACCAGCTCGCACGAGGAGGTTTTTCACCACCAGCGCAAGCTCATCGTGCGGCGCGGTAAGCACCTCACTTGAGGTAATGATCAGTGCAACATCGTACACCCCTGTAAAGTGTGGTACGTGCTGGCGCAGAATCTCGTAGACGCGGCGACGAATGCGGTTGCGCCCCACCGCAGATTTGTGCACCTTTTTGCTCACTACCACGGCAATGCGTGGCATGCGCCGACGGCGATTAGCCACGTACTTGACGGTCAGCAAACGCGATCGCTCAGCACTGGCATGACGATACAAATAGCGCAGCCCACCATAGCCATGAAACCGGTATCGTTGCTGTAACATAGCTGTATTATAGCAAATCTGCCCGCAAACAGAGATAAAATAACCCACCAAGCAGTGGGTTATTTTCGTCATTTTGCTATCGTCACACTACGAGAGTGCGAGGCGAGCGCGACCCTTGGCGCGGCGGCGCTTGAGCACATTGCGGCCTGCCTTAGTGGCAATCCGTGCCCGAAACCCGTGCGTCCGAGCGCGATGACGAGTGTGTGGTTGGTGAGTTCGTTTTGGCATATCATTGCTATTATACGCGATTGCCTCAGATCTTTCAACTTTTCACTCGCTTGGTGGATTTTGTGCTTCGATTAGCCTCCACCATAAGCATAGCCAAATTGTTTATCCACATTTGTTCGCGAGTTATCCACACTTTAACAGAGGTAATACATTTTTGTGGAAAAACTCCACCCCTGTTGCTCTTTTCGGGTTTACCCCGTTGTTGTATTTCTCACGGTTGTGGAAAAGTCGGTTTTTTCTTATACTAAAAAGAGTCATTGTATAACAAACAAGGAGTAGCAAAAGCCAGTGTACCACAGTCTGTGGAAGAGTGTTTTGGGTGAAATTGAAGTGTCGATACCGAGCGGTGTTTTTTCGACGTGGTTTGCCAATACCGAGATGCTCAGCAACAAAGATGGGGTGATCACTATTGGCGTGGCGAATATCTTTGCGATTCGCCAGTTTGAGGTGCGCTATGATAGCATCGTCAAAGAAGCGCTCCAGCACAGTGGTGTGGAGGTGTCGCGCATCGCCTACGTGGTAAACAAACAAGGCAAAAAACGCACTGTGATTAGCCGCGAAACCACTGGCCAGCCAGCCGACCGCGTCGAGGAACGAGCGGCAGCGCTCATCAGCAAGCCAACCACCCCTTCACATTCTAGTTCTGCGACACCAGCAACCAGTCTCAACGCGCGCTATACCTTCCAGAATTTCATCGTCGGCTCGAGCAACGACCTCGCCTACACCGCCTGCCAAGCAGTCGCACATAGCCCTGGTACGAAGTATAATCCCCTCTTCATCTACGGTGGCGTGGGCCTCGGTAAGACACACCTCATCCAAGCGGTGGGTAACGAGATCCTTGCGCGCAACCCAAGCAAGAAGGTCGCCTACCTGAGCTCGGAGACGTTTGTCAAAGAATTTATTGAGTCAATCCGCTTCAAAAAGGCTGGCTTTTCTGACCGGTACCGTAATGTTGATGTACTGATCGTCGACGATATGCAATTCATTGCCGGGCGCGAGAAAACTCAAGAGGAGTTCTTTCACACCTTCAATGCCCTTCACCAAGCCAACAAGCAAATCATCATCGGTAGCGACAAGCCACCGCACAGCATCCCTACCCTGACGGAGCGCTTGCGCAGCCGCTTTGAGTGGGGGATGGCGATTGATATTCAGATGCCCGACTTCGAGACGCGCTGTGCGATCGTCGAGACCAAGGCAAGCTTCGCTGGCGTAACGCTTGAGCGCGACACGGTGGAATACCTTGCCAAGAACGTCAAGACAAACATCCGCGAGCTCGAGGGTGCGCTCAACCAGCTCCTTGCCTATGCCGAAATGCGCGGCGTCGCCCCTGATGTGATGACAGCAGAGGGTCTGCTTGGTAATGTCCGGCGCAGTCGACCCCAGCACCTCACCGCCAAGCAGATTATCGACAAGACTGCCCGCCATTTCCAGATCGACAGCAAAGAAATCTGTGGTGCTAAGCGGGCTAAGCATATCGTTGTGCCGCGGCAGATTGCTATGTACTTACTGCGCAGCGAGCTTCACATGAGCTTCCCACAAATTGCTAATGAGCTGGGCCGCAAAGACCACACCACCGCCATCCACTCGGTCGAAAAAATCGAAAAATCCATCAAGCTTGACTACCTCATCCGTGAGCAAGTCGCTGACATCCGGGATAAGCTCTATGCCTAGGCCGTGTGTTTTTTTCGCTGCGCCTGTGGAAAAGTCGTGTATAGTGAGCCGTATAACCAGCGGACAGTTCGGGGGCAGTCATCCACAGCACCAAAAGCACACCACCCTCCAGCCTCATTGGCTGGTGGATAACCGCCACTTCTCCCCGGCTTATCCACGCCAGCGATCGCAGCGTTTTGCACAAGTAGTGAGCAGGTCGTACCTCTGTTATTCATCATGGTTTCCACAGTATCCACAGCACCTATTACTAGATTAATCAGATAAAAAGAAAGGATTGTTGATATGAAACTGTCTGTCACACAAGAAAATCTTGCCCGGGCGCTCGGGGTTGTCGGGCGAGTTGCGAGCAACCGAGCTGGCCTGCCAATCTTAAATAATATACTATTCCGCACCGAAGGTAATCGCCTTCTTCTCGCTGCGACCAACCTAGAGATTGCCGCGACCTACTATGTAGGCGCAAAGGTGGAGATGCCAGGGGTTATTACCCTACCAGCCAAGCTCGTGAGCGAATTTGTGGCGAATTTGCCCAAGGGGCCGATCGAGCTTGAGACCGATGGCACGCGCATGACACTGACGTCTGGCGGGTATACTTCGACGATTAATGGCGTGGTAGCAGATGACTTTCCGGAGCTGCCGACGATTGATGAAGAACAATCGGTACGCTATAGCGTTGCCGCGGCGGACTTTAAGCAGGCGACAGCGCAGACCTTGGTGACGTGTAGTAATGACACGACGCGGCCTGTCCTGACCGGTGTGTACTGGCACACAGTGGATGGTGCGCTGTATATGGCGGCAACGGATGGCTATCGCCTGGCTGAGCGGCGTTTGATGGCCAGCCAGAGTCAGATTGCGGCGATTGTGCCAGCGAGCAGCCTGCAAGAGGCGCTACGCTCGCTCAGTGACGGCACGGAAGAAGTGGAGGTGCTCTTTGATGAGACGCAGGTGCGCTTCCGGCTGGAGGAGGTAGAGATTACCAGCCGCCTAATCGATGGCACCTACCCAAATTATCGGCAGCTCATCCCTGCTCAGTCCGAGACAAATGTCACGCTGGCAGCAGGTGATTTTTCGCGCGTAGTAAAGGTGGCAGGGCTCTTTGCGCGTGAGTCTGGTGGCAGTGTCACGCTTACCGCCGACCATGATGCGCAGAAATTGCGGATCCACTCTGTTGCGTCCGAGCTGGGCGAAAATACCTCCGAGGCAGAGGCTGAGGTGTCGAGTGATGGGCAGATTACGCTCAATTCGCGGTACATTAGTGATGCACTGGGTGTTCTTGATGGTGAGACGATCACCTTCCGCTTTAGCGGTAAGCTCTCGCCCTGCGTCTTGACAGTCGCTCAGCCCGATCCAAATTATATTCATATTATTATGCCACTGAAGAGCTAGCGATGAAGATAACACGGCTAGCAGTGCAGCATGTGCGAATCCATACGCTCAAGACGCTCGACCTTGAGCCAGGCACGACGCTGATCTCTGGCCCAAATGGCTCTGGCAAGACATCGCTCATCGAGGCGATTCATATTGCGCTGCGTGGTACTTCCTTTCGCGGTAGCGATGAAGCAGTCTGCCAACATGAACAAAAAAGTTATACAATTGATCTTGCGACGGATGAGCAACATTACCGCGTCCAGTACGATCGTCGACATGAAACGAAGCGCAAGCGTTTTATAGTCGATGGCACGACCTATGGTCGCCTTCCCTATGGCAAAAAATATCCGATCGTCCTCTTCGAGCCAGATACACTGCGGATCATTACTGGCTCGCCGCAGCGCCGACGCGATTTTCTTGATACACTCATCCAGCAATATGATGCACACTATAGCCACGAGCTGAGCCGCTACCACCGAGCATTGCAACAACGTAATAAATTACTCAAAGACCCTACCCTCAGCGAGGCGGCACTTTTCTCGTGGAATCTTATGTTGAGTCAGTATGGCGCGTCGATCATTGCCAAGCGCCAGCGGGTGCTGCGCTATCTTAGTGTAAAAAGCAGTGCTATGTACCAAAGTATTGCGGGCGTGGCGGATAGCGTTACGCTACACTACTCGGAGGAGCGCAGCATGACCGCGCAGCAACTCCTTGCCGAGTATGAGCAAAAAACGGCGTACGACAAAGCGATTGGCGCGACGAGTGTTGGGCCACACCGGCACGATATAACGGTGCTGTTTCGAGGTAATCCAGCCGCCAAGACTGCATCGCGCGGCGAAATCCGCACCATTGTGCTTGCCCTCAAATTCCTTGAGGCGGCCTATATCCAGCAGCAGACAGACCAAGCGCCACTCATTCTGCTCGATGATGTCTTTGGCGAGCTTGACCAGCAGCGTCAGCAGCGTCTCCTCAGCGAGTTCGTCGATAACCAGATTGTGATGACGAGTGCGGTGGGGTAGGCTTCTAGGCTTCGCCTTATATATCAGTGTACATATAACACCACGATGGGTTGTTGCCGCCACACGGGACAACACGCTTCTTTTCTAGTTCCTCGGCAGTGGGATATATTTTGCCATTGATTTTTATGTCGTATTTATCAATATCTTTGTCGTGTTTTTTAAGATAACTGAGCGCTTGGTCGACCTGTGATTGACTCGTTTTGTCTGTTGTGACAATGCATATACCAAGCCGATTTGATCGGTCGGTCGTGCGATATGGGTTGCAGGTAACAATATAAAACCAACGCGAGTAGTAAGGTAGTTTATTAATAAGAGGGCTCTCTTGAGATATTTTTGCTCCGCCTTGTGTTGCTTCGTGGCCGCCGATTGCTTCGCGGATATCGTTGTATTTTTCTTTCTTCACTTCTCTCTTCGCTTCCTCGGTTAGCGGCTTCATAGCAAAGAATAGCTTCTTTTCTTCACCTGGCTTGAGGTCTAGCTTGACCTGGTGGTCGGCAAAGCCTTTAGCCCGAAATGTGTATATATGCGACCCGCTCTTTACAGCGTGCTTTGCCCGCGTTGTTACCTTTTGGTCTTTGATTATATCATACGAGACAGTAAGGCTATCGGGGATGGCATAGACGAGGACAGTACTGTCGTATTTGAGATTATCAACAAAGCGATATATCGTAAAGGCAATCATGCCAACGGCAAGCAGGGCAAATAGTGCGATAATTTGATTACGTTTTTGATTGAGTATTTCCATTGACTGTCCTCGCTAATACAACACCCGAGTTTCCAAGCATCCACTCGACTGTCCCTTGTTTAATGTAGGTTGGTGAGTAATCAAATTGCGATGCCTGTGCACCAACAAATCCATTACCAAGGTCACCAGTATAGATAAGAGTATGACCTTGCCCATTATTATAAATTAGAATATCACCAGGTTGTAAGTCGGACATTCCAGGAGACTCTTTAGTATAGAATTTCTCTGGGTGGCTTAAGACATATGGGCGCTGAACTGCCGTTCCGGCTGGTGGATAATTCGGATCTGCCCCACTCATGCGCATCACTGTTGCAACGTATTTGCCGCAATCGGTGTAGTCACCACCCGCTTCTGGGTTATACTGCTGGCGGGCTTGTTTATACTCTGGTTTTGCACCATCACTGTCGACATGTCGTCCATCCTCCCAGGCAAGACTCTTGGCTGTTTCGACGATTGATCCGCCAGCAGCACTCTTACTGCCGTTTGCGGTGCAGCCTGTGGCTGATGCATTTTGGGTGTTGGCGCCATTGTTATTACCACCTTCGACTTGGATTTGGGATGAAGGCGGAGACAAGTTCTCTTCCTTGACAATTTGCTCAATCTTATCAATATATTCGGTGACAGTCGAGACATATTGGCTGTCGGTCGCATAGCCAGCATTTTTAATCTCCTGGAGGTATTTGCGCGGGTCGCCAGGATATTTAAGGGCTTCGCTATAGCGTGAGTTGCTAGTGATGAATTCGCCATAGCCGAGCCAGCCAGCCTCGACGGTAGGATATTTGCGAAAGCCATCGACGATTGTTGTTCGTCCAGAGGCGTACTCCTCCTCGGTCTCCATATCGATCACCTCACCCGACCAGTTCCCGCCAGCCTTGATACCATGGAAATTGTTTGCCTTAACGGTAAGCCCAGACTTGCCATAACCAGATTCAATAACCCCCTGGGCAAGGACTGTTTCGTATGGTGTGCCGTATTTTTTGTTTGTTTCGACAGCCATCTTGACGTATTTGCGGACAAAGTCTTTGAGATCTTCTGCTGCAGTCCCGCTACTGCCATCACTGCTGCTGGTGGAGCTGGTAGAGCAGGTTGCTGCGTCGGGGTCGAAATGCTCGATATAGTTGCCAGAAAAGAACCTTGCGTCTAAAGCTGAAGCAGGAGTTGATACGAGAGAAAACACTATCGCAAAAATAAGAGAACTTATTCGATAAATAGTGGTGCAGCGAGAAAAGAGTGTTGTCGATGGCGAAAAAAGAGACAGAAAGCTAAGTAATCGTTGGCTGATGTGTATTTGGCAGCGAGTGATAAAAACACAAAGAGAGTAGAAACACTGAGCGAAAATAGCATGAGTCAACTGTATGATCATGATGATCATGATGACCCTCCAACACGTCGAGCATACTCCCAGTGCCATGCCTCTGGCTTGCTGCCGTTTGGTTCGGCCCATTCGGGATGGACATAGCCATATTTATGCGCATTGGCTTTGAGCCAATTGTAGGTAGAAGAGCCAAAGTCTCCCACGCTGATATCTGCTGCAAGCCCCCATCCATGGTTCGAGCTACATGGTGGCGCTGGCTTGGCGAGGCCACCTTGGTAGAGTGGATCACCTGGTGTTGCGTATGCGATTTGCCGTTGGCAGTCTCGGTATGCCTCATTAATGCCGAAATCTGCACCAGTTTCTGCTTTGTATGCTTTGTTCATTTCTTCCATAGCAGCGGCGGCTTGCTTGTGCATCCTCTCGCCGGATGAAAATGACAGAGCTACCAAGTCGCCTTCTGCTAACTCGCCGTTTTTAAGGCCGTTCCATGTTGATATAGAATCGCCACCTTCTGCAGCAGGCTGGGCTTGGTTAAATTCTGGCTCCCCGACTGCCGGGCCGCTGGGGGTACTACTGCTAGATTGGCTTGCACCACCTCCACCAGAGATTGGTTCATTATCCATGGTGTCGACGACGCGTTGGTCAATTGTGAAGAGTGCAGCATTGACTTTTTCTTCAGAGTCAAACTTGCAATAATCGGTGTCGACGCCATTCTCGCCATCGGTACCTTTGCCGCACTTCTCTTGCCATTCTTTGAGCGTGCCGCCAGTTGCTTGGCCTGTTTCTTCGTTGTATTGCCCAGCGAGAGATTGGGCAACGTCGTCGGGATCTTTATCGAGATTGAGCGCACCATACGATATATTACAAAATGGCCCAGCAGCGACGTCTTTGGGGATGTTTGGGTCATCGCACGCTTGCCAAATCTTTTTCATGCGATCTGTTTCGGTGTTGGCGCTCACTTTGTTGCCAAAGAGGGCCGGTACGATATTCTTAGGGAGCGACACAAGATTATGAACGAAACTACTAAGATTAGAAAAGCTGCCCATATAGGGAATAAATGAACTATAGAGACTTCCCATAAAGGTATATGGCGACGTTGCGTCAAATGGACTCCGCTCAACGCGTTGCTCAGCAGCATAAGCAAGGTTGAGACGAGCCGTCTCTCGTTCGTAGGCGATTGTTTGGTCGACATTGAGCATACCGTTGCCACCCGCTGCTGCTGCCTCGGAGAACATATTTACCGCACCGCTCGTGAGGGCATCTCCAGCATCTTCACCAACAGTAGCACTACTCACAAGAGTGCCCGCCATAGAATTTATGAGCTTACTGAGAATTGGAGCAAACACAGCAGAAATAACAGGAGCAGCTAAGTTCGAGACCAACTCACCGACGACACTTGTCCATCCACCAACGACACTCATGAGAAGCTGACCGCCAGTGCTGTTGATGGCTGTGCAGGATGTCTTCAGTGCGCTAATGTTAGCACCAAGGGCATTGGCAACGCCGCTCATCTTCCGAGCCCACCCTCCGCCAGGGACGTATTCCGTCCAGTTGGAGGTACCAGTTGGGGCTATCTCTTTCATGAGTCCATATTTAAGACCCATTCCGTCGGTTGCGGCTTTTTTGGTTACGTTACCAGATTTGTTGACGAGCACGGTGGTTAGAATCGTCCCAAGCACAGCAACGGCCATATAATCTGTTGAGCCAGCCTTAATGTTGTCTGCCATCGTAAAGAACATCATGGCATAGCTAATGACCTGCGTCATTTGGATGAGGCGAATTGTCTTGCTAATAGACTGAGCACCATCTTGTACCATACAGAGGCCGCCAGCAATCATGGCGACGATATTGCCAGTCTTGCCAACGCCATTTTTGATAATATTGGCTGCTGCTTCTTTGCTGATAGATTTTGTTGCTCCTTCGGCACCTTCACTTACTGCTTCTTTAGCGGCTTTGCCAACATCGGTGTCTTCAGTAACCTTTTCTTTGCCCTCGTCGTCATTCTCCTTGGCTTCGTATTTACCATTCATTTCTTTGCCTTTGGTATTTTTGTCGATGCTTTCGCGGACTTCTTTCTCGCTTTTGGCACCAGCGAGCTTGTTTTTCTTGGTAAGAGAGAATTTTTTTATAACGCCATTGTTAAACACTTTATCGAAGAAAGCGACCCAACGCGGTGCATGTGCGCGGTGCATAATTGCTCTGAACTCTGGATTCTCGTAGTATAATTTTTTGAATTCTGGGGGACTAACCGTTTGTTTTGTACCATTGTCGTAAGTCACGCGATAGTTTGCAACCTTTTCACCAAGAGTAGATTTCTTTAAGTCAAATTCTTCGGAGGGTTTAATGACATTCCCTTCTTTATCGAGAGCTTCAACTTGATTTTTTTCAAACTGCTTTAGTAACCGGTTCGAGACACGATTATATTTACATCGCACGTTCACTACTGAGCAAATGCCACTAGTTGCGGTGTTTTGAATACGCTTAAATAGCACCTTATTAGCGCGTCGTTCGAAGCTGGTATTTTGTGAATTCCAGTGGTTGGTGAGATTTTCTTTGATATGAAGCAAAAGTAGGCTTGGCCCACTAAAAAATGAGAGCATTGAGCCACCACCAAGCAAAATAGCGCCAAGGATACCCATTGGCCCGCCCTTCTTAGAGAAGATGGCACTCCGCGCCTTAGTAAAGCGAGATTTGGGCTCAGAGAGTTTGCTGTCTGGTGGAACTACCTTGTTGAACCAGTTATTATCGCTCCAGTTACTTCCTGGCGCGCCCTCCTGGCCTCGGACGGAGTTAGCGTAGTCACTGCCAGTTGCGCCAGTGCTGCTGGCGTTGCTATGGGCGGATGAGCCACTTCCGCTATTCTCGCGCGACTGGAGGTCTTGGGCGGTGTTGGATTGGCTATAATCACCACTGCCAGCATGATTATTTCGGCCAGCGAAGGTGTCGTTGCTCCAATGCGTATTCCCCGGATTATGCCGGTCGAGGTCGGGTTTTTGCTGGGAGGGGATGGGGGTAGGCATGGTGGACTACGACCTCACTGGCTGCTGGTATAAGCTGTTATTGGCCACTGGGTTGGTGGTGATGAATTGCGTCTCGGTCTCGCTGGCGAAGATGCGAATATGGACATGGTTTTGCCCCGCAAAGAAGAGCCCATCGCCCACCGGGAAGTTAGACAGGCGCTTACGCTCCTCCTCGGTGAGCTTGAAGACCTCAGCCAGCACATCCACTGCACTGGTCGATTGCTTAAGCAAGAGCTGGAGCGAACTGTTTGCCACAATAGCCCGGCCCTTCTCACTCCCCATAAAGTCCTCCACATCCTGTGTAATAGTCGTCAGCCCCAGAGAATACTTACGAGCTCGCTTGGCTAGGCTATGGAGAAACTCCGCCGAGTCTTCATACTTCATCAGCTGCCAAGCTTCATCGACGATCAGCATCCGCCGGCGCTGTACGGTGCGAGCGATATTCCAGATGTGGCTCAGCACAATATACATTGCTACTGGCCGCAGGTCGTCCTCAAGGTCACGGATGTTAAACACCACCATACTGTTATTAATATCAACATTGCTTTGCTGGCTAAAGATGCCAGCAAAGGTACCTGTGGTGTATTTGCGCAGGCGCTGGGCCAGTGACGGCCCTGCCCCGCCCATGTGAAGGAGGGTGTCGTAGAGGTCGATGATCGTCGGTGGCTGAGAATTATGTGTTAGTGGATCGCTGGTAATACCAGCTCGGGCGTAGGTATCGATAAGTGCTTGGTCGAGATCGGCCTCTTCAGCTGGGCTGAGCAAGGCAATCTGTTGCCCACCCACCAATGTGCCGCCCAACATAAGCTTGAAGAGCCGCTGCAGGGTGATGAGGTTAGCGCGCAGGGCATCGGTTGCTTCGTCACTGTCGATTACTCGGGGGAGGTCAAAGGGGTTAATCCGCGTATCGCTACTGAGGCTGAGGCGAATGTAACTGCCGCCGACTGCATCAGCTAGTTTCTGATACTCGTTCTCAGGGTCGATGACGAGGATGTCGGTGCCAAGCATCATACTGCGCAGTGCTTCGAGCTTAACGGTGAAGGATTTACCAGCACCAGACTTTGCAAAGACGACCATATTCGCATTCTCAAGGCTAAAGCGGTCGAAAATAACCAGCCCTTGGTTGTGCTGGTTCACGCCGTAGAGAATACCCTCGCCGTCACTAAGGTCGGCACTGGTAAAGGGAAAGCTCGTGCTCACCGCGCCAGTGTTCATGTTGCGGCGGACTTGCAGCTGGTCGGTCATTTGGGGGATGGTACTATTGAGGCCTTGCTCCTGCTGGTTGCTGGCGGTTTTACTGTAGACCATGTTCTGGCCAAAGATTGTCTCGATGACGTGCTGGACGAAGCTCAATTCCTCGAGGCTATCGGCATAAAGCGTGACATAGAGTCCAAAGCGGAAGAAGCGCTCCGCTCCAAGCTGCAGCTGGTCGCGCAATTCCTCGGCATCGGCCAGGGCAGCCTCGCGGGCTGGGTCACGCACCTTACCCTTCTCGGAGTTAAGCGCCATATCAGCCTCAAGCTGCGTCACCTTCTTGCGGAGGTTATTAAGGACGATCTCTGTCTCGACAGGGTAGATAAACATGCTAATATCAAGCACTTGGTCGATATTGATCAATCCTGATAGCCAGCCTGTGTAGAGTTCACGCGGGTAGCCATAAATGTAGAGTGTGCGGCCATATTTGGTGCCGATGCGGAAGTATGTGCTGTGAATCTCGAGACTGCTGGGAGCGATTAAGTCGCGCAGCGTCGTCATCCCCTTGATAAAGGCTTCTTCTACCTCTGCTTGCTCGCGCTCGCGCTGCTGGGCAGCAATGTCGATTGGATCGGGTCGTCGTGCCATCAAAATTCTCCTTTGTGATATGCTGTCGAGGTTGGGACAGCTCCCTCGCCTTTGCGGACGAAGGTGGAAGTCACGTTATTAAAGTCGCCCAGCGGCTCGCGCACCGCCGTGTCGGGGTTGTACATGTTGTAATAGAGGGTGCCGAGCTCTTTGGTCTTGAGCTGCACTGCTCGTACACCAATCTGCATCAAACCGTTGAGGATGGTGTCAGCCCGGTTGCGGATCTCCTCGCGGGCTCGCTCGTAGGTTTCTTTGCTAATCTTCGTCACGGTGTTGGTGTTCTTAGGGGCGAAGAGCTTGGTGAAGAACCCTTTACCTTGGTCAAGAATTGTCCCCTCCCCTGCTGGGTAATACGGGATGACGACATAGAAACTCTTGTCCATGATGTTGGCGTTTTGCGAGAGGTCGTCGATGAAGTTGATATAGTCCTCCATTAGCACGCTTAGTAGCATGTTATCTTGGGTGCGCTGGATAGCAACGAGCTTATCCAAGTAAGGGCCAATATCCACCCGCTGCGAGCGGATACAGATCTGCACCGGGAAGTACAGCGCATTGAGGAAGTTCTGGTAGCTATACTCTACCCCCTCGCGCTCACGAGCGCTCATGAGGTCAAAGTTAATCGACTCACAGGCGATGACGGCGCGAAAGCTGCCATCACCCATGATGATCATATCATCGCGAAGCTCCGAGAGGAGAAGGCTATTCTGCGTGGTGGCGGGCTTGGGCGGAGCCTTTTTCTTGGTGTCTTGGGTGGGCTGATCATTCGTATTGCCCTGCACAGCTGGTGGCTGAGCCGGTGCTTGCACGGCGGGGTAATTGCCCTGTGGCGGAGCGGGGTACTGCGGATAATTAGCTGGCATCTGGCCCGCTGGCGCAGCGCCCTGGCCTTGGCTATAGCCAAACTGGCTGGGTGGCCCAGCTGGTGGCTGTTGATTGTTGGGTGAATTTGGCGACACCACTCTCCTTCTTATTTCTTAGCGCAAAGGAATGACAATCTCATCATCGTCATCATCCTGATTAGCCTGCTCTTGATGTTGAATCCGGTTAGCTTCATTGGCAATGGCAGCAACGGACAAATCAGAGTTGCTGGCTAGTCTAATTATATCAGGCGAGACGGTGTTTGTGCTAGTGTTTGGCGGCATATTGTTGCGTTGCTGGGCAAGTTGCTCCTCGCGCAGGCGTTCCTCGCGCGTGGGGGTTGTCTTGGCGTAATAACTGGGGTCGAGCGGCTGGATGACCGACTGGTGAATACTGGGGTATGGGTTGTAGCGCACGGACATGTCGATGACATTTTTGTCATCGGCCAATGCTGAGCGATCTCGGTAGGACACGGCGGCTGGGGTGGGTGCAGGAGCTTGTGTGGTTTGGGCTGGTGTGACGGGTGGCTGCTGAGCTTGTGCTGGCTGGTAGATAGGCTGCTGGGGAGGATACGACACTGGGGTTTGCGGATAATTGGGAGCTGCTGCTGGCGGGGTGGGTTGCTCTGCAGGTGCTGGAGTGAATGGCAGCTGAGCATCGGTAGAAGGTGCTGCAGCTGGTTGATAATCAGGTGTAGTAGCAGTGCGCGCGGCTGGCTTTTGGGGTGGCACAAGCGGCACGGCATCGGTGCTGGGAGTAGCGTGCTGGCGCAAGTTGGCATAGATCGCTTCAAAGGATGGTGCTTCTTCTGCGGGTTTAGCCGGCGTGTAGGGCTTGCTCAGGGCGTCTGGCAAGACCGAATCATGCGGAATAACGGCGGGCAGTGCCATTGGCAGAGACTGGAGTGAGTCATGCTCTCGCGGCATAGGCTGTGGGTCAGCAGTAGGTGTTTCGTCATGTGGTGAGTCGTCCACTGGCGAAATTTCGTATACCTCGGTAGATTGCTGAGGTGGGTATGGGTTTGGTTGGTTTTGGTAGGCGCTAGTATCGGGCAAAGGAGCTTGCTGATGCGACGATGCAGTGCGGTTCTCGGGGAAGCTCGTGGACGAATACGACACCGCTGGGCGCTGAGGCTCTGGTGCTGGGTATGGCGGCTCTGGCATACGAGGCTGAGGCGGCGACACTGGCGCAAAGCCAGCGTCATCAACGGGTGGCTGGTACGGAGGTGTAGCCTGTGGTGGAGTGCTTGGAGCTGCTTGCGGTGCTGTATGATATGATTGCTGCTGAGTCTGCGGCCAGGCTGGCTGATATGGCACAGGAGCTTGCTGGAGCGGTTGCCCGTCAGCTACGGCAGGCAGTGCAGCTGGTGGGGCTTGCATGCGCTCGATGGCGGCTCGGCGCCGAGCTTGGTTGGATTGCTCGATGCGCCGCGTCATTGCTCGCGCTTCGCTGCTGTTATCATCAAACATATCCGAGGTCTGCTGTGCCTCAAAATAGACATCACTAATCATAGACCCCTGTGCATCGGGCACGCGGGTGTGGCGAATAGACCACCCATGAGTATCAGCCAGCTGCGACAGATATGCTAGGCGGCGCTCGGCTTCGTCTTGGCTAAGGTTCTTCGTTCGTTCAATCTCCACCTTCTCGGGTACTGTAATTTCGATTAACGAATTGATACCATCGGGCTGCCACATGCGCCGGCGTGGCTTGGTGTAGAATGATACCACCGCCGCGAGGTAAACCTCCATTGGCTGATCCTTGCGCAGCGGCAAAGCTAGCGCACCAAACAGCAGAATAATCGGCACCGGAATAACCGCCAGTGGCAAAAACACTTGCGACAGCCCCCACGCTAGCGCAATCCCCGCCGCCGCAACCAGCAAATAAATAAACTGGCGAAAGCTAAACGGCCCAAGAATCTTATCCTCTGCCTCTACATCCTGCGCAACCTTATATCTCGACATAGCTTATGTATTTATTATAGCATGAGGGGGATAGATGGACAGTAAAGATAAGTGATTGGTTTACTTTACAGAAGCAAGAGAGGATATTAGATATCTTTCCATTTTCTCATTGCTTGTGCGTGATTATTCACCATTGGATTACCAAGAATTTCTGGAGATAATTCTGGTGAATTAAGAGCAGCCTCGATAGCTTGTCCTGTTGCTTTGCGTGCATCGAAAAGATCATCATAGCTGACACGTGGGTCTTTTGAGCTTCTTTTATCGAGAGCTTTATGTATATTCCTTGCTGCAGCTCCATCCATTTGTGCGACTTTAGACGCAGTAATTTTGCCAGCTTTTGCTGCATCAGTAACAGCTTTGTCAAAAGTGAAGCTACCAGACTCAATATCGGCAATTGCACGGCCTGTAAGCCAAGGGTTCTTGCTTGCGGCACCTGATTTTTGAAGGCCCTCCGCTAATGTCTGGAGATCAAATGCATCGAGGAGGTTTGATTTAGGCTCCATAGCCATTTCAGCAAGTTCTTTCAGCTGATCAGAATTTGCACCCTTACCTGCTCGATCGAGAATAAAGCGTCTGTCATGTTTAGACATTTTAGCGCCATTAAGCACTTCCACGAGCTCGCCTTTTTTATTTCTGCCCATTATTTTTCCACCTTGTGCAAGTGTGAAGTAGTCAGCTTGTGTAAGTACTTGTTGTTTACCAGCTGCATTTGTGTACTCTATGTTTTCGTATTTTGCTTCAGCGAGGTCCATTTCCTCTTTTGACTGCTGTTTTATAATATTGGCAGCATTCCCTTGGGCGCGTCGAGCTGTCTCTCCAATAGCCCCTGGGACTCTCCCGGCTATATTATTGATACCACCCATTGTTTTACTTCTTGCATTTCTGACCCAGTTTGTGGGGATCCAGTTAGAGCCTCTATAGGTGCCCGCTTGTATTTGTGCACGTCTACGCTCTTTGTTTCGTTTACGAGTGGCCATAAGTTGCCCATACATAGAATTATCTAGTCCAGACTGTAACTTCTTCTCAGTAGCTTTGCCAGCCAAGTTGCCCCACTTATCAGCAATATTTGCTAGCCCCATCATTGAGGTCATGAGGCTTGTTAGGCGAGAAACTAAGAGGAGTGGTGTAAAGGTAAGAGCGGCAGCAATAATCTGTAGTAATACAGGTGATTCACCCTTCATACCATTAATAACCGTCGCCCCCAGATTGCATGCACCATAGAGTAAACCAATTGCTGGATAGAGAAAGAGGAGTGTCTTGAAAAAGCCCCACCACTTCTTAAATAACCCTTCTGTACTTGGAAGCAGCAGTGCTACAAAAGCGAGCGGCGATAGAATAATAGTAAAGATAACCAACGCTTGCCGTGCGCCAAGAAGGAATACTGTAATAGTTGCAGTAACAACGACAAAAACAAGACCAGAAATAAGAGTACCTAACACAAAGAAAGCCGTAGCAGTACCTAGAACGGTAGCAGCAGCACCCGTCCACCAGTTTCCTTTCGTTGCCCAGCCACCTTCTGGGCCGCTCCCGCCACCACCAAGTGAAGTAATGAAATTGAATGACGATGACCCAATAATATTAGAGATATCAACAAGAATACTACATATATAGAAAGATATATTGACGAGGACAATAGTCATAAGAAGCTTAGGTAAAAGCTTCTTAATGCCGTAGTTGCTAATACCAAGACCACTAACCTGTGAGTAGATGATGATCAAGAAAACAATAATAAAGACAATATTGGCAATGTCTCGAATGCGCGACCAATAGTGGAAGGCAGAATCGGGGCCACGATCTGTGAGTATGATGGAATTGACTTCAAGCAACTTTGCCAAAATACCTGCAGAATCGTCTGAGATATCGGCAAGGAGATTAACAACGGGGCAGATGAGCCAGCCAACACCATCGATAGCGCAGCGTGATTTGGATTCTTCCTTATCTTCGCCATCACCTTGCTGGGCAGATTCGCCTGTTCCAGCATCTACCTTGTTAGCATTCTTATCATCAGGGCCATTCTTATTCTTGTTTGCATCATCAGATTTCTTTTTATTTTTTTCAGCTGCCTTGATCGCGGCTTGCGCATTTTTTGTAACAGTACTAGCTTTTAATCTACACGTATTTGTGGAAATGGAACCAGTCGTACTGTATTTAGCGATAGTCTTTTTGATAACATCGTTACCATTGGCATCTTTGCCAATTTTATCGTAAGATATAAATCCATCCTGACCTTTATCTGCTGCTCCCGCTTGAGAGTTGCTAAACTGAGATCGATCAGCTTCTCCTGATACAGGACAAGAAGTTGTAAAATCTTTGTAACTATAGCTATATAACTCACCAGGCCCAAGATAATCCGAAGCCCTGTTGTTTCCATCAATTCCTAGTTTTTTTCTAATAGCTTGATCAACACCAGCTTGTACACCACGTGTAGCGCCCCACCAGCCGTCCTTATTTACGTAACCTGCTTGAGTTAGAAAATCCTCCGCATCCTTAAAGCCCCATAAAGGGATACCTTCTTCATATATATCAGAACATCTTTTTTTCTCGCCATCAACCATACCCTTAGCGTGCCCAAGACCGCTGCCACCCACTCTTGTTTTGCTAACATCTACAGCCCTAATATAGTCTATACCATCAAAGCAGCCAGTTTCTTCGAATCTTCCGGGCTCTTTATCTGTTTCATAACCTTGCTGTGCTCTATAGAGAGTCCATGCTCTTATTTTTTTGTCATGGTCATCAGCATAAGCCTTTTGGTCTATAAACACACTAGAACTAAGTACAAGAATAATAGCTAATGGAAAGAGTGAAAAGCGCTTTAGCTTAGATACAAGAGAGTTTGTCATACACTACATATAATACACAAAAATAAGTAAGAAAACCAGCCAAATAACATAAGTAGTGTATGGTATTTGGCTGGCTTGGATTAAAGCTAGATTTTTAGCCTTCTTCGATATCGTTGAGAGGTGCAGTAATCTCTGGTTTGATAGCGTGAGCCTCATCGCTTTTGGTGTCTGTTGGATAAAAGTAAGACACTCGAGGGAATGGATATTCCGTGTACTGGCCCGTCTTTCGACCGTTTTTAGTTGTTTTCCTTTTAGTCTCAATAACTGTGTAGTATGTTTTGTTCTTATCTCCTACCTCTTGCACCTCACAATATGCTGCCGAATATACCTGGGGTTGATTGGTTTCTTTGCCATCATTGATCGGGAATGGGTCTTCGTATTCGTTCATGATCGCACACTTCGTAACGCGGAGAGCAATGCGGTCTTCTTCTTTTGGTTTTTTGTCTTTCGAGTGAGCTTCATCAGCGGCTTCGACAAGGCGGCCATAATAACCATGGGGTTTAAATTTATTTTTGTCACTGTCATCTTTATTCTCATCATTGGAATCTCTGACGATATTAGAGTGTGGGACGTCTATATAATCGGCCAAACATTGCAGCACTGGCCATGCGTTGACTTCTCTACCATCTGCATTTGTGAATAAAGCCTTTGACTGAGCATCATCACAGAGATCACGGAAAAGTCGATCAACATTATCACACCACGCAATTGCCAACTCTTTTGACTGGTCAGCACGTGACTCGGTAAGAATTGTCATGACCTCTGGTTTTAGGTTATTACCAAAGAAGGTTTTACATGCAAGCCCTTTGTCATAATCACTCATTGTTTTCCACTTTTCAGAGTCAAACTCACTAAGATTCGCGAAGTTATACGACCGGCGAGGTTCGGGTCGCTCACTGCTTGGTGCGCCAGGCTCTACCGGCTCTTGTGTAGGCGATGAAGTTTCTGTCGCCGTGGCAGATGGGGTTGTTTCTGGGCTCGAGCTTGGAGATTCTGATGGAGAGGGCGTTTCTGAAGAGGCTGAGCTAGATCGGTTGTGACCAAAAAGAGCTGCTGATAGACCTGCTCCGACAGCCAGGGCTGCACCACCGAGACTCAAACCGATAAGGAAATCTCGTCTACGGGTTTTATTCTCTTCATGAGGATGAGGAGGCGCATTGTTTGGCACTTCAGGTCCGCTAATGTTTGTCGGATAACCATTGTAGTTGTCTGTCATAAGCTTCAATCCTCCCCAATACAGGATTAGTGGTTATGTGTGCTTATTATCTGCGCACTTGCGTTTCATGCTACCATTGTTTGCGCGGCAGGTCAAATATTTTTTGGCCTCTGTTGAGAAAAATGAATGGCACATGCACACAGAGGTTAGTATAGAAATATATTCGAACGACATTTTTTGGCAAAAATGAGAGATATTTTATACATACCGCATGATAAAGAAAATATGGTGGTTTGCAACCATCCAATCGTACAAGAATAATTATTGATCCTTCCCTATACATTTATATTTAAAATAATTAACGATACAGACTGACAAATATAACACCAATACACACTCTCATAGGTAAAATACTTGCATGAGCAAATTGCAATATATCCGAGCAACTCATACCCATTGCCACCCCACCCCACATCCGCTATAATACAGAGGTACGGAGAGGTGCAAGAGTGGTTGAATTGGCACGCCTGGAACGCGTGTGTGGCGGCAACGTCACCCAGGGTTCGAATCCCTGTCTCTCCGCCATATCAGCGCCAGGCGGCACGCTGCTATAGAAATGCGCTGCTGATTCGTCTTTTGGCATGATGCGTGGCTATACTGCATATTTTTGTGCAGATTGGGCTTGCAGAAATGTTTTTTGACAGTTTATACTAAAGGATAATTATGGTACGATCTTCTACACCAGTTATAGAACTCCGAGGCCTTACCAAGCAGTATGGTCTGGGTGATGCTGCCCAAAACGCCTTGGATAATGTCGACCTGCGAGTCGAAAAAGGCGAATTCATCGTCATCATGGGCCCCAGTGGCTGCGGTAAGACAACATTACTCAACATTATGGGTTTGCTCGACCGCGCCGACAGCGGCGAATATTTTCTTGATGGGACATCGGTCGCGACGCTGAGCAAGCGTCAACACGCCCGGATTCGCTCGCGGCAGATTGGCATCGTCTTCCAGAGTTTTAACCTGATTAATCGCCTAACGGTGCTGGAGAACGTTGCCCTTCCCCTGAGCTACCGTGGGGGGATGCGCCGCGTCAAGCGCCTAGAGCAAGCTAGTGCGGTGCTGAAGAATTTCCACCTCCAAGAGCGCGAATATTACATGCCATGGCAGCTGAGTGGTGGACAGGTGCAGCGTGTGGCGATTGCTCGCGCCCTGGTGAATCACCCATCGATTATCTTGGCGGATGAGCCAACGGGTAACCTCGATAGCCGCTCGAGCCATATTATCATGGAAGAGCTGGCTCAGCTGCACCGCCGAGGCAATACCATCATTATGGTGACGCACAACCCGAACCTCACGAGCTACGCTAGCCGTGTGATTAAGATGCTTGATGGGCAGATTGCTAGTGATGAGCAGATGCGCACCACTGCCGCTACGCCAACGCCAGTGGCCCGCAAGCCACGGGTGCGTCGGGCGGCGCCTGCTAGCAAGACTGCGCCGACGATTGCGCAGGGCACAGCATCGGCTGCTCAGCCAGCTGCACCCGTCAAGGCAATTGCCCGCGGTCGTCCCGCGAAGGCCGCCCCTGCACCAGCAACGACAGCACCAGCAGTAGTCGACTATGAAGATCCGCATACTCAAGATGGCCCAACCATTGAGCCTATGCCAGTTGCCCCACCAGAGGTGCCGCCAGCCTTGCCCACCGCCCAGCACGCTCCGTCGGTAGCGCAGCCTGCTCTGGCACACTCTGCTGCGCCGGCTCATACAAACTCAGTTACCCCGGCTCAGCCTACACCAGCTTTGCCAGTGCAATCTACCCCAGCTCAATCTCAGCCAGCTGCACCACAACCAACCAATCAACCTGCAGCACCAGCAGCCCATATTGCGGTGCAGCAGTCATCATCTGCAGCATCTGCTCAGCCAGCCAAGGTTGCACCGGCCCAGCAGCCCGCTGCACCATCGTCTGCTCACCAATCTAGCACAAAGGAGCCCCAGGCATGATAATCATCGACCATTTCGAAAATGCAAGCAGTAGCTTCCGGCGCAATCGCGGCCGTAATTTGCTGGCGACGCTGGGTGTGGCAATTGGCGTGGGTAGCATCGTGGCGATTTTGGCGCTGAGTGGTGGCCTGCACAATATCATCTCCCAACAGGTGTCCGACCTCAATAATAACCTCATTGTGGTGCGCCCGGGCGTGCAAGACAAGAGCTTCTCGTCGCTGGCGAGCTCGGTGGCGCAGTATAATTACAACACCAGTACTATCACCGAGTCCGACGTCGAGGCGGTGCGCAAGATGCCACATATCCGTGCCGTAGCACCAATGATGACCTCTGAGAACAAGCTCAAGAGCAACGACCGAGAAGCCACCACTACTGTTGTAGCAACTTCGCCCGACCTTGCTATCACGAGTCAGCTCGAACTACGTGAGGGCGACTTCCTCGAGGGTGGCACACACGACGCCAAGCCGGCAGTGCTTGGCCCAAAGCTGTCGGTGCAGCTGTTTGGCACCGAGCAGTCGATTGGCCAGACCTTCAAAATTCGTGGCAAGGAATTTATCGTGGTGGGGGTGATGCGGGCTACAGAAAATCCGCTGAATTATAACAACGTTGATTTTGACAACGCAGCTATCATCACTGCCGAGGCAGGTAAGAAAATTCACAATGGCCATACACAGATTCAGCAGATCAACATCCAGGCCGATGCATCGCAGCAGGTCGGGCAGATTGCTCAGCAGGTCAAAGATAAGATCAAGCAAAACCACCAAGGCGAAGAAGACTTTACCGTAGCCACGGGCGACGCGATTAGCCAGCCGACCAACCGGCTCTTCACCGCGCTAACCCAGGTGCTAACGCTAATTGCGGCGATCTCGCTGGTGGTTGGCGGCATCGGCATCATGAACATCATGCTGGTGAGCGTGGTGGAGCGCACGCGCGAAGTGGGTATCCGCAAAGCGGTTGGTGCAACCGATGGTAATATCATCACGCAGTTCGTTATTGAGGCGCTGGCGATTAGTTTGCTTGGTGGTATCCTGGGCTACATCCTGGGCTACATAGTGGCGCTGAGCTTTAGCGTCTGGCTGTCCTTCCCGCCAGCACTGGAGTGGCAGACAGCAGTGATGGCAATTGGCCTCGCACTAGCGGTTGGCCTCACCTTCGGTCTCTATCCAGCTATTCGTGCCGCGCGCAAGAACACAATCGAGTCGCTACGGCAGTACCACTAATCAAGGTTATTTTTGGAACAGAACCCGCCCGCATGTGGCGGGTTTTTTGTGAGTTTACGGTATTTCTGGCTCGCCCTACCCTGTCCATTTACAGAGTACGATGATAGAATTTTTGCGCGTACTTTGCGGTTCAATTGTCGGATATAATGTTTGAAATGATGAACGATTACGTCGGTAAATTTACCGTAGCAGTTTGGTATCGTTGACATTTGCTTTAGCAATATCTTGCGACAGCCACCGCACCGTGTCGTTTTCGAAATATCCTAACTTGCGCAAGGTACAAGAGAAAAATAGTTGAATAGTAGCGCTATATTCATACCCTAGAGTTTGTTTTGATTATCCCATTACAGTAAGTGTCATAGAATGTTGGTGTAAGACCATGACAGGGGCTAAGAGTTAGAATAGAAAAAATAAAACACTACGATTCTCAAAAACTAAAACACGCTAGGTTAGAGCTTTAAGATTTGCCACCCTTCCCCTGCTTCACGCCATTCAACACACCAAGGTAGCAGCTGGCGAATTCCGCTAGCAGCATACCGTGCAGTGCTTGCTCTACCTCCGTCTTGCCGGCAAGCAAGATAGACTTCGCGTGGGGGCGCCGACCACTGAGGCGGCGATCGAGCGCTGCCATGCGCTGCTGGGTGGCGGTGTCGTTCTCCCCTACCAGGTCGAAAAGCGCAAATGGTTTGTCTACCGGATGGCTTAGCCAGCCATGAGCACCAGCTTGCTCTGCTTCGGTAAGGGTGGTGGAAAAGGCTACATTGTGCGCCCGCTCCTGCCAACACCACTGCCACCACTGGGCAACTGGCGCGAGCGCCCCACTGCCACAAAACACCGCCGTCTTGCCCGCTGCCTGGCGTGCAAGCTGCTTGGCAAGGTTGTGAGCGGTCGGCACGGCAGTGCCCCACTGCTGCACCGCGTTTGCTGCGTTTGCTGCGCCATCTGCTATCGCTTCCACAAGATCATCATCCAGCAACTGATAGGCCGTCAGTAGCGCGCTCAGTGTGCTGAGCATGCGTAGTAGCCCCACCCGCCCTTCCCTCTTGGTGATTGGCACGATGGTAGCTGCAGGGTATGCTGTAGTGCACTCAACCACAGCAGCATCATGAGTGAGCAGAACAGTCGGAGTACTGTGCTGCTCTGTATAAGACACCATGTTTTTTACCTGGTCAGGCAAGATGCCAGCCTCGATAATAATCACCAAGCTATGCGTGCTCACAAATGGTGGCACTGCTGCTGCATCGCAGCACAGTACAGGCACAGCCATATAATGCTGCACGAGCTGCTGAGCGACGCGAGCCAACACCACCCCACCATCCGTTGCTATAATAACAACATTACGAATATCATGCTGGACTGATATATGCGAGAGTTGGCTAGTTACCTCTGTTGGCAGCGTCGTTTGTTTCCATAATGTTGCAACGTGATGCAGAGTTGCCTCGGCACCACGTTGACGCAATATGGTCTGGTCATCAAGCATAATCGTCTCCTTCTGCTTGCAAGAGTATACCCTCCCATGATACATTAATTAGCAGAGAATCATAAGCATATTTGGAGACAGGTGGGAACCATGAATATCAGCACTACATCACAATCAATTACCGACGATCAAGAGCTTGCCAAGGTGCTCGCTGGGATCGGTCCACAGGTGGGCACAGCAGCGTCGCAGCGGTCGCAGGCGATGATGTCGGGGCAAGGTGCTGGCCGTTCATCACTCTCGGGTATGTCGGGCAATATGGGCTCATCTGTGCCGGTCATGTCATCTCAGCAGCAGCCGTCGCAGCCTGCGCCCAGTGGTGAGGCGCTCAATGGCGTGAAGCAATCGGCGATCAAAGAGCTGCGCCCACTGGTGGATAAGCTCAACGTTAGCCCAGATGAGAAATTCGACACCTATCTGCTTTTGATCCGCTCGACGGATGACAAGAGTTTGATCGACCCAGCGTACCAAATTGCCAAATCCATCCGCGACGAAACCCGCCGCGCCCAAGCGCTGCTCGACATTATCAAGGAGATCGACTATCTGTCGCAGCGGTAACGATTTATAGAGTAAGAATAGGCATTATCACCACTGATGTGGTGATATGTTTTATTGACAATTTATCTAGATTATGTATAATACAGTTCTATGAGAACTGCAGAGCTACTTGATACAAAAACTAGCACTGTGCCTGCCCAAGAGACAGAGCAAGCGCAGCCAAGACAAGCCACGCCAGATACCTTGCGTGGACAGTTTGTGAAAGTAGAGAGTGATACTAGAATGATGCCAGAATATACTGAATACAAAAAAATGGCGACAAACCCGGATGTATGCAAAAGTACTAGTGAAAGAGAGTTAAAATCGAAGAGAGTGTGGGCAGTTGGTAATGCAGCACTCCGTTTGGCTGAGATGTATCCGGAAGAGAAGTATAAGCAGCGAGATATAGCTACGCTCATGAGTGTGTATCCGGGCTGGGTGATGGCAGAGCAGTGGAAGAAAGCGGAAGAAAATAGCCACTCTGGCAATAGGGTGTATAACGAATACAGCAGGCAAAAAAGACAAGAAAATACCGAACGGTTTACTACATTTAATCATGCTCTGCGCGAAGTGATTGATGACTGGGGCGCGACGACGTCTCTCCAGGAGTTGATCCACAGTATGTATATGATTCACCCATATCGAACAGATCTAGACAAGCCAGAGAATCTTGAGAAGAAAAAGGAATTCTATAAATCTATAACAGCAACAGTGCGTGGTATTCGCAACGAGATAGCCTTTGAATGTGTGTTGATTCGAGCTGGTGTTGATTTTGAACCAGCGACTGCTGAGGAAGATGCGCGTGGTATTGATTATTACATCAATGGTAGGCCAGTTGATGTGAAAGCATCAATCCCAGCAGCACAGAAAGCACAGCAAAAAGCACTAGCTCGTGGCCGTGGCAGTGACAAGATTATCTTCTACTCTGGCATTTCGGATGGTGACTTTGATGGCATGCTGGCACTCCCACAGAGAAACCCAGATAGAGTCGCTGAGCTGCAACCAAAGATTATACGCCGTATGCGATCAGCAGGCATTATTTAATCAGATATTATGCGATTAACAGATGAACCCACATGAGGACAAACAAGGCGCTATGACGCACGGCTATAACAAAACTATCCCAGAGCAGTACGCTCAGCTAGTGGAGTACTCGATACGGACCGGAAAAGAAGTCAATCTCTCGATTCCCCGATCTCTCCAAATGGGCCAACGCGCTATGGTGCTTGCTGAACTTGACAATGACGATGAAACGAAAGCAATAATGACAGCTCTCATTGCTGATGATGAACAACCAGGGCTGTCTCGAGCAGTGGGCTTTACCCAAGATGGGGACTTCGTCGAGATTACAATTAATAATAACAATGGCACTGTTGTGACAGATATCAAGCGCGATTCTACTGGTGATTTTGGTGATGACAGCTTGATCCCACCAGAAGACTAATCTGAACTATCTAGTGGCGAGAAAACCATTCTTGTATGATGCAGCAGGTTGAAATAGAAGTGGCTGATCATTGACCAGTGTAGTAGATTAGCTATAATAACAGATATAACCATGGTAAAAACACGTCACTATAAGCCACATCACCGTACACACAAACATCATGGCATTGATACAATGCCATCGCCTATATCGCCGAGCCAGTGGTCGACGTCTTCTTCGGATATCAAAAAGCAGCTTGTTACCGTTGATGCAGCGCTGAAGAGCCAAAAGCCACATCTCACCTACCTTGTCGAGCAAGCAGGCCGTAACTGGAGTGAGGAAAAACGTCGCCAGCGACGCTCGGTTGCCCTGGGAGAGAGTGCTGTGACGCTTGTGCAGCACTATGCGAGCAAAGAACAGTGGTCGCATGTCGATATGGCGCGGCTGCTTGCGGCGTATCCTGGCTGGGTGGAGGCGACTGAACAAGATGGTACAACGCTAACTCGGCAAGAAAAGAAGCAGCGAATCAAGAAACTCACGTACTTTAACCATGCCCTACGCGATGTGATAGACAACGCCACACACGCCTGCGAGACATGGAAGTCGATACCGTCTGTATCGGATATAGTTAACGGCTTAGAAGCCGTGTGCCCAGGCAACAAGCATGCTCGAAGCAAGCAAGATCGAAAAGATATGCTGTATGCGACAGTAGTGGGTATTCGCAACGAAGTGCTCTTCATGCGGGTGCTGGATGAAGCGGGCATTGCCTATGAGCCAGGCACAGCCAACCAAGATGTGCGCGGGATAGACATGATAGTGAACGGTAAGCTGATTGACCTTAAGGCGTCTGAATACTACGAATACGACGCTCAGGAAGATGCTGCTGAGCATGATGATGACGGACGGATCTTTTTCTTCCCTGGTGTGGAGGGGTATGAATATCGCAATAAACTAATGCTGCCGAAGGAAAAAATTATCCGGGTTGTGCCACGGGTGGTAGCCCGCATGTATAGCCATGGTATCCTAGATAAGCCAACGCAACAGAGGTAGATCTCACCACAGACATGCGACTATAACAGAGGTAAAGGAGGTGTATGCCATATGCCACACGAAATACCACAGCAGCCGTCAAATGAAGAGCATGAGAGACATGCAGTGCTCAAAAAGGCAATTTCTGAATCGATTTTTGAGGGAAAGCCATGGCTATATAGTGGTCCTGAAGGCGAGCCGTGGCTACTCTTTATCCAGTGGATATCGCTGCAGCGCACAGAGGATGGCTGGGCAGCAACTGGTCTGACAACTGATGGGTGCTATGTAAGAGTGGGTAGTAGCGATAATGTAGACGATGTGACGTTCGAAGTAGAACCCAAGCAAGCTGACGGAGAGACAGGCACCTCACAGGGTAGTTAGAGCGGGTATCCGTAGGGTAAAAACACTAGCTTAGCTTGCCCGATGCCCGCTTGCTGTGGCGCGAAGCTGGCTTTTTCTTGCGCTTGGCTTTGTCTTTGGCTTTGGGCCGAGGTTTGCTGGCGTCTTTTGTGCGCTTGCTCTTGCCTCGTGCTGGCTTCTTCTTCGATGCTTGCCGCTCGTGGATAGCGTTTTTTACCTCTGTTATTTCGTCCCAGGGGTGGGTGCCGTCGGCGCGTTCGATGGTTTTTTCATGGCCTTTGCCGAGGAAGACGACGGTGTCGCGAGCGGTGCGGGCACGGCGAATAGCAAAGCGGATGGCCTCAGCGCGGTCGTGGATGAGGAAGAGGTCGGTGTCTTGGGTTTTGCCGGCGGCTTCTGCGCCTTTGGCGATTTGGGCGAGGATGTGCTGCCCGTCTGCATCACGGTCGTCTTCTTCGGTGAGGATAAGCTCGTCGGCGATGCGTCCTGCGATCTTGCCTTGGATGGCTCGCTTGGACTCATCGCGCCGGCCAGCTGAGCCAAACAGGACGATCAGCTTGCCTTTAGTGCTCGCTCGCACACTACCGAGGAGCCGCTCAAAAGCGTCGGGTGTGTGGGCAAAATCGACAATAGCGGAGAATGGCTGCCCAGCATCCACGACTGTCATGCGGCCATCCACCCCAGTGAGTGCAGCCAGGCCGTGTTCGATCTGTACCCGGCTTAAGCCCACCTCGTGCCCCACTGCTACTGCGGCTAGGCTGTTGGCAATGTTGAACTCACCCGGCATATTGATGGTGATGTGGTGCATCTCCCCCATTAGCCACACATCGTAGCGGCTGCCCGAGGCGGTTTGGGTGATGTTAGTAGCCCGGATGTTGCCGTCAGCGATGCCGTAGCATAGGCTACGGGGCACGGCTTGCTCGAAGACTGCTGCTGATGGGTCATCCGCATTGATAATGCCAACCCGCCGCGCCAGCTTGAAGAGGCGCGTCTTGGCGGCGCGATAACGCTCGAATGTCTTATGATAATCTAAATGCTCGTGTGTAACGTTGGTCATGACGGCGATGTCTATTGGAATGCCAAAGATGCGATGCTGCGCCAACGCATGGCTCGTCACCTCTAGCACTACCCACTGCACATTACGCCGCCGAAACTCCGCCAAACGCTGCTGTAACAGGGGTGCAGATACGGTGGTCATGTGCTCGGTTTGCGATGTGATGTCGTCGTTCACTCCATATGCCACCGTCGTCATCAGACCGACATTGTAGCCTGCTTCGACCAGCATGCGGTGGATCATAAAGCACGTCGTGGTCTTGCCGTTCGTTCCCGTTACGCCAATGACGTGCATGCCCTGGGCTGGGAAACCTTGGTTAGCCGCTGCAGCAGTAGCTTCAAGCAGCCGATAACCTGGCTCCAGCGCCGCCAGCACGCTGGGTGGAAGGGTATTCTTGAGTGTTTGTTTTAGAGAAAATGCCATGGCACATATTATACCACTTTTGATAGTATTTAAAACCATGAGAGGCATGATTTTTTGAGCAAGTAAATATGCTAAGATGAGGGCTGCAAAACACTCGGTTATTCTCACCATCACCTTCCTCACACGCCCATTTCTAGACTACTGTAAGAGTGAATACCTCTCTCGGATATTCATCTTGTACACCTGGGCTAAAATTGATTATTGCGATTGATTTCACACTCCATCGGATGAAGGGATTGGCTGGTGGAGCTAACACTGCAAAAGTGAGATTATACGTATTTTCTACACCATTTTTATTTTGGAGTAAGTTTTCTGCGTTGTGTACTCTCCTTTGCTATAATAACCCTATGAAGATTCTTGGGATTGAAAGCAGCTGCGATGAGACGGCGGCTGCGGTGGTGGCCGATGGGCGACGCCTGCTGAGTAGTGTCGTGCACTCGCAGATAGATATTCACGCCCAGTATGGCGGCGTGGTGCCAGAGGTGGCAGCACGGAGCCATATTGAGATGATTACCCCGGTGATTGACCGCGCATTGGTTGAGGCGGCATGCAGCTGGGATGAGATTGATGGCATTGCTGTGACGTATGCGCCTGGGCTGGTAGGGTCACTATTGGTCGGGACGCTGGCGGCGCGAACGCTGGCAATTGTGCATAAGAAGCCGCTCTACGCAATTCATCATGTGGAGGCGCATGTCTATGCTAATTTCGTGGTGGAGGACGGCCGGCCAAAGCCCGAGCCTACCCTAGCGCTCCCTGCTGCGCAGCCGAGCTTCCCTATGCTGGCGCTCATCGTCTCTGGTGGGCATAGTCAGCTGGTGCTGTTTCGGGCGCATGGCGACTATACACTACTTGGCCAAACGCAGGATGATGCTGTGGGCGAAGCCTTCGATAAGGTAGCGAAGATCATTGGTTTGCCCTATCCTGGCGGCCCAGCCATTGCTGCTGCCGCTACGCACGGTGACCCGCAGCATTACGCGTTACCTAAGGCGCGGATGCATGGCCAGTACGATTTCTCTTTTTCGGGCCTTAAAACGGCCGTGCTGCGTCGAATGCAAGCCGAGGTAGGCAAAGATACCTCTTTCCCTTCGCACGAGCTTCCAGCGCTTGTTACGCCGCAGCAGCGCTATGATATGGCGGCGAGCTTCCAGCGTGTGGCGGTAGAGACGTTAGTCGATAAGACGGTGCTGGCTTATGAACACTATGCGCCACGCTCCGTCGTAATTGCTGGTGGCGTGGCGGCCAACCAAGAACTTCGCCGCCAGCTGCGCATTGCCCTGCCCTGCTCCATTAGCTACGCACCAATGGCCTTTTGCACAGACAATGCAGTGATGATCGCCGCTCTCGGCTACTACTACGCCCAGGCTGGTCACACAGTCGACCCATACCTGCTCGAAGTGCAGCCAAGTTTGTCGATGCGCGAAGCGGTGTGGGCTGATTAATTAGCCTTCTTTTGCGCGAATCTGCTTGGCTAGCGCTGCAGCAGCTACAACAGTTTCGTCGAGTGTGTGATAGATCGGGAGCTTTGGCCGCTCGAGGTGTGCTTGTGTTTCGATATCAAATGGTCGGTCGAAGCTTTCGTCAATGCCTAGCACGATGGGCGAGCCGCGTCCGAGTTCCTTACCAAGCTCTAGTGGTGTAATGATGCCCGGCCCCTTGACAAAGTAAAACATGACCACGCGTGCGAGCTGCAAATTTCGGTGCTCCCACGTGATCTGCTCCTTCGCAATATCACCAACGCGCGGGATTCCTTCTGGGCGTCGTGGGTTGGCAATAATGAGCTCTTCGCCGCGCTCAATATTTTCTAATAATTTTTCTGCTTGCTTTTGCCAATCTTCTGCACCAGAAATAGGGCCTGCAATGAAGATGTCTGGCCGTAATTCTTGCATAGATAACGCTGATGTTGGGCGTTTGACGAGCATGGCAAAATAGTATCATGGACTATTGCAAAGATCAAATATCACAGACACGAAAAATAAGCTGAAGATCTGCAAGTTGCGGATTTTTTATCTCACCGTAAGGTGGTTCTATCCACCACGTTATCTAATAATGTAGATATTGTTACGAAGGCAGTGCTCTACCGCGCTATAATTTTTCGCGCCGCACGCACACAGCGAATTACCTGATGTATGAATGGCCGAGCGATATATTCATAGCAGCCAGCGCGTTCCTCCAGCTTGCCACCAAAGCCTTTCTTGAAGTGATACACCCCCTCTTGCTCGGGGAAGCCATTGAAGTTTCCGCTTGTGCCGTAGAAGTTATAGCGCTGAGCACCAAAGCTGATGGCACGGCGCATTGCTGCGTATTGTAGGGCGTATGAGCCAGAAAATTTGGCATGTTGATCGTCCGACCCACTGAGAAAATACACCACCTCGTTATCGCTCGTGTGCATGAAGATGGCAGCAGCAAGTGGCAATACATCGCCATTAGCCGCTTGGCGGAGCGTTTCATAATCTGCCAGGCGCTTTGACACCGCAGCGAGCTGGTTATCGAGCTCCTTCACCTGCCCTTGCTTGTCTGGCTCAGTCGCTAGCATATCGCGCTCGGCTTGCAGGCTATCATGCTGGGCGCTGAGGCGGGCTTGGTAGCCAGCAAGGTCGAGCTCGGCAATCAGGAACCACGCCTGCTTGCGGTGGAAAGCGTGAAACAATTGTTGATAAAATTCCTCGCTGCGTCCTGAGAAGCCACGCCGCGTGCCGGTATCGATTAGCAACTTCGCAAATGGCGCGAGATCATCCACTGTAGTAATCTCGCGTACCGCCACACCATACTTGGTGGCCGCCTTGACGCAACTGCGCGTCTTGGCGTCGAAGCTCTTGAGTAGTGCCGCATCGTCGTGGTAGGGCGAAAGATCTTTGGCAAAGAACCAGCGCACATAGCGCGCGTTGCGGTCGGTCTGCTGCGGGGGGATAGCGCGGAAGCCTGCCTTTTCTAATTGTTGCAGCGCCTTGGCCGTGCCTGCTATTTCGAGAAGCTGAGTAGGGTCACTTCCCTGCCGTAGGATGAGTGGCGGTTGAATCCGAAGTAAAATACCTTTATGTGCTTTGACATATTTCTTGAGCTCTGTCAATAGTGTACTGAGCACGGCTGGGTTGTAATAATCCACCAGCGGCCCTTGCAAACATTCAAACTCGCTATAGCCCAAGGTGCGCCATTCGTACAACACGGCGGTAGCCACCAAGCGATCATTCTCAGCAAACAGTCCCAGATAATGCGGCTGCCAGCCCAGCTGTGCCACTCGCTTGGCATTAGCGGCCGACTGGACGAAGCTCCCTAGCGGGTGCTGCGCGGCAAATTGTTCGAGAGTGGATGGGTCGATGGGCTTTAGCTGCATAATGATAGCGATAGTATAGCATTTTTGAGTGGTGAGAGGAAGAGATGTGCATTAGCGATACATATCAGCCTTAGACTCTTCACAGCGCGCGTACCCCTGGGCTAGATCAATAATACTTTGTACCAATATTCATTATTTCATCGTGGCGTGCATGGAACTTTCGCAACAATCATCAGTGAAAAACTGCCACAAAGTTGCTATACTAATGTTATGAAACATTTTTTACAGACTGAGGCATGGGAGGCCTTTCAACAAGCGCAGCAGCGCCACACGGTGCGGCGGGCAGACAAAGGGTGGCAGTATTATGGCATTATCGAGCATGGTCGGCTCAATCATCGGCTGTATGTGCCCTATGGACCTGAGGCAGACAACGATGCAGCCCAAGAAGCGGCGCTCAAGGATATCATCGCTACTGGGCGGCAATATGGCGCAGACTTTGTGCGGGTCGATCCCCGAACGACGCGACTTGAGCAGTTGCAAAACCTCGGCTTTCGCAAGGCAAAGAGCCTCCAGCCAGACCGAACGATTATTAATGATGTGACGATGGATCACGATGCCATCCTAGCTAATGCCAAACAAGCGGTGCGTTACACCTGGCGCAAGAACCAGAAGGCCGGGGTGCGCTTCCACACCAGTTATGAGCCGGCGGATATTGAGATCTTTCTTGATATGATTCACGATGTAGCCAAGCGCACTGGTATGCAGCCTCATAGTGATGCCTACTTTCGCCAAATGGCAGAGGTGCTCTTCCCGCGCAAGGCAGCTGGCCTAATGTATGCCACGCTGGAGGACAAACCGGTTGCAAGCCTTATCTTCTTTAGTGATGGTACGACGATGGCCTATGCCCATGCGGCGTCCTACACCGCCCAGCGCAACCTCAGCCCAGCCACAGCACTGGTGGTGTCTGCCCTCTTCTATGCCCACGATACCGGGCACAAATTCTTCGACTTTTATGGTATTGCGCCAGACGATGTACCAAAGGATCACCCCTGGGCGGGCTTTACGCACTTTAAGAAGTCGTTTGGGGGTACGCCAGTGGACTATATCGGCACCTGGGAGAAGCCGCTCCATCCACTGCGCTACCGGTTGTACCACCTCTACCAAGCGCTGTATCAGCACATGCGCAGTCTGCGTCAGGCATCGTATCGTCGCTCGCATAAGTAGTTGGTAGAGAGATCACTTAGAAGAAGACGCTCTAGTAGGGCGTCTTTTTATAGTATCCCTTCCCTACTCTACTGACGTGACTTTAGACGGAAAACAATATGAGATTTATACGCTGATGTGGGGCTATAGAGCTTGATATAGTTCCACGTATTATTCACGTGAAATAGAGATATGTACAGGTGAAAATTGTGCTATCACTTCCCTACTGTGATTCAATTTTGGTTGTAACTATGATAAACACAAACTGTCTTTATTTCTGATTTATTATTCATACTTCCTTTTTGCATTGTATGAAGCGCGTTGATGAATGCAGCATGATGGTATGCGGGCAGACATTTGCAATGCAGAGACTTCTGCTGCTTTTCTGGTAGTCTGCCCATCCCCCATGCTCTACTGGATGAGATAGTAAAATCGTAATTGCTTTAGTCACAGGTCGTCACGCATCACACCTTGCACGTGAAAACTACACAGTGGGAAACTATCAGAACAAACGATTACTCGATAGTGACTAATCTGCATAGCGAGAAACAAATCATATGATTTTAATCAGCTGCGTCTTAGCCTTATCACTAACCCCTGTCACCTCTGCCATTGAGCTGCCAAACGTGCTATACTAGGTAGCTGAAGTTGCACCAAAAAATCGGCCTGGCAGATGCTGCACGCATATTTTTCACGTGAAGTATTGACCGCGCCGTTTTCGTGTGAAAAGTATCAATAATCTGTAAGGAAGCCACCGCCATGAAACTTGCCAAGACCTACAACCCTAACGAATACGAGCCAAATATCTACGCTATGTGGGAAAGTGCTGGTGTGTTTCGGCCAAAAGGGGAGGGCACACCGTATAGCATCGTGATGCCGCCGCCCAATGCCAATGGCAACCTGCACGTTGGGCATGCGCTGGGCTCGGCCCTGCAAGATATTTTGGTGCGCTACCACCGGATGAAAGGCGATGATGCGGTGTTTATCCCTGGGGCAGACCATGCTGGCTTCGAGACGTGGGTGGTGTATGAGCGCGAGCTAGAGAAGCAGGGCAAGACGCGCTTCGACTACTCGCGCGATGAGCTGTATGCGCAGGTGTGGGACTTTGTCGATAAAAAGCGGGGTGATATGGAGCTCCAGCTACGTGCCCTCGGCGTCGGGGCGGACTGGGAAGATATGGTCTTTACGCTTGACCCTAAGGTGGTGGAGACGGTCTATGACACCTTCAATAAGCTGTGGCAGGATGGGTTGATCTACCGCGGTGAGCGAATCGTGAACTACTGTACCAAGCACCAGACCAGCTTTGCCGACATAGAGGTAGTGCACAAGACGGAGAAGTCTAAGCTGTGGCGTATTGCGTATCCACTACTCGATCATATTGGTGAAATTATCGTTGCTACGACACGGCCGGAGACGCTACTGGGTGATACCGCCATCGCTGTCAACCCGGCAGATGAGCGCTACAAGAAGCTGATCGGCACCAAGGCGCTGCTCCCACTGGTGGGGCGCGAGATCCCGATTATTGCTGACGAATATGTCGATGCGTCATATGGTACTGGTGCAGTCAAGATCACACCGGCCCACGACCCAAATGACTTCGAGATGGGGCAGCGGCATGGGCTGCCAGTGGAGCAGGTAATTGGCTTCGACGGGCGAATGACCAATGTACCCACGCCATTTGATGGCCTCACCACGACGGAGGCGCGCCAACGGGTGCTGGAGGCGCTGGAGCGTGAAGAGCTCCGTCGTGGCGAGGAAGAGCTGGAGCACTCGGTGGGACATTGCTACAAGTGCGATACTGTCATTGAGCCAATGGTTAAGGAGCAGTGGTTCATTTCGATGCGGCCATTGGCGGATGCAGCGATTGCTGCTATTGAGCACGGTGATGTGACCTTCACTCCCGCCAATAAAGGCGAGGTGGTCATCAAATACCTGCGCGAGATCAAAGATTGGAACGTTAGTCGGCAGATCCCGTGGGGGATACCCATCCCAGCCTTCCAGAGCACGACTGATCCAAGCGACTGGATCTTCAACACAAACGTCAACGAAAAAGAAATAGTTGTAAATGGAACAACATATCGTCGAGAAGAAGATACACTTGATACTTGGTTTAGCAGTGGGCAGTGGCCATTCATCACCACCGACTATTTGCAGGATGGGCCGCTGGCGAAATTCTACCCCAACGCGGTAATGGAGACGGCGGGGGACATTCTCTTCTTCTGGGTGGCGCGGATGATGATGCTTGGCCTGTACTGCACGGGGCAGGTGCCGTTCCGACATGTGTATCTGCACGGGCTGGTACTGGATGAGCATGGGCAGAAGATGAGCAAGAGCAAGGGCAATGTGATCAACCCAATGGAGGCGATTAGCCAATATGGCTCGGACGCACTGCGCATGGGGATTATCGCCAGCCGCTCAGCCGCTCAGCCGCAGGCCTTTAATACCGGCAAGGTGGTGGCAGCGCGCAACTTTTGTAATAAATTGTGGAACATCGCTCGCTTCATTGAGGCGCAAGTGGGGGATACGCAACCGGTGCATGTGCCAGTGCCGCAATCGATGGCTGATCATTGGATTATCCGACAGCTGAGCAAGGCAGGGGAGACGATGGAGCAGCAGCTAACGCAGTATCGTTTTGCCGAGGCGGCAGAGACACTTTACCACACAGTGTGGGATGACGTAGCCGATTGGTATATTGAGGCAGCTAAGGTGGAGCAGCACGCTGATATGCTGGTGTGGGTGCTCGATACATGCCTGCGCTTGGCTCACCCGTTTGCACCATTTGTGACAGAGACAATTTGGCAAAGCCTGAGCTGGCACAATGACCTCCTGGCGGCGGCACGATATCCGCAGGCTGAGAAATACAATGAGCTGCAAGCGGCTGAGTTTGGCCGGCTTAAGCGGCTCGTGACTGAAGCACGCTATGTAACGAGTGAGTTGCCAGGTAACGAGCGCTACACACTGCTCTATATGGATGACGCGCTCGTAGCGGATAATGCCGAGCTGGTGCAGCGTTTGGCCGGCCTAGCGGCGGTAAAACATACTGATGTAGCACGAGGGCTGCGTCTGGCCGCCAGTGGTCGCGATGCCTGGCTCGACGTAAGCGACGAGACACTCTATGAGCACCAGACGAACCTTGAGAAGCGTTTAGTTGTAGCGCGCAATGACGCCGCCAAACTAGAGAGTCGTCTGGCAAACGAACGTTACACCAGTCAAGCCCCCGCCCACCTGGTGGAAGAATCGCGCCAGCAGCTGGCGAGTAAGCAGGCATTGATCGAGCGGCTGGTGAAGGAATTGCAGGTGATCGAATAGCAATACTGAAATTTAATACCTTGTGCTAATAGAGAAGGCTACCGTCGATGTGAAATGGTAGCCTTTTTGATGAGTAGAGACATTGAAAATGTTGATTTAACCTCTTGCGTTCTCAATGACAAAAGGGCACTTAGTGGCAAAAAGGGAAGCGCGAGCACAGACAAAGGGATTATCGTGTTGACGAGCTACATTAATTTGAAGCTGAAAAATCTAATCACTTCACAAATCTGTTCCTATTGTTCTTTTTTGAGGCCTTATGGCGAGTAATATTTACGAGAGTGTTTATCGTATGGATTTATATAAGTATACATATGCTGCGACAAACAGCGTTCATATCTCATCAGGTGAGATGATAGAGGAGAGAGTTAATGAAGAAAAGAAGGGTATTCCTATATCTACACGAAACATACTTGACAGAAAAGAAACATCCTGCTACCATGAATATGAACAAAAATAGAACTAACGATAGTCACCAATACACACAATGAAACACAAACACCACACTACCTCATACAAAACCATCCTCGCGCAGGCGGCTGTGGCGGTCTTTAGCCTAGCGACTGCACTGGGGGTATTCTTGCACGATGGGCAATTTGATAAGATGACCACTGCGCTTCTCACGCTCGAGCCTGCCGTGCTGCGAAGCCGTGGGCTGCAAGGCTCGGCAGAGCACGATAAGCTAACAACCGACCTGCACGTCCATCCGCATCATACGTCGCTTGGGCATAAGGCGGCGCATCACGGGCAACACCACACGCCGAGTGTGCCACCGCGCGATGATGAATATAGATACCTGGCGCACAAACAGCGGGGAGCGCGCCATGCCTTTGATAATCAGTTTTTGCCAATTGTTGGTTAACTATTGATGGTGATACGGATGACCAGCGGCAATCTGCTGCGCCCGGTAGAGTTGCTCAGCCAAGATGAGCCGCACCAGCTGATGGGGAAACACCAAGCGAGACAGCGACCACACCAGGTTGGCGCGCTCCATCACTGCCTCTGTCACACCATATGCTCCGCCAATGATAAGCACGAGTGATTTACCCTGGGCCATTGGCTGGTGCAGGCTGCGCGAGAGGGCGGGCGAGTCGAGCATTGTGCCACGCTCGTCCAGTAGTACAACATATGCTTGGGGCGAAAGTGCCCGAAGAATCTGCTGCGACTCCTCACGGCGCGCCGCATCGCTACTACGTTGGCTGGCTGGAAGGAGCTTCCACTGTAGCTGCCAAGCACGGGTCATACGCTGCTCGTAGCGTGCTATGCCATCGACTAGCCAGGGCTCGTGCCGCTTGCCAACGGCGATGATGGTGATCACGCGCTGGCGTCTCCACCACTGCCAGACACTGCTGCAGCAAGACGCTGGGCGGTGGTAGATAGGTGAGTATCGCTGGTGTCGGTTGGGTAGCCATGATGGAGCTGCAGCACCTCACGGTCATATAGCGGCACAAGATGAATGTGAGCGTGCGGCACATCAAAGCCTTCCACTACCACGCCGACTCGCTCAGGCTGGAGCTCCGCCTCCATCGCGTGGGCAATCCGCTGCGCTACCGCCCAGAGGTGCTGATACACCTCAGTGGGGAGCGCCCACAGCGAGTCAATCTGCTGCTTGGGCACGACCAGTACATGGCCATCACTCAGCGGGTTGATATCAAGAAAGGCAATCGCGTGCTCATCCTCATACACCGTGTGGCTTGGTATCTCACCCTTGATAATCTTGGTAAAAATAGAATCCTGCATGACTTTAGTATACGCGAAGGTGGGGCAAGAGCTCAAGGATATCCGCTGCGCGATATTTTCGTTCGGCATCACATCTGTTATAATGAGAGCAGACCACGTGGAGAGGTGCAGGAGTGGTTGAACTGGCCGCTCTCGAAAAGCGGTAAGCCGCAAGGCTTCGAGGGTTCGAATCCCTCTCTCTCCGCCATGTTTTTGATCGTATTTATCTGCGAGCTCTGGGCTAGCAGGTTTTTATTATAATAACGATGCATCGTGACGTGAGGAGCGTTGCTTGGTCTACCTCTGCTTTGCATATGCTTGCCAGAGGTAATAAAAAGCGCACACCACGATGGTGTGCGCATATGTTTGTGTGAGAAGAGAGCCAAGCGGCGCCGGCTAGGTAGTCGAAGCGCCGGTGTTGCTGCTGTTGGTCGTGGTATTGATGTTACCACCAGGGATGATGGTGTTGATAACAAAGTTCACCGCGGCGTAGGCCAGCAGTGCCACCACGACACCAACGAGGGCATACATAATCGTATTCTTGGCGCCCTGCACCTGTGATGAATTACCACCAGAGACAACATAACGAATACCACCGAAGATGATCATAATGACCGCGATAGCACCAACGAGAAACAGCATGATGTTGCTTACTCGTGTGAAGATACCGGCGTCACCAAAGAGATCGGCTGGCTGGTCTTTACCCCGTGAGCGGCTGGCACCATCTGACACGCCGCCGATTGCAGCACTAGGCGGCGCAGCAGCAATTATCCCACCCCCGATGAGGGCAAGAGCACTGATAGATAGTAGACATTTTTTTAGCATAATAAACCTAGCTCCTTTTATCTTGTAATTATACGATATGGCGTTTTTTTTGTCGAGAGGAAAGCGGTGAAATTTCTCAGCTTGTGGTACTGTGGTGACTCGCTTCCTTCATCTCGTTTGCTAGTGATGTTTTAGAATGCGTGTTATTATGACGCTGTTTTGAGCTTCAGCGTGAGGAATTGGTACGTTAGCGAGATGCTTGGTTTCTTCCTTGTTTACATCACTTTATAAGGGAAGGGGAGTGCAGAAAATATATGGCTCACGACACTGCGGCGAAGTAGGGATAAAATTGTATCTCACAAATGTCTAGCGCAATTGCCGCACCTATGCTACAATAACCAGTGCACGTTGGTGCACAATCCGACACGCTGGAGGAGTACCCAAGTGGCTGAAGGGGACGGTTTGCTAAATCGTTAGTACGGGGAGACCTGTAGCGGGAGTTCGAATCTCCCCTCCTCCGCCAGGATTGTTTGGGCTATGGCTATTGGCTCAGTGTTTTTGATAAAACAGCCGCACAGTAATATCCACAGCTCAAGAATGACAAGCCAAAATAGACGAATGCTGAGGTTGCTTAGCAATCTATAGTTTTAACATAAAACGCAGCACAACGAGAGATAAACGAATCATTGTAGATATTACAATGATATTTTTGTTTGTATAGAGCATAGCGAAATACACGAGGCTATCAATACATACGAAGTATCATAAATGTCAAGAGCACTATCTGGGGTATGATCTATGTATGTACGATATACGTGCAAGACTGGCGAGAGGGGCGAAGTATGGGTGTCGGGTGGAGCTTTGGCCCGATAATTACGCAGGTATGCGGGTTATGGTTAATTGACCAGTGCGGCCATTATGATAGAATAGTCTTTGTAACGTAAATCTAACGCCAACCGACAAGGGGAGGAAAGAGCAGTGAAGATTAGACGTCAAAAACGTGGGATCGTCATGCGCATCGCATCGGTTGTGGCTGTGAGTGGGCTCGCTATAGGCGGGCTTTTTTATGGCCTCAATTCGGTGAACGCAGCCGGTCTGAATAAAAACTATAATTATATCAAGGCAAATTACGCTGTGCCGAACGCCAACGTCGCCTGGGTGTCGCCCAACGGGGATGACAACAAGGGTAACGGAAGTGAGTCAGCACCGTACAAGAGCTTTGGTCGCGCTGTCACGAAGATCGGCGACGGCGGAACAGTGGTAGCAAAGAGTGGTATCTACCGCGAGCCACACTTCTTTGTGACGAAGAAGAATGTCACCATGCAGGCAGCACCCAACGCCGAGGTATGGCTGAAAGGTAGTGATGTCGTGACTAACTGGTCGCGCGAAGGTAATATGTGGAAGGCCACTGGCAACTTCCAGAACTTCTGCCATGTCTGTACGACCAACATCAAGCCAGAAGTCGAAGGTATGGCTGCCTACCCAGAGCAGGTCTTTATTAATGACAAGCCACTGACGCAGGTCGGGAGCAAGGCTGAGGTCGGCCCAGGCAAGTTCTATGTGGAAGACGCAACTCAGACGACGCGTAGTGGTGGGCACTTTAACCCAGGTAAGCAAGATACGGTGAGTTACTACCTAGGCTCAGATCCTACGGCTGGTACGACAGAGATCTCGCAGCGCACCCGCGCCTTTACCACAACAGGCGAGAACTTCAAGCTGCAGGGTATTAACATTTCGCAATATGCACCAAACCAAACCTGGGGCTTTAAAGATCCACAGCTCGACGACAAAGCTGGGCCAATCGCCATCTCCATCAACGGGAAGAACTCGCTGGTGCAAGATGTGATCGTGGCGCAGAACTCAAACTCGGGGTTGTTCCTCGATAAAGCATCGGGCAGTGTGGTGAAGAACAGCCAGTTCCTCGACAACGGGGGTAATGGTGCTGGCGCAAACCGCATTGAGAATGCCGTATTTGAGAACAACACCTTTAGCAACAACAACGCCGCTGGCTTCGAGACCAATGGTAGCTACTGTACCTCATGGTGTGGTATGGCCGATGTGAAGGTGACTCACGCCGAGAACTTCACCTTCCGCAACAACGTGGTGGATTACTCGAAGTCTGGCTCGACCAACTCCGACATTGCTGTGGCCAAGCGCCACCAGCTGCCAGGCTTCTGGTGTGACGAAGGATGTATCAACACCAACATCGTCAACAACTACTTTACCAACGTGCAGATGGCGATCTTCTATGAGGTGTCACACACTGGTATCATCGCCTCGAATATCATCGAAGGTTCGGGTTCTGGTATCTTAGTGTCGGGTAGTAGCAAGACGAAGATCTACAACAACTCTATCTCACGCACCGCCTACCCAATCCGCGTCCGCGAGGACACCCGCAGCAAGGGTTGTAATGCCTACCAAGGTAGCACCTGTACTGCACCAGAGAGCTGGTCGCAAGCTAAGGGCCTGAGCTGGGACACAACGGGCACAGAGATGTACAACAATATCATCTCGTCACGTGCCGCAACTGCTAAAGATGGCGACAGCCCATACTGGGCATACGGTGTCCGCACCAAGGGTGGTGCCAACATTGGCGGGCCAAAGGTTGGTACGAATGAGATGTTTGCTGGCCTAGACTACAACGTCTACTACCGCAACGACACCAATGTCGACAAGACCGTCTTTACCTGGGACTTGGCTCAGACTGAGGCACCGATCGACGTTCTCTTTAGCAAGACATCAGACATTGCTAAGGATGGCCGGGTCAGCAAGGCGATCGATGGCCTCGAGCGCAACTCGCTCGACCAAACTGGCTCACGCAGCGCCAACCCATTCTTCACCAGCGAAGCTGCGAACAACAACGACTACAACAAGAGTAACTACACCATCAAGGCCGGAAGCCCAGCTGCCAACAGTGGTAAGGAGCTGCCTGCCGACGTGGCGAAGGCAATCGACCCAAGCGGTGCAACCGTGAAGGCCGGCACCAAGGTGAACCGTGGTGCACTGGTCAATGCCAACATGACTGGTGGCGAACCAAATATCAGCAGCAAGAGCAGCAGCACTCCACAGCAGAACAACGCCAATGGCGCAACGACCAACGGGCAAGCAAACCCAAAAGCGCCGGGCATGGGCAGCGCCAGTAAAGCTGACACTGCTCATGCAGCCCAAACCGCTGAGGCCGACACCAAGAGCGACAACAGCGCTGTGTCGATCCCAGACGCTCGTCTCAAAGCCGCAATTAACAAAAGCCTGTCTGAGACCCTTGGTGCACGCCGGGGCGCCGCACAAGACGTGACAGCGGGTGAAATGCAAAAACTGACTGGCTTATCACTCATCTTGCCTGGTGACGCAGCAGATGACCGCAAAGCCACTGACCTCACTGGCCTCGAGGCAGCAACGAACCTCGACTGGCTGGCAATCGACGGCAACAAGGTGAAGAGCCTTGCACCGCTCGCTAAGCTAACCAAGTTGACTTCGTTGACCGCTCATTCCAACCAGATCGAGTCGCTCGGTCCAATCGCTGGCCTGGCAAACCTCAAGCTCGTGATGGTCTCGGGCAACCCAATTGCCTCGACCAAGCCACTTGCCAAGCTTACGCACCTCAAGCGGGTCTCACTCTCGGGCAAAGATGGCTTTGTGCTAGACATTGCCGACGTTGCAGCCAGCAAGGATAGCCTAGAGTCGCTCTCGCTCTACGACTACAGCCGCAAGACCACGCTAGCTAACGGCAGCCAACTGGCGACATTTGGCAGCCTCAAGAAGCTTCGCCTCACTGGCGTCAAGCTAAATGCTGCCGACAGCGCCGCCATTGGCTCACTCAAACTCGAAAAGCGCCGCATAGACTAGGCTTCCTCCCCATCAGCCAAGTCTGGTAGCGTATACAAAAAGCCGAGCAGAGTCGCTCGGCTTTTTTGATGGCAAAACTATGTTGAGAACGAAGTTATCTCACAGATTATGGTATTGGGTAGCTATATTTTATAAGTCCAGAGTGTATTGAGCGTATGTATAAGAAAGAAAGCCTTATAATGTCGTAAAACGCTCGAGAAGGCCAGCAGAAAGCGCAGAGGAGCTTTCTACAAGTAAGATAAATAGAACGAAAAGGTTCTGCGTTAGTAATCGAAGCTTACAGAGCTGTTCAAGAGAGATAATTCCATATATGCTATAATACACAAGGCAAAACAAAGGAATGCAACAAGGAGCACCCAAGTATGAAAGAAAAGCACATGCAAACCCTCGGATGGGTCGCAACAGCAATGTCGGTGATGATGTATGTGTCATACATTCCACAAATCGTAGGTAATATGAATGGACACAAGGGTGACTTCCTTCAGCCAGCAGTTGCGGCAGTGAACTGTACATTGTGGGTGATCTATGGCCTATGTAAAGAGAAGCGCGACCTGCCGCTGGCTGCAGCTAACTTGCCTGGGGTTATCTTTGGCTTGATTGCAGCGACAACGGCACTTACGTAGTAGCTACTTATACTTTCTAGAGCAATACAATATACCAAACGAGCGTCTCTCTATGGTGTGTAGAGGCGCTCATTTGCAGCTAGAATGAGATGGGTGGGGTTAATACTAACTGGTTGTGCGGTGTTCGCCAGAATCAGGCTGCACGGAATCGGCTTTTGCTGCGAATGCTCTGTCAATACGGTCATAATATCCGGGTTCCTTCGTCTCTGCAATAAGTCTGCGCTGGTCTTCGACTAGCTCTGGCGTTGTTGGATATACCAATGGGATGTTGACAAATAGGTAGGAGCTGCTATTCGGCAAGCCATATGCAACATGGTCAGCGACTGGGCCGATTACATTAACGCGTTGTTGTGTCCCAACCATCTGCTTATATTTCTCTAATTTTCGTGCCGATCGGCGTTCGCGAGCCTCTGTAATTAGTTCTGTTACTCGTGAAGCTAGTGCCCCAATAGCACGTGCACCTTTAGGTGTTGGGGGGGGGCGATTTCGCCAGTAGGCTCGAGCTGGCTTGGTTGTGAAAGAAATTGTTCATGCATAGTGCATTCATTATACCATATAGTAGCGATATGTGCCGCCTGATACACAAGGTCGCACAGCGCCGCAGTGCGACCTTGTTGCAAGACAACCCGCGAGAAAACCGGGACAACCAACTGGATTGCCCCATCACCAACACCGTCTGCAACGACGAAGCGCTCACCAGTGGTGGTGAGCGCTTCGTATCTTCATCAACCAACCCAGACCGTGTTACTCATGACCTAGGTTTGGGTAAGGCTATCGTGGTACAACTCCGCACCATTGACCCTAACAACCTAATGGTGCTGCTGGACTTCCGAA
>CAUQNE010000004.1:0-111692 GCA_963519835.1 uncultured Candidatus Saccharibacteria bacterium
TATTCTACGACAGCAAGAGGCTCAGTTTGTTGCAGTTGGGGGTTGTGGGTGCCCTGGATAACAAGACGATATTATACAATATCTGTAATATATCGTGATGAAATATACCAATCGTGTCTATAGATTTGAGATGCTATAAGGAGCATGCCCCAGAGTAGTACCGATCCTTAGAGCCCAGCGTTAGGACTGTGCGCCTATAACAGCAACACGAGAGAGTAATGATGTAAATTCTGCTGAGTTACAGAGGCCAAGTAACGGCTACTTCTTGCTAGACTCGACTGTTGCCTGCGCTGCCTGGATAACATGGTCGATCATTACGGCGATGGTGAGAGGGCCCACGCCGCCTTTTTCTGGGGTGAGAGTGACATCGCTACGCTCGCGCAGGCTTGGGTCGACATCGCCAACGATAACGCCGCCTTCGCTTGCTGTGCCAGCATCGACGACCACTGCACCTGCTTTGACCATATCCGCTGTAATGAGATGGGGCTGGCCAGTAGCGGTAACGACGATGTCGCTTGTGGCGATGACCTCTGTAGTATTGGGTGTTTGACGGTCACACACCGTCACAGCCAAGCCGCGGTCGCGCCACAGCCGCTCAAGCGGTGCGCCCACTAACCGCCCTCGCCCGATGATGGCGAGCTGCTTATCGTCGAGGCTAATGTTGTAACCTGCCAGTAGCCAATCGATCGCCTGTGCCGTTGCTGGTGTATAGGCGGCTTGCGGGCCACTCAAGCCATCGACGTCCTTGGCGGGGGCAATGCGCCGGACGATGGCGTCTGTTTGCGATGGGTCGTTGAGCGGCAGTTGGACGATAATGCCGTGGATGTGGGGGTCATTATTTGCTCGGTCGATCGCAGCTGGCATATTTGCCTCGGCAGTTGGTGCTACCTCTGTCTCAACGAGGATATCGGCGGCGTAGGCTTGCTTGTAGCGCACGTAGGCATTGATTGGCCCCGATGCATCGAGCGGAGTGATAATAAGCAGCTTGGGGATGATGCTATGCGCTTGGCGTAGGTGGCGTACTTGGCGGGCTTGGCGCTGCTTGATGAAGCTGGCGAGCTCGCGGCCGTTGAGCGATGGAGTGGGCATAAGGTGTAGTCCTTTCGTAAATATATGGTTAATACTAGTGATAGGTATCTCTATAGCAAACAGTCCTCTGGTAATACCGAGGACTACATACTATGGAGGGCCAGGAGGGGCTCGAACCCTCGACACCCTGCTTAAGAGGCAGGTGCTCTAACCAGCTGAGCTACTGGCCCATATCGCGCTTGCACTACCCGTGCAAAGCCCTTTTACTATAGCGGATAGCCCGGGGTTCTGTCAAGAGGCGGCGAGGTGAATTAAAAAGCTCTTTTGCTGCAGCACTTGCTTGTCTTTTTGCCAAAAACGCATTACTATGGAGAGAGAGTTTAATCGGGAGAATAGCAATGGCAAACGAACAACCTACAGCACAACCAACACCACCAGCTGAGACAGCATTGCACACAGCTCCAGCTGCTAGCCAACCAGTCGTACCAGCCGCTGCGCCTGCACCGGTTGACACCTCGCCGCGCAACTACTTGGCGGTCGTCGCCCTCGCTGCGTTTATGGGGCAGTATGGCTTGGCTCGTTGGTATCGTGGCGACGAGCTGGGCAAGATCCGCTTTTGGATTGCAGTGGGCTGTACGGTAACGGCAGTCGTGCCGTATGTTAATATTGTTTCGATGTTGGGGCTGTCTGTCTTGTCTGTTTGGGGTATCGTCGACTTCTTCTTGCTGACGAGTACCACAGCAGATGCAAATGGTACGCCATACGTTGCGACCGAGCGCGACAAGACGTGGGCGCAGGGGCTTAAGATCGCCTACATTGTTGGCCTTATCTTGGCGGCAGTGGCGATTGTTGTCTTCTTGATTTTGCTGGCAGCTGGGGTGGTTGCGTGGCATAATACAATGACCACAACAGAATCCTTGCAGTCATCGAAGATTTATTATCCTCGTTAGTGGCGATTGTGGCAGTAGTGTAACAAAAAGGGTTGGCAGTGCGCTAACCCCTTTTTGTATGGTGCGGCCACAAAATGAATAGCAAATAGTACTGTATAAAGAAACCCAGACAAGCTGGGTAATATAGAACAAAACTGGTACACCCGGCAGGATTCGAACCTGCGACCACTTGGTTCGAAGCCAAGTACTCTAATCCGCTGAGCTACGGGTGCGTGCTGCCTCTATTGTACCACCACTGGCATGAGAAGACAAACCGGCCCCAATTTGTGAGATTGGTAGCACAAGGCCTGCATGATTGTAATGTCAAAAAGCGGATAAGAGGCTTAACATAATATACGCGTCACATAGTATAGAGATGGGATAGGGGATGATGAGGAACTACTGGTGAGATGATTCACAAAGATAGCACATACGCCAAGTGTAGTCATTAATTTGTTGATTGTTGAAGAATGCGCGGACTGGTTATTGTTGGTTAAGCTGAAGTTTTTTGCAATTGCACAAGGAAAATGATGTGGTAGAATTAAGTAAAATAATAAAAGATCTGTGAAAACAATGGAGGTAAAAATGCCAAGCATTTTATATCAAAAATGGGTAAGTGAATCTGGGCTCACTCCTGACGATTGGTTTAAAAGTACTGTCGTCAAATCTAAGGACTCGTGCGACGACCTTGTCTATCAAGAAGTGCTACGACTGTTCACCTTAGCCTATGGAGCGAGTTACTTTTCAGTACTTGAGTACGAAGAAGGTGAACCGATGGCGCGTGAACATTATATCGATGCACTATCGTACTGCCTGGAGTATAAAGAACGGACTGAACGCCTAAATGACGATGTAGCACCCCAAGCTCTCGACACCTTCGATGCACAGTCATTGCGCGACGGCGCAGACATCATTGTCGAAATTCTGAAACCTACAATCAATACAGAATTCTGCCGAGATGCTGTTCGTCATACGATGGAGTATGCCACCGAAACAGCACTTCCTCGCCTTGCCAAGGACATGAGTCAAGATTCAGTCGAATGGCTTCGTGAAGACTACGAGTGGTTCCATTACAATAGCTACTCTGATGAGTTCGATCGTGTACATAACGTGCTTGCAACACTCGAGTGGTTTGTCGACAAAGGACTGCTAACAGACGCGGAGCAAATACAGCAGCTGCAAGACTACCGCACACAGCTCGCGGCTTTTGATGAACAGATACGTCCTTTACTGCCACGACTCCGGGGTTTGCAATTTGATGGTTTTCAACTTGACGAGTTGGCCGCCGAGCGGTGTTGGTGGCTTCACTAGTAGTTTAGTTTGTTACTGTTCCGTTATCACCCCACGCTCCGCCAAAGCCTCCTCCACTCGCTTAACGACTTGGCTGGGGGTGAGCTCGGCTTTGACGATGTAGCTGTGGACGCCGAGGTGCTGGAGCTTTTTGGGGGCTTCTTCGTGGCCAAGGTTGGTGAGGACGATAACAGGGATGGCCTTGCCCCACGAGTAAGCGCGGATGTGCTCGAGTGTGTCGGCACCATTGAGGTGGGGCATCTGGAGGTCGAGGAGGATGATGTCGGGGTGAGTTCGCTGCACCAGCATGATGCCAGCTTTGCCATCGCCTGCAACTTCCACCGCAAAACCAGCCGCTTCGAACTTCATGCGGTACATTTGGCTGATGGTTTGATCGTCTTCGATGATGGCAATTTTAACCATTTGCTTTATAATAGCAGGTGTAGCATGAAAATGGAACAAAATCATCCAAAATCAAGCATGACGCCCACACCAGCAGAGCCACTGGTAGCATTGGGCAGCGCGCTAGCTTGTGCGACCGACTTTGCAGAAGTGGTAGCAGCGGTGCGCACAGCACTAAGGGCAGTTGCCCGACCGACTTGGTATGGAGTGATGGTAATGGTAGATGGAGCGTCGCCGCTAATTGACTTGCCAGATGAATATACTACCTCTGTCGATGCACTCTTGCCGCTGTGTGAAGAAGCAACGGCTCGTACAGTGACCGCCATGCTACCCAAGCGCCACTCACTCCGTCGTTACGACATTGCTGTAGTGCTGCGGCTGGTGTGGCAGGGCAATCACTGTGGATATATCGTGCTAGGCCCGCCAGCTGAGCGAGCCGCGTATGCTACTGCGCAGCGAGCCACTCTTGCAATGATAGCCCAGCAATGCGCAGTGACGCTGATGGCGCAGCAGTGCCACAATACCACGCAGCAGTTTCAGCAGCAACTCACCCAAGCGGTAGACCGCGCGACGCGCCAACTGCGCGCCTCTAACCGTCGCCTGCGCGAACTCGATGCCGCGAAGGATGAGTTCGTCAGTATGGCGAGCCACCAGCTGCGTACACCGCTCACTAGTGTGAAGGGCTATATATCGATGGTGTTGGAGGGTGATGCTGGTGAGATTAATGCCACGCAGCGCACCTTCCTTACCGAGGCCTTTACGAGTAGCGAGCGAATGGTGCAGCTGATTGGCAACTTCCTTAATGTATCGCGCATCCGCACTGGCAACTTCACAATCGACTTCCATCCAGGCGATGTTGCTGCGCTGGTGGCAGAGAGCATTGAGTCCATCCAGCTCATTGCCGAGCGCCACCATTTGCAAGTGGACTATCGACCGCGTGGGGTTATACCACCTCTGCTAATCGACGAAAATAAACTCCGGCAAGTCATCGTTAATTATATTGATAATGCTATTTACTACTCGCCTGGTGCTGATGTTATTACCGTGCGACTCTACCGCAAGGATGGCTGGGTGGTGTGCACGGTGCAAGATCATGGCATTGGAGTGCCGCAGGGCGAGCAGCGCAAGATCTTTACGAAGTTCTTCCGGGCGCATAATGCCCAGCTGCAGCGGCCCGATGGCACGGGGATTGGGCTATTCTTGGCAAAGAAGATCGTGCTGGGGCACCATGGCGAACTGATCTTTCATTCGCGGGAGGGGCAGGGGAGCACCTTTGGCTTCCGCCTGCCGATCGATCGCCTCACGCCGCGCCAGGGCACATTGCCAAACGAAAATCACTCCCCACGTGGGAAGTGAAAATCGCACATCTCCTGGGCTGGGTAAGATGCCCGAGGAGTCCTCCTTTGCTTGGCACCTCTCGCACGGGTGCCAAGTGTGAATCTGCACAGTTATAGCACGGACAAACCAGACAAATGCAGTATGGGTTCTCCTGCATCTCGTGGCTTGCGATGGCTGTATCGAGTGCTGTTTGTGTTAGTTGTCTCCACCATGCAAGTGCATGACACGATCAGTGTAGCATCACGCCTAGGGTATGTCAAGCCTTTTTTACAACATTATCGCTAGACAAGTGTCGATTTTTTTGCTATAGTGACTAGGCGGCCTCATCGTCTAGCGGTTAGGACACTGGGTTCTCATCCCAGCAACCGGGGTTCGATTCCCCGTGAGGTCACCATGGATTTATTATGATGGCTCGTTGGAGTCATTTTTTAATGGAGCATTTACTACCACTCCGCCCAACTCAGCTCCTCCCAATCAGCCCTTGCCAGTGTATACACCTTCCATTTCACTGCCTCGCCCGCAACTTCACCTTGCTCGATTCCTGTGTACCGATAGCCAAGCTCTTCCAGCGCATTCCAGCTGCGGATATTTTGCACGTATGCCTTTGCCTCAATTATTGCAAATCCACCCTCAGAAAACGCCCAATTGCAAGCTGCTTGCTTGGCATAACTCCCAAGGCCTTGGCCCCAGTTTTTCGGATCGCCAATCAGTGTACAAAATGCCCCAGCTGTGACGCCGTATTTGTGGCTAAGTTTTCTTATATTGTTGATTTCAATATTGCCAACGATCTCGCCGTTGCGCTCGATCATCCAGCTATACCGATTGTCATCGTCAAGCATATTCTGGAGATGCGCCACTTCGTCTTTCTCCGTCATGTGCGAAAAATTCCGCACCCAAATACTGCGTCACCTCTGGCCGGCGAATCCACGCCATGGTAATTGGCGCATAAGTTGGGCTTGGCGCTACCAAGCGCAGCGTCTGGGTTTGGCTAGAGGAGGGTAGGGTGAGGGTGTGGGTGTGCATACTTGTCATTATAGTTTAGCTCTATATTTTGCTATAATAAAGCATATGCATAAACCATTACGCGGTGTTAACTTGGGTGGGTGGCTGGTGCTTGAGCGCTGGATGACGCCGTCGGTCTTTGCGGGCACCGATGCGAGCAACGAGCATCAGCTGATGATGCAACCAAACGGCCCGGAGCACATTGCTAGGCACCGGCAGGAATTTATGACCGAAGCGGACTTCGCCTGGCTGCATGCGCACGGTATCGAGGCACTGCGCGTGCCGGTTGGTTACTGGGTGCTAGAAAGCCAGGATGGTTACCTCGAGGCTACCAAGCAGCTAGATTGGTGCTTTGCAATGGCTCAAAAATACCATATGCGCGTCTTGCTTGATCTACATGCGGCGCCGGGTGCGCAGAATTTGGGTGACCACAGTGGGAGCGGCAACCGCATGCCGCAGACGGGGTGGTACCAAGCCAAAAACCGCCGGGCAACCCGTCGCATCCTCATGCAGCTTGCCGAGCGCTATAGTGCAAGCCCACAGCTCTGGGGGATTGAGCTGCTGAACGAACCCTTTACGAAGGATTGGCTGCAGCACTGGCTGCTGCGACTGTGGTCGCGCCGCACAACTCACCGGTTACGCCGCATTGTACCGGGCACAACGCGCATTATTATTAGCGATGCCTACCAGCTGCCGCGGTGGCGCCGGGCGCAGCCCCGTGACTGGCTGGATATCCACCACTACCAGTGCTTTGGGGTGGCCAACTTGGCGCTGGTGGATTATGATCAGCACGCGAGTGTTGTGGATGAATTTACCCACATGCACCAGTCGTTGCAGCGCCCAACCATCATTGGTGAGTGGAGCGCGATTTTGCCGCCCGCTATTGCCATGACTCCGCCGACGATTGCCGCCTACATTCTGGCGCAGCAAACAGCCTTTGCTAGCGCTGATGCCCACTTTTTCTGGAGCTATAAAACCGAATCGAACGATGGCTGGAACTACCGTTGGCTGGTAGAGCAGGGTATTATGCCATAGGAACTGGGCTGAGGTTCCTGGGTAGGTAATCTCGCCTGGAAATGGATATCATCTTGCGCTTGTTGTATTGGATGTGACCGAAGCATGTGTGTTGAATCAAGAGGTGTACCATACCTATCACGCTGACGCGCGGGTTGCAGTTGATGATTTTTCGTTTGATAGTAATCATCAATAATGAGGATGAGAGGTACTGGGCGAATAGGTATCCCTTCCAGCCATCGGCCAAATCATGTATAATAAATCGAGTACGACAGCCAAGAAACGGAGGAAATGAAGAAGTATGGCAATGGGTATGAACCAAATGAAGATGCTGAATGACTTGCGCAAGGCGCAGAAATCGCTGGCGAAGGAGATCGTGGAGGTCGAGGCAGGCGATGGCGCGGTGATTGTGCAGATTACTGGCGAGCTGAAGATTAAGAGCGTGAAGATCGACCCAACTAAGGTAGACCTGGATAACATCCACCAGCTGGAGCACTGGATCGAGATTGCAATCCGCGACGGTATGGCCAAGGCGCAAGAGATTGCTGCCAAGAAAATGCAGCCACTGATGGGTGGGCTTGGCAACCTCGGGTTCTAGCTAGTATGGCAGATATTCTGCCTCAGGCCCTGCAACGGGCAATAGACGAACTAGGGCACCTACCAGGAGTGGGTGCACGCACGGCAGAGCGCTATGCGTATTTTTTGCTACGGGCCGATGGACGGACAAGCCAGGGGATTGCCCAGGCCATCACGCAGCTACATACTGCTGTTGCGACCTGCCCCGTCACCTTTGCTCTGATGGATCCTGACCAAGATGTTTCGCCGCTCTATAGTAGCCCAGAGCGCAATCGCACGCAGATTGCTGTGGTGGAGGAGCCGCTCGACATCGTGGCACTGGAGCGTACTGGCCACTATAAGGGGACGTATCACGTACTGGGTGGCGTCATCTCACCGATTGATGGGGTAGGGCCAGAGCAGCTGCACATCCCCGAGCTGTTGGAGCGGATTACTCATGACGCAGTAGAAGAGGTGATCATTGCTACCAATGCAAGTGTGGAGGGTGAGTCAACCGCGCTCTTCTTGCAGCGGCACATTGCTGAGGCGGGCCTAACGGTACGGATGACGCGCTTGGCCCGCGGCATCCCCGTTGGCGTTGACCTTGAATATGCCGACCAAATCACCCTCGGCCACGCGCTGGAGGGGCGGCGCGCGGTGTAATGAAGCGACTATTGTGCTGATTCTGTGTGGAGACGCCGCTGCTCTTCGGCGGCTTCTTGCTTCTCGACGAAGTCGTAAAGACAGTCGCTGACAGCACTTTCGAGCGTATTAAGATTCTCAACTTGTTGGGCCAGTGCCTTCATCGGTGAGTCTGCTTCACGTGCGGTGGCCTCTTGCAAAAAGCGAAATACGTCATGATCATAACCAATACATTCAAAATAAAGCGTAGCGAGTTCGGCGCTTGGGTTGTCTCGCAGCTGTTGCGTGACCCACTGCTTGACTTTCTCACCTTCTCCTAGCTCATCTTTGAGCAAAAGCACATAGAAATGGATCTTCTCTATCTCATCTGTTTGATAGAAATAATAGTTCACCATGTCCCAAGCGGCCTTCCGAGCGACCGCTTGCTCGCCGTGCTCGGCACAGAGCCTTACAAGGTAGTAGTCGTCAAATAACTGTGAAGAAGATCGCTCTGATGGATGCTTGGTGATGATGGCAATGTAGGCATCACGAATCCGCTGGTCGAAGATAAAGCGCTGGTCGTTCAAGGAATTAACAACAGCGTGGAGTGTATACCCTTCATCCTCGGGCACAATAGCATAAGTAGAGGCGCGAGCTTGGCGTGTGCCGTCCGGATCTTTGCTATGTATGACATACTCAGCATCGATTTCTGCCTGAATATAAGGACTGATGACATACCGTTCGAGTTGCTGAGCTTTTGCAACGCCGTCATCGTCAAACTCGAGAAGGAGCTTGATGATCATACACAGTGTTTGCTGAGCTGATGAGACATATTGACTAACTTCTCGATCTTGTGCGAGTGTTGTTGTCGCAGGGTTATACCCAAAGTGTCGATAGGCCATCTCTTGGCAAAGGCTCGCAATCGTGCACATGCGAGCGAAGTCGCTTGCATCATGAGTATGTGAGTGGAGTGTATTAATATCATTGAGAAGGTGATAAAATGGCCAATTGATATCATCACGCTGCATATCTCTGGCGGCAGCGGTGCGAGCATCGAGCGATTCGCGTAGCTCCTGCAGGCGGGCTACTCCATCTGGTGTATCGCCCATTCTAATATACTCACGATATCGCTGATGAAAGAGCTCGTGTGGCTCAAGATCGGCAGGGATTGTTTGGAGCGAGACAGTGCCAGACTCATCGCGCTGGAGCTCAAGAGTGCTTGACCGCATTGCTTGTGTCGGCTGCGAATCTGGCAAGATGACGTCAAGAAGCTCCCAGACATGCTGCTTAATCTCGGGAAGCTTCGCAGCAAGACCAGGGATGTCTTGGCTGACCTTTTGCAGGTCGCGCAGGAGATCAGTGGTGAAGCGTCTACACTCGAGAATAGTCTGCTCATCGCAATCACTATCGAAGTAGGGGTCACAATTGGACTGATGTAGAGCGGTGGTGAGATTAGAGATTATTCCCCATATATCAACATCCCAGAGTATTTCGTCCTTCGCGATCGTTTGCTCGAGCAAATCACGATCGAGCAACTGCTCGCGATACTCTGCGATGTAATAGTCGATCATCGCTTTTATCTTGACTGGGTCGATTGGGAGCTGGCTTGCCTGTAGTTTTTGTTGCTGGGTAGTAGTGATATCGTCTGAAGGATTTGTCATGATATATACCATAGCGGGGAAAGGGGGCGCTGTCAACCAAAAGAAACCTCATCCTTCCAGAATCTAGCTTTGTCGCATTCTCGGAGTGGACGCGATAACCACAGAGGTTTAAAAAGAAAACAAAAGATGGCCTCATCAAGAGAAGAAACAACACGCGTTTATTTGCTATACTAAAACAATGGCAAAATCAAAGAAATGGACGAAAAAGCTAACACGTTGGGCACAGAGCAACCGCTGGGGGCTGATGAGTGCAGCGCTAGTGCTTGTGCTGGTGGGTGGTGCGTATCTCGCGTGGCAGCATGGTATGTTGGCACGGCTTGTCAAAACGCCACAGGACACTGCAAATGTAGCGCTCACGAGCCAAGATAACACCTTACCCGCCTGGATGCCAGATACCGTCAAGCGTTGGCAGGGCGAGATTACCAAGCAGGCCCGGCAGTATAATATTTCGCCGCAGCTGGTGGCGATTATCATGACGCTGGAATCCGGTGGTTACCCCAAGGCGCACAGTGGTGTGGCGAGTGGTTTGATGCAGGTGACGGATAGCACGGGCAAAGAGATTGCGGCTAAATTCGTGAAGCCGGCGCGCACGAACTATGATTTATTTGATCCTGCAACGAGCATTGCCTTTGGCGCGGCCTATCTGGCGCATCTGCGCGATCAACTGTGTGTGCCGCTCGGCAATCTATCCGAAAACGAGTGCGTTGAGCTCGTTGCTGCTGGCTACAATGGTGGCCCGGGTGCAGCGGGCAACTTATACCGTGGCCGCGGGCTGGAGGCCATCGAGACCCTCAGCTACAGCCGCGATGCCATGAACCTATGGCGCGAGCGAGTAAGCGGCAGTAGCCCCACCTACACGCGCTGGTTTGAGCGTGGCGGCAAGAAGCTGGTAGAGAAGGCGCAGGCAGGTAGCTAAGGAGCGTTAGTGCTAGTATAAAACCCTGGTATTTTGCTTGGCTATTTCTCTGTATCATTCCTCCAAGAGGCAGTGAAGGTGAATATTTTTGATACTGCTCATATCTTGCTATCTTGCACGGAGATATAAGTAATTGGATACTACGCACCTATTAGCCTAATTTTATCATAAGCAAAGATAAACAAAGCTGATAGAGATAGAGCTGATACAACAGTTAGTAATGTTGAGAGATGACAAACAACACTAAGTTACAATACACCAAGAAGCTACTCGCTCGCTAATCCTCGGGCGATACAATGGTGTTTCATTGATTAGTCTTAGATTTTTGGTGCAGCATACGCTTATATAATTGAGGAAACGTCTGCGTTTTGATGAGTTCTCCATCGTAGTAAATATGGGTTTTTGGTGAAGGTGCGCTATCCTGCGTGCCACCCTCGTGGGTAAGCACTGCTTCATGATGGGATGGGTCGATCGAATCGTGAGCTGCAGTATGTGTTGGTGCGGCATTAGCGGCTTCTGCTTGAGCGGCAGTAGGAGAGAGAACGCCATTAAGTGCGCTCATTTCTTCAGAGGTTGCTGGTTGCCCCTCTTCCCTATAAGGAGGGAGTGGGAGGCCGTGCCGGTGGATGAGCTGCGCAGTGTCGAGCAGTTTGAGAGATCTCTTGCCAAGTTTTTGTAGGAATGTAGCCAGCCTACTCTCATGTAGTGGAGTGGTCTCGCCTGCGCTTGATCGGTATTGAGTATTCTCATGGTTTGTCATAAAAGCCTCCTGTGTTAGTGCAACTAAAACTACCATACCATATTCATGTCATACTATGCAAACAAAAACACCCCACTTCCATCCAGAAGAGGGGTGTTATGCTGATGTTTATTTAGCAAAACAGCAATTCGTATTTTGTGCCCTTAAAAGCTTCGCAATAATAATGCATAGTTTTGATCCTTTCTTGATTAGCTACGACGCATACTGCCAAATGCGGTAGTACCACACCTCGCTAATTACCCAGTGGAACTATCTTATCACCGGAAAATCTTCCGAAGCAGATCCCATTCGCTCATGGTGCTTCCTCATAACCCATTATTGTTGATTGTTAGTGTATGACCTGCCGCGGTTTGTATACCAGGCCATAAATCCACCGTACCATACCTCGCGCCTGCTGGCAAATTCTGCTACACTAAAGAGGATGTTTGACGAAGTGATACGCGCGGTCCAACGCGCAGACAAAATTATTATTATCCAAGCTGAAAATCCCGATGGTGACAGTGTCGGCAGCAGCCTCGCGCTGGAGGAAATCCTGGGCGATATGGGCAAGCAGGTGACGCTCTATTGCCCGGTGGCAGTGCCCAAATATTTGCGGTATACTCGCGGCTGGGATCGCATTACTGATGAGTTTGACAGCAGTGCTGAGCTGGCGATTATTGTTGATACCAGTGCAGATATCTTGCTCAGTAAGGTGCTCGAAGCACCGAGTGCTCGCGCCTTCCTTACGACGCACCCAGTGCTCGTGCTGGACCACCACGCGACGGAGAGTACCTTGAGCTTTGATCATACACTTATCAATCAAGATGTGGTGGCGACTGGCGAGCTCATCTACAATCTTGCGCAGCATGCTCAGTGGGCGATCAACCCACAAGCGGCAGAGAATCTCCTCATCGCGATCATGAGCGATAGCCTAGGTCTGACAACGCAAAACACCACAGCCGACTCCATCCAGACCGTCGCAGAGCTGACCCGGCTGGGCGCAAGCAATGCCGCCATTGAGGTGCGCCGCCGTGACTTTATGAAAAAAGCGCCAGAGATCCTTCGCTACAAAGGGCGCTTGATCGAGCGGATCGAGTATATGCTAGATGGCCGCTTGGCACTCATCCACATCCCGTGGGAGGAGATCCAGGAATATAGTGACCAATATAACCCCAGTATGCTTGTACTAGACGAGATGCGTCTGGTGGAGGGGGTAGATGTGGCGATTGCTATCAAGACCTACCCCGATGGCAAGCTAACTGGCAAGATCCGCAGCAATGCGCCAGTAGCGGCAATGATCGCTGGCTACTTTGGTGGTGGTGGCCATGCCTATGCAGCGGGTTGGCGGATGTATGAGGACTACCAGCTAGCGATGCGCGAGATTGTCGAGGCAGCCAGTCGGGCCTTCGTTGAGTATGATGAGAGCGAGGCAGCCCATGGCGATTAAGTTTGCTAATACACTGACCCGTCACCTTGATACATTTGTACCGCTTCAGCCTGGCAAGGTGTCGCTCTACACTTGTGGACCAACAGTATATAACTATTTGCATGTTGGCAACTGGGCAGCGTATATCTACTGGGATATCCTGGTGCGCATGCTTCAGGCGGAGGGCTACGAGGTGGAGCGTGTAATGAACATCACCGATGTCGGCCACCTGACAAGTGATGCCGATGAAGGCGAAGACAAGCTCGAGAAGGGTGCGCGCCGCGAGGGTAAGACTGCTTGGCAGATTGCTAAATTCTACGCCGATGACTTCATCCGCGGGATGAACGCGTTGCACTTAACACCGCCGAGTCAGCTGGCCCGTGCCACCGACTATATTGACGAGCAAATCCAGCTTGCCGTTACTCTCAAGCGCAAGGGGCACACCTACCAGACGAGTGATGGGATTTATTTTGATACCAGTACTTTCCCAGCCTATGCAGACTTTGCCCGGCTCGATCTGCGAGCCTTGCGGGCGGGGGCACGGATTGGCCCCAATAGCGAGAAGCGCCACGCGAGCGACTTTGCCCTATGGAAGTTCTCGCCAACTGGCGTCAAGCGCGACATGGAGTGGCCCACGCCACCGGAGCTGCTTGACCAGCTACCAACAGACGGCGCGCCAGTGATGGGCTTCCCGGGGTGGCACTTGGAATGCTCGGCGATTGCAATGCACTTCCTTGGTGCGACGCTCGACATCCACACTGGTGGGATTGATCATATCCCTGTGCACCACAGCAACGAGATTGCTCAAAGCGAAGCTGCGACGGGCCAACCCTTTGCTCACTACTGGCTGCACTGCAACCACCTCAAGGTTAATGGCACGAAGATCAGCAAGAGCCTGGGCAATGGTTATACTTTGACCGACCTCGCTGAGCGGGGCTACACCCCCATGGAGTACAAGTTATTCGTCTTACAGAGCCACTACTCGCACGAGGGGAACTTTAGCTGGGAAAACCTCAGTGCAGCGCGCAACCGCCTGCGCAAGTGGTATGAAGTGGCGTGTCTGCGTCACCAGACGTATGAGAGTCTGGATGATGACCAGCGCAAGAGTGACGAACAATCGGGCCATGTATCGCTCCTGGCAGCAAGTGGAGCAGTGCGCGAGGCGCTCGCAAATGACCTGAATACCCCCGAGGCGCTGCGACTCATCGACGAAGCGTTTGATCAGGTGCTAGCGCGGCCACTGGCAGCAGTGTACCATCGTGGGCTAGAAGAGTTGCTAGTGGCGATTGATCAGCTACTTGGTCTCGATCTCCGTGAGTCGACACCAGACATTACAGATGAGGCTAAGCAGCTCATTCTCCAACGCCAGCGTGCGCGCGAAGCTCGCGACTGGCCCACAGCCGACCGCCTGCGTACTGATCTCACCGCGCAACACATCGCTGTGCGTGACACACCGCAAGGGCCAGTGTGGTGGTGGGCAGAGAAATAATATGCGCGAAACTCTATCAGGAGAGACTGCCACACCGCAGGCAGAGCAAGAACCATCGCTGTTAGACCAGAAGATTGCCGCTCTAAATGCGGTGTATGATGCAGTGCGGTGCAGAGCATACGAGAATAGCGAATATAGTAATCATGATATTAACGAAGCGACGATTATACTAGGCGATCTCATTGCGTGTGAAGCGTACCTCAGTGCTGGGCTGCCACCTGAGGATCTGCCACTGACTGAGCTGACGGCCTATGATGTAGACAAAACCCTCCCAGAGAATATTGACCTTGCCATCGCGGCGTACCTGCCAGACTATGCCAAGAAGCTGCCAGGCCTTGGCTACGACGGTAGCGGGCTGGCTGTGAGCTATGATAGATATAACGCATCCGCGGAAAAACCCGACGCAGCATGGCAAACACTCGAGCTCGGTGTGGCTGATGAGCCGATGGCAGCAGCGTCGCTTGTCGATCCGTTGCGTGCGCTGGTGCTGATGCATCATTACTACAATCTGATTGTCGCACCGATTGAACATGGCAGTGAGGGGAGGCTGCGCTATGATTGGTCATTGCCCAATACACTCGAGAAAACAGGGGTTATTGCGCCAGTTGTGCAGCTGTGTATGCGAGACCAAACAGTGGTGTACCGCTGCGTGCCGAGAGAGGATTATGACGCAATGAACCATGCATATGATGACAGTGTAATAGTATAAAATGGCGATGGTGTATATAAGATGATAGTGGTATACTATCATCATGACATGGAACAGCATTACCCCACAAAGATTTGTCGAACTTGTCAATTATTGGGTCAACCAAGATTGGCCGCTCACAGAAGACAAGTTGGCAACGGCTATGGAAAGACTGGGCTGGGATGAAAGTGACGCGAGTAGTATTGCCAAAGATATTCCAGTCAATCGCCCGATGCTTATGGTGACCTCTGATCCAGTTGCAGGCCTGAACACAATCTCTTGGAGTCTAACTGACGTAGACATAGTTAGTTCTAGCGCTCGCGATGTTTTTATGAACGATACATTCGTAGGCTATGTTAATGCCGGAAAGGCAGCCTGGGGCGAGCCAAAAATTATTCGCGAGCAGGAGGATGAGACTGCTATATGGACGTCCATTGCAGGATGCCAACTACAGCTAAGTAACACCCGCTCATCTGTTGGCATATTTCTTCACTCTCCTCAATTCACACAGATACTGAATGAAGACTAAAAGGAGGCTGACAAATGCACAATATTAACACAATAACATGGGACGAATTCGCACGCAGAATCTCAGCGGTACTCATGCATGCAGAGGATCGCACTCATGTAACACTGATACATAATGACGAGAATTTTAAGTGCATAGAGTACATTATAATGAATGGCGGCATATCGTGTACTCTAAAGAATAAGGAGAATCCTCATTCTTTCTCTCGTTCACTGCCATTGCTGAGTTCAGAGTATTTATCATTCTCATTACAATCGATCCACATCCTGCGTGACGTACTACAGGTCAGCGAACCAACTTCATTGACTTACTACGCATGGCGTGCCCCTGAAGAGTTAGACGATGGTCGTTACTATTCCGCAGAAGAGGTAGATGAACTAGACGAAGGTGAGGATCCGCTTGAAGTTGATCTGGGGATTGAGATGGCGTCGAGGCGACCAGAGTTATTATAGATTATTACACAGCAGGAAAATAATATGCCAACGAATCCAGACAATAATACCCAATCAGATAGTCAACGCGAGCTTGCAGCATACACACAGAAGCATGCACAGTATTTCATCGACTATATGTCAAAAGCACTGGGGCATGACCTTCATGGTATGCTTGATTATTCAGTAAAGAGTCTTGCAGTGGTGGATGATGTGCTTGATGTACTCTATCGAGAAGCTGCCGATACTACATCAAAGAACCATATGTTTATTCTTGAGACAAAAGATGCGGTAGCGATGGATGCAGGTTGTTATATCCTTGAGGTTGCCAAGCGAAACTTCGGTGGACGCTACGCGTGGATTACTGAGTGGAATGAGCCGACAATCGTGACAGGAGAGCCAGAGTATAGTGTTTCTCTTGGTGCGTGCAGTAAGGCTAAGGGGCGGATTGATAATGGTGATGAGGACAATATCCCCTTTTTCTTTGATGGGTATGTCGAGAGGGTTACACATCCACGGCCTGGACAGGAAATATTTATTAGTTAGAGTGTTTAACTCTCTATTCTTCTCTAACTTATATGTAGATATATCGTAAGATTCTTACTGGCGTGGCTCTCGCTGTGAGGTTTCTATCCCTCGCCCTTAATCTTCTCCACCAGCTTGGCTAGTGGCTTGGTGGATTCTTCGCGGGCGCGAGCGTTGTGCTCGAGGTAGTCGTCGAGTAGGACTTTGCAGCAGCCAGCGATAGGGATGGAGATGAGACCACCGATGATGCCAAAGATATAGAGACCGATGGTGATGGCAACAAGGACAACTAGTGGCGTGAGATCAATTTTGCGCGACTGAATGGTGGGCGAGATGAAGTTATTTTCGATCTGCTGGTAGATGATGAAAAATGCCGCAAAGATGAGGCCACCTGGCAAGGCATTAAAGGCAAGCAAGAGGGAGATCATTACCCCAGCAATCGTGGCACCAAACATAGGGATAAGTGCCAAGACGAAGGTGACGGCAATGGTAACAAGCGCAAGGTTGCTCGGAATAGCTGAGAAAAAGAGGCTCAGCACAAAGACCGCCGCCCCAGCAAACAGCGCGCCAATGCCCGAGATCGTAAGCTGCCCCGTCACATAGCCTGCTACCACAGCATGCATGCGGTGGGCAACCTTCTTGTGGCGTTCCATTGTAGATTGGTCGCGGTAGAGCCCCCAAAAGCGCTCTGCCCAGGCTGGCCCTTCCGTCAGCATCAAGAAGGTGAGGACGAGCACCAAGAACCCTGAGCCGACTGCAGAGAAGACGGAGCTAATGCCGGCAAGGAGGTTGCCGCTAAGGCCACGCGTCCAGGATTCAACGCTGCTACGAGCACTCTCCACTACTTGATCCACCTGCGCTTGGATATGATACTGCTCGGCAAAAGCACCAAAGCTATGCCACTGCTCGCCCGCTGTATGAACCATCCCCGGCAGGGCGTCGACAAACTTGCTCGTCTGCTGGACGATAGGTGGTACCACGAGCACAAGAACCACTCCAAGTAGCACCACAATGCTAATGAAGGCAAGTGCGGTGCTGAGTGTGCGGCTGCGATTTGGCAAGCGCTCGACGATGGCATTGACCGGCCCATTGAGTGCCAGCGCGAGGAACCCTGCCGTACCAATCATAATCAAGGCAGTCTGCGCCAGATAAATCGCGAGGATTGCAAAGGCAAAACCAATTACTACCAGCCAAAATCGCACAAAGGTCTTCGTGTCTATCTCTATTCGTACTCTCATGGTCTTTAGTATACCACAATTTGCTGGTGGCCGACGCTATCATTACTCGAATGGAGCGGGAGTAGATGACTCAGTCGGTGCTGAGGGTTGAGTAGCCTGCGGCTGCTGTGGCGGTAGTGGATCAGTTGGTGATGAAGACTGTGTTGCTGGCTGCGCCATAGGCGCCTGCGCTGGTGTAACTTGCTGAGCTGGTGGATATGACTGAGGTTGAGACTGGGGCGGATAATATGGTTGCTGGACGGGTGGTTGTGGCTGACTTGTGTAGCCAACGGGTGGTTGCCCAGGCTGCGCTGTTGGCCCTAATGGGTAGGGATAACGCGGCTGAGTAGAGTTCTTCTTGCGGGTACCAGCCCAGATAGCGAAGCTAATTACTGCAATCGCGACCACGACAATCACCATAAAGCAGATGATAAGTATGACAACCGTACTACGTTCGCTTGATGTGAGCGGAGTGTAGGAGTAATCGATGCTAGTATCAGGATTTGTACTTGGGTCTGTATTGCGAGCATCTGGGCTAGGTGTTGTAGTCTGGTCGGTTTCATCTCGTGGTTGATTCTGAGCGGTTGTTAGGAATTTTGTTACAAGATAATTACCTGGGTATTTGCTATTGAGGCTACTAAATGACCGTGCTGCAGTGCTGTAGCGCCCAGCAACAAATTCATCGATACCCGTCTGCCATAGTTTGGTGAGTTCACCGTTGGTGGTAATGGAGACACGCTGCTTGGTTGCCATAGTTTGTGCGTCTTGTGCATCTCGGGCAATACCACTACCAAAGCACGATTCTTCTTTCGTGCATGATTCTCGCGCATATGTTGTGATACCAACTTGCTCACCCTTCGCATTAAAAGCAGGGCCACCACTACTGCCAGAAGAGATCTCGGTAGTAGTCAAAATAAGCGAGTGCCCGCCGCCATCACGCAGTGTCCTGCTTGTCGTACCAGTAGAAACGGTAGGTATGGTGCGAGACTGCTTAGTGCTAATGCCACCATCAACAAGCGCTGGGTACCCTACTGCAGTAATGCGGTCGCCGTTTTGGACTGAGCTGAGCGACGACAGCTGTTGGATCGTTGGGAATGTACCGCTCATCTTGAGGAGTGCAACGTCGGTATATCGAGACGAGAGATCGACATCACCTGTATCAACTTCTTTGTCAATGAGTGTCGCAGTTTTGTTGGTGGCAGATTTCTGCCAGGTATTTTCTTCTGTAAGGCGGATTGGATCATCAGACGTCTGGATAACGTAGTCGGTGCGACTGTTACTTACTGTAATGTTAGATTTTGGCACAAGCTGCAGATAGGCTATAAGCTTTTGGGCGGCAGCCATATCATCGTTTTCGACTTGGCTGATAAGCTCGCGTATCTGCGTCTCAGTTGCATAACCCGCTCCAGTGACAAATTGGACATAGTTATCCCACTCTTGTTGGGAGGTTGGGAAGGCGTTGGCAAGGAGATCAGTATCGGTTGTTTCGACAACGTGACCATTAGTGACAACAACGCCATCTGATGACACAATCGACCCACTCCCAATGCCACCATTACAAGCCTTTGCTAGTGTGAGCGTATTACTCTGGACACGAAAGGTGAGGCGAGCACAGCGCATTGCACCAACTCTAACTGTTGCTAACTGATTTTTTGCTACCACACTGAGCATAATGTCGTCGCCGACTGTGCCGTGGATGTTAGCTGTGTCGGTTGGTGTATTGGCTGCAGCTAGGCGTGCGATCACGGGCTGGCTAGAAGATAGCGCACCGTCCTGTGGCTGCGTGTAGGAGACGCGAGAGATCACATTTTGCCAAGTAGTGAGCGCATCGCGGTCATTGGCAGGTAGGTTGGTTACGGCAAGCCAGTATGGTCGGTCGTGCTGGACGGTTAGGTAGTAGTAGGATTGTCGCCAGATAGTGAGCTGACCATTAAGAGCTTTGAGGCGATGTTTGACGTGAAGCTCACGATATTTTTTGCCTGCGATAGTAATAGCGCGTTCGTTGATCTCATCATCACGTCCAGCATGAGCAAGGCTTTTGCGTTTCTCTTGGGTGATGATGTCAAGGTTAGACTTCCCCTTGTACTCAGGGATGCTGTCTTTGCTACCGAAGTAATTTTTGTTGCGGTTAGCGGTAATAGTAAGCTGTGACTGCTGCGCAGCGACTGGCTGTGGTGTACTAGACGTCTTGTTAGTGAGGTGTAGGGTAATGATGCCGTAGTTGCGTGCCTCTTGGAGTTGATCGCCATTGTATGTTTGCCCCTGAAATGTTCCTGGCGCGCTGTTGGGGTTTTGGACAATCCCCTCTGCTGTCATAGCTCCTGGGTCGTACTCTAGACTAAAACCCAACTGCGAGGTGATGCGACGCTGCTGCGTTTGGGTATTTGTCTTGGTAAGAAGGTCGATTGTTTTTTTGCGGCCATTGGGTGACTGAGCACTTGGCTGCGATACTAAATAGAGAGCAATAATACTCCCTACAAGCAGGGCAATGCTCACACCAAGTGCAACAAAAAGCATCGGGTGCCGCCGCCCCTTAAAAATAGAAAAACGATGTGCCATGATGACACACTATAGCACACTATAACACACTGTGCCATAACCGAGAGTGCTAATTGGCCGGGTTATCAACTCTTGCCTGTAAACAGCGTGGTATTTATCATTGAAAATGAAATATAACTACGGGTGGCCTGGTTACTTTAGTGTGCTTACTCTACAATCACCGTCATCCGCACCATCAAGCACAGCAAGACAAGTCCTGTGCCAGCTAGCACCGAGACGGCGATGGTCATGCGGTTGGGGTAGTAGTCGACGGTCTTGGGCTGCTTGGCGTAGTGTGATGAGGGGTGAGTGGCTGATGCGCTAGTGCGCTTTGATGATTTTTTGGCTACTGCCTTGGTTTTGGTTACAGTGGTGTGTGGAGCTTTTGTCATGGCTCTAGTATACGCCGATGCGTGGTAATTTGTCCAGAACGCTTATGCTTGGTGTGCTATAATAGATCTATTATGACATACCATGCCAAGACTCCTCAGCAGACGATGGCCGACCTATCGTCTAGCGTCCGTGGCCTCGATGACACTGTTGTGGCTGAGCGGCTGGAACACTACGGCCCTAATATTATCCGCGTTGTGCACGAACCACTGTGGCGGCGGCTCATCAAGCCATTTTGCTCGGTGTTTATGCTGGTGCTGTTTGCGGCAGCGGCGATTAGTTTCTTCCACCAGGCGATGGTGGATGGGTTAATTATCTTGGCGATTATTGTGGTAAGTGCACTGATCGATTACACGCAGCAGCTCTCTACCGAGCGCATCGTTCGCTCACTGCAAAAGCACGCTCCCTTGCAGGTGCGCGTCCGTCGGCACGAAGGGGAGCAATCGCTCGATGCCGAACAGCTTGTGCCAGGTGATGTGATCATCGTGGAAGAGGGTGATAAGATCCCGGCCGATGCGCGGGTGCTCGAGGCGCGCTCGCTCCGGGTGGACGAATCACAGCTGACGGGTGAGTCGCTCCCGATCGAAAAAAATAGTGCGACTCTCCCGATGGCAACGGCGCTCTATGAGCGGCGAAATTGTTTGTATCAGGGGTCATTTGTAATTGGTGGCAGTGCGCTTGCTATTGTGACGGCAACCGGGAATGCAACTGAGTATGGCAAACTAGCTGCTCTCTCGGGCCAGCCACGCGAGACGAGCCCAGTGGAGCGGACGATCGATAAGCTGGTGAGCCAAATCGTCATCGTTGTGTTGCTGGCGTCAGTGGTAGCGCTGGGGTTGGCGCTGTGGCGTGGTATGGAGCTTACGGCGGCGCTGCAGTTTGTGATAGCGCTTGCCGTTAGCGCAGTGCCGGAGGGGTTACCAGTGGCAATATCGGTCATTTTGGCTATTGGTATGCAGCGGATGGCGCGGCGCAAGGCGCTAGTGCGGACGATGGCGGCAATTGAGACAATTGGCGTCGTGACGACAATCGCTACAGACAAGACGGGCACCCTCACGCGCAATAAGCTCACTGTCCAAGCCATCTGGGCGCCAGGCAATCGCACCGAGCCACTACTCCAGACACTGGCTGGCAGCACCTTGCCTAATAGCCGAAGCAAGATGTATGATCCACTCGATCGAGCCTTTGCCGCTTATTGCAATGAGCAGCGCGTCTCGCGGCCGCAGCGCCGAGCAGGTTTGACGCTCTTTCCCTTTGAGCACAAGCTGGCGATGAGTGGCACACTCCAGGCAGTTGGCACTGGGCAATATCGCCTGTGTGTGAAAGGCGCTCCGGAGGCGATCATTCGCCATGCGCGGCTTTCTAGTGCGGATAAGCGCGCGACGCTCCAGGCTTTGCAGCAGCTCACGGGGCAGGGGCATCGAGTGATTGCCTTGGCGTATACGGCGCTTCGTGCGCCGATTGATTCGCTAGAGCAGCTGCCGGCGCGCCAGGGGTTGCAGTTTGTTGGGTTGGTTGGTGTGGCAGATAGTGTGCGGCCAGAGGCTCGGCCGTCGATTGCTCGGGCACGCCAAGCGGGTATCACAGTGCGGATGATTACTGGCGATCATTTCGAGACGGCATATCAGATTGGGCGGCAACTTGGCCTCGTGCGGGGGCGCGATGAGGTGTATGATTGCCGGCGGCTTGACCAACTAAGCGACGGTGAGCTGGCTACTGTGGTGGCCCGGGCGCGCGTCTTCTCGCGGGTCATACCAGAGCACAAGCATCGCATCCTCACAGCACTCAATGCAACAGACATCACCGCCATGACAGGCGACGGCGTCAATGATATCCCCGCGCTGACCAATGCCAATGTTGGCATCGCGATGGGCTCGGGAGCGCAGATAGCGCGCGATGCTGGCGATATTATCCTGCTTGATAACAACTTCCGCTCCATCATTAGTGCCGTGCATGAGGGGCGGACGATCTACGCTAATATCAAGCGTATGGTGGTGTATTTACTTGCGACGAACCTTGGTGAGGTGCTGGTGTCGATTGGCTCACTACTGGTGGGTTTGCCTATCCCACTCTTGCCGGTGCAGATCTTGTGGGTCAATTTGGTAACGGATACAACGATGGTTATTCCGCTGGGCGTCGAGCCAGGCTCACCCCAAGCAATGCGGCGGTCGCCATACCACCCCAAGGCACCACTGCTCAGCCGCTTTATGCTGAGCCGGGTTGGGCTCATCGCGGTGGTGATGGCGGTTATCACATTAGGGCTCTACAGCATGTATTATCACTCGCACGGCGAAGGATATGCGCGCACTATTGCCTTTTGTGCGCTGGTGGTGATGCAGTGGGCCAGCGCTCTCGCTGCCCGCAGTGATTACGAACCCGTCTGGCAGCGCGCTCGGCGGTGGAGCACAGCATTCTATAGTGGCTTGGCAGTGTCGATTGTGCTCCAGCTGGTCGCGCTGTTTGGGCCGCTCGAGCAGTGGCTCCATGTGACACCTATCTCGTGGAGCGATGGCGTCTTCGTCTGGATTGTGGCGTTCTTCGTCCCGCTTGCCATCATCGAAGGGCATAAGTGGCTCGGGCGCACCTACTTTGGCAAAGGGCACGCCCCGGTGCGTTCGCGCCGACGGCGGTGAGGCGCCATTTTGCACCCTTGCTATTGTTTTATGACAAGTAGTGTGGTTTCATACATATATGACAATACACTATGAAACTACCCCCCCTCGATTGCTGACACCTATGACCAGCAGCCGACACCTACACCAATGACGCGCCTGGAGGCGATCGAGTATATAGTAAGTAGAACAGATTTCGATTATCCTGAAACACCATTTCGATGGAGAGATCCATATACCGTAACATTAAAAGGCCAGAGTTATAGATACCAGAATTTGACGAAATATTCGCAAGAGAACTGGGCCTATGTGGCATATCTCTCGCTATATCTCGCTCTAAGGATGAAAGCTCCTCAATAGAGTAATCGCATCCTCGAGTTTCTGTCTACTGTCCTCATGCGTCAAGTGCTTTCTGGCGTCCTCGATCGAAAGCCACAAATTTTCTATACCCTCATCATTTTCGTGCTCTTCTCGGTTGGGCTCTGGGGCTTCGTTTTCGTCCACCAATTCCAGCAGATAATGATAAACCGTCTTTCGGTATCGCTTGCCGTCGTCCTCGTCAAATTCATAGGACACCTCACCAAGCGGAGCTCTAACCTTAACATGATAGCCAGTCTCTTCTAAAACCTCGCGAACTGCTGCCTCTTCTGGGCTTTCACCAGGCTCAATGGCCCCCTTTGGAAATACGATTTCACCGTATTTGGTTACATTTAGTGTGAGGATCTTGCCTTTTGAGCAGCAAACTATTCCGCCGGCTGATTTTTTGTGGATGATGTTTTCTTCTAGCATAATTACTATTGTACTATGATTGTATGCTATCCTCCGGCACCTTTCCAGCCGGGCCAGGATAGATACGTTCTCGCGTACTATGGACCACATGATCCATTATGGTACAGGAAGGGGTAGTCATTCAATTAAATTGGAAAGATCCCAGATGCAACAATACAAAGCTGTCGTGCTGCGATCTATCAGGCGCTTCGCCGACAATGATAAGTTGCCGTCGCCTAGTCAAGGTGGCTCGTCTATACGACTGTACGCAAGATGGGCCGAGCTTTCCAGTAGAGAGGAAACTGGTCAATATCTAGGGAAGAAGATACAGTCAGCAGATGACGCGATAAGCTTTGTACTGCAATTTGCAGGAGTCTGGCACACTATAGGAAAAAGTAACCATACATATAGAGATTTAACACTAGACGCAATACTCAGTATAGATGCTATTATTAGCATTGATACTATACACCAAATTATCACGTCTGATCCGCGATATGGCAACCTAATAAATACGAAGGAGTCAGACCTTGTCCTGTTCGAGCGTCCGAGGGTACGTGATATTCATACTATCGCAAAGGTAGGAAATGAGAAATCACCCGAATTTAAGGAAGCTATGGTAAAACAATTTATCTATTTATTTAACAAAAGACGAGAAGCGAAAGAATAGAGGCCCCAGAAGCTCATAAGTCACGGCTGTGCAACACGAACGCTACGGCTCCTTAATATCTTTTCAGCCAGTTCAAGCTTGCGGTTTGATTGGCTATAGTGATCAAAAAATATATCTATATCATCGTCACTTCTCCATGTTGCACAATTATTATAAAGCCAGATTAATATTCTAATAGCAGCTTCAGCGTACTGCTTGGACCAGTTTAGGTAGTAGTCAGGGGCGCCTCCCGTGCTAGAGACACCCTGATGGACATAGATATTACGAGTCTCCTTTATCAGGAATCCTTGCTGCTCCCAATATCTCTCTCCAGGGATATAATTTTTAAATATATCCAATACCTCAGCCTCTCTGCGAGTTTGGCCATTTGCTTTTCTGGTGGTAATTTCTAGACACCTCTAAAACCCCAACAAGCCAAGATTTACATCTTCCGCGTCCAGTGCAGATGCAAATTCCATAACAACACACCTCAACCGCTCAGCAGCGGCAAAATTATTATCCTGAAATGCCCTCAGCAAGACCCTAAGAAAGCCCTTTTTGCCAGTATCTAGAGCATTAAGCTTTTCTGAAGGCAGGGCATGTCTCCTTGTTGTAGACCAAAATATTTCAGCCCTGCCGTCTCTCTCGGCTATAAATATGCCGACACTACTTATAGCCGTCTTATTGCTGCTCGGACCATACAACAGATTGCGCTCCTGATAATTAAATACTTGTACAACATTAATACAGTCCATGAATCCCTGAAAGGTTCTGGCGGCTTTATTAACAGCCGCTTCCATATTGCGATTGGCGACCTTAGCCTTAACAGTATAGGTATTAGACTCGTTATCAAGCTTCGGAAATACTTCACTCCGACGCCATCGATACTCTCTTATATCACCAGTCTTCTTTACTGTCCTCCAAAAATCGCGCTCACTACACCAGGTAAACTTAATGCCGGAAAGCGTAAGCCGTGTTTTAAATAAATCTGTTTTTGTGCTTTTTGATAGAAAATATATCTGAAAGTAAATTGTAAAGGTCTTGTTCTGTTGGTGCTGCGGCTTTACCGCTAGCGCCCGTCTATCATATTCATCATTGTTGTAGACCATATTAAGAAGCTTACTGTCAAATTCGGCACGCATCGCGATTCTGTCGTTGACTTTTTTGTGTAGTGTTCGAAACAGCAACTCTGCGGGAATATTGTAGGGGCCATAAAACCATCCAGGAGATCTCACGCCCACAAGGCGATCATCTGTTTTTTGATCTGCAAGCCATTCACGATATGCGTCACGGCACTGCATGTATAGCTCTTTATCGCTGCTCTTACTCATTGATACTTATTATATGTCAAATAGCGGATACTAGCAGAAAGTCACAGAACCAAATCACAAAACAAACCGTCCAGCCGCTCCGGACTGGACGATAATTCCTATTTGACCAAGCTTTACAACAGAGGTAGTTATTCATGGTAGCTAAAGATCACGGAACCTTGTCACTCACTCTGTTATACAGCTTGGCTGGGGTGGAGGGATTCGAACCCCCGCATGACGGGACCAGAACCCGTTGCCTTACCACTTGGCGACACCCCATCGCTGTAGATACTGTAGCACAGGCAGGGGTGGTTTTCAAGTTGTTTGCATCGAAACTGCTCGGCTTTATAGTATTGCATACTTACCCTCTTTTTCGTGGTTCACTTGAAGAAATGGTAGCTTGTCGCCAGGCAAACAAGTTCTCTGATTTCGTACGTGAAATGAATAACTCAATAGAGACATTCATTCTCTCATTGCACGAGCGGGAAGTGTGGGGAACAGACAGAGGGTGGGCAAACCCCCAGGCGCTATCAACCAGGATATCAGGTGCGCAATCTAGGAGTGTTAAAACTCATCCTTCACTTCGTGTGCAACATATAGCGCCGCCAGTGCAAACAGCAGTGAGACGAGCGATACCAGCACGGCCAGTGGCATCATAAATATATTGAGAATAAGGCCAATAATCGCAAAGAGACCAATCACTAGCGCGCTGCATACCGCAAGCACCCACCCCTGTTTGCGCCGTTCGCGCAAGGGGAGGACTGCAAGGCCAGCAATGATCCCTTGAGTAATAACGCACAGCAGCGCAACGACAAGATAAACTCGCCGCGCAGTCAGCGACGAAGATGTGTGTGGCGCAACCATCATCATCCAAGTACTCACCTTTGATGTAAAAGCCTGATACAGCTGGATAAGCAAGGATATTCCGTACCCAGCATTAACAACCGCAACCAGCAGCAGCATAATCCAGAGGTTGTCACGAAACCACTGCTTCATGGCAGCGCCCATGCGGGGGAGAGGTTGGCAAAGTTTGGTGAGGGTATTCGTGAGTGTATCAATCATAATGCTAGTATATCATCTTGGGATAAGTCGTCAATTTTGCTCCTTAGCGAGTAGAATATCTCCCCAGAATTACCGGCAAATATGATAAAATATCTCCATGAAAGCAGAGCAGCTGCAAACAATGACGTTTAAAATCGCCGGTGGGAGCGCAGTATGCCTCAATAGCCGGATTGTTATGCAGCAAGCATTGCGCGAGATTGCCTGGCGAGCGGGGCTCTCGGCGGTGCGCTCGGTGAGCCACGACTATGTACCGTATGGCATTGGTGTGGCGCTTCTCTTGCCCGAAGCACATATCGCAGCGCGTACCTGGCCCGAGACTGGCTTGGCATACGTGACGATGACGACCTGCCAACCAGTTGAAAATGAGATGATCTCTAGTCTCGAACGTGTCCTAGGCGCTGCCTTTGTCGCCGAGCAGGTCGAGACGGGTGTGGTGAATTTGTAACAATAGGGCAATTGGCAATTGCTAAATTCCAAAATATCAAAGTGTCGTTACTCGCTTTGTTTATCCAATAGCTCAGTTATCTGATGAGGTATGAGATATAGTTGCTGCTCTGTATACTAAAGCAGCTATGAGGCGTCATGAGTCCAGTGGCCGTGTAGCGAAAGAGTCATTTCTCGCCGTCTCAGCAAATCTATTGAACAAATTGCGTACATACCTTGTCAAAACACATGTCCCATGCTATAATCAAAGCGCGTCATTATGGCATTTTTTACGACGTTTTTCACGATTATTCTGCAGTGGTATGTGTGGGTGCCAGTGGTGATCCTCCTCGGTTATTTGACGTGGCGCAACAATCGACAGGTTGATGTGCTGCGCGAGGTCGAGAGTGAGCTGCTTATCCTCGAGATTCCCCGTGCCAATGACAAGTCTGAGCTTGCAGCTGAGCAAATGTTTGCCAGCCTCCACGGTATCTTGCGTGATGCGCGCGAGCTCAAGATTAATGATGGCTACCAAGAACATCTCAGCTTTGAGATTGCGTCTGTCGGTGGGCAAATTCAGTTTTATGTTTGGACGCCGCGTGCACTACGCAACTTCGTTGAGAGTCAGATTTATTCGCAGTATCCCACGGTGCAAATCCGCACCGCCACAGCCGACTATACGGCGCACGAGCAGCAGCACAATGTCGTTTATACAGCAGAGGTTGTGCTGGCAGAGAGTGAATTTTTGCCGATCAAGACCTTCCAAAGCTTTGAGGTTGATCCGCTAGCCGGTATTACAGGTACATTAGCTAAGTTGGAGGATACGGATGATGAGATTTGGATTCAGATCTTAGTACGCCCCGTGGCAGATGACTGGCACAAAGCATCCGATGCGTGGGTGAGGCGCGTGCGCGGTGGTGGGCTGTTTGGCGACGCATTTCACCCCAAGGCGCGGTGGTTTAGCCAGTTCCTCATGGCGCTGTGGCAACCACCCGAAGGCAACATGACGACAGTAACGGAACTCTCCGATCGCGACAAAACCCGCATCGCCGAGGCCGAAAAAAAGGCTGCTAAGTTGGGTTACCAGGTCAAGATTCGCGTTGCATATCTTGGCGATAGCACCACTGATGCGCGGCTGCGCATGCAGGCAATCATTGGCACCTTCAAACAGTATAACAGCACTAACCTCAACGGCTTCACCATGAGTCACGATAGCTTCCGCAAGGAAGACCTCAACCGCTATAAGCTGCGCCTCTTTGCCGACCGCGGCTTTTTGCTCAATATTGAGGAGATGGCAAGTGTCTTCCATCTGCCGCACACCAATGTCGAGACGCCCAACATCGTCTGGGCAAGCAACAAAACCGCCGAACCACCCAACCGTCTGCCGGTCCTCACTGGTCATGCAGCTGACGATGAGAATATCTCGGCCTTTGGCTTGACTAACTTTCGTGGGATCAACCACCAGTTTGGTATGCTGCGGAGCGATCGCTCGCGCCACGTCTATATCATCGGCCAGACAGGAGCGGGGAAGAGTGGCCTGCTGGAGCTCTTTGCCTTGAGTGATATTTATCATAATCAAGGCTATGCCATTATTGACCCGCATGGCGATTTTGCCATCGAGAATATGAAGTTCATCCCCGAGGCGCGGCTGGATGATGTGGTGTATTTTAATCCCGCAGACGTCGAGCACCCAATTGGCTTTAACCCACTGGAGGTTACCAACCCAGCGCAGAAGTCGACGATCTCATCAGAGGTGATTGGTGTACTCAAGCGGATGTTTGGCGATAGCTGGGGGCCGCGGCTGGAATATATTTTGCGCTATACTATTTTGGCACTACTCGATCGGCCCGAGCCTACCATGCTTGATATCACCCGCATGCTGACGGATAAAAAGTTCCGCAAAGAGACGATCGGCTACTGCAACGATGTAGTGGTGCGGCAGTTCTGGAATGTGGAGTTTGCCAGCTGGTCGGAGAAGTTCCAGACGGAGGCCATCGCGCCGGTGCTCAACAAGGTAGGGGCCTTTACGGCCAACCCCATTATCCGCAATATCATTGGTCAGACGCACTCGTCGTTTAATATTCGCCAGATTATGGACGAGGGCAAGATCTTGGTAGTGAATCTGTCGAAGGGGTTGATTGGCGAGGATAATGCGGGGATTCTTGGTTCATTTTTGGTGACAAAGATCCAGCTGGCGGCGATGAGTCGGAGCGATATCCTCGATATCCATGACCGGCGGCCATTTTATCTCTATGTCGATGAGTTCCAAAACTTCGCAACTGATAGCTTTGCCACTATCCTGAGTGAGGCACGCAAGTATGGGCTCAACCTCACCGTAGCCAACCAATACATCTCGCAGATGGAGCCAACGGTGCGCGATGCGGTCTTTGGCAACGTCGGGACGATGATTAGCTTCCGCGTCTCGCCAGACGACAGCCCGATTCTTGCCAAGCAGTTTGAGCCACAGTTTGAGGAGAACGACCTCACACAGATGCATAATCGCAACTTCATCATCAACATGGTGATCAATGGTGAGAAGGCGCCAGCCTTTAGTGCTACCACGCTTAATTTGCCTGAGGCCAAGCGGAGCCATTTGTCGCGCATTATTGAGCATAGCCGTGAGATGTATAGCCAGTCGCGCCAAACAGTAGAGGATACCATCAATGAGCGGATTCACCCGGGCAGTACCGGGGTGAGTGTAACGTTGGCAGGTCAAACGGGGACTTCAGCGGCATCGTCAGCCACCACTACGGGTGAAGGTACAGCCAAGCGCCGTCGACGTCGCCGACGCAAGCCAGCGAACGGCGAAGCACGCGATGAGCAGGCAGCCGCGGAGCCATCAAGCGCTAAGCCAGACAAGCAGGCGAAAAAGCCCGCTGCTCCCAGCAAAGCTGCCAAGCCAGCCACTCCTTCTCCAAACAAAAAACCAGCAAGCACCGCGCCTAAGCCGGTCGTACCACAAGACCCATCACTCCTCTCCATCCAGCATGCCAAGCCGCGCACTACAATCCCAGCCCAGCTCTTACACCACCAGCCGCATACTTCGCAGGCCCAGTCGGGTGGCCCAGTGCCACTGGCTAAGCAGCCTGGTAGCGGTGCCGCCCCAAAGCAGGCGAATAATGAGCTTGATGACCCAACCTTCTTTGCTTTGCGCTAGAATATGTAACGCTAATTTCTCTTAGGTCACTATTGCATTACCTTACCCTAGAGGAGTGTGAGGGGTGTAGCGAATTTTCTTCTCAACACGAAGGTATAATATGATCAGACTTAAGAAAACCCTCGAGTGGGTAGCATAGTGAAGTAGCGCGAGGTAGGCCTTGGGTAGCCAATGTAAACACCACAGAGGTAATCACGCGAAAAAGCCTTCTTATCCTGTGCATAACTCTGCTACCTCGCCTCACTAACCAATGTGGGTTATGCTATAATGGAGAGGATAAACGGAAATACGGGACATGACGGCAGTAATTTGTGTAACAAATCAAAAAGGTGGTGTTGGCAAAACGACAACAGCGATTAATGTTGCCTATTATTTGGCAAAGGCTGGCAAAAAAACCCTCGTCGTTGACTTTGACCCGCAGGGCAATGCCACGAGCGGCCTTGGCATAGATAAGCAGCTGCTTGATGCTACCATGACAGAGGTCGTCAAGAGCGAGAAGAAACTTGCTGACATCATCCAGCCTACTGAGCACAAGAATCTCTTCATCGCGCCCGCTCTGCCGCAGCTGGCCAATGCTGAGGTAGAACTGGCCAAGGCGCAGCACCGTTTTAGCCGTCTCAAAGGGGCGATTGATGAGCTGACTGGCTACGACTATATCATTATCGACAGCCCACCAAGCCTCAGTCTCCTCACTGTCAATGGGCTCATTGCAGCACGCTATGTGCTATTGCCAGTCCAGGCGGAATTCTATGCGTTGGAAGGGCTCGGGCAGCTACTCGAGACAATGAAGCTGGTGCGCAAGAATATGAATCCAACACTTGATCTTATTGGGGTACTGCCCACTATGGTAGATGGTCGCACATCGCTCTCGAGCCAGGTCTTGGCTGAGATTGCGAAGCATTTTCCGGCGAAGGTGTTTGCGGAGTCTATCCCGCGCAATGTTCGCCTGGCTGAGGCTCCGAGCCATGGTGCGCCGATTGGGGCATATGATCGCTTTAGTCGAGGCGCACGGGCGTACAAAGCCGTGACGAAAGAAATAATCGAACGAACGGGGGTATAAATGGCAAAACGAGGTTTAGGGCGGGGGTTTGATTCGCTGATTCCGGCGGAGCTGCTGGACGAATCGTTCGACCCAACCGCCGACCAAGACGACCGAATTAGTGACCTGCGTCAGATCAAGCTTGCAGAAATTATGCCTGACCCTACTCAGCCGCGTCGGGTGTTTGATGAAGCGTTGCTTGATGAACTCGCTGAGTCCATCCGTGTCCATGGTGTACTGCAACCCATTGTTGTCACCCCTGATAACAAAGGCAAATATGTCATTGTGGCTGGTGAGCGGCGCTACCGAGCTGCTACCAAGGCGGGGCTGGAGAAGATCCCAGCACTGGTGCGCACGTTGTCTGACCAGCACAAGCTCGAGCTCTCTCTTATCGAAAATATCCAACGCCAAAACCTCAATGCTATCGAGACCGCCACAGCGTATCTCAAGCTGCGCGATCAATTCAACCTCACGCTCGAGCAAATCGGCCAGCGCGTTGGCGGTAAGTCACCCAGTGCGGTGAGCAACACGCTGCGTCTCTTGCGCTTGCCTGAGGTAGTGCGCCAAGCAGTAGTTGATGGCAAGCTGAGCGAGGGGCAAGTCCGGCCATTGATTAGCCTAGACGAAGCACAGATTGCCGATATTTTGCCCAAGATTATTCAGGAAGAGTGGAGCGCGCGGCGGATCGAGCAGTACCTCGCTATTCTCAAGCGCACCGAGGCAAGTGACTCTGCTCAAAAGACCGCCAAGGCGCAGCGCCCAGCACCGCCACCGCAGTATACGGCTGCCAGCCAGCGCTTTGAGCAACAGCTCAGTGCACCAGTCCAGATCCGTGGCAACCGCCGCGGGGCAGGGCAGATCGTTATCCGCTTCACCAGCGACGACGACTTCGAGCGGATTATTGGTTTGCTAGAGCATACACAGGACGAGAAGTAGCGAAATAAAGTGTAACTTACAATAAGCCTTCTTAGAGTAGGAGGTTTATTTATTTTTGGTAAAGACCTGATGGTATACGTGATAATAATTACTCTGTAATAATGAATATATTTCTACAAAATTCAGATTCTGGATGGAGAGGTCACTAGAGCGATATCAGGTGCTATACCTGAAACCCTTGAACTTTCGTCAGTGGCCAGAGGCGCAGGCTAACGGGGCCAATCACATCATAGAGTGGCACGGTGCCGAGGCCATTGCGTGAGTCGAGCGAGTAGCTGCCCTGGCGGTGGTCGCCTGCCACAAAAATCGATCCTTCGGGCACCGTCACCTCTGTGTCACCACTGGTGGGAGAGCCAGGGCCATCCCAGCTGTCGTCGGGGTGAAAGCCCTGTGGATGCTCTTTATTATAGACAGTCAGCGTCCCATCCTTGACGGTAACGCGCTCGCCCGCAAAGGCAATGACCCGCTTGACGAGGTTCATATCCTCGCTGCCTGGGCTGTAGAGCGGGTTCTTAAAGACGATGATCTGCCCCCGCTTGGGCGTGTATGAGTTGTTTTGCAAATGTGCCATCGTGACGGGCAGGCGATTGACGATCAGCCGGTCGCCGGTGTAGAGCGTCTGCTCCATGCTTGGGCCAGTCACACTAAAGCTGCGAAATACAAAGGTGTTGATAAGGAGTGTGCCAACAATGACGCACACCACAAAAATTACAAAGCCACCGATATCCTTGAGCCTGGGGTGGCGGGTCAAAAAACTTGCTTCCATCATGAAGTATTATATCACTAAATGCGGGCGGAGGGGAGGAATTGAGAAAAGTTATCTTTCGTCTAAAAATATCTACTGATACTCAATACGATCAACAAGCTGTGTATATATGTCTGCAGGAACTCGTCTAACTTTTAAGTCTTGGTCCGGATTGCCACGTGCCGCAAGACGTGCTGATTGGTCTAGCCACTGTTCTATATCATGTCCAGGCTGAGGTCGTCCGCGATTTAACAAGAGAGGATACTGCATTGCTACATATGCACGACAAAGCTCATAGACTGCTCGATCACCATAAGGGGTAGCGGCAATCTGATCCAACGGATATCCAATTTTTTCGCGTATATCGGACGACATGAATGAGAACACCTCATTGAATGCGACATGATCTTCTTTCCCTGTTTCTTCTCCAATGGTATCAGCATAAAAAACAGCTATTGCCCGGCGAGGAAACTCTCGCACATCTGGGTTTTGCTCGTGTATCTCTTTCTGATCTTTGGCGAGGTCGTTGTTTGTTGGTTCTTGGTTAGTTGCCTCAAAGTTTCCGGGTGAAATTGTCATAAAAACACTCCTGTTTATAAAACATAGAACAATTATTTTAAAGCTAGCGCGATGCAAGATTTTTATGAACTCTGCAAGCGAAAGCTAATATATATATCAATATATGGAGGTGGAGTCAAGCAGACAGCTATAGAAATTTTATAAAGAGAGCAGCTACTCAGAATGAGTAGCTGCTCTCTCGGGCTGTGCTGTTTGCTGCAACCTAGCATCCTACAACAAAGTCAAAGTAGTCGCGATGAAACGCCTCCCCCTCCTCTTCTTCTACAATGGCAGCTAAAGTTTCAAGTGTTTTAATTTCTGTTTCTGACAGGTGCTTGTTTTGCTTAGATAAGTTAGAGGCAACGCAGAGACATATGTGCTCTAGTGAAATTGCCCACTCACCGACCCTGGCATATTCTCTTGCTTCTTCGGCTTGCGATTGGGACAAGTAAGGAGATTCGTCAATGTAACTGTAAAGTGCTATCGTTTGTTTAACTTGTTCGCTCATGAGCATAATTATAACATAAATCGTTAGTTTGTAGTGTATCGGTTATCTCCTCGGGTTATAAAGATAAGTGTAATTATTTCAGTAACATTCCAGCGGCTCTTATGGGATATGTTGCGGTATAAAATTGTGAAAATATTGTTGAGGTTCGTGTTGTATCGTGATGTCCGTATGCAAAATAGTGCTGCATTGTGCAAATATGTGCTTGTACTCCATACGACCACAGTCTCTCGCGGCATTTTTGGCTTGCAAAGTGCAAGTTTGGGCGCGGTTTCGTATTTATTTTTTGGGGCAGATCCAGTATAGTAGAGAGAGTTTATGGCGGGTCGCAATTCGATAGATGGTTTTCGGTCGCAAGATGGCGGGGCGGTGGATAGGCGCCCTCGCTCGCTTCGTCGTGCCGATGGCTCGATGCCGCGGATGGGCCGCTCGATGACGGGCACGGCTGGCTCTAGTCGCAGCTTAGCTACAGCAGAGCAGCCAAGGAATTATACACCGCGCCGCAGCGCGTCTATCAGCACCAATAACCCCAGTAGTAGCCTAACCGACTTCGACATCAATCCAAGCGACAATATATTTGCCGACCTCGAGCAGGGCAGCGGCAAGCGTGGCCGCAAAGGCCGCAAGAAGCCACAATCGACGCGGCGCAAATGGATCAAACGTGTTATCATCGCTCTCGTCATCATTGGTGTGGGCTTTGGTGCGATGCTGCTGTGGCGGGCCTTTATGGCGAGCTCGCATATCTTTAAGGGTGATATCTTTGGTTTGATTCAGCAAAAGGAGCTCAAGGCAGATAGTAATGGCCGGAGTAATATCCTCTTGCTTGGTACATCGGAGGACGACCCAGGCCACGAGGGGTCGTACCTGACTGATTCCATCATGATCCTGAGCGTTAGCCAGAGCAAGAAGGATGCTTATATGATTAGTATCCCACGCGACCTCTATGTCAAATATCGCCGGTCGTGTAACTCAGGCAATGCAGGTAAGATTAATGAGTACTTCAACTGCGTCAATAGCGATTGGTCGAGCACCGAGGCAGAGGATGAGCGCCAAGCCGCTTCGCGCAAGTTCTTTGGCAATATTGTGGGGCTAGACTTGCAATACAGCGTGCACGTGAACTACACCGTATTGCGCGACCTAGTCTCGGCGCTGGGTGGCATCAAAGTGACGATCGAGAGCCGTGACCCCCGTGGCCAGATGGATGGCAACTTCGACTGGAAGTGTCGGGGTGGAAACCCTCGTGCGAGCCATGCCACGATGGTTAAGAATTGCCCGCCGAATGGCCACTTCATCGACTATCCCAATGGACCGGTCAATCTCGATGCTGAGCATGCGCTCTACTTAGCGCAGGCACGCGGTGCCTCGGGTATATCGTATGGCTTTGAGCAGTCCAACTTCGACCGCGAGAAGAACCAGCAGAAGGTACTCGTGGCTATCAAAGAAAAGGCAACGAGCGCTGGCACCCTGACGAACTTTGGTGCGGTGACGGGGATCATTGATGCACTAGGCAAGAACCTCCGTACCAACTTTGAGACAAGTGAGATCCGTACACTCATGTCGCTGGGGCAAAATATTAAGAGTGATGCTATTAAGAGTGTGAGCCTGCTAAACACAACCGTTGGTGACCTAGTGGTGGCGCAGACGGTTGGTGGTATTAGCTCGGTTGTACCCGCAGCTGGCACATACGATTATAGCCAGATCCAAGCGTACATCAACAAGACGCTCAATGCCACAGAGGTATCTAAAGAGTCGGCCCATGTTGTCGTCCTCAATGCATCAGGTGCATCAGGGGTAGCCAAGCGCGAGGCAGACAAGCTAGAGAAGCTTGGTATGGTCATTGACAGCATTGATAACGCTCCAAGTAGCGGCAGCGCAGGGAGCAACAAGATCTACCAAGTGGCTGGAGCAGCTAGCGCGCCGCACACCAAAGCCAAGCTAGAGTCGATTTATCACGCCCAGGCTACCACTAACACACCGCCAGTAGCTACTGGCAGCCGCACACAGTTTGTCGTGGTGGTTGGCCAGTCTACAACGGGTACTTCGTCGGCAATTAGCGATTAGTGAGTGTAGTTTAATAAGCCGATAAGCTTCTGTGTTCGGCGTATGGTTACAAGGCCGTGCAGAGTATTAGCTCTTAACCTTCGAATCAAAGTAGATCATTATAATAGCTCTTTCCTCCGTCGAGTAAGGTAGCGAGAAGAGGGTCATATTCTATCTGTTGAAGTATAAAGACGGTGATTTGCCGATTGTATAGCATTACTGCTATTGCCAAAATATGGTAGTGTTTGCACGGTTTTACATTATTCAGCCTTAGCTTTACCTACGACGAGTTGTGCGGCTAAGCTGCGAGATACGAAAAATACCTACCGTCTTATCGCCCATGCCAAAACTGCTGCGTCTTTGTCCACTCAGGATCCTGGGTGGAGAGCTTTGCATTGCTGAGTTCGTCATAGCAGCGCATAATGCTGGTACGAAAGAGTGATTCCTGGACCTGGATAGATGAGTTCTTTATGATGCGATGTGGCAACCCGCGACCAGCAAAGCATTGAGCAGCTGCATCGAATAGCTTACGGTCGGTCACTTGCCGTACATTTAGTACCTCTTTGTACGAACCCGATGGGAAGTGTAGTGGTATCTCGCTGCTAATGTAGCCAGTCAAAGCAAAGGCAGTCACAGGTACAGTAATAACAAGGAGAGGTGCGAGGACGGCGGCTACCCAGTGTTGCTTGGTGTTGCGAAAATGGAGTTTGATTGTCATATATAGTAAGTATAGAACGTATAGTATGGCTATTGTCAAACAAAGCCAATACTACCTGAATTTCATAATTCTTCTCTCGGTATTTGTTTCACCTTCCTTCTGATAAATTGCAACAAGAGCTAGCGCTCCTTGGGTATCAACTCTCTTACACTTATCTAAAAAAGTACATTTATTACAATAAATTTCACGCTCCACCAGAGGAAATGCGAGAGAAGCAGCGTGTGATCTTATGGTGAGACTCTGCAAACTGAGGCGTAGCAAAGCAACCTACGAAACCAGCACAGCTAGCAGAATTATCTCGCTCAGGCTCTTATTTTTTCGCCCAAAATGGTATAATAAAAGGCAATGGATTTTTTGCATGGTACACATCGTCAGTCTCGGGTCAGTGAGGTCATTTATGTGGCGCTCAATCTTGGCCTCGCAACGCTGCTGTTTTTGATCGTCCTAGAGGTGCAGTCGCCTTGGCTCGCGTTGGCGCTGGTGATTGCGAGTAAGTGGCGCGCGCTCGCGGTGCGGCCACGCTTTTGGCTTGCCAATATTGTGGCAAATATGGTCGACCTCACGGTAGGCATTAGTGTCGTGATGCTGATGTATGCTGCCAGTGGAGTGATCTGGCTGCAGGTTGTCTTGGCGGTGCTGCATGCACTATGGCTGGTGGTACTCAAGCCACGGTCAGATCGCCGCTCGGTGGCTATTCAGGCGGGCGTTGGCGTTTTTCTTGGGGCAACGGCTCTTGCTATGAGCTCCTATCGGTGGGATGCCGCCCTGGTGGTGCTACCGCTGTGGGTACTGGGGTACTGTGCTGCACGGCATGTTCTCGGTAGCTATGAAGAACCACTCACACATACCTACGCGCTCATTACCGCGACAGTCTTTGCAGAGCTTGGCTGGGTGAGCTACCACTGGATGTTTGCTTATACCATCTCTGGCCTAGGGGCGATCAAGCTCGCACAGTTGCCGCTCTTTTTGGTGCTCTTTGGCTTTGTGTGTGAGCGTGCCTATAATAGCTACTATCAGCACGGTGTGGTGCGCGGGGCAGATATTGTCTTACCATCGACACTGGCGGTTGGGCTTGTACTGACGCTTTTGCTGTTGTTTAACAGCCTGAGTGCCACTGGCCTTGCGTAGCCGAGGCAAGTGAGAAAAAGGGTAAGGGGAAAAGAGGTTATGAATCAACAACCGCAGATGACAGCGCAAGATCAGCGGGCGGCGCGCGCCATGCGTCAATCAAAAATCATGTCTATTATTGCAGCGGGCGCGCTTGCCCTTGTCTTTGTCGTGGCGATGGCGATGTGGGTTTATTTGCGGGCGATTGATCGCAATGCGACCGTCACTGAGCGCGACCAAGTTAGCACCGATGGTAACCTCGCTCCTACCGCCGATGAATCTGCAGTAGCTAATGTAGCCGACAAAGCGTCGAAAAGCGTGGTGTCTATCATCACCAATATCGAAGAATCATCATCGCTCCGCACGACCACTCGCCAATCAGCGGCGGCGGGCACTGGCATTATTGTCAGCAAAGATGGTTACATTGTCACAAACAAACATGTTGTGTCTAAGGCGAGCTCTATACGCGTCATTGCTTCGGATGGCACGCGGTATGATGACGTTCGGGTGGTGGGTGAGGACCCGCTCAATGACATTGCCTATCTCAAGCTTGAGGTGGGTAATACAGTACTCACGCCACTGTCGCTGGGCGATTCAGCAACAGTGCGGGTGGGCCAGTCGGTCGTGGCGATTGGCAACGCACTAGGCCGCTACCAAAACACCGTCACTAGTGGCATCATCTCTGGCAAAGGGCGACCTGTCACGGCCTCTACCTCAGGCAATAGCACCCAGCGAACGGAGAGCCTGACTGATCTCATCCAAACCGATGCTGCCGTGAATTCTGGCAATTCTGGTGGGCCATTGCTCAATCGCTCGGGGCAGGTGATTGGCATCAATGTAGCAGTGGCAACCAATGCTCAGGGCATTAGCTTTGCTATTCCTGTCAATGCGATGAAGGGGACGCTCAAGTCGGTCCTGGCGGGTAAGGGAGTGCGCCGAGCCTACCTTGGGGCGCGCTATGTGATGCTCACGCCGGATGTTGCCAAGCAGGTTGGTGCTTCGGCGAAGGAAGGCGCATATGTGATGACGAGTGGCGACAAGAGCGCGATTGTTGCAGGCAGCCCAGCTGATAAAGCTGGCCTCCGTGAGAAGGATGTGATTACCAAGATCAATAGCCTCGTCGTGGGCAAGCAAGGCGACGTCTCGAGCCTGATTGGCGAATACCAGCCTGGCGACGTCGTAGCCCTCACCACCCTCCGTGACGGCAAAGAGCGCGTCGTGCGGGTGACGCTGAGCGAGTATCAGGGTGGAGAGAGTGGGGAGTAGAGCGAAGAGCTGTACTACCCACTTGTTACCTCTAATCCAACACTTCGTACTCAAGTCCAAGATGGTAAGGCATCAACTGATCAGTACCTGGATCCAACTGACCATCAGGCGTATAGGGGTTTGGATCTTCTGGGGTCACCCACCCCCAGTAACGCAGTTGGCTTGGTGTTTTGACTGTTCCTATGTCCCGAAGCCGTATAACGCAAGCATGAGCTATGTCAGTGATCGCTTTGCTGTGGAGTGGCCATCGGCAATAGCGTTCCCAATTTGGTATTGCTGGATCGTTGTAAGCAAATCCGAGGCCATTGAGCGTTTGGCGTTGCTCGGTGGTGAATGATGCTTTGCGTATCCCAATATCTTCTCCAGTAAACTCGGCAGTTACCGCATAATCGAGCGACAGATCATTGTGGACGCAGAACTGGACGAAAGGAAGATAGTCTGGGCTCTGCGAATCAGCAATGATCAGAAAAGAACGCCGTGGGAGCCTTGAGATTGTGAGGGCTAGCTGTTCTTCGAATGCGTCCCATGTTAGATCGTCACCTTGACGTAGGGTATAGTCTTTGCCGTCCTTCTGAAACGCTTTGCTTGGGATAGCAGTCTTGATAATGCCAAGATCGCGCAGTGGAAATACGCGGCTGAAGATATAGTCCCCTATGAACTCGTTGAGCGTTATTCCACCGTGTTCAAGTCGCGTGCTTTGTGGGCACACAACGAGCAGTGGAGGCCAACCATGAGGGTGAACTATTTCGACGAAGCAATTGTGCGGGCCTTGCCATAGTGCATATGAACGGTCTCCGGTTTCCTGGTGGAGCGGTGGTTTTGGCCACGTACTTCGTAACTTTTGAACATACTCTGCAAATAAGTCGATGGCCATTTCTTGGTCTTGGCCAGTTTCGGTACAATGTGCGACAACTGCTAGCGTCGAACTGAGACGATTGACGTCTATCCCGTCGTGACATAGAAACGGATCTATACTGTCCGAAATAACCGTTTCTAGTCTGAATGGGTAGTTGTCTTGAACTTCCTTGACGGCATGATTGATGGCTTGAGGATCGCCTGCGGCATCCCACGGAAGCATTGCGATGAGGTTTATCCAATGCAAGAGTTCTGGAAAAGTTAGTTTAGTTGGTGTTGAGTTTGTCATTGATGATCCTTACGTTTTGAATTATATCAAGACTATTGTTCTATAGCGCTATTATATCATTATAATTGAGTCAAAGCGCTGCTGAATTTTCCACAACGATTTATGGTATAACCTCTGTTCTATAAATGTATGATCGCCATATGTTGCAAGATATGCTTGGAGCTCGGCAAAATGTATGCTATAGTCGAACATAGGTGGGACAAACAATATGAGAACATAACGCACAGGGGGCATTGTGGAAACAATCAACTTTTACCAACTAACACGATATTATGCACGAAAGTGGCCGATGATGATTGTTGCCATTCTCGTTGGTGTCGGGCTGGGTGCAGCCTATGTACTGTCCGTCCAGCAGCCGCAGTACAAAAGCTCGGCAACGTTGCTCCTAACAGGGGTAGAGCAGGGTCAAAACACCATTACGCTTACTAACTATACGACGCTCTTTACCTCACGGCGGGTGCTCGACCCAGTGATCGACCGCGCCCAATACAAGGGGAGCTACGAGACACTGCTGGCCAACACAACTGCCAAGCACGTAAAGAACACCGACATCATCACTGTCTCGATGAACGCCGGTGAACCCAAGATGAGCGAAACCTTACTCAAACAGGCAATTACCGAGTTTGAAAAGCAGACGAAAGCATTGTATGGCAAGACCAAAATTAGCATCAAAACAGTCGACGCTGTCAATACACCAAGCGCACCAGCAAGCATGGGGCTTGGGCAGGCAATGGCACTCGGTGGTGGTGGTGCATTGCTACTTGCCATTGTAGGATTGTTCTTTGCCTACGACTACGCACAGTCGCAGCGTGCGGCCGAAGCAGCTGCTGCAGCCGCACACACAGCAGCCAAGGCCAAGCGCTAGCTGCACCATTACACAGAACTTATTTTGCTGAAGCATGCAGCCGCACGGGTACGCGGCACGATAACAACACAGGGTAACAAGGGGGTATACCATGTATCGGGAATACGGAAAACGCATCGAAGATGTGAGCATTGCGCTGGCTGCGCTGGTGATTCTAGGGCTGCCAATGCTGCTGGTTGCAGCGGCGATCCGCCTCACATCGAAAGGGCCAGCCTTGTTCCGCCAGAAGCGTTTCGGCAAAGATAAGAAGCTATTTACAGTTTATAAATTTCGGACTATGTCTACAAAAGCACCAAAGAATATGCCAACCAATAGTTTTGCTAACGCAGATAGCTACATTACGCCACTCGGTGGGGTACTGCGCAAGCTATCCATCGACGAACTGCCACAGCTACTCAACGTCATCAAAGGCGAGATGAGTATCGTTGGGCCGCGGCCCGTCATTAAGACAGAGAAAAAGCTTATTAGCCTGCGCCAAAAATACCACGCTAATTCCGTTAAGCCAGGCATCACTGGCTGGGCACAGGTAAATGGCCGCGACGACCTAGACGACCAGCGTAAAGCCGAGATGGACGGTGAGTATGTGCAGCGGCTGAGCTTCCTGACCGACATCAAGATCATGATAAAGACGATTGGAGCGGTATTGATGATGAGTGGCCATACAGAAGGAAGCGAGCGGACAGTCACGGGGGTCGATAATGCCCTCGAATAAGAAAAAAGTCCTCTTCACCTCACACACTGCCAATTTCCAGAAGTTCAACCGGCCCTTCATGCGGATGCTGCGCGAACAGGGGTACGAGGTGCATTATGCCTCGATGGGTGAGGAGCAGATCGAGGATTGCGACAAGCAGTTCGTTGTGCCATTTACACGCAGCCCCTTCACACTGAGTAATGTCCGGGCCTATCGCCAACTCAAGGAGATTATCGACCACGAGCAGTACGACCTCATCCACACTCATACGCCAGTGGGGGGTGTCGTGACGCGTCTTGCCGCTCGACAGGCTCGACAGCGCGGCACACGGGTGATCTACACTGCACATGGCTTCCACTTCTTTACGGGTGCGCCGCTGCTTAATTGGCTGGTGTACTATCCCATCGAGCGCCTGATGGCGCACTACACCGACGTCCTCATCACGATCAATGCTGAGGACTACGCCCGAGCCAACCGCCACTTCGCCACCAGTGTGGTGTATGTGCCGGGGGTGGGGGTGGATCCAAAGCAGTTTGATATTACAATCAATAAGGACTCGCGGCGGGCAATACGTGCGAAGCTAGGCATTAAGCCAAGTGATTTCGTCATAATCTACGTCGCTGAGCTGTCGAAAAGAAAGAACCAGTCTTGGCTGCTCAGTGCGCTTAAGACAACCTTACAGCAAGACACATCGATGCATCTTTTGCTGGTTGGTGCAGATAGTCTGCAGGGTAAGATCCACAAGCAGTCTATTCGCTACGGTATACAGAATCAAGTCCATTTCCTCGGGTATAGAAAGGATATACCAGAGCTGCTCCAGGCGTCGGATCTATACGTCTCTACGTCAAAGCAAGAGGGGCTTCCTGTTAATATTCTTGAGGCGATGATGGGACGTATGCCAATCGTTGCCTTGGAGTGCCGAGGGGTTGCTGAGCTTCTTTCGTTGGTGGGTGCTACGCCAGCGCGTGATATGCAGACATTTCGCGCGACTGTCCAGTACTACAAAAAGCATCGCTCCTTGCACCGCGAGAAAGACGCAATCCAATCCGCACTATCGCGATACACGACACCAAATATTATGAAAAACATGCGCCAACTGTATGAATACGAGGGAGAGGCTGCTCGATGAACCAAGAAGGAACTATAGCGATCATAACGACTGGCCTCTTGCCAGTGCCTTCGGTGATGGGGGGTGCGGTAGAGAATCTGGTGCAGAACTTTATCGATGAGAACGAGCGGCAAGGCGGCCCTCGCCTCACGGTATATAGCACCGCAACACCAGATGCTATAGAAAAGGCTAAGATGTATACACACACAGATTTCGTCTTTATACACACCCCATGGGTCATCAGAGCAGCGGACTCTATACTCTATAGCATCTTCCAGCGCCTTGTCGATACAAATAAGAGTGCGTCTTTGCGGGCAATCCTGCAGCGGCTGTATTTTTTGAGGAAGGTGTCAAAGCATATTGCTCGCAAAAACCATCGCAAAATACTGTTTGAGAATGCGATTATCCAGACGCACATCCTGCGGTGGCACAAAAATCAGGAACGATACAAAGGTAGAGTGTATGTGCATATCCATAATGAAATAACTAACTTTTATAAGACGTATAAGTATCTAGTAGGTGCAAAAATTATCGTTGTGAGCAAGTTCATCAGAGATAGCTTGATCGCTAAATCGGCGCAAAGTAATGAAGGCAGCGGCCCATTGCAAAACGTATCGGTGCTCAAGAACGCGGTTGATAATACCCGGTTTACTGCAATGACGAGAAAGCGCGCATCGAAGCTACTGCATCAACAATATGCCATCGATGCTTCAAGAAAGATCGTATTATTCAGTGGTAGGCTGACGCCGGAGAAGGGGATTGATGTGTTGCTACGAGCGCTTGATCGGGTGAAAGAACAAAATTACCAGCTGCTTGTGGTTGGCAGCTCGTTCTTTGGGACTGATATCAAAAACCCATTTTTGAAGGAGCTGCGCGACCTTACCGAAGCGCATCGGGAGCACGTAACATTTACCGGATATATAGATTATGACAACATGCCGCTACTCTACCGCGGGTGTGACTTTGCAGTGTTGCCGTCGGTGTGTAATGATGCTGCGCCATTAACGGTCATAGAATCGATTACAGCAGGCTTGCCAATGATCACGACAAACAGAGGTGGCATACCAGAATATGCATCAGACAAAGCAGCTATTCTCCTTGATACAGACGAGAACCTCGAGCAATCTATAGCAAAAAATATAGAAAAACTTCTCAGAGAGGACGACGCATTGCAAGTCATGAGCAAAGCAGGCCAAAGAGCTGCCAAAGATATGACACTATACAATTATTATAGAGGGCTCCTCGAGAAGCTGGGAGAAGAATAAAAAACTTATGAGCACACTACAAAAGCTAAATATAAATCTAAAAAAGATACTCGCGACCACGCTCGTGTTTGTGATGATCGCGTATTACTATCTCTACGTGGTATCACCACAGTTGACGGCGTGGCTGCCTCTAGTGCTGATAATTGGCATTGTTCTATCGGGGATTATTCTGGTAGATTTTGCCATAACAAACAAGCTTACTAGGTGGCATTGTAAATACCTGCTCTTTTATATTGCAGTACTTGGGATCTCAGTTATTTTTCAGTGGCCAAATGTCGCCTGGCTCGCACTAACTTCGAGCACGCTCTTGATCCTTAAACGGGATGAGTTTATCAAGATATTTTTCTATACCTCGGTAGGGTTTTATCTCCTCGTGGTTGCTTTGGCGCTCATAGGTGTGCTGCCGATGGTATATGTTGGGTTTGATGGTAATGAATCGCAGCGGTATGGATTTGCAAAATACTCGCTTGGGTTTGATGGGCCAAACCAAGCGTCGCTATCATTCTTCCCAGTACTGCTCAGTGGTATGTATCTCTATGGTACTCGCCGGGTGTTTACGGGTATTGCGTTGATTGCTTGTATTGCTGTTGGTATTCTGACTGGTAGTCGCATGGGCCTCTTGCTGAGTCTTGCCTTTATTCCAGCATATAGGCTGCTCCTTCGTAAACATGGGACGCGTAAGAAAAACACGGTAGCACCGTATTTGTTTGTGATCGGCCTTCTTGTGTCGTGCATTGGTGCGGCAGTGTTTGTTGATAATGACCTAGCAAATAGGGTTATGTCTGGCAGGCCTAAGTTGATTGATCAATATCTGCAGTCAGCATACACTCCGTCGGTATTTGGATCAGATGAGGTGTACAATAAAGCCCAGTACGGAACACCTCCGGTTGATAACTTCCCGGTATATATATATGCTCGCTATGGAATAGTTGGTTTTATCATATTTTCCTTCGTCTTTTGGCAGGGAATGCGACGAGAGCGCTCAACGAAGCTGTACATTCTATTCTTATTCATCATCTTGTATGGATTTGCAGAAGCCTTCTTCGATATTGCAGCAAAGAACTTCATCTTGCCGATTCTCATGGTTTCACTGTTTCAGAAAGGAGCTTTGTATGAGCAACAAAACACTCGTTAGCATTGTCGTACCCGTCTACAATATGGAGCACTACCTCAGCCAATGCATTGAGAGTATTATTGCCCAAACGCATCGCGCACTAGAGATTATTATCGTCAATGATGGCTCGTCGGATAGGTCGCTTGATATTGCTCATGATCTTGCCCGCAAGGACTCGAGGATTGTCGTCATTGATAAGCCAAATGGTGGCGTAAGCTCGGCCCGCAACGAAGGTATTGAGCGAATGCAGGGGAGTTACGTCACCTTCGTTGATGCAGATGATTCAATCCACCCAACCTATATTGAGAATCTCCTGGCTGATGCACAGGCAACTGACGCCGACATAGTGAGCACACCAAAGCACCTACTTGGCGATGCAGAGCGGCAGGATTTCTTGGATGCGACTATCCCAGTTGCTGCGTCGGCGTCGGTCTTTACGCGCACTGAGGCACTGACCGCGCTATATAATGGACGGCTCGAGAAGGGTAATAATGGCTGCCAATTGTATAAAACTGAGATTATTACGAGTAATAGTATCCGGTTTGATTCTCAGATGGCGATAGGGGAGGACTTCGACTTCTTGGCCCGCGCGATTATATCGGCGCGCTGTATTGCGGTTGACAATCGCAGACTCTATTACTATCGGGCTAACCCGACAAGCGCCGTGCATCAGGAATTTAACATTCGGCACTACCAAGCGATTGAGAATATGCAAAAGACAGGCAGAGCGCTCTGCAATCCACCAGAGAAACTCGTCCAGGCAATGGACAATAACCTATTTGTCGCCTCGGCATCATACGGTGCATTGATGTATGCAAGCCGCAAAAAATTCCCAAGAGAATTTGATGAAATCAAACGTACCGTTCGGCGGCTCAAGTGGGGCACACTATTGAGCCGAGACGTCAAGTACAGTGGTCGAATACGGGCGGCACTGATTATTTGTCTTGGTACCAGCCTTGGATTCATTGCAATTAGAAAATTGATAAAAATCTAAAAGACGAGGATATTCTTATGAAAAAAGTCGGCATTATCACCTTTCATCGCTCGCATAATTGTGGGTCTATTATGCAAGCATATGCACTGCAAAAAGTCTTGCAAACGCGATATGGAATTGCGCCCGAATTCATCGACTTCTCGAGCCCTGGCCAGCAAAAACTATACTCAGTTTTCAGTGGAGACAAGAGCGCAAAGGGTATGCTGCGTAATGTCGGGCGGACATTTATCTACAACCGGCTCAAGAACAATCAGGCGAGCTACGATAGGTACATCAAGAAGCACCTGAGGCTATCTAGCTGCGCATTTACCACTAACAAAGAATTGCAAGAAGCTCACTTTGCGTATGATGCGTATATTGCGGGGAGTGACCAGGTGTGGAATATAATGATCGATGATTATGACCCTGCCTACTTCTTGAATTTTGTTGAAGAAAATAAGCCAAAGATATCATACGCGGCCTCATTTGGTGCACGGCGAGTAAGTAGCAATACTAATCACCCCGAAGCTATTCGCGACATGATACGAGATTTTGATCATATCTCGGTCAGAGAGCCAAATGGCCAAAAATGGCTAGCCGAAGATTTTGCAATCAAGAGCACTGTGGTGCTCGACCCAACGCTACTCATTGATGGGGGCGATTATTGCGATGGAGAAGAGTCGCCCACAGAGCATATCAAGAAGGACTATATCTTTATTTATGCAGTGAGTGTATCGCGTAAGTTTGAACAACGGATACAGCAGCTCGCTCGAGAAGAGGGGCTCAAGATCGTGATATGGCAGCCTGATACCTGGCTCAAAATGAAAGGAGCAGCAAAGGGTTATATCCTACCAAAAGATGAGAACCCAGGGAAATACTTATGGTATATACGTCATGCCAAATATGTATTTACGGCGTCTTTCCATGGCGTGATATTTTGTGCCCAGTATAGAAAGAATTTCTGGATCTTGTACAATAAAGGAATGAATTATGACAAAGACGATCGGATTCTTTCGCTCGTGGATAGCCTTGCATTGTCAGATCGACTTCTGCCAGAAGATGATACGGAAAAAGATTTACGATCTGCCGTTGATTATACAGCCTACGAAAAAAACCTTGCCAAGAGGCGTCAGCAATCATTTGCATTTCTTGACAAGGCGGTAAAAAGCGTATGAGTAGATCTACCGAGCTCATAAAAAACACCGCTCTCCTCACGATTAGCAAGATCACGACGCAGGCCGTCGCGTTCTTGCTTGTTCCTCTGTATACATTTTATTTGTCCGCAAGTGACTATGGGCAGGTTGACCTTATCTTGACGTATATTGCTTTGTTTGCGCCAATATTATCGGTGCAGCTGGAATTTGCAGCATTTCGGTTTGCGATCGATTCGCGCAATGATGCGGACAGGCTCAGTAGCATTCTATCAACGATATTCAAGATAGTGTTACCTATCACAGGGGTGGCCATCGCTCTGTTGGCTATTGTATCGCTGTTTGTTGCTATCCCGTACTTAGCTCTTGTGTGTCTCAATATTGTGCTCTCTGTCGTGTCGGCAGTGCTACTGCAATTTACGCGAGGAGTTGGTGATGCAAAGCATTTTTCTATCGCGAGCATACTCATTGGCGTCGTGAGTACACTATGCTCTTTTGTCTTTGTTGCGGTCATGCGGCTGCCCGCCTTTAGCTTGATGATATCGTTAGTGCTCGCGAATTTAGTAGGCATAGGTTACCTATTAGTGATTATTCGGCGCAAGAAACGCATTCGCTTGCTACACGGCGAGACGCACCAATCGTTGCGTTCGGATATGCTGCGGTATGCTATTCCACTTTTGCCAAATAATATTGCATGGTGGGTGCTCAACGTTTCAGACAGGACTATTATCTCAATGTTTATTGGTGCAGCGGCAAATGGTATGTATGCGATTGCGAATAAATTTGCATTTGTCCCAAGCATATTGTTTGGTATATTTAGTATGAGCTGGAGCGAATCTGCCTCGATTCATATTGCTTCGCGAGATAGAGATGCATTCTTTTCGAAGGTATCCGACATGTGCTTGCGGCTATACTCATTTGCAACAGTGGTGTATGTATTGGTGATAGATATATTTTATTCACGAATCGTTGGCGCAGAGTATGCAAATGCGCATGGCTTAATACCCATTTTGGCGATAGGGGCTTTTTTTCAGGCGATCCTTGGCAATTACTCTGCGATATACATTGCTAAGAAAAAAACAAAAGAGGTCGCCAATAGCTCCCTTGCGGCGGCAGTAATTAACATCGTCGTCAACCTTGCTTTGGTGGGTGTTATTGGTGTGTATGCTTCGGCACTCTCGACTGCTATTGCCTTTGCCTGTATGGCAGTGATACGGCATATTCATGTCCAGCGGTATGTTAAGGTGCGCTACCGTGTGCAAAGCATCTTATGCTCTGGTGCTGTGCTGATTGCCGGGGGTATTATCTACTATACTCATGTGCCGAAAATTATTTCTATCATAGCCTGTATAGTGATTATGGCAGTAGGTATTATCTTGATGAAGGATCTCTTTGCCAAGATACCCTTCAAAAAATACCTAGACAAAATGCCTCACCATAAATAATATATGCTATATGACAAATACAAAGCAAAAAACAGCCATCATACGTAATTACGTGATTGTTTGTGGCTGGGCTATAGTTATCTTCACTCTCTCTCACCAACCCGCTGCTGTCTCTAGCGGGCAGAGTGGGGTGATCGTTGGCCATTTGCAGCAGGCTATGCCAGGAGTGAGTACAGCTATCTTAACGTTTCTTGTGCGCAAGAGTGCTCATATCATTGCGTATTTTATCCTTGGTATATTGATGTATCGTGCATTGCGCATCACTATACGTTGCTGGCGAACGCGCACCGTGGCGAGCCTTGCCCTGCTGAGTTGCAGTCTCTATGCGGTGACAGACGAGATCCATCAGCTCTTCGTACCGGGGCGCAGCGGCGAACTGCGCGATGTGATGATCGACAGCATAGCGGCACTGGTGGGGGTGGGGCTTTGCGCGTGGATGATGCGCTGGCGATCATTACGCAAGAGCACTGCCAGGAACGATTGATGACGACATAATGGGTATACCTACTCGTAGTTTTTGCGAGAAACCCGGGCGTATTTAATGTCATATTCTGCTGCAAGTCAGGTAGTAGATGAGATGATGGCCATGGTTGTAAGTAATGAGTAGTGCGATGCATAATTTGGTTACAATATATAACATTCGGTACAAAATCTCGAACAAAATTCTCAAAAAATGAAACAAACGTTTGATAATTGTTCGATATAGTGCTACACTGTCGTAGGGGGTACTGATAAGGTACTTCGAACACATGTTAGCACAGAGGTAGCTATGGGTTAGGCTACTGGTGCAGCGATCAGCCGTGGGCGCTATCGCCGGTTGGCAACGTATTTGCCAGAGGTCTCCACCAAGGTGGATAGGTGCGATGGGTGATCATTCCTCCTCTTTTGCTCATGAGCGAGCCATTATGTTTGCGTTTCTCTCGTAGAGAAAGCGCTTTATTCTAAGCCAAGCTTAGCGTTATTTCCTTTTTCGCTAACAAGATACCGCAGTAGATGACGCTGCGGTATTGCTCTATTTACACTAGTTGGTCTTGTCTCTGAGAAGTTTTTTACAAGAGATAGAGGTGTTTTTACTTGCCCTGGTAGCGCCGAACAATTGGTGCTACAGCATACAATGCCATAGGTAGGACAAGAAGCTCACCGTCTTGCCCTAGCCAGTACAATATGCCGGCTACCACAAGATGAAGCGCGATGATCCCTGCCGTCAGCCACGGCAAGAAAGCTCGTGGTATGCGCGGCGCAAACAAGAGATAGAGAATACCGCCAAAGCAGTCGAGTGCCAATGCGAGATGTAAGAGGGATGGTGCCATAGTGTTAGACTCCTTATAGTAAAGTGATGTTATAGCCTAGCATACTGTGATTGCACGGTGCTGTCAAATGATTGATAGGTAAATGCTATAGCCTCTGTTTTTCTGCTTATCCTACTTTTCGCACTATTTCTTCAAATAGTGTAGGAGAAGAAACTGCCCCAATCCATTTATTAATCTCTGATGTGGGGTGGATAATAGAGGGTGGCTATCAGTATGCTGGAGAGGGTGATGAAAGGGGTAAAATTGGCCGAAATTATCGTTTTATCGTTTATATATGCTCATATAAGCGATATTGCTTGTGTTTCACTATTTGGCATTATGCTGCTATAATATGTACGCAATGAATAATTCTACAAAACGTACAAAGATACTGGCTACTCTGGGGCCAGCCACCAACACACCAGAGAAAATAGAAGCGTTGATCCGGGCGGGCGCCAACGGTTTTCGCCTCAACTTTAGCCACGGCTCGTACGAAGAGCGGCTTGATCAGATTGCGTGGATTCGCAAGGCAAGCGCTACTGTTGGTCGGACTGTTGCGATTTTGCAAGACTTGCAAGGGCCAAAGATTCGCCTCGGCGTACTCAAGGATAACCACTTCGACATTACGGCAGGTGATGAAATCATCCTCGACCATGCGGTGGAAGAACACGATGGTAGCAACCGTTTGCCTATTCAGTACAACCTTGCTGATAAGGTCAAGGTGGGTGAGCCTGTCTACCTCTTCGACGGCAAATTGCGTGGTGAGATGACCGAGCGCGTCAGCGACACTGCTATCAAGGTACGCCTGAGTAATGATGGCTTCTTGATGAGCCGCAAGGGGCTCAACCTGCCCGACACCGACTTTGGCGGTGACATTCTGACGCCAAAGGACTTGGCCGATGTCGAATTTGGGGCAGACAAAGATATTGACTTTGTAGCGCTGAGCTTTATCCAGAGCGCGGAAGATATCAACAACCTACGCCAGATTTTGCTGAGCCATGGTTCGACCGCGCAGATTATTGCCAAGGTCGAGACCAAAGCAGCCATCGAGCCAGAGACACTCAAGGCAATCGTCAAGGCCGCCGATGGTGTGATGGTCGCTCGTGGTGACCTCGCGGTCGAGACAAGCCCAGAGATCGTGCCAATCGTCGAGCGCGAAATCATCCGCCTCTGCCGCAAGTATGGCAAGCTCTCGATTGTTGCCACGCAGATGCTAGCCAGTATGGTGGATAACCCCGAGCCAACCCGGGCTGAGGTGAGCGACGTTGCAACTGCCGCTATCCTTGGGACAGATGTCGTGATGCTTTCTGACGAGACAGCTAATGGCGACTATCCAGTTGAGGCCGTTAAAATGATGGCCGACACCGTGCGCTACACTCAGTCGCGCTGGCCGATGAATGACATGCCCATCGAGGAGGGCCGCACTAACCGCCGGCTCAACGCAATTGCTCACGCTGCCGTCGATGTGGCACACAAGGTTGACGCAACAGTGATCGTTGCCGAGACGCATTCTGGTGCGACAGCAGCACGTATCGCTGCGTGTCGACCGGAGTTGCCAATTATTGCGGTGGCACCAGACCCCCGTGTGGCGCAACAGCTTGCCTTGTCGTATGCAACGCGTAGCTTCGTCCGGCCCGACAGCCAGCAGCTTGGCAGCGACCTAACGCGCGAGTTGCTGAGCCAAGGTGCCTTTGGTGATGTATCCTCGGTTACAGCCGTCATTATCAGTGGTCGCCAGCCTGGCGCAACTGGTGGGACGGATACGCTCAGTGTCCGCACCTTCGAGCGCTAAGCTTACCAAAGCAACTGATAGGAACACCCACCTACCATATGGTGGGTGTTTTTGTCAGTGAAACAGAAGCAATCTGTGTATGCATTACCTGCCGATTGCAAGAGGGTATAGGTAGAGTACGAAGTATGTCGAGCTGCTAGTCACTAAAAATTGGTGTATTCTATAGGGATATAGAGTAGCAGCAAGTCGTTTGCAGTAACTTCGCATGCTCTGTCGTTGTATATAATACAGCGTATATGAAAAAAGTAGTGTAAAAATAACATCACACAGCATGAGCACTCCTTGTGAAGTCATCGACTAATCGACCAGAGGTAGGCTATTGCCGAGAGTGCAACACGATGGTGTGAGTATGCGAATCAGCGCATTGATACTTCGCACGAAATGAGCAAGGTGAGTTGCACCACAATGTCAAATAAGCTACACTAGAGAAAACAACATAAGCGATACATTGTGGGCATACGATTGATCAACAACCGAGGCAGTATCCAAAACTCGATACGAGGCTCCGGTTCGTTGTATCAGGGTGTGGACTGGTGTGCACCGCACAAAAATTGTAGCGCTTGTATAAAAACAAACAAAGGAAACCGTTCATGCCAGATATAGACTTCGACGAACTTGACCGCGCGGTGCACGACCTCATGCGCCAGTCTGGTCAGCTGCCAACAACGCCAGACAAACCGTCTGAAGCACCTGCCACCACACCAAGCAAGGATTCGGCCTCATCAAGCACTCAACAAGCTGCATCACCCCAACAAACAACGCCAGTAACAACTCCAGCTCGCCCTGAGGCAAGTGATGGTACGCAAGGTGCAAGCACGCCACGTGTTCAGGATAACAACACCTCAACAGGTTCAGTGCAGCAGGCAGACTCACCAGATACTGCAACGCCAGCTAAGCAGTCACCTGCATTAGCATTTCAAAATAACACTAACAGCACTGATGACACGGTGCAGGCTGATGATAGTACTACAGTCACTGATGCAACCTCTGATACTAATACTGGCAGCACGCCTGTGCGCCGCCGTGGGCTGACAATTATGCCACTGTCGCAGCAGCCAGACGGGGCGGAGCTGGCAGGGGAATCGTATGAATCGGCTGAGCCTGAGCCAGCCGTTGACCGTGCCCGAGCGCTGTCAGAATCGGTCGTTGCATCAGAACGTGAACCGGCATCGATGCCTGCCAATCTAGAGCAAACTGATGCGGTGGATGATGCAGAATCAACTCAAGCGACCTCTGTTGATACAGCAACACCAATGCAGACGACGACAGATGGCATGTCATCTCAATCTCAGCCTGCAGCAGTTGTGACGGTTGACCCTGACGATATTATTACCCCAGCCAGCGATGACGACGACGAGGATGATGACGCATATACCGATCGAGCCCAGTTCTTCGGCCGGTCGGCAGCGCGGCCGTTTGTTGCACCGCCAGCCCAAGAGGCGACACCGATGGATGGTGTAGCATCTACAACAGATTCGGGTACACCAGCTCCTGCAGCAGAAACAGATAATGTAGCATCATCAATATCGAGCGACAACGTAGCGAGCGAGGAAGCATCTGCTGCGGCTACAGAGGAAGAGACGCCGGCGACAATCGACCAAGTTGAGTCGGAGACGCCAACGATGCCGTATCAATTTGCAGGCGAAGACGCCGAGGGTGATGACGAGGATGAAGCACTCGTTCGCCATCTCAATGAAGTGAATCAAGCACAAGATGATGAGACTGAGCCAGCACAAACATCCGTCGTTGATGATCTTGATGATGCTTTTGCTCCGCAACCACTTGTTATCCCGCCACCAACAGAGGAGGAGAGTGATACTTCGCTACCCCCTGCCGAGGTGGTAGTGGAGCCAGCGGATGATGCGTATACGGCTAATAATGTACCTGTCGCCACACCACAGGATGAGCCAGATAATACAACCAGTGTGAGCGATACCGATGAGGCCAATGACGACCAGTTGCTCTATGCACCAGAAACATCTGCAGGCACAGATATGCCAGTAGCGCTGAGTGGTGATGATACCTCTGATAGTGAGGTAGTACAGCCGCTTGACCAGTCGCTTGACGAGCCAGCATGGCCTGAGCTGCAATATGATGAATCGGGCAATATACCAGGTGTGCAAGCCTCTGACGTAGATCACGCTACACCTGCGTGGCCAGAGGTGGCAACAGACAGTACGAGCGTTGCAGATGATAGCCAGACGGCGGCTCAGGTGGCTGATGCAGATATGCTGAGTGAACACGTGTCGTTTGGTGACGAGGGCATGCCCTGGCAGGATGAACTCGCCGCTCCATCTACTCAATCGCACGTAGATGATGTCGCTCCAGCAGAACTACTAACGGCCGAGCGCGCCATACCCGATGCAGCAGTGGCTAATGATAACCCATCGCCACAGCCAGAGGAGACGCGCACTGAGGATGCTATGCCAGAAGCTCACATCGATCGCCCATTGCCGCTGCTAAGTACGTATAATGAGCACCGAGCGACTCCTGAACCATACCTCGATACCCCATTGCCCGACTCGCACGAGGAAGCGAATGCTATTGATGCAACCGATGTCGCTCAGAATACGAATGACACCGCGCAAAGCACGGTAGCAACGCAATTGTCGGATACTCCTGATAGCCAACCGGAGCAGCTATACGCACCCACCACACCACTGTTTGCGCCGGCAGATGATGTCGTAGCCAAGGCGCAGCAGATTATTGCTGCTCGCCCTGAGATATCCACCAATGATGCACCAACACCTTCGCAAGAAGGAGAGGATACGCCAAAGAATGCGCCCGATGTTGTGCCAATCAAGCTTTCTCAGCCAGTCGACCAACAGACTAAGCCATCGGTTGCCGATGTACCAGCTATGCATACTGCAGATGAGACAACACCAACCGAGCCAAATGATGATCAAGCAGCTGCTCCATCTATTCAGCGTCCGCGTGGTCGCTTTATGGATATTGTGGGTGGGGCAGCTCCAGTTGCTGCAGCCGCCCAAGCGGCCCGCCCACGAGTACGTCGTCAGGGTGCGGTGGTTGAGCCGCTGACAAGTAGTGTACCAGTGGTTGGCATGGATATTCGTCCTGCGCCTGGGCATGAGCTAGCGCAGCATCACGCAGGAGCAGCATCGATTACTCCTTCGGCAAGTGATGAGGCTAAAGCATCTGATGTAGGAACGCCTGATGGAGCGCCATCTGCAGATGCGCTCGACCTCCAGCCTGGCGATGAAAAGCCGCTGAGCTACACACCATTCTTACCTGATGCCGAGACCAAGGTCGATAAGCGCCCACTGGGTGGTGCTGATACGCTAGTGGGTGATGCGCCAACATTGGCTGATACTACTCCGATGGGGATGTATCATGATGAGCCTGGCGCATTCGGCATAGCTCCGGCTGATAATAACGAACCATCGGCACTGCCGCATCTTTTTGCGCCGCATGATGAGCATGCCTCGGCTGAGCAATTCATCGATGCGCTGACAGATACGAGCGAGAATGCGCCAGCACTTTATCCGGCCGATGATCACTACCCACTACCCGAGCAAGATACACTAGAGACTGCTACGGCGGATGATGAGCCCATGTACCAGCTAGAGGATCACTATGGCGCTGACCAGTCGCTCTACCCGGATGAACCAGCCGACTCTCATGAGGCATCGGCTGATGGAGCAGGACCGCAGTTTGCAGAAGATGAGATTGACCTGAGTTTGCCTGTGCCTGGCCCTGGTGAGCCGGATATTGACTATTACGGCGAAGCAGAGCGAGTCGAGGCTGAGCCAATGACAGTGGAGACTGAGTGGGATGATGAGCCAACCGCAAACGACCAAGCACACGTCGGCACTATCGAAGAAGCAGCTGCCACCACCCAAAATGGCGATACTGCGCTAGCCCTCCACCAAGCACTTCAGGAAGAGAACGAAGGCAATGTCGTTGCACCAATCTACAGCGCCGAGGAATTTACTCACGCGCCAAAGAAGTCGCGCCGCCGCCCCGAGCAAGCTGCTGGCTGGATTTGGCTGCTGTGGATCGTCATGCTGTTAGCGCTTGGTGCTGGCCTTGGCGCGGTCTATTACACACTCTTTACCTAGCATCAGTGCAGCGGCATCCGGTATAATAGGCTACTATGGATATACTTGATGGATTGAACGACGCCCAGCGCTCGGCAGTGGTTGCATCTGATGGCCCGGTCCTAATTCTTGCAGGGGCGGGCAGTGGCAAGACAAAAACACTCACACACCGCATTGCTTACCTCCTGACCGAGCAGGGCATTTGGCCGAATGAAGTCTTGGCTGTTACCTTTACCAACAAAGCAGCCCGCGAAATGCGCCAGCGCCTCTGGCAGATTGCCGGGCCTACTCAAGTAAGCTCACCTCACACACCGCCAACCGACCAACCGCCCCGCTCCTTTATGCCGTGGATGGGGACATTCCATGGCATTTGTGTGCGGATTTTGCGGCGTGATGGTGCGGCCATTAGCATTCCGTCAAATTTCGTGATTTACGACGAAGACGACCGTCAAGGGCTCATCAAACAAGCGATGAAGCAGCTCTCCATTGGTACGGACAGGCTTAAACCGCGTGCTGCCAGTGCAGCAATTAGCAAAGCCAAAAATCAACTCCTCTCGCCCAGTGACTATGCGGCCAGTGCGCGGTTTCCCTTCCAGCAGGCAGTGGCAGAGATCTACCAGCTGTATGAGCAGCTGCTGGCCGATGCAGGTGCGCTCGATTTTGACGATCTTTTGCTCGAGACGGTACGCCTCCTGCGAGACCACTCGGTGGTGCGTCAGCGCTACCAGGCGCAGTTTAAGCATATTCTTGTTGACGAGTATCAAGATACGAATGCTGCGCAGTATCAGATTATCAAGCTGCTAGTGAACCCACAGCGCAATATCTGCGTGGTGGGGGATGACTGGCAGTCGATCTATAGCTGGCGTGGCGCAGATTTTACGAATATTCTCAACTTCGAGCGCGATTTCCCGGGCGCGCTGGTGGTGAAGCTCGAGCAAAATTATCGCTCGACGGGTGCCATTCTCGAAGCCGCTGGCAATGTGATTAACAAAAATCAGCAGCGGACAGACAAAACCCTCTGGACGGCAGCGGGCCCAGGCGCACCAGTGCAAGTACAAGCTGCCTATGATGAGGCGGAGGAGGCATATACCATTGCCAGCCAGATTGCTGCGCAGGTGGCGATGGGTGAGCGCGACTATAGCGACTTTGCTGTCTTGTATCGTACCAATGCACAGAGCTATGCCTTCGAGCGGGCCTTCAACCAGCAGCGCGTGCCATACCAGTTGGTTGGTGGGGTGCGGTTTTATGACCGTAAGGAGATTAAGGATATCTTGGCCTATCTGCGTCTTATCTACCAGCCAAATGACCGTGTGAGTTTTAGCCGGATCGCGAATGTACCAACGCGGGGGATCGGCGCAACGAGCCTAGAGAAGTTCCTCATCTGGCAGAGTACCAGTGGGCTCGATATCATTAGTGCGCTGGTTAATGCCCGCCAGGCAGCAGCACTGACGAAGCGGGCGCAGACTGCTCTCGCACAGCTGGGTCAGTTGTTACGCAGCTTCCAAGCGCAGGTCGAGGCTGCGGCTGATCCAAGCCAACTGATTGATGATGTGATTACCAAGACGGGCTACCGCGACTATGTTCTTGATGGCTCGCCCCAGGCTGATGATCGCGAGGCTAACCTCAGTGCACTGCTGTCTGATGCACGGGCCTTTGCCAGTATGCCAGACTTTCTTGAAGAAGTTGCGCTTATGTCTTCGGCCGATCAAGCGACGGGTGCGCACAGCGTGACGCTGATGACGCTCCACGCTGCCAAGGGGCTGGAGTTTCCGGTGGTGTATATGGTGGGGCTTGAGGATGGGCTGTTTCCTAGCGCCAGGGCACTCGAAGAGGGGCCAGCCGCACTCGAAGAAGAGCGTCGCCTCTGCTATGTGGGGATGACGCGTGCTCGGCAGGAGCTCTATATGAGCTATGCACAGAGCCGCTTGCAATTTGGTAGCCGCAGCTACAACAGCCCATCACGCTTTCTCGACGATATGGGCATTGGCCTGTCGATGGTGCATACCGAACCAGCTACACCAATGTACGATGACGCGTTAGATGAGGTCATGCCGTATGAGGTTGGCGATATGGTACGGTCGCTCCAGTTTGGTGATGGTGAGGTGATCGACATCGATGGCATGGCAGTGAGCGTGCGCTTTGCAAATGGATCTACCAAGAAGCTTAATGTGCAATATGCCCGCCTTGAGAAAATTACTCCCTAGAACTACCCGCCATCGGCCAAAAAATGCTATACTAAAAAAATGAAAAACACACTTGTAAAGCAGCTGCGCCGCCTCTTGCCCGCAGCGATGATCCACACTCTCGAAGAAGCGTATCGGCGGAGCCGCATTGCCCTAGTGGCAGCACGCTATGGCAACCCAGCGAGGCACCTGCGCGTCATTGCCGTGACGGGCACGAATGGTAAAACGACCACTGTTAATTACATCAATGAAATCCTTAAGGCGAGTGGCCGCCGCACCGCAATGTTCTCCACGGCACTGATCGAGGTGGCAGGTCAGCGCCAGCTCAACGACCTCAATGCGACAGTCGGCTCTACCGCGCGGATGCAGCAGTTCTTTGCTGAGGCTAAGCGAGCCAACGTGGACTTTGTTGTGTTAGAAATTACCAGCCACGCGCTTGATCAACATAAGCTTGATGGTGTGCCGATTGACGTTGCGGTCATGACTAACCTCACCCAAGACCACCTCGACTATCACAAAACGATGGAGCGCTATGCCGCCGCCAAGGGCAAACTCTTTGCCCGGAAGCCGCGCTTTATTGTGCTCAACCGTGATGACGAGTGGTTTCCATTCTTCGACAAATACACGGCGCGCGAGCAGAAGATTACCTATGGCCAAGACGCAGCCGCCACAGCCCGCATCACGCAGGCAGCGACCCGCAAAGAGGGTGGCAGTGCAACAGTCCTTATTGATGGCGCGACAAAGCTACCACTGACAACCCATCTTCCAGGGATATTTAATATTTACAATATGACAGCTGCAGCGGCTGCTTGCCAATTGCTGGGCGTGGTACCAGCGGACATTGCCCAGGGCGTGGCTAACCTAACTGGCGTGCCAGGGCGCTTCGAGCGTGTACCGGTGGATACGCCATATGATGTGGTAGTCGATTATGCCCATACTCCTGATGCACTTGAGAAGCTACTGACCTCAGCGCGGGCTATCACCAAGCGGCGTATCATCTTGGTCTTTGGTGCGACGGGCGATCGCGACAAGGCGAAGCGACCCATCATGGGGGAGATTGCTGCTCGTCTGGCCGACCAGATCATCGTTACCGACGAAGAGAGCTACAACGAAGAGCCAGCTGGCATCCGCCAGGCAATCCTGCGCGGCATCCACCAGGCGGGCGGGGCAGACTACACCAAGGAGATTGCCGACCGGCGCGAGGCCATTGCCCAGGCGCTCGCTATTGCTCAGGCGGGCGATACCATTCTTATCACTGGTATGGGCCACGAGCAATTTCGCATCATTAATGGCCAGCGCCAACCGTGGAATGACGCGGCAGTGGTGCGAAGTTTGGTTGCTGAGCATAAGTAGTAGCGATATTCCGACCCCTGATGTAGTGAGGTTTCAAGGAGGGTTTTTCTGGGCTATCCACTAGCTTTTTTGCCCGCATTTTGCTATACTACATCGTAGCGTACATTGCTACGCAGATTATGATACAGTCTATTCCATTTTTGAAATTTTTCTCGCCACGCAATCTTGCTATCGCTGGTATGGTTGCACTGGTTGGTGTTGGTCTATGGCGGATTCCGTCCGTCCATGCAGCGTCACGCCAGCCAGGCAGTGGCGAGCATATCATCACATTGCACGAAGGCACGGCCAAGCGCGGGTTTTACACCAAGGCGACTACCTTACGTGATGCGTTGCGTGAAGCAAATGTGCGGCTTGATGACAAAGACCGCACTGAGCCTGAGCTTGATACACCACTTGAGAGCGCCTCGTACGAAGTAAATATCTATCGAGCGCGGCCAGTGGTGATTCGCGATGGCGGGGCAGATACGAAGCTTATTACCGCTTATCGCACGGGCAAGCAGATTGCAGAGCAGGCGGGTATTCCACTGCACGATGAAGACCAAGCGGTGCTGGCTCGCTCGCGCGATATCATTGCTGATGGGGCGGCAGAGGTGATGACGATCCGCCGCGCAACGCCCTTTACGCTCGTATTTTATGGCAAAACAATCCAAGCATATACGATGGAAAAGACGGTCGGTGCAATGCTTAAGGCTAAGAAAATCACTCTAGGCGCTGATGATACGCTATCGGTGCCAGCTAGCACGCCACTAACGGCTGGTATGACCGTAGAGCTCTGGCGTAATGGCAAGCAGACGGTCACAGTAGAGGAAGAAGTCGACTTCAAGACGGAGGAGATTAAGGATGCCGACCGCGAGCGTGGCAAAAAAGAAGTCAAGACTGAGGGTAAAAAAGGCAAGAAGGCCGTGACATACGAGATTATTATGAAGAATGGCCGCGAAGAGTCGCGCAAGCAGCTCAGCAGTGTGGTAACGCAAGAGCCAGTCAACCGTGTCGAGATCGTGGGGACGAAGAAGAAGTCAGTCGATACTACCTTTAGTGGTGACTTTGCAGGAGCACTAGCAAAACTACGTAGCTGCGAAGGGGGTTACACCTCCAACACTGGCAATGGTTACTACGGTGCGTATCAATTTGACATCAAGACTTGGGGTGGCTTTGGTGGCTATGCCAACGCAGCAGAAGCACCACCAGAGGTCCAAGACCAAAAAGCCTGGGAAACGTACCAGCGTCGTGGCTGGCAACCCTGGCCAACATGTAAGAATAAGATGGGGCTGCAAGACATCTACCGCTAGCAGCCTAGCTAAGAGAACGAGATGATTACGAAGAGCCTCTATCGTCTGTGGCAGCATCGTCAACCAATGATCGCCTGCTTGCTGGGGCTGAGTGTCATAAGCGGCCTTGTCGTGGCAAGCTACGCTTCGGCTCAGAGCCCAGCAGCAGTGCCAGCTCGACTGGTTACTGTAGTAGAGAATGGTCGAGAGCGTGCTGTGTACTCGACTGCTTCGTCTGTGCGGGAGCTCATCGCTACCTCAGGTATGAAGATTGATGCCTCGCATGATTCCGTCTCGCCCCACCTTGATGCGTCGCTTGCGCAAGCAGCGCCAACAGTGACAATCCTGCGGGCTCGATTAGTCACTGTGATAGATGGCAAGAAGCGTTCGCGTGTGCTCACCTCAGCGCAAACGCCGCAGGATATTGCTAAGGCGGCTGGTATGGTACTCTACCGCGAGGACAGAGCCAGCTTCCAGACACCTGGCAACATTGCACTGGACGGGCCAAGTGAGATAATGACCATCCATCGCGCACCAACACATACGGTGACGGCGGAGGAGCCGATTGCATTTGCGACCGAGACGATTAAAGATAAGCAGCAGTTCATCGGTAGCAAAACAATCAAGCGAGCTGGCCAGCCAGGTATACGCCGCATGACCTATACGGTTGAGATGAAGGATGGCGCTGAAGTGCAACGCCGCTTGACAGCGCAAACAGTGGTAAAGCAGCCGATTACGCAAGTAGAAGTAGTTGGAACGAAGCCCAAGAATCCATTGACGAAGAGCAAGGGCGCGCATCACTTTACTGACAGCAAAGGGGTGAGCCATCGCGAGACATACTATGATTTGCCGATGAACGTCGCCATGCGTAACTGTGGTGGCGGCACTTACACCATTCGCGATGATGGCGCCAAGGTTGATAAAGACGGCTACATCCTCGTGGCAGCGAATTATGGCAACTACCCACGCTGCTCGGTAGTTGAGACAAGCATGGGCCCAGGCAAAGTGTATGATACTGGCAGCTTTGCCACCAAGCATCCGCATGGCTTCGACCTCGCGACGGACTGGACGAAGGCGGACGGGAAGTAGGCTATCCTTTCTCTCTTCATAGTTGTAGATAATTAGGTGAGAAAATGACAAAAACTGAGAGTAGTCTAGCGGCAGTATAAGAAACTCACGCAGAGCATAACATCGCTAACCCTGGTATAATACAATCATGGCATTACAAAACAAAAAATCTCTAGGGCAGCATTGGCTCAAAGATCCGGATATGCTAGCGGCGATTGCCGATGCAGCGGCACTAACCCCTGACGATACAGTATTGGAAATTGGCCCGGGACTTGGTACATTGACGAGCCGGCTCCTTGCTCGGGCGGGCAGGGTAACCGCGGTAGAGTACGACGCTGATCTAGCGCGCAAACTACCAGGACAATTCCCTGGCAAGCAATTAACAGTCGTACATGAGGATATTCTGCAGTTTGATCTTAGCCAGCTTCCTACTGGCTATGTCGTGGTAGCAAATGTGCCGTATTACATTACGAGCAAGATTGTCCAAAAGCTGCTGACAGCGGAGAATAAGCCGCGCCGCACAGTACTGCTGGTGCAGAAGGAGGTGGCTGAACGAATTGCTGCTGAGCCCGGTGCAATGAGCTTATTGGGAGTGAGCGCGCAGCTCTATGCTGAGGCGAAGCAAGGCCCAGTGGTACCGCGCCAATTCTTTGTGCCACCGCCCAAGGTAGATTCGCAGGTAGTGGTGCTTGAGACGCGCACTCAGCCTCTCGTGTCGCCAGCGGACGAAAAAGATTTCTTCCGCGTGGTACGGGCGGGCTTTGTAGCTAAGCGCAAGAAGCTGCGCAGTGCACTTGCGGCAGGCCTTGCACTAGATAAGACAGAAATCGAGACGATACTACAGAACGCTGGTATATCGCCAGACTGGCGGGCGGAGGATGTGTCGATTACCCAGTGGCTCGCTATTATGCAGGAGTGGCGCGCGCGATGATCCGGGCTGATCAGCCTACCTGCTTCCCGCCAGGACTCCTCGTTAGCGTGTCATCGAGCAGTGATGGCACAATGCTTGACCGCACGCTAAGTGAGATACACCACCCGCAGGTAGTGGCACACCGACAGGCCTTCTGCCAGGCGAGTGGGGCTGCGTACACAGATGTGGTGTATCAGCGGGTTGTCTATGGCGCAGGTCGCAGCTATGACCAGCTCTGCGAGGTCGATAGGGCTGCGACGACTCGTCATACTGCCGAGATGGTAGCAGATGGCCTTGTGACGCGCTCGCCTGGAGTGGGGTTGCTGTTGCCGGTGGCTGACTGCGTGGCGACGGTGCTATATGACCCAGTGCAGCGGGTGCTCGCGCTATTGCATCTGGGGCGGCATTCGACACTCTCACCGCTACTTGTCCGGACAATTGATCGCCTCATCCACGAAGGCTCTCGGGCGGAGGATATCATTGTCTGGATGAGCCCGAGCGCGCAGCGGCAGAGCTATGTCATGCAGTATTTCGACCAAATGGCTGACCCAGCCTGGCATTCCTTTTGCTCGCACGACGCTGACGGTATTCATCTTGACTTGCCGGGCTTTAATGCCGCTGCGTGCCAGCGCGCGGGCATTGCGCCACGCAATATCCACATCTCGCCTGTCGATACAGTAACAAACCCCGACTACTTCTCGCACGCAGCGGGTGACATTGGTGGGCGGTTTGCGGTGCTGGCAATGATGCGAGAAGACTAACGGCAATCTGCAGATAGCCGAACGTCAAGCCCTTCCGTGGTATGACTGCGTCGGCTCCTCCCGTATACCTTGCAATATATAATTACATCAGCTATTCTGTGATAAGAAAAGGTTTGCCCATCAATCGACCGTGGGTGGATACAAGAGAAGGAGTATGATCATGGGATGGTTTAAGAATTCGTTTGGCATTGGAGCTGGCGTAACGCTGGGGGATATGGCAGCTCAGACCGGTGTTACTATGGTAGTTGATATTATTGATGGATCGACCAAGAAGCTGCAGGACGACTACCGCATAGAGCATTTTGACCCAACTGTCCGCGACGATATTTCGCACATTATTGCACGTGGCGCGCTGAGTGAGATGTCATATCCCTTTCCTACTGAGCTCGATTCCAATGCGAAGGCCGCGCAGCAGCCAGGGGAGAAGAGTAGCTTCGTGCGGCGGCACAAGATCGCCGTCGGTATAACTGCTGCGCTTGTGCTGGTGGCAATATGCAACCCCAAGCAAAGCGCCATCGTATTGCTTATTGGGCTGTGGCTGCTGATTGTCGCCGTCGGCATCACCATATTCAAAAAAGCGAGCCGCACTGCCACAGGCATGATGGTTGGTGCGCTCAGTGCGCCAAGGGAGCAGCTTATCAAGGATGGCCAGCAGTATTGGTGTATTCGCGAATATGTGCGCCAAGCCCTGGCTGCATCTGAGCTCAGCCCACAAGATGCTGTGCTGAAGCTGAGCCGCACCCAACTTGGGCAGCAATTCCCAGACACAGTGGAAGAGATCGAGGCAAACGCCTTTTACTATAAGCAAAAACTGCAGCAATAAGTAAATAGAAAGGAGCAACCCATGCGCATTATCAAACGTCCAGCAACCACCATCCCTAAAGAATCTGCCCATGGTGGCAGTGGAGCACGCAAAGTCTATGTGTCGGCTGAGCACGCCACGAGCCCATATTGCGAGGCGATCACCCATGGTTGGCTGCCTGCAGGCGCGACCTTTGATTGGCATGATCACCCTGGTGTCGAAGAGACAATGATCGTCCTCAAAGGTAGCGGTGAGGTGTCTGACGCAGATGGTACATATACCTACAATCCAGGCGACGTCTTTATCTTTCCACCCGATACGCAGCACAAAATCCACAACCCAGGGCCAGACGAACACGAGATGATATTTGTGCGTATCACGGGGAAGTAGTTACTTATACTACATAAGTTAGTGATATCCTGGCCGATTTCTTAACTGCTTTAATGTTGCATATAAATCCAGCAGTGTTGGTGTATGAGAGAGGGCTGTTGGTTCTTCTGGGATATTTCTGGGTTGCATTTGTGTCGCGCGGAGTCGTACAGTCATAATAGCTACTATTGTAGCATCTTTAATTTTTATGCGTGAGGTATTCGCCCAGCTTGTCACGCAGCTTTGCTGGCACAGGATAACCTTTCTCTTGAAGCTTGGCGAGGATACGTACCTGCTGCTCAGGTGAATAATATACGGTTGGGCGTCGACCTTGCTCTTTGCGCGTTGTGCCGGTCAGACTATCCTCACCTTCGGATTTCTCTTGATTAAGGGCAGTAATAGCTCGTCGCACGGTCATGTCGTGTACACCAAGTGCTCTGGCGAGTTGCGGGCAGGTCATTTCTTCTTCTCGTGGAGGGAGGAGTATATGAGTATCGGCGTTGTGGGGGCGAAGATGCTCTTGGAGGATCAGAAGTTGTTCGGGTGTGATGAATGGGCGCATCGAATTGCCGCGTGGAGCGACAATGATCTCGCCAATCCTCTGGATAACTTGAGGATTCCTCAACGCTTTCTCGACTGCATGCGGTGTTATATCAAGGTGGCGAGAAGCCCGGCCAACAGATATAAGTGGCTCTGGACCATGATGATAGACGCCATGGAGCCAGTTGTTGTTCGTCTGGTCGGCAGCGATACGCTGATGCACATCAGCAAGGGGGTTCGTGAGTGCATCATACATATACCAGGCAAAATGATGATCGGTCGATAGAGCAACACCACACGTCTCATTTTGCACGAGCTCAGCAAGATCATGTTTTCTATACTCATGCAATGGTTGATAGCTATTGCCCTGAATCTGCGTGGCTTGTTCTACAGCTGGAGTATCAAAAACAAAAGCAACATCTGGATAGGTGATAACGGTACGAGCAGGCTGGGTGTCGTGTGGTTGGATGGTTGCAATAAAGCGAAGGAGTTGCTGTGATGCAGATGTTTCTTGAATATGTTGTGACATATATGCCTGCGCCGGGTCGTGAGTAGAAAGGCCGAGATCATTCTCAAGCAAGAAGCGCAGAAGTTTGTGCAAGTCGTTGAGCTTTTCTACTTGAGCAGTATGACTGTCAAATGCCTCGGGTAATTGTGCTGGTTGCTGGGGTTTTTCCATACGCATTACCATACTATAGCATAGGTAGTAGGAGTGTGTACCAAGCCTAAGTGCTTAGCGAACCGTCGCACCAAGCGATCGCCCCAGGTAAGCTGCCACTTGCTCGGCTTGTCTAGGTGAGAGGTGGTAGCCTCGCTTGTGAGATGGCTGGCCATTTTGACGTCGTACGCGGTATTGTTCGGGTGTTATACCAAGGGCTTTAATAGCGTGATTGATCGTCGCGTATGTAGCATGGAGTTTCTCAGCAACAGCCGTGCGGAGCAGATATCCTGCCGGCGCAGGAGTAAAGAGCCCTTTTTCACGCGCCCAGCTCTCGATCTCTCGCTGGTCGGTGGGCGAGTAGTAGCGGTATGATAACCCAGTCGCTTTGTGGTACTCCTTGCCGTGGATATCAGCCCCGGCACTATTAAGCTCATCAATAATACGCCGCACTGTATTGCCGCCAATGCCAAGCTTCTTAGCAATGCCATTAAGCGTGCGATATCCCTCTGGTGGTGGGGTAGACTGGAGGTGCTCGGCGAGGGTCGCTACTTGGCGTGGCGTCAGGAGATGCTGCAGTTCTGTGCCGCGCTGGGTGGTAGCGATTTTGCCAAGTTTTTCATGAATTGCAGGGTCATCCAGTGCCTTCTCAACGGTTTGTGGGGCAATACCAAGCTCTCCGGCAGCGCGGTGGATGGTTACTTTGCCAAGTGAGCGCCGGGTTTGAGCTATATGGTGCTGCTGCTCCATCTTCCTAGCCTCAGTGATGCGCGCCCGGGCATCGGCAATCGGATGAGTGAGCGCATCAACCATGCTTGCCGTAAAGCGCTGGCCATGAGGGAGCTCTAGGCCGCAGGCTGCGTCTTGCTTGATGAGGGCTAGCAACTCCTCCTTTGTGCAGCTCTCAAGCGACCTATGTTGCTCAGGACGACATTGCTGCGTCGCGTGCGTATCGAACACAAGCGTGATATCAGGGTAGATAGCCACTGTCCGGCCTGGTTGCTGGCACTCCTGACGCGGCGGTATTGTTATCATGTAGTGAGCGGGGTTGACTGATGCTTCTGTGTTACTACTCCCAGAAGAGATAGATACATCACGCGTGTCATAGCCAAGGTCATTCGCGAGCAAAAATAACAAGTACTGGCGGTCTTTCTCCAGCTGCGCTGTCCGCTTATTGTCTGGCGAGTGCTCGGGAGGGTGGGATGATGAGCGATGTTCCATAACAGAGTAGTGTATTATATAGTATAGATTGCAATATTGTCAACAATATGACTGAACACTAGTATGTCATACCAAAACGTGGTACGATACAAACACGTTAACGCTAAAGAGAAATCTATAAAGAAAATATGAGGTACTATGAACGCAGACCAATCATCGACTCAGCCAGCAGAAGCGCCGAAGCCTATTAATGGTGCACAACTGGTCTCACTTATTAATGCCCTACGTAAGCTCCCCTGGCCAATGACGTATGAGGTGTACGATAGTCTCATCCAAGAATTTGGTTGGCAGCTCGTCAAGCCACGTGAGCAAGAGCCGCAGACGGGGCACGAGCAGTGTATGCACTACGATGGTCACATGCCATTGCTTGCTACAATAGAAAATGACGTTGTAACATCGGTGGCGAGTAGCCCAGTTATCGATATGATTCACCAATTACCAGCAGACGCGTGCCGCGCACTCTACGACGAATACTGCGCAGCTGGCACAGCGGCCTGGGGCTGGCCGACCGACGTACAACGCACAGGTCAGCTCACTGGTACGGTGTGGAAGGGTTTTGCTCCACAAACACCAGCTTCGCGGGAGCATGTTAGTATCAATCTCAACAAGGAAGACAAGACAATCATGTTTGTCCTTGTCAGCGAGCAAACTGGTGCACCGTCCGATGGTGCCCGCCGCCCGCGCACGATTCGTCCCTATCCTGGCCCTGATCCATTGCCGCGCCTGGAGAGTGAGCTACATGAGGAGACATACTTCTCTCCAGAGCAATTCACTGGCTGGATCGACCGCATCCTCAGCCAACCATCACTGCGCTCTATGCAGCAGTTTGATACTACAATGCAGAGCCAAGGTTGGCAGCTCATGAAGCAAGAGGAAAATACCTGGTGGTATTATGATGGGCCGCTGCGGGTTATGGTGTCGAGCGAAGGTGGTGCTGTATCGATGGTCGTCGTATGGTTTGCTAATGGTTCACCCACAGCAGAGTGCCTCGACCTCTACCGCCAATACGTGCAGGCTGGGCAAACAGCCTGGGGTGATCCAAGCGATGAGGTGGACGAAGCTGAGCATGCTGCAGAAGGTCTCGCTATCTCAACCGTCTGGATGAACGACCAGGACGACACCATCACCCTGATGCAGAGCACGGATAAGCTCTATGTGCTGATTGATATTGCCAAGCGGCAGTAGCCCAAGACACCCTAACTCGCCCCATGCTATAATACCCCTATGACCAAACAACACGCCTACATCACCACTGCTATTCCTTATGTCAACGGTAAGCCGCATATTGGCAATGCGCTCGACTATCTCTTGGCCGATATCTGGGCGCGCTATCAGAGGCAGAATAGCCACGAGGTGCGCTTCCAAGTTGGCACAGACGAACACGGTAATAAAATCGCTGCCAAGGCTCAGGCGAATGGGCTCGACCCACAGGGCTATGTGGACAGCATGTATGGCAACTTCAAAGTCTTGATGGAGGCAGTTGGTGCAGAATACACTGACTTTATCCGCACGACTGACCCACACCACGTCGCAGCAGTGCAGTACATCTGGCAGCGGCTTGCTCAGGCAGGGCTGATCTACAAGCACACCTATGAGGGCTGGTATTGCGTGGGGCATGAGGCATTCTTTACTGACAAGGAAGTCCACGAGACGAATGGTATATGTCCTGATCATCAAACGCCGTATGAACGCGTCTCAGAGGAGAACTACTACCTCAAAGCGAGTGCCTTTACCGAGCAGATTCGCCAAGCCATTACTGAAGGCCGGATGAAAATCGTGCCCGAGTTCCGCAAAAATGAGTTCCTCGAGCTTATCAAAAATGGTGTCCAAGACGTTTCGATTAGCCGCCCGCGCAAGACACTGAGCTGGGGCGTGCCAGTGCCAGGCGACGACAGCCAGGTGATGTACGTCTGGCTCGATGCCTTAGCCAATTACATCACAGTGCTGGGCTATCCGGACAGGGCAGAATGGCAGGCATATTGGCCAGCCGATGTGCAGGTGATTGGCAAGGATATCTTGCGCTTCCACGCAGGGATCTGGCCCGCTATGTTGCTCGGGCTCGACCTCCCACTACCGAAGACACTGCTCGTCCACGGCTTTGTTCACGTTGGGGGTAGTAAGATGAGCAAGACAGTTGGCAATGTGGTCGACCCAATGGAGATTATCCAGAGCTATGGGGCTGATGCCTTCCGCTACTTCTTTGCTCGCCATATTCCTACCCAAGACGATGGAGATTTCACCTGGGAGAAATTTGAGAAGGCGTACAACGGCGAGCTCGGTAACGACCTCGGCAACCTTGTGCAGCGGGTGGCAGCCATGCTGACGCGCTACCAAGCAGGAGTGATTGGCGATGCGCCGCAAGCCGAGCACGATATGACCATCTACCGCGACATGATGCAGCGGCTGGAGTTTGACAAAGCACTCGATGAAGTGTGGAGCTCCGTCCGCAGCCTCAACCAATACCTCGAGCGGGTCAAACCATGGGAGATCGCTAAGCGCCGCGCGACCGACCACGATGCCGAGTCACACCTGAGCGAAGTCTTAGCCTATGCGGCCAGTACTTTGCTGCAGATTGCCGATGAGCTCGTGCCTTTCATGCCTGCCACCGCTCAGGCCATTCACACTATCTTTGGTACTGGCGTCGTACCAGCCGACGTCCCACCACTGTTCCCAAAGCGCTATATTCACACTCCTGACCCACGAGCTCACGCAACCTCATAAACAAAGGAGTAAGCTATGACAAGTGATACGACACATACTCTTGGCAGCGCATCACCCATGCCGCGCCTCATCGACTCGCACTGCCACCTACACGATAGCGAGTTCTACGACGATGCAGCGCGCGAGGCAGCTTATCAGCAGGCTATTCGGGCTGGCATTGCTATGATCTGTGTGGGGACGGATGTGCGCAGCTCGCGTCAGGCAGTGCAGTTTGCCCTGGCGCGCGACCACTGTTATGCAGCGGTGGGTATTCATCCTCATGATGCTGAGGCAGCGGGTGAGGCGGGCATTGCCGCTATCCGCGAGCTTCTCGCTGAGAAGCCACTGCGGCAGGGCCGGCCCGTCATTGTCGGGGTAGGGGAGATTGGCCTGGATTATTTTTATGACAATAGTGCCCGCCCAGCGCAGCAGCAGTGCCTTCAGGCGCAGCTGCAGCTCGCGGCGGAGTTTCAGCTGCCCGTTAGCTTCCACGTGCGCGACGAGAAACAAGCGCACGGCGCAGTGTGGCAGGACTTTTGGCCTATCTACGATGCCCAGCCAGTGCGCGGCGTTTTGCACAGCTTTACCGATACCCAGGCTCAGCTCGAGCAGGGGCGTGCTCGCGGATTGTATATTGGTGTCAATGGCATCAGCACCTTCACAAAAGACAGTGCTCAGCAGCAGCTCTACACTGATCTCCCACTCGATGCCATACTGCTTGAGACCGACGCCCCCTTCTTGACTCCGGTGCCCTTCCGTGGTAGAATCAACCTACCGGCTTATGTGGAGGAGGTAGCCCGCGACCAAGCAGCTAAGAAAGGTTTGCCTATCGCGCGCATCGCCACCGCCACAACGGCAAATGTACAAAGGTTATTTCATATATGAGCGGCGAGAGTTTCTTTTCGATAGATCACACACAACAACAACAGCCCACACATAAGAGCGGTGTGACACAGGAGTCAAAATCCCAAGGCGATGAGAGTCGCTCGGGTATCATGTCGTATGAGGATCTTAAACGGCTCGAGAAGGCCGCCCGCGTCAAAGAAGAGCTTGCCCGAGTAGCAAAGATATATGATGGCGACGCAGATGACCTAGTGGGCGAGAAAAAGGTCAAGACTATCTCCCCCGAGGAGGCTTACCGTCAGAATATAGAGTATGCCAAAGGTGTCACGAACCTTGTTTTGAAGATGCGTGAGTACATTCTAAAGACAAGAGGTAGTGATAGAGCAGAGGACTACCTAACACCAGAGGCAGAAGATGCAGCTCATGTTTTAGGTTATAATAGCCTTAATAAGCTCAATGGTGCTTTTGATCCAGCCAAATGGAATGATGCGATTAATGATGATAGTGATAGCGGTAGTGTATCTAATGAACCCACGTCACTAGATGAAGCAAGACAATCACGTCGTGAAGCACCTGCACCTACTAACAGTTCTAGTAGCTATTACTACCCTGAGGAGCACGCTGCCTAGTGAGAAAGCCAAGCTCACTCCTTGGTAAAGCCTATGCGCTGCTGGCGGGTGATACCAGCATTGGCAAGTCGAAGAAGCGGCCCTTTAAGCGCTATACCGAGCGTGAGCTTATCACGCTTGAGAGCGAGATTGGAGCAGAGCTATTTGGCCCAGTAGAGAAGGGGCGGCACCGCGAGTTCTTTTGCTTGGACGAAAAAACCTGGATTTGGCACGAAGAGTGGACAGACGAGAAGCGCCACATCCAGACTAATACTATCCGCTACGAGATTAACGACCAAGGCATCCTCAAAGCACAAGAGGGTGCTCGCTACAGCTATCTGATCGGTGATGAACTACGTAATTTTGTTATGGCGACGCGTCTCTATTATGAGCGGGTAGCACGCGAGATTTACCGCGTTGACCCCAATACTGGCCAGCGTTTCGCCGATCCGGACTAGAGTGCTATACTAATTGGAGTGAAACCAGAGATGATATATTGCGACCACGCAGCGGCCACGCCGATGGATGACCGTGTTTTGGCGGCGATGCAGCCCTACTTTGCAGAGCAGTTTTTTAACCCGTCCAGTCCCTATGCGCCAGCAGTAGCGGTGCGGCAGGCCTATCGCCAGGCGAAGCACCGCCTTGCGGTGGCGCTGGGCGGCAAGCCAGATGAAATTATTATGACGGCTGGTGCAACGGAGTCGATTAACCTTATGTTTGCTGGCGTACACGGCCATGTGGTAACGGCAAATATTGAGCACCACGCTGTGTTAGCAGCAGCGCACCAGCATGATGTGACAGTGGTGAAAGCGAACCCAAAGGGTGTGGTGACGCCCGAGGCGATAGCCCAGGCGATTCGTCCAGAGACGATACTTATCAGTGTTGCTTTGGCCAACAATGAGCTAGGAACGATCCAACCACTGCGGGCAATTGCCGCAGTGGCAGCCCGTGAGCGCCAGCGACGACTCGAAGCGGGTGAATCAACGCCGCTCTACCTCCACAGTGATGCCTCGCAGGGGGCAGGTCAGCTCGATATCAATGTGGCGCGCCTTGGCGTGGATGCACTAACGCTTAATGCAGGCAAAATATATGGCCCTAAGCAAGTTGGCCTCTTATGGCTGGCTAGCCAAGTGCGGCTTGATCCGCTCATTGTTGGCGGTGGGCAAGAGCGTGGCCTGCGCAGTGGGACAGAGAATGTGGCCGGTGCGGTCGGCTTTGCAGCGGCGCTTGAATATGCTCAAGCACATCGCAAATCCGAGGCGCAGCGCCTTGAACGTTTGCGCAACAGTACGCAGCGCACGCTATGTGAGCACATCCCCACGGCAGTTGTCTCGGGTGATATGAAGCATCGCTTGGCGGGGCATCTGCATATCTCGTTCCCGGGGGTTGATGCCGAGCGGCTCGTTTTCTTACTTGAGCGCGATGGTGTGCTCGTGGCGACTGGTAGCGCCTGTGCGGCTAATAAAGGGCTGCGTAGCCATGTCCTTACCGCGATTGGTCTGTCGCCAGAGGTAGCCGACGGAAGTCTACGCATCAGCTTGGGGCGGCTCTCGACCGAGGAGAATTGCCAGCGCGCGGCGCAGTGCATCATTGCAGCAGTGCAACATGAGCAGCAGCGGATGAAGGGGGCGCGGCGGTGAAGTTATTACGCTGGCTTGCCGGGATATTCATTGCCCTGATGCTCCTGGTTTGGCTTGGTGGGCGCTGGCTGACGCGCGACGACCTTGCCACGTGCCAAGCAGCCCCGAGTGGTGCTGAGCAGTGCCAGGCTGCTGATGCTATTGTGGCAGTGAGTGGTGGCGATACCCAGGCTCGCACCGCCGAAGCGATTCGTCTCTACCAAAATGGCTGGGCACGCTTCATTGTCTTCTCAGGTGCTGCCGCCGATAAGACTGGTCCCAGCAACGCCGAGGCAATGCGCCGCCAAGCCGTGGCGGCTGGTGTGCCCGACCGTGCCATCCTCACCGAGGAACTAAGCGAAACCACCCGCCAAAATGCCAAAAAAACTGGCCAGCTCCTTCGCCAAAAGAATATCGACTCGATCATCCTCGTCACCAGTGCCTACCACTCACGCCGCGTTGCGCTGGAGTTTGGCCAGTATGTGCCACATATCGCTATGCGTAGCCACCCTGTCGCTACCGATAGGCAGTGGTCAGACACCTGGTGGCTTACGCCAAGTGGATGGCAGCTGACGATCGAGGAGCTGGTGAAGATTGGCTGGTTTAAGGCGGTGCAATCATGACACAGCGCGTCTTTGTCGGGATGAGCGGTGGAGTGGACAGCAGCCTCACCGCAGCGCTGCTGGTTGAGCAGGGCTACGACGTGACCGGCGTGTATATGAAAAACTGGAGCCAAGACCTACCTGGCATGCAGTGCCCATGGGCGGAAGACTTAGCTGATGCCAAGCGGGTGGCAGTGCAGCTGGGTATCGACTTTATCGTTTTTGATTTTGAGCACGACTACAAACACAAGGTGGTAGACTACATGCTAGCTGAGTACCAAGCGGGGCGCACACCCAACCCCGATATCATGTGCAATCAAGAGATTAAGTTTCGGCTCTTTCTCGATACAGCGCGCGAGCGTGGGGCCGACCTCATCGCTACTGGCCATTATGCGCAGACCGGTGGCGTATGTGCGGAGGATGACAGCGCAGCGACTAGTCAAGAACATTCATTCCAGCCTGATCACCTCTACCGTGCGGCCGACGCAGCTAAAGACCAGACCTACTTCCTCTACCGCGTGACAAGTGACGCACTCCAGCACACACTCTTCCCGCTTGGTGGCTATACCAAGCAGCAGGTGCGGCGCATGGCCAGTGAGCGTGATCTCTGGACAGCGCGCAAGCAGGAGTCGATGGGGGTGTGCTTCGTTGGCAACGTTGGTATGCGAGACTTCCTCAGCCAGTATATATCCACTCGCCCGGGCGATATTATCGACAAGCAAACAGGGGTAGTGCTGGGCCGGCACGATGGTGCGATCTTTTATACCCTAGGCCAGCGCCATGGGCTGGATGTCGGTGGTGGTTTACCCTATTACGTCGTTGGTAAGGATATGGCAGCAAATGTGGTGTACGTGAGCCGCAATATGAATGACGAAGCGATGTGGCGCCATGATGTGCTGGTGGGCGATTTGCACTGGATTCACGGTGCACCAGCGGCGAGCGACCAGCTGACCGTCCGCCTGCGCCACCGTGGCCAGCTGAGGTCATGCACGTTGCAGTATGACTCAGCCCAGGCTCAAGCCACCCTCCACCTCAGTGACCCCGAGCGGGCCGTGGCAGCTGGCCAGTCAGCCGTGATCTACCGCGGGACAGAGTGTCTTGGTGGAGGGATCGTCCTCGATTCAAGAGCGGCCTTATAGCTGTTTTTTGTCTCAGCAATGAGTGCAAACAGAGAGGCTATTCTGCAAGGCATGCATTCTCCCTTTAAGTAGCAGGAAATATGTCGCACGACCATTCAGAAGTTAACTCTGTTGACAACCCAAACAGCAGTTTCGTATACTGACATTTATAGACAACCATAAGGGGGATTATTATGAGGGTAAAACACACTCACTCTCGGATGAGAGTTATTGCCGCGGCTGCAGTCGTCGTTGGTAGCATTGGGCTTGTGGGGCCGCAGCTTGTGGCGCATCAGGCGTATGCTGATGCTGACACTACCGCACCAGTCTTTACGCCAGCCAAGCCAGAGAAGCTCGTGGCGCGAGCAGGCCGCTCAATTGCCGATGCTGTGCGTACTGTGGCAGCCAATGATGGGGCGGACGGAACAGGTGTTAATAGCGATGGCGTGGTTATCGACGCAAAAAACCTTGACCTTGCAAACCCAAAGCCAGGCACATATACAATCACCTATCGCGCGGTTGACAATGCCAACAATAAAGCAGAGGTAACGCGCGAGGTAGAGATCACAACTACTGAAAAGCTCGAAGCGAAGCTAGCTGAGCCGATGGTGCTGGATGGCTACAGCCCACACACCAGGGCGGAGGCAATATCCAAGCAGGTTATTGCCCGTGCCGTGGTGGCTGATGAGACATCTCCTCAGGCTGTAATCGACAAAGCAGTGCAAGAGCTCCAGCAAGCAATCGATGACCTCCGCGTCGACCACACCGACTACGACAAAGCCAAGCAAGAGCTTGCTGCCGCGCCAGCCTACGTCGCAGCAGACAAGGACGTTGCTGCAGCAGCGACAGAGGCAGATCGCCTCGCAAATCTCAAAGCAACCACAACGCCAGAACTTGCCAAAGCAACGAAGGCGCTCACCACTGCTATAGCTACAGCTATCCAGGAGGATCAAGCACGCCAAAAGACAGCCGCGCAAGCCGTTGATGCACTCGAAGCTAAGCCGGATCTTGCATTGCTTGCAACAACCCAAGCAGTGGTCGATACTGTCAAAGATAATGCAGCCAAGGTGGCACTGCAGCGACGGGTTGACGCAATCCGCACTGCGCTGCAACCACAACAACCACAGCAAGCTGCCGCCGCACCCAAGACGGCAGCTCGCACGCCTGAGCAGACGCATCCTGTAGTAGCTGCACTTGCCGAGACTGGTGTCAACCTGTGGCTTCTCGGCGGGGCAGGTATCGCCCTCATTGGTGGGGCAATTGGCCTGTGGCGCTACCGCAGTAAGCTTACCAAGCGTTAGATAGTAGTATAGCAGTACAAAAACCGGCTCTTGAATGAGTCGATTTTTGTATAGTAGTGTTTCAAGTGGCAGTACACTTCGTTATGGAGAGCTTTTATAATCACACCACCAAAGATGCACGGGGCAGTGCGTCCGTGCTATAATACCCCCTATGAATGCTCAAGATATCCGCAACAAATACCTCGAATTTTATGCCAAGCAGCAGCACGCCATTATTAAGCGGGCCCCGCTCATCTTAACCGACGACCCGACGACACTCTTTACTGGTGCGGGCATGCAGCCGATGATCCCATATCTGCTGGGCGAGACACACCCGCAGGGCAAGCGCATCGCCGACTCGCAGACGTGCTTGCGCGCCCAAGACATCGACGATATTGGCGACAATCGCCACACGACCTTCTTTGAGATGCTCGGTAACTGGAGCCTGGGCGACTACTTTAAGAAAGAGCAAATTACCTGGATGTGGACATTCCTCACCGAGGAGGTGGGGCTTGACCCAAATCGCCTGTATGTAACGTGTTTCATTGGTGCACCCGAGTACAATATTGCCAAAGACACCGAAGCAGCCGAGCTGTGGCGGCAGAAATTTGCCGAAAAGGGGATCGAAGCGAAAAGTGCCGATATCGGCAGCGAAGAGCGCGGCGCAGCCCGTGGCATCCAGCCGGGTGAGCGTATCTTTTACTACGACGGTAGCAAAAACTGGTGGAGTCGCAACGGCGGGCCCGAGACGACGCCAGTCGGTGACCCATGTGGGCCCGATAGCGAGATGTTTTATGAGTTTGATTTCATTGAGCACGACCCGAAGTTTGGTGAGCACTGCCACCCTAACTGTGACTGCGGGCGCTTTATGGAGATCGGCAACAACGTCTTTATGGCATACAAGAAGGTAGCCGAGGGACAGTTTGTCCCGCTAGATAAGCCGAATATCGACCACGGCTCTGGTCTGGAACGCATTGCGGCTGCGGCCAATAACGACCCCGACGTCTTTAAGATCAGCCTGATGTGGCCTATTATCAGCAAGCTTGAGCAGCTTAGCGGCAAGAGCTACACCTCGCATACCGAGAGTATGCGGGTGATTGCTGACCACCTGCGAGCGGCCACCTTCATGGCGGTGGATGGCTGCATCCCGAGCAACAAGGAGCAGGGCTATGTGATGCGCCGCCTCTTACGACGGGCTATCCGCTACAGCTTCGATCTTGGCATTGAGCAGAACTTTCTTGAAGCAGTGGTGCCGGTGATTGCCGACCTATACGAGGCAGACTTTCCAGAAGTCAAAGCAGCGCGCGAGCAGATCATCGCCGTGCTCGCCAAGGAAGAAAAAGCCTTCCGGCAGACACTCCGTAAGGGGCTCAAACAGATGCAGCAGTATGTCGCAGATGGCCTGACTGGCGCGGAGTTATTTACGCTATATGATACCTTTGGCTTCCCGGTAGAGCTCAGTACAGAGGAGGCATACAAGCAGGGGATTTCGCTCTCTGAGGACTGGCGAGCAGAATTTGACGCCAAGATGGCCGAGCAGCGCCAGCGCTCTAAGACAGCGCGCAAAGGACAGTTTAGCGGTGGGCTGGAAGGTCACGACCCAATTCATCTTAAGTATCACACGGCAACGCACCTGCTCGGGGCGGCGCTGCGCACGGTATTGAAAGCACCAGATTTGCAGCAGCATGGCAGCAACATCACCGCTCAACGCCTACGCTTCGACTTCAACCACGACAAGCTCACCCCAGAGGAGAAGCAAGCGGTGGAAGACCAAGTCAATGCCTGGATCGAGGCAGACTTGCCCGTGAGCTTTGCCGTGTACCCAACCGATGAAGCACTGAAGCTCGGTGCAATCGGTGCCTTTGGCGAACGCTACGGCGACACCGTCAAGGTCTATTCCATTGGCGAAGGTGATGAGCGCGTGAGCTTCGAAGTGTGCGGCGGCCCACATGTCGAGCACACTGGCGTCTTGGCCGAAGATGGCATGCGCTTCAAGATCACTAAGGAAGAGTCAAGCTCAGCCGGTATCCGCCGGATCAAAGCGGTTTTGCGGTAGCGCTAGCAAATAACCAGGAATAAACAATACAACACCAGCAACATATGTGCTGGTGTTGTAATTTTATTAGTGTCAATAATACCTACAAGGGCACGGAAGAGGGGCGTGACCCTACTGGAGAGCGCAGCGCTCAGCAATCATATCCTCTGTTAGCTGGGCGATAGTGTTGCTTAGCTCTGCGATGTCTGGCTCAACATATGTACGGCGACGCTGCGAGGTTGTTTCGTTATGATCATAAAAGCAGGCAAGCGTGGTATATTCTAAGTCATCACTGGTAATACGGCAAGTCACTGGTGCGTCGAGCTCATCACAGCTGTAGGGTATTTCTAGGTTTGCTGTAGTGCCCATAGCAAGCTGGCCAAGCCGACGTATTGTCAGTGCAAGACGCACGCCAGACCACTGTTCGCCTTTGAGAATAATATCATTATAGCAGTAGGTCGCATCACGGCGAACTTGCCCAGGATTAACCGTAGGGAGAACTGCTTCGTCAAGAAGAGTCTGGAGGTCGGCAGCAGTTGTGCCGCGGTTGGTTGCATACCATCTAAATAACTCTGAATCATGATCAAGCGGGCGCGAGCGATCGAGTAAGCGTGCCACGTGGTTGTGTGTGATAGGCATCTGGCTGGGGTCGGTCCGGCTATACCAGTATTGCCGATTACCCGCCAGTGTTAGTGCAAAAGAATGATGCTTATCGGGGTCGGCAAAGGCGAGCTGGCCAGTGGTTAGGCCAGTGGCATCAGCTGTGAGGTCAACGGCCAATGTACCACCTTCGTTATAGCGCCCAAAGGGAGCTTGGTAGGCTATCGTTGTTTCGTCGGGCGTGGCATGGTGCGCCTCGAGCGCTGCTACCGTCTCGTATAGGTGACGGCCAAGCAGGGTGAGCTCGGTTGGCTCGTAGTTCTCAAGTGGAAAGATGCCGATAGGCACGGCATCGACTGGTTCGCGATTGGTCATGGTGAGCGTATTGTACAGTGGTTACCTCTGTTTTGTCAAGGAGATGTTACCACTGTATGATGTTTCTGCAATGTTTCTCAATAACGACACTTGCAGTGCTTTATGCAAAATGAACCATTTCATCATAAATTCGCCAATAATCACCGTTTAGGGCTAGCAGGCAGGCCTGTATATGGTATATAATAGAGATGATTATGGTTTTCGATCGATTTCTTACCCGAGCAGATAACAGCGCTAGCGAATGCCTGGTTGGTCTTGATATTGGGACGGAGTACGTCAAGGCGCTGCTTGCCCGGGTTAATGGTGAGGAGATTGAGATTATTGGTGTGGGGCGCAAGCACCAAGACCGCAGCGATATGCACTCGGGTGCGATTGCCGACATTGCCGCAGTCGTGCGCAACTGCGAAGATGCTCTGGCCCAAGCCGAGTCTGAGGCTGGCATGCAGGCGCGCCGTGCAGTGATTGGCATTGCTGGTGAGCTTGTAAAGGGTGTGACGAACACCATCCGCTATCGTCGTCCGCAGCCCGATCGTCCACTAGACGAGACCGAAATGGAATTCATCATCGAGAAGGTGCAAGACCGGGCTGCCATCAAGGCGCAGCGGCAGATCGCTCTCGAGACAGGCAACCAAGACGTAGAGGTAAAGCTCGTCAACTCCGCACTCGTCAGTATCCACATTGATGGCTACAAGGTGAGCAATCCAATTAGCTTCCAAGGTAAGGACGTAGCGGTGCAGATCTACACAGCGTTTGCTCCCATGGTGCACATTGGCGCACTCGAGCGCGTGGCTGATGAGTTGGCGCTCGACCTCGTGGCGGTGGCGGCCGAGCCCTTTGCGGTGAGCCGGAGCGTACTAGGTACAGATGCGAATAGCTCATTTACGGCTATTCTTGCCGACGTTGGTGGTGGCACAACAGACATTGCGGTAGTAAATGATGGTGGCGTGGAAGGGACGCGGATGTTTGGCATTGGTGGGCGCAGCTTTACCAATACGATTGCCAACGAGTGTGCCATTAGCTACAGCGAGGCTGAGAAGCTCAAGGTTGCGACTAATCACGAGCAAATGAAACAAGAGCTTAAGCAGCATTTTGATACTGCAATTGATAAAACCCTCGATGTCTGGCTAGCAGGAGTCGACCTTGCTCTTAGCGAGTTCAGCTCGGTTGATCACTTGCCTAATCGTATCTTGCTCTGTGGTGGTGGGGCGAGCCTCAAGCCACTAGTCAAAGCCCTCGAGACGCGCGATTGGTATACCGACCTCCCCTTCACACGCCGGCCAGTGGTGCAGCATATTAAGCCCAGTGACGTCTCGGGTGTGGTCGACCTGACGAACAAGGTTAGCGACCACTCATTTATCACCGCGATGGGCCTCCTGCGCGTGGGCTACGATACGATGATTGGGGCAAGTGAAACAGAAACACTACGCAATAAGTTGAATAAAATGTTGAGGATCTAAATGCAAAAAGATGTCATTTATATCGATACCGAGGACGACATTACCGCCATCATTGGCAAGGTGAAGGACTCCTCGCAAAAAATCGTCGCACTCGTGCCACCCAAGCGGATTGGTGCCATGCAGAGCGCTGTCAACCTCAAGCTTGTCCAGCGCGCTGCCGAGCAAGCAGGTAAACGGCTCGTCATTATCACTGGCAACCAAGCACTCTCGACTTTGGCGGCTTCGGCAAGTATCCCCACGGCGCGGACATTGCAAAGCCGGCCAGAGATGGCTGAGATCCCAGCGCTCGAGGTCGATGACGAAGATGTCATTGATGGTAGTGAGCTCGAACCAGACGACCCTGAGCCGGTAACACCTGATGCTCCTGTACCGGCTCGTCCTACTACACGCCCAGCTGCTCGTACTGCATCAGATGATGACAAAGCGGCAGATGCTTCGGCTGCCTCAGACCTCAAGAAAAAGGTGAAGGTACCAGACTTCAACAAGATGCGTAAGAAGCTCTTGATCGGCGGTGCGGCACTCGTTGTCCTGATTGTTTTCTTGGTGTGGGCAATTTTCTTCGCGCCGCATGCGACCATCACTATCAAGGCACGTACCTCTGATTTGCCACTCAGTACCCGCGTCACGATTGGCGATTCGCTTGGCTCAAACTTGCAAGAAGGGACGATCAAGACAACAACCAAGACAACGCGCAAAACTATCTCGATCGACTTCACTGCCACTGGTAAAGAAGATGTTGGCGCAAAGGCAACGGGAACGGTGCGCTTTACGCCGGCTTCGTTTGACGTCTTGCGCAATGGAGCGACGATCGACGCTGGGACGACTATCACGTCCGAGAATGGTATGCAGTATAAGACGACATCGTCGGTGGTATTCGACTCTAACGCGTCGGGTGGCGACCTCATGCGTGGCCGCACAACAGAGGTCACCGCGGTAGAGAGTGGCACGAAGTACAATGGTGCATCGGGCTCGGCCAAGGGGCCTTCTGGCTTCTCCGTCTCCTTTACGCGTGATACTTCTGGTGGCACAGACAAGACGATTACCACAGTGCAGCGCAGTGACATTGAGCAGGCGAGGAATAGACTCCATAGCTCACTCGATAGCAATGGTGCTAAGCGCGAGCTTGCCTCACAGTTTAATGGCGACAGCTATATCATCCTGAATGATACCTTCAAGCAAAACGACAGCGACATCCAGCCGAACGTCAAGGTGGGTGGTGAAGCAACTGACGGCAAAGCTCAGCTGACTGGTGCGGTGGAGTACTCCCTCTCGGCGATAGAGAAGCGCGAGGCGGGCATCTTCCTTGATGCATACTTCAAGCAACAGATTGACGGCAAGGCCAACCAGCAGGTCCATAGCAATGGCGTCAATAAGCTCTCGGTGACCAATGTTTCGGCTAATGGCAATGCCTACAATGCGACTATCACGACCAATGGCAAGATCGGCCCCAAGGTGGATGAGTCGGAGCTCAAAGACTATGCCAAGGGCAAGCGCTATGCCGAGATTCGCTCGCATGTTGAGAAGATCGAGGGGGTGAGTTCGGCCGATGTCTCGTTCTCACCATTCTGGGTGCAATCAGCACCAAATGACACGAATCGGATAAAGGTGGTATTTGACCTCAATGAACAATAAACGAACATACTTAGCGCTTGATGTTGGCGAACGGCGGATTGGTGTTGCAATTGCCGATCCATCCGTGCGAATTGCGGTCGCATATGATACGATTGAAGTGGATGGTAGTGAACTTGAGCAGATCACTCAGCTGATTATGAGTGAGCGTGTTGGGGTGGTCGTCGTCGGCTATCCGCGCAATCAATCGGGCGAGCCAACGGCTCAGACTGCTTATGTCGAGCGGTTTGCAACCCAATTGACGGATATCGCGCCGCGCTTGGCATTTCAAGATGAGTCGCTCACCAGCGTACAGGCTGAGGAGTATCTTCGTGCTCAAGGCAAGCCGTATAGCAAGGGTGCTATCGATGCTGTCGCTGCCAGTATTATTTTGCAAGACTATTTGGAGACGCACTATGACTGATTTTCGCCGCCAGCCAGGCCGAGGCTTTCAGGTGGGGAATCCAAACCCACCAATGTCGCCACCACCAGCAGAACGCATCACGCCGCGGTCAGGGCGCTCAGCTGCTGCAGCGGGTGCTTCAGGGCGATCTGCGTCACCATATATGCGCCGCTCAGAGCCATATCGCCCAATGGTGGGGCAACAACAGCCACAATCGACACAATCTATCCAGCCGCAGCCAGCACCGTCTTCTGAGCCGCAGCAGGCGTATGACCCCTACGAGTGGGTGAGTAGGCCTCAACCTCAACCGCAACCAGCACCTCAGCCACAGCCTTACCGCACACCGGCGCCGTCTCGCGACACGTACGCAGTGCCAGTCCAGCAACCAGCGCCGCAATCTCAGCCTCAACCAACCACCATTCCAGTTGACGATTTTGCTGATGATGCGCTGCCTTCTGGGCTTGATGATGATAGCTTCTATGGCTTTGATGACGACCAGCCGCCGCAGCCCGCATCAGAGCCGCAGCGAGGGAGTCTACTTGGCAATGACGGTGTTTCGCCACTCTTTGCAGATGATGCACCAAAAGGTCGGACGATTGGCTCTCAAAAAAAATCCCCACGCTACAATACTGAGCGGCCACGTCATGGGCGTCGCCGCTGGCTATGGTGGCTCAGTGGTATTGGATTGCTAATGTTGCTCATCCTTGCAGTAGCATACTGGTGGTATCATCAAAATCTACAGCCAGTCGACCGGACCGACACCACGACCAAGACGATAACGATTGGTGAGGGCGACACGTTCAAGACTGTTGCTGCTACACTGAAAGAGCAGGGGCTGATTCGTGATGTTCGCGCCTTTGATATCTACACCCGCCTGTCGGGCTCACGCAATCAACTCCATACTGGCGTATGTCAGTTTAGCCCTGCGCAGTCGTTGCCCGAGATCGCGACCAAGCTCTCGCAGGGGTGTCATGATAATCGCGTCGTCACATTCTTGCCAGGCGGCACCGTTGTCGATTCGCGCTATAAGCCACAAGGTCAAGATGCCACCACGGCGCTCAAGCGGGCTGGCTACAGCGAGGAGTCGATCAAAGCTGCACTAGCCAAGACATACAACAGCCCACTCTTTGCCAACAAGCCAGCTGGCACCTCACTCGAGGGGTATATCTTTGGTGATACATACTCTGTACTGGCCAATCAAGGGCCAGAGGCGGCGCTCAAGGCAGCCTTCGCGCATATGTATGAGCAGATTCAGAACAATGGTTTGATCGACAAATTCGCAGCTCAAAAGCTCAATCTTTACCAAGCTATCACTCTTGCCTCCATCATCCAGCGCGAGATGGGGTGTGGCGGCGCAAGTCAGGACTGCTACCAGATCCAGCGGCAGATTGCTCAGGTCTTTTACAAGCGGTTGCGCGAGAATAAGGTGCTGGGCTCGGATGTAACCTTCATCTACGGGGCAGATATCGCCGGCGTGAGCCCTAATGTTAATCTTGATTCGCCATACAATACACGCATTAAGCCAGGCTTGCCACCTGGGCCGATTGCCACGCCTGGCCTTGGCGCACTCAAAGCAGTGGCCGATCCAGCACCTGGTAGCTATGAGTTCTTCCTCGCTGGTGATGATGGCAATGTCTACTTCGCCAATACCGATGCCGAGCACCAGGCCAATATCAAGCAGCACTGCAAGAAGCTTTGCTCGGAGTTGTAACGCTCGCTCCTAAGCTGCAGCTTCTCTGTCTCTGCATAGCTTTCTTAATGCAGGAGAGAACTAATTATTCTGCAGATAGTTATATTGCATAGGTAATGAGAATATCTTATAGAAAATGGCGTGTGCATCACCTAAAGAAGATAGTGTAGCTGATGCTGTATAACGCTAAACAGTAAGCGTTATAGAAGCTAAGCTGAGCGGTCTAACATGAGTATGTGAATAAAAAGCTCACATACATCGTTACCAGACCAAAACTGTTGCAATTTTCACAAAATATCATCTCCCACCACTGTTGTAAACCATTGACTAAACTACAACCGCGTAGTAGAATGGATGGTAGCCAGTCGGGGAGTGATAATACGGGGAATGCAAGAGAGGGAAATTGCTCTACCAATGGCCTGCCTTTAAATGTCGTACGAGCACCGAAATCAATTTTTTTAATATCATAATAAAATCGGTCGACATGTGTGCTCCGTTCTCTTATATAAGAGAAGAAAGACAGAGTGAGGTAGTAGCGCGCTAGTAATAGATGCGCAGGAGAACGATCATTCGTCAACAACAAGCAGCCGAGCAGGCTTCACAACTCGAACTTTCGCCTATTACCGTGCGGAGTCGGCGCCCGCGACCACTGTATAAGTCATTATCGCCGGTACGGACATCGGCCTATGTGGGGGTTTTTGTCCTAGTGCTTTCACTCGTCGCCATGAGCTATCAGCCTATTTTGGCAGAGAACACCGCTCTAGCTAGCGCTGCGCCCGTCAGTGCAACGCGCCAGACGGCAGCGACACCATCAGCAGATGGGGTAGATCAGCTCGTTGCAACCAATGTTGCTACATCAATTGCTGAGAGCACAAATCTGCCTGTCACCAACAACGTTGCCAACCTCTCGCAGTCAATTGCTGCAGAGAACTCGTTTACCCAAACGAGTGCCACGACGATCAACAAGCCACAGATCGTTCAGCCAACAGCCGACAACCGTACCATCAAGAAATACACCACAGTTGCTGGCGATAGCGTGCCAAGCCTTGCTGATAAGTTCAAAATTAGCACACAGACTATCAAATGGGTTAACAAGCTCACCAGTGATGCGCTTGAGCCAGGCAAAGAGCTGACAATCTTGCCAGTTAATGGCATCCTCTATACTGTTAAGGATGGTGATACGCTTGATAGCATTGCCGCTAAATACAAAGCAGATAAGAACCAGCTCACTCTCTACAACGATCTTGAGCTGACTTCTACCCCTGCTAAGGGTTCGCAGCTGATCATCCCTGATGGGTCGCTGCCAACAGAGGAGCAGCCAGGCTATGTAGCGCCACGTTCTGGTGCTGCTGCGCGCACAGCCAGCGCAACTGGCACAAATAGCTACAACGGCACCGGTGCTTACGGTGGTGCTGCCGGCACAGCCCACGCCTGGACGGGTGGTGGTGACGGTGGTGGCTATGCCTGGGGCAACTGTACCTTCTACGCCTACGAGCGTCGTCTTGAGCTTGGCCGGCCTATTGGTCGCCAGTGGGGCAATGCTGCTACCTGGGCTAGCTTTGCTCGTGCATCTGGCTACGGTGTCGGCACAACGCCAGCCGTTGGTGCAGTGATGCAAAATGGTGGTGGGTATGGCCACGTTGCCATCGTCGAGAGTGTTAACCCTGGTGTTTCGGTCACCGTTAGCGAGATGAACGGCTTCCGCTGGGGTGGTGGATTCAACCGCGTTGGCTTTGGCAACATCCCATGGAACGAAGCAGTCGGTGGTCGCTACCAGTATATCTACTAATTTCAATCCAATGAGCCTATCAAACACCTCTGTTGCCGCAGAGGTGTTTTTTGGTATACTTAATAGTATATGTTTGTAGATACAGCAAAGGTAACAGTAGTAGCAGGCCGTGGTGGCGACGGTGCGGTGAGCTTTCGACATGAAATATATGTAGACAAAGGTGGACCTGATGGCGGAGATGGCGGTCGTGGTGGTGATGTTGTATTTGTTGCAACAGAACAGCTCAACACCTTGCTCAAGTTTCGTTACAAACCAGAGCTCAAGGCAGAGCCCGGCGTTGCGGGTGGTAAGAAAAAAATGGCGGGTCGGTCTGGCAAGCCACTCGTCGTCAAAGTGCCAGTCGGGACACTGGTGAAGCGAGGTGATGTTGTAATTGCCGACCTCGCTGAGGCAGGGCAAGAAGCGGTCATTGCCAAGGGTGGCGATGGTGGCTTTGGCAATGCGCATTTTAAATCTAGTGTGCGCCAAACGCCGCGCATGGCCGAGCTGGGCGAGGCAGGGGAGAGTTTTGAGGCGGAGCTGGAGTTAAAGTTGCTGGCCGACGTTGGCCTGGTGGGTTTTCCAAATGCCGGCAAATCAACCTTCCTTAGCGTGGTGAGTAATGCCCGTCCGGAGATTGCGAATTACGAATTTACCACACTCACACCTAACCTTGGAGTGGCCGATATTGATGATGGATCTATCTTAATCGCCGATATTCCTGGCTTGATTGAGGGAGCGAGCGAGGGCAAGGGTCTGGGTGATGCCTTCTTGCGGCACGTCGAGCGGACGGCTGTGCTCCTCCATCTCGTTGATGTGTATAGTAATGATGTAGCCGAGCGCTACCAAGCGATTCGTCACGAGCTGCAGCAATACAGCACCGAGCTCGCTCAGCGGCCAGAGGTCGTGGTGCTAACGAAGTGTGATGGGCTCGATGACGATATCATTCAGATGCAGATAGATAGCTTGCGTCAGGTGGTTGACGAAGCGACGCCGATTTTTGCGATCTCTTCAGTGGCTCATCAGGGAATCGTTGATGTACTGAGAGCTTTGCGCCAGATAGTAGTAGAGGCGCGGGCGGCCGAGGCTGCAGCTGAAGAGGATGATGATTTTGCTGATGATGAGGAGCTTGCGACCATTACGCTCGGTAGCCAAGCTAAGGCCGATGCCTGGGCGGTGCAGCAACTGCAGGGCTATGCGGCGCAGCGCTGCGCCGAGACGGCAGTAGAGAGCGGCCTCACTAACCCACGAGAGGATGCCGAGATGCCGCGTGTCTTTGCCGTGTCTGGCCAAAAGCTCGAGAAATTCGCTCGTCGCACGAACTTCGCCCAGTTTGAGGCAGTTAATCGCCTGCGCGACATTATGAAGCGTCTTGGTGTCACGCACGAGCTCATCCGTCAAGGAGCGGAGGGCGACAGCATCGTGCAGATTGGCGATAGCCAGCCGTTTCCACTGGTGGAGCAATAAAATATAGTAATCAATCAATAATATACCACCTCTGTGCGAGGTGGTATATTTACTATAAAGCGGCAGCTTCCTATATTGTAATATCATCATCGTTGGCTGCTGCTCCGCTATTGTGGGTATAGTGGAATACCTCGAGTGCGGTACCTAGGCTATTGATCGATTGCTCTGCACTTTCTGCTTTAAAGTGCATTAGATCGGCTATGTCGGCAATCTTGTTGAGAGACACTAACATACTGCTGAGCATCTCCTGCATTCCACGTTGCAGCTGCTGGGCAAATGCTTCCTCGTGTTCCTCGTAGTTTGGGTCTTCCTCATTTTTCTCATGGTAGCGCCATTGGTTGGCTTTTTCCTTCAATTCATTGAACAGGGTGCGGAGCGAGTCAGTATGGTAGCCAAGTGTATCGACACCATCATGGCCAGTTCCGTGAGCATCAAGCTCCTTGAAGTTGATATCGGCATCGCTACAGCACTTCTGCGCATCACTAAGAAATGTAGCAAATGCAGTATTGTTGCTATCGTCTGATGCTGCCGCCTTAGTAGACTCTGTATCTAGATCAGTCGCTTGGTTTGTATGAGTTGTCTCATCATCAGTCGACGATACATCATCTTTATCTTTATCTTTATCTTTATCTTTATCTTTATCTTCTGTTTCTCTTACAAGGACATCAAGCTGGTCGCGTACAGTCTGCAGCTGTGCATCAAATTCTTCGTAGAGATCTTTACTCTTTGCGCTGAGTAATGATTCGATGTGGCTAATATCATCCTCAAAGGGGGCATCATAATAATCGATATATGCCACCATATCATCAAGATATTGTGGGTCTTCGCTGCGTGCGTTTATCTCTCTTACTTTAATCATTGGACTACCGACCATGTCTGGTTTTGTCTTCCGCACTTTATCGGCAAACTCTTTGATAACCGGTGCGCGGTCGACCAGCTTGGTAATACTCGTAATGAGCTGTTCGGGCAGTTGACCCTCATACGACGGCTCGTTGCGTGGTAGTGGGTCACTACTGCCTTGGGGGAGGGAGGTTGTTTTTCTCATGCCTTTACTGTAGCACATAGTGGCAAAATATGGTAATAAATAGAGCAATAGTGCGAAGATGAACTATATAAGACCATAATCGCGCACAATGAGTGTAATTTGCTATACTATACCTATGGCACAAACATTCTTTTTCTACGACCTTGAGACGAGTGGCTTCCGGGCGCAGACGAATCGGATTATGCAGTTTGCCGGGCAGCGGACGGATATGGATTTGCAGCCGATTGGCGAGCCATATAACTTCCTTGTGACGCTGAATGACGATACCTTGCCAAGCCCTGATGCCCTGATGGTGACTGGCATTACGCCGCAGAAGACGCTAGAGGAGGGCTATAGCGAGGCAGAATGTGCGCGGATGGTGAGCGAAGAGATCTTCACATCAGGGACGATCGCTGTGGGGTTCAATAATGTGCGCTTTGACGATGAGTTTATCCGCCATTTGCTGTGGCGGAACTTTTATGATCCATATGAATGGAGCTGGAAGGATGAGCGGAGCCGCTGGGATATGCTCGATGTCGTGCGGCTGACGCGGGCGCTGCGGCCAGATGGCATTGAGTGGCCGATGGATGCGAATGGTCAGCCTACTAACCGTCTGGAGCTCATTACTAAAGCTAACGGCATTGCACACGACAATGCACACGATGCCTTCGCTGATGTGGCAGCTCTGATAGAAGTAACAAAGCTAGTGAAACGCGCTCAGCCTCAGCTTTTTGACTATCTCCTTGCGATGCGCGACAAGAGGGCGGTGCAGCGGCTGGTCAATCTCGAGACGAAGCAGCCCTTCGTCTATACCAGTGGCCGCTACGATAAGCAGCATGCCAAGACGACCGTCGCCTTTCCGCTGGCACCAGCACCCAATAGCAATGTCTTGGTTTATGACCTGCGCTACGACCCAACGCCGTTTGTGAGCCTAAGCCAGCAGGAACTTGCTAAGAAAATCTTTGCCACCTGGGAGGAACGCCAAGCCGATGGCTTTGCGGCGTTACCTGTCAAACCATTGCAATACAATCGTTGCCCAGCCGTTGCACCACTTGGTGTGCTAGAGCAGGGCGATGGCTGGAGTAAGATCCATCTTGAGGCGGCTACTGTAGCGCGCCACCGTGATATCCTTCTCCACCATCCCGACTTTGCTGAGAAGCTCCGCACACTCTACGAAAAAAAGCGTGAGTACAAAAAATCGACCGACCCCGAAGGGCAGCTCTACGACAGCTTCGTCTCGGACGCAGACAAGACACACATTGCTGCAGTGCGCAGTGCCGATGCCAAGGCACTGGCAGACTTCCACCCAGCCTTTCGTGATGAGCGCCTGCCCGAGCTACTACTCCACTACAAGGCGCGTAGCTTCCCGCAGAGTCTCAGTGATGATGAGCAAGCCCAGTGGGAGCAATGGCGGAGCACCCACCTACAGGCCCAGCTGCCGAGCTTTATGGCATCATTGCAGCGTCTGGCTAAGGCAGGCACAGCAGATGAATTTATCATGCAGGAGCTGCAGCTGTGGCTCGAGGCTGTGGTACCGGTGGATGGCTAGAAGAGGCCTTGAGCATCCAAAACCTCCACTTTCTCTATTGATTCTCTACTATTTCATTTGAGCAAGAGTAAGAAGCTGGTTGTCTAATCAGCTTTGAACCTGAAGTCATTCGTCAGTGAATGCCGACTCTTGTAATATTCTTGAAGAGAAAGCGGTATGAAAGAGAGTCGTGAAAATTGGTGGGCAGCTCTTTGTGGATTGAACAGAAGAAGCGTTATATAACGATAAATTTTAAGACGCTTAATTGCAAGAGTATAGATATCAACCAGCTTGTCGAGGACGCTGGCAGCGTGGGCAAATCCCTTGAATCTCGAACGTGTGCGAGGGCTCGGCGAGGTGATAAGCCTGGGCGATTGCCGCGATTAACCGTTCGATCTCTTCATTCTCGGCAATATCAATCACCCGCCCACAGCGGCGGCACGTTGCGTGGTGATGATGACGAATAAAGACATCAGTCAGCTCGAGCTGGTACTTCCAGCCAATTGGTAGTCGCTGGGCAATACCAAGCTGCTCAAACAGCTCTACGCAGCGGTACACACTCACGCGGTCGGCCACGGCAGTGTACTCGGCAAGCTGGCGCATCGTGCATGGCCCGTGCTGGTAGAGAGCACAAAATACTGCCCGCCGCACAGTGGTTACGCGGTAATGACGCTGGCGCAAGATAGTGGAAAATAGCTCGAGCGAATCATCCATATGAGCAATAGTGTAACACTTATTGCAACAAATTTGCAATAACTTACATGCCTCTCGTATCATACGATCCATGATACAACAACCACTTATTATGATCACTGGCGCGAAAATGACGCCAGCCAAACGGCACTTTACCTCGCAGTTTGGACAAATCGAGTATCTGACCTATCAAGGGCAGCACTATAAAATGAACGCTGCCGCTGGCGTTGTGAAGCAGCTCGCTGGGCAGTATGAGCTTTTGGTCGTAGGATACCAACCAGATGATGCGGCAATCTTTGCCGAGACGTGCGACCTACCAACCGACCGTTTTATCCCAGCTGACCTGCGCCGCGCAGCTGACATCGAGCGGACCGCGAGCCAGGCAGCAGCTCTCCAGCAAGAGCTGGATGTACCACTCTACGTTGTACATTATGGTGGGGCATCAGATACCAAGGCGGCATTGCCACACAATAGCCTCCTTGCCCATACCTGGGATATGGAGGCGGCGGCTATCCCTGATTTGGTAGAAAATAATTGCGTCACATTGGTCAAACTGTTGCAGGCACTGCGTCAGCACGGAGTATTTGCCCGCCAACCATACACCAAGGTTATGAGCATCACGGCCGCGGCAGCAGTGCGCGCCAAGGCTCATCTTGGCCTAGATGTAGCCCAGAAAGCGGCTGGCCATGGCTTGCTGCGCTCAATAGCCCTCGATCTTACACCAGAGAATATCTTTATCACTGAGATCATGCCAGGCAGTACCGACACTGGCTTTTTTGACAACGACTACACGATGGATGAGGCGATTCGCGTCACGCGCGACCTTGGCTATGAAAAGACGCCAGAGACGTATCCACTCTTTACAGCCGAGCAAATCGGTGATGCGGTGAAATATGTCATCACTGCGCAGTGCAATGTGCGCGAGATAGCCCTCTTGCCGTATGGACAGTTCCCGCATCTTGGCGCGTAGGTGGCTATGCGTGTGGCTTTGGGCTCTTTGCTCTGTAATAAACCTGCAATACTCGTGGTACAGCATTATCAAGAGTGGTGTTGCGGGGGTTCTAACACATAATAAGAATAATCATAAGGAGAAACAATGGAAAAATATAAACAGACACCATCGAATGATCATTCGCTTGAAGTGCTCGGGGTGCTTGGGCCGCTCGGTGCAGGCAAGACGACAACGCTCAACCAGCTGATCGAACGTGTACCGCTCGATACAAGCTACGCAGTCGTGGTAAATGACGTCGGTCAGGACAATGTGGATGCGAGGCGGATTGCTCAGCACCCAGCTAATCGTAGTGAGCAGATTATTCCGCTCACGGCGGGCTGTATTGGCTGCTCGGATGCAACGCAGTTCCAGGCGGCACTCGACCGTGTGCGCGATGCTGGAATAGACATGCTCTTTATTGAGCCAACCGGGATTGCGCCAGGGACGGAGATCGCTGAGGTGGTAAGCTCAAGTGGCTATGATTTCTCGGCCCTTGCCTTGGTTAACGCACGAACAGCATCACGCGACATGCATTATCAAGTGCTGCCGAGCCAATTGGCGGTGGCAGACATTGTTGGTATAACGCACACTCCAAATGATAGAGCAGCACTCACAGTGATCGATTCTGTGCTCGAGCAATTACCTGCCTTGCCACCCGAGGTAGCTGTTGAGCTTATTCGCCCAGGTAGCACAGACTATGCAGAGGTGCTGGCGAGATTGCGCGGTGTAGAGCGGCAACTCCATCTTGGCCAGCGAGCAGTTGCCCAGGTGTGCGGCAGCCACTGTCATGATCATCACCATCACAGCCATAGCCATTGCGATCACGATCACAACGTAAGTGCACAATCATTTGCTTTGCGTGGTGATGTTACCTCCGCACAGCTGCACGATTTCCTCATGCCACTCACCCAAGACTCTAACGCGCCACTCCTGCGGGCTAAGGGTGTGGCAGCAGGCAAGCGCTTCGACCTCGTGGGTGATGAGTGGAATGAGCAACCTGAGCCAGAAGGTGCGCCGCGTATCAATGTGATATTTGGTGGGCATATGCCGCAGCATGTAGCGACAACAATGCAAGCGCTTGCCTGCCAGGAGACGATGACGGTGCAAGGGACGAAGAAAGATATCGTTGCTTCGGTACGTGAGCTGCCGCTGGCTGACCGCATTGCTATCATCAAGCAGCGAATCCAGCAATACCCTGCACCAATTAGTCGCGTGCACGGTGAGTTGATTACTGATTGTGAAGCAGATGAGGGCTACGAAATTGCCTTTTGGCGTCAGTCTGATGATATTCCGGATAATATCAAGCGCCAAGCTCTAGAGCACTATCTGGCGTTTCGCCTAGCCGGTCTGAGTGAGCTGCAAACACACCCTGAAGCGATTGCGCATGATGACGAAAAGCGTGCTTATTGGCAACGGCGCTATGGTGCAACGCTCGGCTGGAACTACTGCCATCTCACCGATATGATTGATCCAGCTATGCAACAGCGCATAACGGCCGCGCAGCCAGCTCAGCTGCTGTGTGAAGGATTTATGGCGCTCGAGCGTCTTACCTTTGATGAGGGCAGGGCAGAGGAAAAGCCAGAATTTGTCAGTGCGGTGCTGCGTGCGGCGCTGGCAGCAGAAGATGTGACCAGCGAGCAATGCCAGGCGGTACTGCACCGCGGCCAGCTCCTCTCGGCGCAGCATCCAGAGTATATACAGCGGTGGCAGCAAGCAGCTGCTTCTTTTGAGTGAGTCATATGAAGACTTTTGCGTAGCCTAACTTATCCCATATAAAACACCCCAGCCATCCCCTGGGGTGTTTTGTGTTGAAGTTGGCTTGGCCTGAGCTTATTTTTTGATAAGCTTGAGGATAACCAGCAGCACAACTGCGCCAAAGAAGGCGGTCAGCAGGCTGGCGAAGTTAAAGCCAGTCAGTACATTGGCGTCGCCGCCCATCAGGCTTACCAGCCAGCCACCGAGCATTGCGCCGATGATACCAACGATGATGTTGGTGAGTGGGCCTGAGCCCTTACCTTGGTTTACCACCTTAGATGCCAGCCAGCCGGCTACACCACCGATGATAAGCCATACGAGTATAGTCATAGTGTCATTGTCTCCTTAATTAATGGTTATCATACTAGTATAGCATCTTTGGGGAGTAAAAGCTACTCGGATACCTGCGGGCTAAAGGTGACTCGCCCGTCAGCTGCCTTGGCTACCACCGTCATACCTTCGTGGATGCGCCCATCGATCAGCTCCAGCGCCAGCGGGTCAAGGATACGCTTTTGCACCAAGCGCTTGAGCGGCCGAGCACCAAAGCTCGGGTCGTAGCCATCCCGTGCGAGCATGTCGCGGACGCTCTCGTCAAACATCAGCGTGATATCGCGGCTGTCTTTGACCTGGCGGGCAACGCGCTCCAGCTGCACGTCAACGATGGCCCGCATGGCTTGCTCGTGAATACGGTCGAAGATCACGATATCGTCGATGCGGTTGAGGAATTCTGGGCGGAAGTGACGGCGCAGTACTTCAAGCATTTTATTGTCCAGCACAGACAGGTCATCACCGGTAAAGTCCATAATCATCTGCGAGCCAACATTGCTGGTCATGATAATAATGGTATTACTAAAGTCGATTGTCCGGCCTTGGCCATCAGTCAGGCGGCCGTCGTCCAGCACCTGGAGGAGTACATTAAAGACGTCGGGGTGGGCCTTCTCGATTTCATCAAACAGTACCACACTGTAGGGGCGGCGGCGCACCGCTTCGGTCAATTGGCCGCCCTGGTCGTAACCAACGTAGCCTGGTGGCGAGCCAATCAGGCGGGCTACGGCGTGACGTTCCATATACTCACTCATATCGATGCGGATCATAGCGTGTTCATCGTCGAATAATTCGCGGCACAGGCTGCGGGCTACCTCTGTTTTGCCAACCCCAGTTGGGCCAAGGAAGAGGAAGGAGCCAATTGGCCGGTTGGTATCAGCAAGGCCAGCGCGTGAACGGCGAATGGCACTGGCCACGGCAGCCACGGCGCGGTCTTGGCCAATAACCTGGCGGCCGATTGAGTCTTCAAGCTTGGTTAATTTACTTGATTCGCTTTCCATCAGCCGCTCGACGGGAATGCCCGTCCAGCGCGCCACCACACTGGCGATGTCATCAGGCGTGACTTCTTCACGCAGCAGGCGGTCGGCCGGTGGGATGGCCGCTAGTTCCTGGCGAGCGCTCGCTAGCTTTTTCTCTAGCTCTGGCATGTCGCCGTATTTAATACGGCTGGCGGTGGCGAGATCCGCATCGCGTTCAGCGATTTCTAGTTGTGAGCGCAAACTGTCCATTTTTTCGGCAGCGGTGTTAACCGTCTGGAGGATATCCTTTTCGTGCTGCCATTTGGTATCGATGACATCAGCTTTAGCTCGGAGGTCAGCGATCTGCTGTTTGATTTCCTCTTTACGGGCTTTGGCGTGGTCGGATTTATCTTTTTTGAGCGCGGCCTCTTCAATCTCCAGCTGCAAGCGGCGGTTATTGAGCCGATCGAGACTAATCGGCACGCTCTCCAGCTGCATCTTGAGAGCGCTGGTCGCTTCATCGAGGAGATCAACCGCCTTATCAGGCAAAAAGCGGTCAGGTAAGTAGCGAGTGGAAAGCCGCGCTGCTGCTACGATCGCATCATCAGCAATCTTGACGCCGTGGTGGACTTCATACTTTTCCTTGAGGCCACGCAAGATCGCGATGGTGTCGTCAAAACTCGGCTCGCCGACGTAAACTGGCTGAAAGCGTCGTTCTAGTGCTGCGTCTTTTTCGACATACTGGCGGTACTCGGCCAGCGTGGTGGCACCAATCATGTGGAGCTTGCCGCGGGCCAGGGCGGGTTTAAGCATATTGCCGGCGTCCATACTGCCTTCGCCTTTGCCAGCGCCGACCATGGTGTGAATTTCATCGACGAAGAGAATGATCTCGCCAGCCGCTTCTTCGACCTCTTTTAACACACCTTTCAGGCGCTCTTCAAACTGGCCGCGAAAACTTGCGCCGGCTAGCAAGCTGGAGATCTCCAGGCTAATCAGCCGCTTATCCTGCAGCGACGCCGGTACGTTGCCCTTAACGATGCGCTGTGCGAGGGCCTCGACGATGGCGGTTTTACCAACGCCCGGCTCGCCGATCAGTACCGGGTTATTCTTGGTACGCCGGCTGAGGATCTGCATGGTGCGGCGGATTTCTTCATCCCGGCCGATCACTGGATCGAGCTTGCCCTCACGTGCCAGAGCAGTGAGGTCAGTACCAAATTGCTCGAGTGGCTTTTTGTTATCTTGTTGGTTCATGTTTGGTGGCATATATCCCTCCTTGTAGTTATGTAGTGCGGGCAACAGAACGCCCGGTGAGTTACTTAAAAACGAGTGGCCGATCGCGCTGGGTATCAGCCACGTGGCCTATCGGTATAGTAACAAATTAGCACTCTCGGTGCAAGAGTGCTAACTAACGCGAGTTTTGATAGGTACACGTGACTTGCTTAGCACTGCTTTCTTAGCGTCAGGTGCGTATACTCATAGGAGCAATATAAGACATTGATGTTTCGGCGACTAACCTCCCTGAGTAGGACCAAAAGGATATAGCAGCAATCAGTTTCCATTCTTTTGTGTATAATAGACGCCATGACAAACATATATTTTACTCGGGCAATCCAACCAGAGAATGACCACCCCCATTTCTTAGCCAAAGCACTCATTGTTGATGCGACTGGCAAAATTCTCGTCCTTGAGCGCAGTAATACACATCCGCTCTTTCCGCACGGTGTCGACCTGCCTGGTGGCATAGTTGAGCCTGGCGAGACACCGCTAGAGGCAGCACGACGGGAGATAGAAGAAGAGACCGGCCTTGGCTTTGCGCCGAGTCAGCTGAGTGTGGCCTTCGAGCACGTACTGCCACACCCTGATGGCCAGCGGCTGAGCTATATGTGCTACGCGGCACTGGTTGATGGCGATGCGCCAGAAATTACCCTCAGCTGGGAGCACAGTAGCTACCAATGGCTCACACCAGATGAGCTTATGCAGCAGCCCATCACGCCGCAAACCGACTATCCCTTTGCGGCGGCGGTGCATTATATCAGCTCATTGCGGCACTATGTGCAGCAGGAGCGGCCAGAGCTGGTGTAGCCGGTACATAAAAAGGAGTATGTATGGAATACGTAAAAAGCAACAGACCTGCTATTGCTGTTGATCTCGATGACGTTGTTTTCCCTTGTGCTGAAGGGCTGGTGGCGGCATATAATGAGCATTATGGTACCAACTTCCAGCCCAACATATCACAGACGACGTGGGATGTATCGCCAGAGGAAGTGCAAGAGCGATTTAATGGATTGCAGCTGGGGACGACACCAGGTATGGTGAAGCCTGATTGGTTTGAGGAGATGCAAGTCCCAGACAGAGAGACGATTGAGGCGTTGCGAAGGCTGGCGGTCACGTATCGACTCTATGCAGTCTCGGCTCGGCACTATGGCCTGGCAGACGTGACAAAGCAGAGTATCGAAAAGTATTTGCCTGATGTCTTTGAGCAGATTATTTTGACGCGGCGGCCAGTCGAAACCGAGGATGGCATCAAGATAATGACCGACTCCAAGACAGAGATATACCGGCAGTACAATATGACGGTTGCGATTGATGACTCGCCGCATCACCTTGAGCGTGGCCTTGAAGGAGATGATGCGTCGCTTGGCTTGGCAATTTTATTTGGCGAACGGCCATGGCATCCCGGTGTCACGATCGACGATCCACGCGTTGTCGAGTGTCGCACCTGGGCGGAGGCGGAAGAGGCTATTGCCCGGTATTTCACTCGGTAAATTTGAGTGAGAAACATCTGGCTCTGGATAATACACTGGTTAGCTTGCAATCTGTATGTAGAATGGGCTACTATATTTTCTATGAATCTAATGATGAAACTAACGAAACTCTTGAAAGTTCTCTGGCCAGCGTTTCTCTGTGCGGTGGTGTGGCAGCTGCTGCAGTTTGCCCCAGCAGACCAGTGGTGGTGGCTGCAAAAAGCAATGAGCCCACTCACAACGATGATGATTTTTCTTGCAGTTTGGCGCTATAGCGATCGGCGGCAGCCAACGACGTGGCTTCTTCTCGTAGCACTTGTGCTGTTTGCTGTGGCCGACTCGCTGGTGGCATTCTTGCCCTTCTCGCATCTTATCGTTGGGCTGGGGGTGTCTTTGCTAGCGTATCTGGTGCTCTGTGTTATAAATTTGTGGCGTCTCATCTTTGCCCTTGCGAAGGGAGCTGCCAGGCGCATAAATTGGGGGTTGCTGCTAGCTACCTTCATGGGCAATGCAATAATGGTATATTCGACACTGCACAACGTGTTGCCGCGTGTAGAAAGCCCGCTCCTTGCTGGAGCAATAAAAGTGTATGCTGCTGTACTTATGGTGCTGATGACGAGTGGGGCAGCGGCAGCTCTGACAGACTATCGGCTACGGTGGAGCGTGGGCAGTTGCAATGGGACAATACTTGCTGCCTCGGAGTCGGCCCTTGCGCTGCAGCTCTTTGGTAAAGCATCTGAGGCATGGATTATCTATAGTATTATGCCATTGTATTGGTGTGGCCTCGTTTCCTATGTTGCGGCAAGCCGACCAAAGAAGGAGTGGCTTACATCGCGAGTGTAGAACCCTAAAAGATGCGGGGAGGCTCAGTTGGCCTCTTGCACAAATCTAGTATCTCACCAGTATACATGCTACAATAAGACGATATGTCGGAGCAGATACGGATTGTTGGGGCGCGCCAGAATAACCTCAAAGATGTCAGCGTGGCCATTCCACGCGATCAGTTTGTGGTAGTGACGGGCCTGAGTGGTAGCGGTAAGTCGAGCCTCGTCTTTGATACCATCTACGCTGAGGGGCAGCGCCGCTATGTGGAGAGTTTAAGCAGCTATGCACGGCAGTTCCTTGGTATTATGGATAAGCCCGACGTCGACTCCATCGATGGCCTGAGTCCCAGTATTAGCATCGACCAAAAGTCAACGAGCCGCAACCCACGCTCTACCGTCGCTACAGTGACGGAGATCTACGACTATTTACGTCTGCTCTTTGCTCGGGTGGGGGTGCCGCATTGCCCAGCTCTTATGCCCGATGGCACGCGCTGTGGCAAGCCTGTCCAGCGCCGGACAGCTCAGTCTATTATCAACGAAATTATGAAACTTCCTGAGGGGAGCAAACTTATGCTACTAGCGCCGATTGTGAGCCAAAAGAAGGGGGAATTTGCCCACATCCCCGAGCAGTACATGCGCAGTGGCTTTGCGCGGGCTCGGGTAGATGGCGTGGTGTATGCGCTTGATGAGTTCCCAGAACTACAGAAGAGCTATAAGCATGATATTGAGCTGGTGGTCGATCGTGTCGTGATGGCACCAACGATGGTGAGCCGCATCTCGCAGTCGGTTGAGCAAGCGCTGGAGCTCGCGAGCGGTGTGGTGCAAGTGCTGGATGCCACGAGTGGCGAGATCACCACCTATAGCCAGCGCTATGCCTGTATGGATCACCCAGGCGAGGATATCCCTGAGCTTGAGCCGCGGCTCTTTAGCTTTAATGCGCCGCAGGGAGCGTGTCCGGTTTGCACGGGCCTCGGTACACGTCTGGAGGTTGACCCAGAGCTCATCCTTAACCCCAATCTGACGATTGCCGAGGGAGCGATTCGCCCCTTCAACCGCTTTAATGCCGAAGCGTGGTACATGAAGCGTCTCGCCGCGGTGGCTGAGGAGCACGGTTTTAGCTTGCACGTGCCCGTCAAGGAGCTAAGTGATGATGTTGTGCAGAAAGTGCTGTATGGCACAGGCAAGCAAAAATACCGGATTCACCTCAGTGGTAATCGCTATTATGACTCGACCTACGAAGGGGTCATCCCTAACCTCGAGCGTCGCCATCGCGAGACCGATAGTGAGTTTATGCGCAAAGATATCGAGCGTTTCATGCGAGAGCGCAAGTGCACGGCCTGCAAGGGTGCACGGCTCAAGCCAGTGGTGCTGGCGGTGACAGTCAATGGCCTCTCGATTATGGATATTTGCAATCTCGACGTTGCCAATGCGCTGGATATGATAGGCCAGCTGGAATTTAGTGCAGAACAGCAGCACATTGTTAAGCTTGTTGTCAAAGAAATCATGGCGCGGCTGGGCTTTATGAATAATGTGGGGCTCAGCTACCTCGAGCTGGGGCGGGCAGCCAACACGCTCAGTGGTGGTGAGGCGCAGCGCATCCGCCTCGCGACGCAGATTGGTAGTGGCCTGCAGGGGGTGTTGTATGTGCTGGATGAGCCATCGATTGGCCTCCACCAGCGTGATAACGATCGCCTTATCCAGACGCTCAAGAATCTGCGCGACCTAGGCAATACCGTACTGGTGGTAGAGCACGACGAAGATACGATTGCGGCGGCTGACTATCTGGTGGATGTTGGGCCAGGTGCCGGCGTGCACGGTGGGGAGATCGTGGCGCATGGTACGCCAGCAGAGGTAGCGCGCATGCCACAAAGCATCACTGGTCGATATCTGTCTGGTGCGGAGAAGATCCCAGTGCCAGCTCAGCGTCGTCCGATTGAGCAAGGCCGTGCACTGATAATCCGCGGGGCACGCGAGAATAATCTCAAGAATATCGACGTTACCATCCCGCTTGGCGTCCTTACGCTGGTGACGGGGGTGAGTGGTAGTGGCAAGTCGACGCTCGTCAATAGCATTCTTGCCAATGAACTTACTGCTCGCTTGCACCGTGCCCAAGCGGTGCCAGGTGCACACGATGCAATCGATGGAGTGGAGCAGCTCGATAAAGCAATTGTCATAGATCAGTCGGCAATTGGCCGCACCCCGCGCTCCAACCCTGCTACCTATACCGGTGTCTTTACACAGATTCGCGAGCTTTTTGCGGGCACACCCGAGGCAAATATCCGCGGCTACAAGCCAGGGCGCTTTAGCTTCAATGTTAAAGGCGGGCGCTGCGAGCACTGCCAGGGCGATGGCGTTATTAAGATTGAGATGCACTTCTTGCCCGATGTCTATATTCAATGCCCTGAGTGCCATGGCAAGCGCTATAATCGTGAGGCGCTCGAGATCACCTACAAAGATAAGACGATTAGTGACGTCCTAGATATGACGGTCGAGCAAGCTTGCGAATTCTTTGCTAACATTCCTGCGATTGCTCGCAAGTTGACAACGATCAACGAGGTAGGCCTTGGCTATATCAAGCTCGGCCAGCCCGCCACAACCTTTAGCGGCGGCGAGGCACAGCGTATCAAACTTGCTACTGAGCTGAGCCGGCGCACGACCGGCAAGACGCTCTATATTCTCGACGAGCCGACCACTGGTCTGCACACCGCCGATGTCAAGAAGCTACTCGAGATTCTCCAACGCCTCGTAGCGGGCGGCAATAGTATGGTTATCATTGAGCATAATCTTGAGGTTATCAAGTGCGCCGACCATATCATCGACATGGGCCCCGAAGGTGGGCAGGGCGGCGGCACCGTCATCGCCAGCGGTACGCCCGAAGAGGTGGCGCATAACCCAGCGTCGTTTACGGGGAAGTATTTGCGGCCACTGTTAGGCTAATATTCAACATGAGATCAAAACAGTCACAACCTGATGGGCAATCATATCGCACCGCCATTCTTCGCTATGCCGAGCGCGATCAAGCGATGCGCCAGCAGTACTTGGCTGGCGGCGGGGCGTGGGATGCATCGCTCGATGCTGAATCGACTGAATTTTTGCGTACGATTGTGGCGGCAATTGGCTGGCCAACATTACGTATGGTGGGCAGTAAGGCTTCGACCGCGGCGTGGTTATTACTACAGCATTCGCCAGATATCGACTTTATGGAGCACTGCCTTGAGCTGATGAAGGCAGCGCCACGTGGCGAGGTCGCGCTGCGCGATATAGCCTTCCTCGAGGACCGGGTGTGTTTGCTACGCGGTCGGCCACAGATATATGGCTCGCAGTTTCAGGGGCGGGGTAAAACCCTTCGTCTCTATCTAGTCGAAGACACTGAGCGGCTTGATGAGCGCCGTGCAGCGATGGGTCTGCCACCATTCGCAGAGTATGAAAAGCAGATTCGTCAGATGTATGGCGACGAACCGCCAGCTGCTAGATAAGAGGTATAGGGCAAAAATCTCGGATAGTCGAACAAGACAAAACAAAGAGTCAGCTGTTCATGCGCTGACTCTTTTTACACAATATGTACTGAGGTTATTTCTTTGTTCGCTTGCCCGTACTGAGTAGGACAGAAAATTGGTACTTGAGCTTATCGCGGGTTGATTTTTGTTTGAGCGCATGGATGACCATCGGTGCAACGGAAATAAGGATGATAATAATTGCGGCGACCTCAATATTGACCCCAGCCCTAGTAAGGATTTCGCCTGCAAAGTAGCCAAGATAGGTGAAGATGGCGGCCCATAGTGCACCGCCGACGATGTTAAACAGGAGGAACGTATTGTAGTGCATCTTGCTCGCGCCAGCCACAATTGGGGCAAAGGTGCGCACGATGGGCACAAAGCGTGCCAGCACAATCGTGAGTGAGCCATGCTTTTGGTAGAATTGCTCGGCTTGCTCGAGATATTTTTTCTTAAAAAAGCGCGAGTTGGGCTTGAGAAAAAGCTTGCGCCCGACTTTGTGGCCAAAGGCATAGCCAGTGCTATCGCCAAGGATTGCCATAAGAGCGATCGCTGCAACGAAGAGGTGAATATTGAGTGGGTGGCCAAATAGGCGAAGGATCTCTTGATTTACCATATAGCCTGCCGTAAAGAGGAGGCTGTCCCCCGGTAAGACAAAGCCGATCAAGAGGCCAGACTCTGCATAGACCACGAGCAAAACCGCGGCAATGCCGAGGCCAGTAATTGCATGTATAAGTGATTCCATCGCGCTTTAGTATACCATACTTTGCTCGGGGAAGGGAGTTCTTTGCTGCTTTTGGCTCACCTGGCACAAAAATGTTATACTAAAGAGGCAATATTACTTAACTCCGGAAACATATCCGAAAGGAGAACTATGGGAGATAAGATAACACTAAGGATCGAGACACGATCAATTCATGGCAAGAAAGTTCGTCAATTGCGCCGCCAGGGCATAACGCCAGCGGTGGTGTATGGTGCTGGTATGGATGCTGCTGATGTGCAGGCACCGAGTGGTGAGGTGGCAAAGGTTGTGGCCGCAGCTGGCCGCCACACACCAATTCATTTGACAGGGGTTAAGCGGCGCATTGCGCTTATCAAAAGTATCGATTATGACCCAACGCGAGTGGGTGTGATTCGCCACATTGCCCTGCATGCGGTGCGTGCAGACGAGCCAGTTACGGCAGAGGTGCCGGTGCGCCTCATTGGTATGGGTGAGTCTGAAGCTGAGAAGAATGGGCTGGTCGTGCTACAAGCAATTGAGAAGGTTGAGGTGAAGGCCTTGCCGATGGACTTACCCGAGGCGATGGATGTGTCGGTGCTTGGCTTGGCTAGCGAAGGTGACCGCGTGACGGTGGGCGACATCACACTGCCTGAGGGTGTTGAACTGGTCGAGCATGACGATGGCCGTGAAGGTACTGCCGATGATGACGTGACGGTGAAGGATCTCGTTATTGCGAGTGCCTATGAGCCAAGTGCCCTTGCTGCTGCCAACGAAGCCGCCGCTGGTGCTGCCGAGAGCGCGGATGCGGAGGACGTTGCGGCCGAGCAGGGTAGCGACGATGATGCAGTATAGCACCTAGCGAGTGGTATTTCTAAGCAACACTTACAAGAGCGATCAATCATAAAAGAAACCAGTCATGTGAGGCTGGTTTCTTATGCTATGCTGGCTGTAACTATGCAGCTACTACACCGCGAGAAATCCGCCGTCCACCACAATCTCCGCCCCATTGACGTACTGGCTCATTGGCGTACCAAGCCACAGCGCAGTGCAGGCAACGTCATCGGGCTGACCCAGATTCTTGGCAGGAAGGCGGAGGTTATAGGTGAGGCCAGTCTTGATGATGGAGAAATCGAGCTTCTTGAGCGCCGCAAGCCCCATTTTCTGAGCACCTGGTGTGCTGATACCGCCTGGCAAAATGGTATTTATCTTCCAGCCACTCCGCCCAAAGTCTTTGACGAGCCCACGGCTCAGCGCGAGAACACTGGCCTTGCTCATGGCGTAGAGCGTCATGTCGTAGGTCATACCTTTGAGGGCTTCAATGGAGCTGATGTTGATGATAGTGCCTGGTGCTGTGCGGCGAGCAATCATTTCTTGACACATGGTGAGCACTGCCCGAGTGTTGATCTGCATTGTCTTGTCGAAGGTTGCCTGGTCGATATTAGCGAGCTTGACTGGCGCAAAAATACCAGCGTTGTTGATGAGAATATCTGGTGTTGGGGTGATATCATGCCACAGCGAGGTAATAGCGTTGTGGTTGGAGAGGTCAACAATATGCGTCGTGACGGCAGCGTCAAATTGCTCGCGCAGCTCAGTAGCGGTTTGCTGCAGTGTGTCGGCATCGCGATCAACGAGCTGGAGGGTAGCACCAGCCTCAGCATAGCGCCATGCGATCGCCTTGCCAATGCCCATCGCGGCACCAGTGATGAGCACCGTCTTGTTTGTCAGTTTCAGTAATTCGTGCAGGGGAGTTGGATGTGTTGTCATGTCATTAGTATAGCATAACCAATATGAATCGGGTGTAGTAGTATCTATTGCAAGAGTTTCATACCTTAGGCTTTGAAGCCCTGTCTTAGTAGTATACGAGGTGATATTTCTTTGAGTGGATTGGCTTCTCAAAATGAACACTAGAAGCAGAGGGTACTCACACTGAGCAGCTAGGGTTTGGAAAATAATCGAAGAAAAGCATTGTCTTTTTATTGTAAATCGATTACAATAGCTGCATGGAGCACGCAGTACAACGCCGGACGACGAAATATACCGATCGAGTGATCGCGATTCTTCGTCAGCTGCAGCATGCCACCAACGCCGAGATTGCGGCCGCACTACGCCACGACTACCCCCGTGTCAGTGCGACCACCGTGCATCGCATCACCCAGCGGTTGCAGGCGGACGGAGTGATTGGCCTTGCACCAGCAACGGCGCACGGCTGCCTGCGCTACGATAGCAATCCTGTGCCGCATGACCACTTTGTCTGCAGCTCCTGCGACGGCCTGCACGATATCACCATCGCGCCAGCGCTGCGGCGTGAACTTGCGCGGCAAGTAGTAGACTGCCTTGTCGATGGGCCGCTCATCATTACTGGCATATGCCACCCCTGTCATCACGATAATCATAATTCATAAGGAGAAAAAATCATGGCACTATACAATACCACTACCAAGCAAGAGTTTGAGGAGCATGCTCTCCAGAGTGAGCGGCCAGTGCTGGTCGACTTTTGGGCACCGTGGTGCCCACCGTGCCGCGCAATGGCACCACTGCTTGAGCAGATTGCTGAAGAGACGGAGTTCGACGTTGTCAAGGTCGATACCGAAGCAAGCCAAGACAATGCAGCGCTTGCCTTGCAGCACCAAGTGCAGAGTATCCCTAACATGAAGATCTTCAAGAGTGGTGCTGTGGTGGCAGAGCTGGTTGGCATGAAGCCAAAGCAAGTACTGGTCGACGCTCTGCAACAAGCAGACGCCTAAATTTACCCTCTAACAGATTTCCTCCTCAGGACCGGCACAGATGTGTTGGTCCTTTTGTTATGGAGTGTTTTGCTTTCGCTAGCAGCAAGCCCATTAAGCTGGTTTGTCTATTGCTGGATCAAATAACTCTAGGTAGGAGTGCAAGGTAAAAAGTAGATAATCACAACATATCTGGTATACTATAGGGGTACAAGCAATAGGTAAAACTAGCAAGGAAATAGTGTCATGAAAAGAGTAAAAAAGGTTCTACTTGGCATAGTTATAGTGATTGTATCGATAGTAGTCATTATAAGTATTTTGTATTGGGTAAATAGTGCTGAAGGCGAGCGTTTATCTAAGGTGAAGCAGCGTACTTATGATCAACATAGCTATCTCAAGGGGTTAAACCGTGATGATATTGCAAAGAGTTCTTTGTCGGGCGTAACGATATCGCCAATCAACAACCAGCATATCAATGGCTATCACTTTAAGCCTCAGCAGATAAAACACAAGGGGTCGATCATATTATTTGGAGGCAGCGAAGGATCAGTCAGTCCAAATACGGCAGCACTATTGTCTCTGAACGGTTACGAAGTATTTGCAATGTATTTCTTCGGTAAAGGGAACCTCCAAAAAGAATTAATGCGTGTGCCGCTAGAGCAGTTTGAACACATTAAGGCGTACATCTCAGCGAATACTCAGCAGCCAAAACCTCTAACGGTAATTGGTACGTCGAAGGGTGCTGAGCTTGGCCTACTGCTCGCTTCGTATTATCCAAATGATATTGATAACTTAGTATTGTACTCGCCCTCAGCATATGTATGGCAGGGCCTATCAATGAATTATTCAAATGTACAGTCATCATGGACGTATAAAGGTAAGGACTTGCCCTTCTTGAAATTAAGTGATGCATCAGGTTCGGCGACGGCAGGGTTCTTCGCTGATATGATTATTGGGCGGCCAAGAGAATTTGCGACTATGTATGAGAGCATTATCCAGCGAGCCACTAATAAATCAGAGGCTACTATTCCAACGAATAATGTTAGAGCTAACTTGCTTATGTTTGCTGGCGGCAAAGATAGTGTATGGCCATCGGCGACGATGGCGCAAACCATCAAGCAGCATTATCCGCGTTTGAGCCGCCTTGAGGTGTATCCAAATGCTGGCCATGTATTCTTCGGCCCACCTGTTATCCGTGGTATGCGAGCTGGAGGAGAATATGACGCGAACGAAACAGCGAAAACACAGAGTGATGCAATTCTTCTCAAACAGCTTGACTTGTGGACGAAAGACAACGAGCAGTAGGCATAAATATCTAGTGTGATTAGGTATTAGAAAAATACCGTTTCGCTTGTTGAATCATACATGCTCCAATATCTCCTTGGCCAATGATGTGGTTTACGTCATTGATATCAACAAGGGTATGCGCAGTGATATCACCACCAGGATCGTGAGTAAACTCGCCAATTTTCTCGAGCTTTGTATAGACACGAAACTGGTATACGCGCGTGCCGTTTGGCTCAAGGCAGCACTGGTATCCGAGTGGTTGCCATTCAATAACGCGCATGTTGCACTCTTCTACCATCTCTCGTGTGATGGTTTGCTCAATTGTCTCTCCAGATTCAGGTTTACCGCCAGGGAGATTATAGCTCTTCTTGACCGCATTATAGACGAGTGGAACGGAACCAGCTAAATCACCGATCGTATAGACTTGTTGCCAGGGGAGATCGGGTATAGCAGATTTTTGTCGTATAGTACACCAAGAAACAAAAATGGTTTTGCCGCCATACTGAAAGGAAGATGATATATCGTATACCATAGACAAAACTATATTACGAAACGGAAAAAGATAAAATAGCTTTTGATAGCTACTTTCGTGTATACTATGCACTAAAGAATGCGTCAAGAAAAAACACTCCTACCAATCTGTCAAGCGGGCGATCCGGTACTGCGTGAGAAAGCGCGGCACGTGAGCCGCGAGGAAATCACGACGCCAGCGGTGCAGCAGCTTATTGCAAATATTAAGCACACCATGGCGGAGAGAGATTATGGGGTTGGGCTGGCTGCACCCCAAGTGGGGCAGGCCTTGGCGCTGAGCGTGATTACTATCAAGCCAACGCCAAACCGCCCAGACCGCGAGCCATTTGAGCAGGTTATTATCAATCCATCATACACCGGCATTGGCCAGACAACGGGTATGTGGGAGGGCTGCGCCAGTGGTGATGAGGGGCGGCTCTTTGCGCAGGCGCAGCGCTACCAACAGATCAATGCTCAGTGGAATGATGAGTGGGGTGAGCATCATACTGCGGTGCTGGATGGCTTTGTTGCTCATGTCTTCCAACACGAGGCCGACCACTGTCAGGGTATACTTTTCTTTGACCGGGTGGCAGATACGACGACCTACATGACGGCAGCAGAGTATCGCAAGCGTGTCGTGCGGCGGTAGTTGCATTTTTAAGCCCCGCTCCGCTCGCTTCTCTCAAGATCAGTGATTATTCGCCAAAAACGATTGTTTAACTTGCTGGTAGGCATCGCGGAACGGCACGCCTTTTTCGACCAATTCATTGATTTTGGCAACAGTATAGAGCTCATTGGTCATCGCCTCAGCCAATCGCTTAGTGTTGGCTTCTAGCTCGCTTACGCAAAGCGCCAAAACCTCTAGCGTATTGAGGGCCGAAGTGAAGGCATCCATGGTGATCTTTTTGGTTAGTTGTAAGTCACGGTGATAACCACTGCCAGCACTTGTCGATATAGCTTGGAGTTGCAAGGCGTAGTTCGGATAGGCATGAGCAGTGGCACGCATGATCTCGAAGACATCATAGTTACGCTTGTGCGGCATAATGGACGAGCCCGTGGTCATGGTGACGGGCAATTTGAAATAGTTAAACTCCTGCGAGGTAAATAGCAACATGTCTTCAGCAAATTTGCCAGCAAAGACCATAATTGGGTTGAGCGCCTGTACGGCAATCAGTTCAAACACGCCGCGCGACAGGCCGCAGTACATGGGGTTTTCCTGTACTTTGGCGAAGCCTAGTTCGCTTGTTGTCATCTGGCGGTCAAGTGGTAGGGTAACGCCAAAGCCAGCAGCACTACCCAGCGGGTTTTGGTCGATGGCGGCAATGCTGTGTGCGACCAGTTGCTGGAGGTCATGAAACGCATCGTGATATGAACCAAGCCACATACCGACGGTAGTAGGCATAGCTTTTTGGGTATGAGTATAGCCAGGCATTTCAGTTTGACCGATGGCGGCAATTTTGCCAGCATAGGCCTGGGCGACTGTCTCCAATGTGTCCACTACTGCTTCAAGTTCCGTTTTGATGAATAGTCGCATCATCACTAAAGCTTGGTCGTTGCGGCTTCGGCCAGTATGAACCTTTTTGCCAATTTGTCCGAGTTTTTCTGTCAGGTACAGCTCAATGGCAGTGTGACCATCTTCGTGTTCGCTGGTGAGGGTGAAAGCACCAGTTTTCCACTCGTTAAGTAGCTCGTCTAAGGCTGCTGCTAATTGTTGATATTCATCGCTAGTCAGCACGCCAATTTTTTTCAGCATGTGAGCGTGTGCTTTGGTGGCGGTAATGTCGTGACCGAGTAAGTGCTGGTCCAATACCTGATCATCGCCAACAGTGTATGCCTCGACCAATGGATGGAGTGATCCAGTTGCGGTTGATTGCCATAATTTACTTGCCATATGAGAATGCTCCTTCAGCTGTTCGCTGACTTAATGAATATAATTCAATGAATCCGGCGGACGAATTCTGGTTGAATGCGTCGTTGGAATCAAAGGTTGCAAGATTGATATCAAACAACGAATGTGGTGAGTCGACACTGACGACGGTGATGGTGCCTTTGTACAGGCGAACCGTCACTGTGCCGGTGACTTTTTGGTTCTGATCATCAATATAGGCATTGATGTGATGGACGGCTGGCTCGTACCACTGAGCTGCGTAGGTGAGGTAGGCCCATTTTTTGTCCATTTCGGCTTTGAGTTCATTTTCAACGCGGGTTGATACCAATTGCTCAAGCTTTTGATGAGCAGCAATCAAGATGGCAGCACCAGGGTTTTCGTAGACACCACGTACCTTCAGCCCAACCAGTCGATCTTCAATAAGGGTTGATACGCCGACGCCGTGTTTGCGGCCGATCTGGTTGCAGTGCTGGATGAGCGCCTGGAGTGAAAAGTGACGGTTATCAACAGCGACGGGCACGCCTTTGATGAATTCAATGGTGATATCTTCGGCTTCGTCCGGCGTGTATTTGATGGTCGAGCACCAATTGAGGATGGCGTGGTAGTTTGGTTTGAGGGATGGCGATTCAATTTCGCCGCCTTCGCTGGTGATGCCCCACATGTTCTCATCGGTCGAGTAGGGCGATTCCTGGGTGTGTGGCACGGGGATGTTGTGCTTCTTGGCATAGGCAAGTTCTTCCTCCCGGCCCATACTCCACTCACGTACTGGTGCTAAGATCTTGAGTTTAGGGTTGAGCGTGGTGATGTACGTTTCGAAGCGAACTTGATCGTTTCCCTTACCGGTGGCACCATGTGCGATGACTGTGCAGTTGTACTTTTCGGCATATTCGACGGCTAATTGCGAAATGATGATGCGCCCCAGTGGCGTGCAGAGGGTATAGCCACCTTGGTAATCAGCATTGGCTTTGATGGCCAGTGACAGCAGCTCATCAGCGAAGCGGTCGCGAGCATCAACCGTGATGGTTTCTATGGCGCCGAGCATTTTGGCCTTTTCGGCAATGGCGTCGAGATCGTCAACCGTCTGGCCAATATTAACCGTCAGGGTGATGACGTTGCAGTTGTACTTTTCTTGTAACCATGTGAGCATGACGGAGGTGTCGAGGCCTCCTGAATAGAGTAAGAGGCACGTGTCAAACTCACCGTTTGTCGCCTCGTGGCTGGCAACTTTAGTGTAGTGAGGTGTGTCGTGATTCATATATTTCCTTTCTATACTAATTAAAAAGAGCCGCTCAGGTGAGGGCTCTTTCGTTGATTTATAATACTATACGACTAATTAGCCCTCTGAGTCAGAGCGGCGACGACGAGCAACGATAACGATGTTGTGTCGATATGTCATACTAACACCATAGCACACCGCGCATATTTTTCACAATACTTTTTATATAAAATTGCGATGCGCTACAATAGTCATATACATTGGTATGACGAGGGGATAAAATTGTGCAGCAATATAACAAAGAAGCGCCTAGTATAGACGTATGAGTGGACGAGTAGTGAATATTCTCCTCGTTGAAGACGAACCAACCCTCCGCGCTGGTACCGAGCAATTCCTCCGCCAGCGCGGCTTTACGGTGCTGGCGGTGGCTAGCGGTGAGGAAGCGCTGGAGCAATTTGCCGAGGCAGATGCTATTATCCTCGATATTATGTTGCCAGGGATAAGCGGGATTGAGACGCTGCACCAAATTCGCCAAGCCAGCGACGTGCCGGTACTCATGCTGACGGCACTACATGATGAGCCGACGCAAATTGCCAGTTTTGACGAGCTGGCGGATGACTATATGAGTAAGCCGTTCTCACTGGTGATTTTGGAAAAGCGAATCAAAGCGCTGCTTCGCCGCCGGCAGCCCACCACAACCTTATGGCACCGCGGTCTGGCGTCGGTGGATTTTGCGGCCTATCAGGGGTTTTATGATGGTGCTGACGCGCACCTCAAGCCTAAGGAAGTGCAGTTGCTCAAACTGCTGGTGGATAACCCACACATGGTCTGGAGCCGGCAAGCTATCATCGATAAGCTGTGGCGTGATGACGAGGTGCCGTTCGATCGAGTGATCGATGTCTACATCAAAAACTTACGCAAAAAATTGCACCTGGATTGCATCGTCACGGTAAAGGGAGTGGGCTATCGCTATGAAGCGGCTTAAATTATTTCCCAAAACATTTTTAGTGTCGATCGGCCTATTCGCGGCGCTTATCATCCTGGTGCATGCGCTGGTCTACACCTTGATGCCGCAATTTTATCTGCAGCAAAAAGAGCGCGAGGCGGCGGGCAATCTCACAGCGCTGACGACTAAATTGCGCGGCAAGTCCACCGAAGACATACGCCGGATCAGCCAAGAGTTTGC
>CAUQNE010000005.1:0-64684 GCA_963519835.1 uncultured Candidatus Saccharibacteria bacterium
AACGCCCGGCTAGAGCTTGGGATGGTTTGTTGCAGTTCATTTTTAAGGTTAGGAAGTCGTGAGAAAAAAATCATACCCGGAACTATTCGAACAAGTACTTTCAGGCGAAAAAACGTTTGATATGCGTATCGCCGATATTACGATTGAGCCGGGTGATACTCTCGAGCAGGTAGAGGTCACTCATGACGGTGTGCCGACCGGTCGAACTGTTCGTCATACTGTTGGTACTGTGTTACGAACTAAGGAGATCGATTTCTGGCCACCAGAAGAGATTGACCGCTACGGATATCAAGTAATTTCACTTCGAAGTCAGCCTTCACATCGCCACAGATCTAACTCTAACTCATGAGATGTGTCTAGGGCTCTATGTTGTCACCCCGTACCGTGCTTGTGTTGAGTTAAAGCTCCTCAGATCGATCTAGCAGCTACTCATCGCCACGCTGCGGCCGTTCGAGCAACTGCGGCTCGCTCTGGCGTTCACCGCCAGTGATACGTACGACGTCTTTATCCATCTTGCCGAGCTCGCGATAGGTTGTGTTGTAGTGACCAACCGTTGTGGCGAGGCTCTTGCCCATTTTGCCTAGCAATTCATCAAACTTCTTGATATGCGTCGCAAGCTGGCCAACCCGTAGCTGAATATCCTTGGCTTGCTCTTCGATCTGGAGGCTACGCAACCCCTGCAGCACCGTCTGCAAATAGGCCAAGAAACTGGTTGGGCTCACGATAATCACCCGTCGATCGCGAAAGGCATACTCAATCAGATCGCGGCTCGAGCCACCCTGCCCTACATTGTTGATAAGCAGGTCATAATACAGCGACTCACTAGGGATAAACATAAAGGCAAAATCCATCGTATCTTCGCTGGGGCGAATGTATTTGCTTGTCTCGTCGATACGCTGCTTGAGGTCGAGCTTAACGCGGCCGAGCAGCTGCTGGCGCTCGTCTTTATTTGTGGCATTGATCATCCGGTTGTAGTTCTCGAGGCTAAATTTGCTATCGATCGGCAGCACGCGCCCCTTGTCAAGAAAGATCACCGCATCGACCGCCTCACCGTCGGCAAAGCGATATTGCATCTGATACTGGGCCGGTGGCAACACATTCTCAAGCACACTCTGCAGATAATATTCGCCAAAGACACCGCGCTGCTTGGGGTTTTGCAGGACGTTTTGCAGTGTCTTAAGCTCATCTGCGACATCGACGACGCGTCGATTAGTCTCATCTAGCTTAGTGAGGCGCTGCGTCACATCGGCCACCAGCTTAGCACTCTCGGAGAGCTGCTTCTGGACTGACGTTTGCATAGCAGCGCCCGAGCGCTCGAGTTTGTCCCCAACCGACTGCTGCATAGCGGCTATAGTGCGCGACAACTCCGTCACGTCGCTCTTGAGAAGCGCCACTGATTGCTGATCTTTGAGTTCATTGAGCTTTGCTAGCAGCAGACTCAGTACTGCCCCGCAGCCAACGAGGACAACAATAAGAATAATTCCAAGCACTAGAGAAAGTTCCATATCTCTAGTATAGCATTTCCTCAGAAACAGCCACTCATGTTGTTTTATTGAGCGGGGCGTGTCAGCTTCTTGTGAGTGTGTCTCTCATTTAGCACAAGGAGCAGAAGTGTCGTAATGAGTTTTTCAGCGCTAGCGCGAGAAGTCCGATATTCTCAGGGAATTACTTTTTATTATGTATTCGCTAAAGGAAGTGACGTAAGAGTTGGCTAGAACTTGAAGTTCAGACAAGGGAGCTGCGTAAAAAAAGGGATGGAAATCACTTCATTTGAGCATGACAAATAATCATCAAGTAAATTATTGTGGAGTTTGGAGATACTTACAGTGTCGCAAGATATATCAATACAATGATCGCCACCATTGCACCAAGTGTGACTGCTAAATTGCGTAGACGCGAGATCCACGAAAACACGCCAATGCTCAGTGCCATCAAAATCGTAATAACTGGCACCACAACATGCCATGACGATGCTGCCAACCACGTAAGCACTGGCCAGAGACCCACTGCCGTCGCAAGCATAACAAGAGCAGGACGATACACACGGCGCTGCACCAAAAATATAAGCCCGACAATCACTGCCACAACCATTGCGCTCAAGACTGTATAGAATGTGGGTGTGCCACAGCTTGCTGGATTGGCGCTACCAAGGCCACAAACCGCACCAAACACCCCAAGGTTGGCAACGAGCAGTAGTACTGCACTCGTCACCACGCCAGTAATGGCCGCGCCTATCATAATCTGTCCCATATCTGGCCACGATAAGTTCACAAAATGCTCGGTGTCTTCGGATGTATCGAGCACACCACCCTGAGCAAAGGGGTTGTCGATTGCTCGGCTGTGGTCGAGCCCGTCGTCAAGCACCGTCTTGGTGATGGTCGCCGTCTTGGCAGTTTTTGCTTTTTTAGCTTGGCGCGCTGCTTCCGTCACCTCATCTGGGTCGGCGGTGCGTGCGTATATCTGTTCGTCCATATTATTTAGCTCCAATTCCTTACTGGGAGCTATTATATTATGTTTTTGCCGATTTTGCTAGTCTGCGCCAGAATTTTTTGTGATGTGGCACATACCATACAGCGCCCAGCAGTGCAACAGCCACCCCACCAGCAACATCGAGCGGTGTATGTACCAGTGCTGCCACGCGGCCAAGGCACACCAACACCGTCATAACAAATAACGCTACGGTGAGTAGCCGCCGGCGAGTCACATACCATACCGCTAAGGTAAGAAACATCGCAAAGAGTGCGTGATCGGACGGAAAGCCGGGATTATTGAGATAAAGTGCACCCGGGTCGGTGCCGAGCTTTTCAAATGGCCGGAGCGTCTCAGGTTGCCAGAGTGCACCTATAACCTTCGCACACCAATAGGACGTCAGGCCAGCCATAAATACGCGTGTGTAACGTTGGTAGCGTTGGGCTTGAGGTGCACGAAAAAACAGTGCAAAAAGAGCTACAGCGACAATCGGGATCATAAGCCCATCAGCAACCAAGCGAACAATGGCATTCATATCTCTATTATACCACTGCTCGGGAGTTTTGTGTGATGGATTTAATTCACATCTAAGATCACTTTTGTATCTGTCGAGCAGGCTGCTGATTTGCTTTCGGGACATCAAGCAACTTTCCAACCGCATTAATGATCTGCTGGATGACTGTTGGCTTGGTCGATTGTTCCATCTTCGGACGTGCTGGTGGAGCTTTGATAACGTTAGCTGGCGGCATGTTGATCGTATGAGCTGGGGATCTTTGTACTTCGGGAAGTCGCTGTGCTTTTGGCTTGGTTTGCTCCTTCTTCCTGACATTGGCAATCACAACATTAATACGGTCGTCGTCAAGGACTTTTTTGTATGACACTTCTGCGCTGTCGCCACCAGTGTATTCTCCACCAGCTTGCTGAGCAATTTGGTTCGGATTGCAGGCTTCGGGATTCTTAACACTGCAAATGCGGGCAAGTGGGCATGCATTACAGGCCGCTTGGCCAATCCGCTCCTGCGCAATCCGCCGTGCATTTTCTTGCCAGGCTGCAATCTCCTCCGGCGAATGCTTGGTTGGTGCTTTGGCAAGCTGCTCACTCATTCGAAAAACACCTCTGTTGCAATACATTTACTCGCAATACCGCGCGCAGTGAGCCCCTGCCACATCGCTCGCGTAAATGCAACTGAACCACACACCAGGTAGTGTGCCGCTGGGTTGATACACGTATCGAGGTCAATTCGCCCCTGGTGTATCTTGGGTGAGACTGTTGCTTGGCGTGTCACGAAGTGGTGAAGCGACAGTTGTGGGTAGCGCACCCCATATGCAGCAAGGTCAGCCGCAAAGACGATATCGTCGATGGTCCGATTGCTATACATGAGCTGAATATTCCGATGCGGATCACGCGCGTATTCGCTCTTGATAATACTCCACACCGGACTAATACCGACTCCTGCTGCAATTCCCACGAGTGGGCGATCTGTCAGTGGATTAAAGTACCCATACGCCGCCGAAAACGTTAGTTGGTCGCCCACCTGCCGACTACATAGGTAGTGAGAATACTCACCGCCAATATCCTTCACGGTAATGCTCAGATGTGTTTCGCCGGGCCAACTCGATAGGCTATATGCCTTACCCTCAGGCGTGCGCGACTCTGGCTTGATAACGGTAATGTATTGTCCGGCGGTATAGCGAAATGCTGCGTCGCCTTTGGCATCAAAAACCAACGTTGTCACATCACGCGTGTGCTGAATCACTTGCTGAATTGTCCCTGTATAGTACTGCATCAGTGCACCACGCATTCTGCTACATAGCGTTGCATAATGTGCTGAGCCTGGGCCATCTCCTCGTCGGTAAAGCTCGTTTCATCGCAAAAGCGGCTACTCACCAGCGTATCGCTTGCAATAAAATGCTGCAGGGCAAAGCGCTGTGCGCCTTGCACCATCTGCCCGACCGCATCGAAGTCTGCTGGCTCAAGCTGCCCCCGCACAATCGTCGTGCGAAACTCATGATCGACCCGGCTTCGGATGAGGTCAATGCTTTCCACAATCGCATTGGTGTCAATTGGCCGCGCGGCAATTTCTACGTACTTCTCCAGTGGCCCCTTAATATCCATTGCTACAAAGTCAAGCAATTGCTCATCTAGCATCTGGCGCAGCATCGCCGGGTGGGTCCCGTTAGTGTCGAGCTTGACGAGGAAACCGAGCTGCTTGATGGCCCGAATGAAGTCAGGTAAATCCTCACTCATCGTTGGTTCGCCACCACTGATCGCGACACCATCAAGCAAGCCAACCCGCCGCGCAAGAAAATCAAGAATCTCCGCCTCAGGGATACAGCCAATATACTGCTCAGGCAAGACGAGTTCTGGATTATGGCAGTAACCGCAGCGCATATTGCAACCAATCAAGAAGACTGCCGCACAGGTGTGACCTGGGTAGTCGACTGTACTGAACTTTTGGATACCACCGATCTGAACCATCACCATCCTCCCTTCTTCCTGTTATTTAAGCATCGATTGTATCGGCTGCTTTGTCGTAGTGGTAGCGCAGTGCAAACTCTGCCTGCTTGCCTTTATTCCACTGTTGCACCGGCCGCAAATAGCCCACCACCCGCGAATATATCTCACACGACTCCTGGCACTGTGGGCACGCCTCATGCTCACCACGCAGGTAGCCATGATTCTTGCAGACACTAAAGCTCGGACTGATCGTAAAGTATGGCAAACGGTAATTGTGGCAGATCGTTCGCACCAGCCCTTTGAGCGTCGTAGGGTCATCCATTCGCTCACCAAGGAAGAAGTGGATAACGGTGCCGCCAGTATATTTGGTCTGCAATTCGTCTTGGAGATCAAGTAGCTCGAAGAGATCGTCGGTGTAATTGACCGGCAGGTGTGTGCTGTTGGTGTAGAACGGCGCTGGCACCGCCTTGCCAATACCGTTGGCAAAATGCGCTGTTTCTGGGTAGTCGCGCTGGTCGATCTGCGCTAGGCGGTAGGTCGTGCCCTCAGCTGGCGTTGCCTCAAGATTGTAGTTATTGCCAGTTTCTTCTTGGAATTTCACAAGCGTCTCGCGCATCAGATCGAGCGTCCGCTCAGCAAATTCCCGCCCCGCAGCCTGACCAATGTCCGCACCAAGGAGATTAAGCGCTGCCTCATTCATGCCAATCAGGCCAATTGTCGAGAAATGATTTTTCCAATACTCACCAAAGCGCTGCTTGATATCGCGCAGATAGAACTTGGTATAGGGGTAGAGATTGGCATCGGTTAGGCGCTCGAGTGTTTTGCGCTTAACTTCGAGGCTATCACGCGCTTGCTCCATCAGGTGGACGAGACTGGTACGAAACGCTGCTTCGTCACTCGACTTCAATGCCAAGCGAGGCAGGTTAATCGTTACCACACCAACTGACCCCGTCATTGGGTTACTCCCAAACAGGCCACCACCACGATACTCCAGCTGGCGATTATCAATCCTCAGGCGGCAGCACATACTACGCGCATCTTCTGGGCTCATATCACTATTCACAAAGTTGCTAAAGTATGGAATGCCGTATTTTGCACTGGCTTCCCACAGGTTGTCAATCACAGGATTATCCCAGTCGAAATCAGCTGTGATATTATACGTCGGAATCGGAAAAGTAAAGACCCGTCCGTTGGCATCACCTTCTGTCATCACCTCAAGCAGTGCCCGATTGAAGGTGTTCATCTCATCCTGGTAGTCGCCGTAGTTGCTCTCTTGCATCTCTCCACCAATAATCACCGGTGTGCCTGCCATATGCTTAGGGCATTCGAGGTCAAGCGTGATGTTCGTAAACGGCGTTTGGAAGCCAACACGCGTTGGCACATTAACATTAAAGATGAATTCTTGCAGCACCTGCTTTACCTCATCGTACGCTAGCCCATCCGCCCGAATAAATGGTGCGAGCAAGGTGTCGAAATTGCTAAAGGCTTGAGCACCAGCTGCCTCGCCCTGCAGTGTGTAGAAGTAATTCACAACCTGCCCCAGCGCCGTGCGAAAATGCCGGGCTGGCTTACACGAAATCTTGTTTGGCACACCAGTAAAGCCCTGCCGGAGTAAATCCATTAAGTCCCAGCCCACACAATACACGCTCACAAGGTTAAGATCGTGAATATGGAGGTCACCGGACCGATGAAGACGACCAATCTCTGGGCTGTAGATTTTGTTTAGCCAGTAGGTTTTGCTCACCTCACTTGAGATGTAATTATTAAGGCCTTGGAGGCTGTAGCCCATGTTGGAATTCTCATTAACCCGCCAGTCAAGCTTGAGCAAATATTGGTCAATCAGGTCAACATGCGCACTCGCAGCAATCTCGCGCAGCTTTTGATGCTGATCACGATAAATAATGTACGCCTTGGCGGTCTTTTTATATGGCGAGCGCAGCAAGGTATCCTCCACTACATCCTGCATCTGCTCCACGGTGAGTGTATCATCCGCTATAGTCTGCTGCGCCTGGGCAATCGCCGCCTGAGTTAGCCGATAAGCCTCTTCCTCAGCAAACTCACCCGTCTCCAGGCCAGCTCGTTCGATTGCTGCCATAATTTTTGTGTCGTCAAATGCCACGATGCGCCCATCGCGTTTGGTAATTGTGTGATACATATCCCTCCCCTTTACTTGCCACGGCAGCACGAGTGCCACGGCATGAGTGTTTATCCTCGTTTTTTATGATTGTGCAAGCATCGGTTACTAGTGTCATAGACACCATATATAGCGCTTACTATGCACTATACTACTCTATATACTGTGGGTCAAGCGTAATATTCACAACCGATACACTGGCACGACCTCTGTTATATGAAGCATGTGACTGTGGTCGGAGCAATTTGTTGTTATTTTTATTCAGCAACACCGCAACCCACCAAAAGTCGATCAATCACAGAGTCTCTACATTCAATATAAAGCGCAGCCCTGACAAACTACGCACTATTGATCCACTCTCGCAAGCATGGTACAATACGGAGGCGCCACGCAGTGATGGGCCGTCGCCAAGTGGTAAGGCACCAGGTTTTGGTCCTGGCATTCGGGGGTTCGAATCCCTCCGGCCCAGCCAAGTTATCATTGTTACCAGCCTTTTGTCGGCTGGTAATTTTTTTATCGCGACTTTATTTGGGGTGTCTGTTCGATCACGCCCTCACTCGGGTTTTGCCTATTTTATATGTATCAGCTCTTCAAGTTTTTTATTTTTCTGACAGATCAAAATTGCTTGGACTGCGATATTTCGACCCAGCACTGAAATCTAATACTCTCGAAAAGCACCGACTACAGTGGTGCTCCTCGGAGGGCGTGGAGGAGATGCGACAATTAATAGCTAATAGCGAATTTTTACTATTGAGGCACTCTAGGCTGATCGTTCATCAATCACGAGTGGATTTTTGAGCCATTTGCTTCGCGCACCACAAGCACCACTGCCACACCAAGTAAGCCCGTGAACGCTACCGTCCACCAACCATTGAGCAGCGGCAAGGTTGCCCCAAAGAGGCCCGATTCGCTCATCGGCACAGCGAGAAAACACCACAGCGCCACACCAAACCACGCTGCACTGACTGCAAGTAGGCATGCCTGCGAAACCCAGCGTGAACCCCGCGACATATCCATCGAGAGCAAAAATGGCAAACTACCGAGCTCAAGCAGCGGCAATAAGCCAGCCAAGAGAGCAGCCATTATGACCCCGCCAGCCACATGCCACCCGCTGGTAATATCAGCAAACTTCTCAAAGGTAAAGAGCTGCGTGATGATCAAGAACGTTACGACAATACCAAGTACGAGACGCCGCCAATACGCAGGATCGCGCCGCAAATGCTCTGGAAAAATCGCCTGAAATAACCCAAGCCAAAATCTAATCATACGCTGCTTCATAGCCTTATCATATCAGATATTACCCTGTTTTACACGTATTTCCTTGCACTTGTGCCACATGTTCGCTACTATAGAGGGAGCGAACGTTACAAACATAAACATTTTATACATACTTGTATCAATCGCTCTCCGATATATCCACCACAACAGAACGCCCGAGTGTTTATGGCATGCTCGGGTGTTTCTTTTGTACGTACAGGGTTAGTCATCTTAGTCATCTACTGGCAGCGAATGCTCTGCCCGCCAAGCCGCAATCTTGCCGTGGTGACCACTGAGCAATACCTCGGGCACTGCCATCCCCTGCCACACCTCTGGGCGCGTGTATTGCGGAAACTCCAGCGTCTGGCCATCGCTAAAGCTCTCAATCGCTGCGCTCATCTCGCCACCAAGGACACCAGGGATCAGTCGCACAATTGAGTCGATAATCGTCATGGCGGGCAGCTCACCACCAGTCAGGACATAGTCACCCACCCGGAGCGCTTGGTCTACCACCTGCATAATTCGCTCGTCGTACCCCTCATAGCGCCCACAGATGAAGATGTAACCATGGTCGGTCTGGCTATACTGCTGCGCCAAGGCCTGGTGCCACCGTTGGCCCCGTGGCGTCATGATGAGTACTTTGGCAGTCGGGTCGCGCTCTTTGGCATAGCGCACTGCTTCCCAGAGCGGCTCAACGCGCAGTAGCATGCCATCGCCACCGCCATACGGTGTGTCGTCGACCGTTCGTCGTAGGCCAAGCCCAAATTGGCGCAAATCAATTGTCGTCAGCTCCACCAGGCCTCGTTGCTGCGCCTTCCACAGCATTGAAGCCTCAAACACGCCAGAAAACATCTCCGGAAACAGGCTAATCACTTGGAATTTTTTCATCTCTCCTAGTGTAGCAAATTACCGCAGCAGCGTCTAACAGATACTGCAAGGGATTCAGGTCTTTACGCTTATGTTTTTTATTTGTTATACTGGTTATGTTATGGACTTCGGATCAGAGACAGGCAATACTACCGCGCAGCGCCTCGAGCTATCGAGCCGCCGTACAACCATCACGCCGCTCAACGAGAATATTACCCTCGAGCAGTTCGACGGTGAGGCAGCGGTGTCTCGACACCTTGTGGAACCAGCGATTGCCAATATCTCGATTGATACCGAAGCCACCCGCCACGATCCGCGCCATAATCGCGGCTACAATCCACCAAGATACCAACCCCATTATGGTTTGCTGATTGTGATCATTGGTATCTTACTTTTGCTTATTGCTGGCATCGCTGGCTTAACGAATATCTTAAGCCGGTTGCGATAATGTCTCTTTGGCTCGTTTGCTTTCATGAAATACGCCAATCTGTTATTATGCAACCCAATGAAATACGCACTTTTACTTTTATAAAATATTCGGCTTAGGCTGCAATTGCAATCGTTGGACCCACGCCAAGTGCAATATTAACAATCCAGTGAGCAATTACCATCGGTGCTAAACGCCGCTGCCGATGAACAATAATACCTGCTGTCATACCCCATGCCAAGAACATAAAGGCGTACGAAATCATACCACGAACATCTCCAGCAAACATCATGTGTTGCAGGCCAAAGAGTACACCCTGGATAAGAATGGCAATTACAACACCAAAGCGCTTCGCTAGACCACGCTGCAACCACCCTCGATAAATAATCTCCTCAATTGGCGCATTAACAAGAAATACAACTGCACTAAAGACACTTATGACCGACAAAACACTTGACGGCAGCTGCGGAGCAGACTTGGTAAATACCTGCTCGAAATGCGAAAACATTTCTGCGCCAAACATGAGATACATCGCTGCCATAAGCATAATTATCATCGGGAGATAAGTAACAAAGAGCCATAGTACACCCCAAGCAATATCTTTCCCAAGGCGCCGCTTTTCAAACCCAAGATATTTCCACACCGAGACATGACACCGCCGGAATTCACGCCAAATGACAATACCACAGATAATATTAACAAATGGAAAATAAATCATATCAAGTGGTGGAAAATCACTGCTGATACCGGTAAATTTGAGTACAGCATACGTGATAGCTGCTAAGATGGCCATAGCGACCAAGCGAACACCGACGAGACGGAATGGCTGAGCCTGTTGAGTAGTAACGACATCTTTCATAATACGAGGCATTGTAGCATAAGACTACAGTTATGCAAATATATATATACTTCCTTTGGTTAACCGTGACACTGCTTCGTATACACTCTGGTTGATGTATTTGCTCACTTCAATTGTGAAGTAGTATCCCGCTATTTTGAGATACAACTATTACGATAACTGACAATGAGGTAGTAGCATTATAAATAGGTTGCTCAATACATCCAACAAAAAAACTGCCTCCACAGCAGTTTTCTTGTACAAATAAGGCTCTCAAACCTTGTTGGTTTGCTCGCAAAGAGCGTTTATTTTTTCTCGCAGTTCGTTTCTGAACTGATCGTATTATATATCAAGGTCGTCGAGTTCTGCAAGCTCTTGGCGAGACTTTTTTGCAAAATCCGATTCGCTCTCATCGTCGTTATCCACCGTATCAGTGGTCAAATTATCCACAGACTGGGATGCTGCGGTGTGCGGCTCATCATTGTTCACCACCTTAAGGTTGTAGCGAGCACTGTTTTTCGTGCCAAGCGCGCGCAGCAAGGTGCGCAAACTCTGCGCCGTACTGCCCCGCCGGCCAATCACACGGCCGAGATCCTCCGGATTGACGGTGAGTGTCAGTAGCACACCCTTCTCGTCGATCACCCGATCGACCACCACGTCGTCTGGATGTTCCACCAGCGACTTTACGACATATTCGACAAACTGTTGATCAATTGTCGCCATAGCTTTCTTCTTTCCCTCCTTATGCTGTCATTCAGATTTATTGTGATTGTGCTTTCATTGTAGCATACCGGCTGGATTCTACCAACATACGGCGCGCAGGCTATGCGCTGAGCCTTCTCTTCTCTTGCGTTACCTCTTCCCAGCACTATATTCAGATAGAATAGATTGAGGTAGCCGATTGCTGTCTCTGGTTGGGGTGGCAGTGAGGAATATCAACTCTCGCAGCATTCTTAAGAAAAGTAGCGGTAGGTAGAGACCAAGCGAATCGATATTTTTGCAATTCAGATTATAACAATACTAATAATTACAAAACTGCTCCACGATACGCGGAGCAGTTGCTATGCTTATGTGAGAGAGTCGCTTTAAGCCTCTGCCTCTTCCTTCGGCTGATGCTTGCGAAGCTTCTCTGGGTTGCGGACTGCCTTGTGCTTGTCGCCAGCAGGCTGCTTGACCCACTTTGGCAGCGATACACCGGCAGCAGCCAGCAGTTTAACCACTCGTGGTGTCGGCTGGGCACCATTATCAAGATACTTTTGGGCAAGCTCGGTATTGATATGAGCCTCTTTGGTGTGCGGATTGTAGCTGCCGACATAGGCCACCACACGGCCGCTTGATGGGTGGCGCTGAGCCTCTTGTACGGCGAGCCGGTACACTGGGTAGGCTTTGCGGCCAAGACGTTGCAAACGAATTGCGAGCATAAATAAAACTTCCTTTTCTTGACTTATATTTGCGTTAGTTCGTTCTGTACAAGTCTACACTGTTTGGCTGGCGATGTCAATTTGTTGCTTATCTGTAGGTCAAAACTTGTCTGAGCTCTTGGCTGACTCTTCTATCTTCTCTGTCTGAGCCTCTTGCTGCTGGTAGGCTGCTAGAGCAGCGCGAGCGGCCTTTTGCTGGGCGGTCTGCTTGCTAGGGCCAGTGCCGCGGCCCATCAGCCGATCATTGACAAAGACACCAAGCGTGAAGGTTTTGTCGTGGTCGGGGCCATCCTCTGCCAAGACACGATACACCGGCGTAGCACTGTCAATCCGTTGGCTCACCTCTTGTAAATGACTCTTGGGGTCGCGCCACGAGCCATCGGCTAGGATGGCATCAAGCTTGCTAATGGTATGCTTGGCAATAAACTCAGCTGCCGCCCCGTAGCCTCGCTCCAAATAGATTGAGCCAATCACGGCTTCATACGCATTAGCCAGAATCTGTCGGTGCGCTCGCTTGCTGCCATGCTTCTCACCTCGGCTCATCCGGATGAGCGAGCCATAGCCAAGCGCTTCGCCTGAGTCGGCATTACTCTCTGTATTGACCAGCGCTGCGCGCCAGCTCGTCAGGATACCCTCTGGCTCGGCATAGTGTTGATAGAGATAATCGGTTACCGCAAGCTCCAGCACAGCGTCACCCAAGAACTCGAGGCGCTCATTGTGCTCAGTAACAGATTTTTTGTGCTCATTGACATAGCTGCGGTGGGTGAGTGCGGTAACCAAGAGCTGAATATCGCGATATTCAAACCCAAGCACTTGCTGCGCCCACGCTTGATACGGGCCAGTTGGCATGCCAGACATAGTAACTCCTTTCGTTTCTGTCGTTATAGACGCTCCTCGCGGATGCGTTTCTTGGCTTTAAGCATCAGCTTGGCAATATCTTCGTACTCGATGAGGTCAAGCGCTTTGCTAAAAGGAAACCACTTGATACCATTCATCCATTCTTCTTTTTGGATCTCGTTGCCGCTGGTGCGAACGCGGGCAAGGTAGATCTGTGTCGTCATCAGGACAAGCTTATCCATCCGGCGGTAGCGAAAGTGAATCTTGCCCAGCCAGCCCAGCATATCAAGGTCGTGCAGCCCCGCTTCTTCGCCGATCTCGCGGCGAGCTGTCTGCACTGCAGTCTCCCCCTTCTCGATGTGCCCTTTGGGGATCGTCCAGCGATCCTTAGCATCCTGAATTAGGAGGATTTCGAGTTTGTTGTCGCTATTGTAGCGGAATACAATGCCGCCAGCCGTCGGTTCACGAACAATTTCCTGAATAGACGGCTTGCGACGGCCAAAATATTTTTTAAACCGATTGAAGTGTCGGTCAAAGTGTGACGGTGTTGGCATCGTCTGGTGTCTCCCCAGGCAAGTTGCGATAGGCGGTGCCGAGTACACCGTTGATAAACTTGCTTGAATTATCCGAACCAAACGCTTTGGCAAGCTCCACTGCTTCGTTAATCGCCACCTTGGGTGGAACGGTTGCGCGGCAGTGCAGCAATTCGTAGAGGCCAAGCCGCAAGATATTGCGGTCGACACGAGCAATCTGATCAAGCGGCCACTCTGGCGCAATTGGCTGCAAGTGGGCATCGAGCGCGGCCTGCGTCTTGATTACCCCGGCAACGAGCGTATCGACAAAGGCTCGATCGCCAATGATCGACTCATAACGCTCAAGATTGCGCGCCAGAATCTCTCGTGGCACGGCCTGCGGATCATTCGCCTGCTGGCGGAATTCATATTCGTACAATGTTTGGAGTGCAACTATACGCCCAAGATGACGGTTCGAAGCCATTTGGTTGGTTCTTTCTTTTGTTAAAATTCTTTGCTATCGACGAAAAGCTAGCGAGCCGCTTTGGCAGCGCCAGTCTCGCGCTTGGTTGTCTTGACCTTAACTGGTGAGGTCTTATTAACCATGCGAGCTAGCTTGAGGCGTAGGTGGCTGCGGCGCAGACCGGTTTTGCGTGGGCTACTCTGTTTTTTTGGTTGAGCCATAGTAAAAATCTCCTTCTCTTTAGGCTGACGTAAAACTTGTAGCTATTATACGCTAAAAGCGCAAAATTCTCTAGTGTTTGCGCCGTTTTGTATAGAAAAATATATTTATGGCCAATTGCCAAGCGGGCTATTACGCCTTGTTGCCCCACCTAGAGCACGCTCGCTACGACGTCTAGATCATAGCTTTGATATGACAGATATATGTCATATACTGTATGATATGGTACATACTATTAGTCTCAGTAAGGAGTAATTATGGCGATAAAAATAGATGGAGATATTAATCAGTATATCAAACTGGTCGGAAGAAGCGACGAATCAGTTAAGACTGAAGTACAGCAAATCATTGATGAGTTGGACTGCGCTCCCGTAATCCGGGAGATTGACAAGGAGTTTACTGGCTACGGCTTGAGTAAATCATATTGGCTGCTGCACGATGCTGGGGTAGAATTCCGCTGGTCAAACGATCTGCTTAAGGCGGTGTCACTGTATACACAAAGAGGTGAATCATCCGTTTCGGAATACAAGCCTTATGCAAATCCGCTATTCTCGAACTTCTCCAACACTGCAACGCATGATGAGATTATTCGCCATCTTGGAACTCCCGCTAATGAAGCAGATCAAAACACAACGTGGGTGCGCTCAGCTTGGGTTCGTTATAATCACGAGACTGGCAACTGGATACATTTCGAATTTGATGACGATATGCATCTGAAGATGGTGACGATTTGCGTGCCCATTCATTAGATCAATCATCTTTTGCCCTTTGCCCATTCAAGCGATTACGTTGCCATTTTGTAGGCTTATCAACATCCACTAGACACGACGAGGCTGTAGGCACATAACCCAAAATGGGGCGCCCCGCGAGACGCCCCATTTTGTTATGACAAGGTAGTAAAACCGGCTTTTTCTAGACAACGATACTGACAAGCTTGCGCTTGACGTAGATAACCTTCTTAGGCGGCCCAGTGAGGTATTTTGCAACGCGGTCGTCTGCCAGAGCCCGGGCGGTGATGTCGGCTTCGCTGGCGTCTGGCGCGGTGGTGAGCTTGGCGCGGACTTTGCCATTGACTTGCACAACAATGGTTATCGTATCGCGAACAATCTTTGCTTCATCCCACTCTGGCCAGGCGGCAAAATCGAGCTGGTCGCCATAGCCAAGCTGCTGCCATAGCTCAGCAGCCATGTGCGGCGCAAAGGGCTGCACCAGCTGGATCAGCGTCTTGAGCGCTGGCTGCCACTGCTCAGTAAAGCCAGTTATCTTGAGCTTGTAGAGGTCATTAACGCACTCCATGAGCGCCGCGATGGCCGTGTTGAAGCTCAGGCGGTAGATATCACTTGTGACCTTTTTCGTTGTGACGTGGATAATCGACTCAAGCTGTGCAACGTCGACCTGCCCAGGCGCTCCACCCTGCTGCTGCCAATCATCAAACTCTTGCACCAATGTCCAGAGACGATTCAAGAAGCGATACACGCCAGCAATTCCTCGGCTACTCCAGCTCGAGTTCTCGTCGATCGGCCCAAGGAAGAGTTCAAAGGTACGCAGCGCATCCGCCCCATACCCTGCATCGATCACCTCCAGCGGGTCGACGACATTGCCAAGGCTCTTGCTCATCTTGCGGCCATCCTCGGCTTGGATGAGACCGTGATAGACAAGCTTTCGCACCGGCTCAGCAAAGCTTGTGAGGCCAAGATCGCGGAAGACGTGCGTCCAGAAGCGCACATAGAGCAAGTGAGCCGTTGCGTGGTCGCCACCAACATACATATCAAGCGGCGCCCAGTGGTTGGCCAGCGCTGGGCCCCAGGCCTCCGCCGCATTATGCGGATCAGTATAGCGCAGGAGGTACCAGCTACTGCAGGCATAGCCATCCATCGTGTCAGTTTCGCGCTGAGCTGGGCCGCCACAGGTCGGGCAGGTCGTCGCCACCCATTCTTCTTGGGCAGCAAGGACGGATTTGCCATCACCGCGCGGCTGGAAGTCTTGCACTGCTGGCAAAACTACCGGCAGATCTGCCGCTGGCACTGGCACAGCACCATGCTCGGGGCAGTGGATGATCGGGATGGGTGCACCCCAGTAACGCTGGCGACTAATTAGCCAGTCACGCATCTTGTAGGTCACCTTAGCGCGGCCACGGCCTTCTTGCTCGAGCCAGGCCACAATCTGCTCACGGGCATCCTCACTGCGCGTGCCATCAAATGCACCAGAGTTAACGAGCACCCCTTCGCCATGGTAGCACTGGTCAGTGTCTGGGTCATCGTTGGGCCGCTCAATGACGGTGACGATGGGCAGCTCATATTTCTCGGCAAAGGCGGCATCGCGCTCATCATGAGCCGGCACAGCCATCACTGCACCAGTGCCATAGCCACCAAGGACATAATCGGCCACCCAGATGGGTATTCGCTCGCCCGTCGCTGGATTTATGGCATAACTTCCAGTAAAGACCCCTGTCTTATCCTTCGTATCATTAGTGCGCTCAATCTCCGATTTCTTGACTGCCTCGGCAATATAGGCCAAGACTGTCTCTTGGGCATCACCGCGCGCGAGACGCTGCGCGAGAGGATGTTCGGGTGCCAGCACCAAGAAGGTCGCACCAAAGAGCGTATCGGGGCGCGTCGAAAAGACGGCAATATCGGCGGACGCGTCACTCTCCGTAGCCGCCACGGGCTTATCAAGGGCGAAGCGGATCTCTGCTCCCTCGCTGCGGCCAATCCAGTTGGTCTGAGCTTGCTTAATCTTATCTGGCCAGTCGAGCGCGGGGATGTCAGCTAGGAGCTGGTCGGCATACTCAGTGATCTTGAAGAACCATTGCTTCATTGGCTTCTTCACCACCACTTCTTCACAGCGCCAGCATCGGCCATTGATCACCTGCTCATTTGCCAGCACGGTCTTGTCTTTCGGACACCACCACTGGAGTGAGTCCTTTTGGTATGCCAAGCCCCGCTCAAAGAGCTGCGTAAAGATCCACTGCGTCCAGCGATAATACTTTGGGTCGCTCGTGTTGATCTCACGGCTCCAATCGATACTCGCACCAACGCGGCGAAGCTGAGTAGTAAAGTTAGCAATATTGGTCGCGGTGGTCTCTTGTGGCGTTTTGCCTGTCTTAATGGCGTAATTCTCTGCAGGGAGGCCAAAGCTATCCCAGCCCATCGGGTAGAGCACTTCGTGACCAAGGCTGCGCCGGAAGCGCGCCACTGCATCGACAATAGAATGCTCCATAAAGTGCCCTGCGTGCATCCCTGCTCCGCTTGGGTATGGGAACATGCCGGTCACATAATACTTTGGTTTGGGAGAGGCGTCATCCGCCCGGTAGCGCTGGTCGTCTGCCCAGTGCTGCTGCCATTTTGGCTCGATTTCTGCAGGATTGTATCGTTTCATATCTTTCATATTCTACCATAGTGGGCGAAGGCAAAGACAACCCCGCTTCTTTTCTCGAAAGCGGGGTTGGATTTATGTGCGGCGTTTTGCTTACGCTTCGCCAGTAGCTGTTGCTGACGTATCGCTGTCGTTATCTTTGCTGCTGCCACTGCCCTGCATGAGCTCACTATACGGGATGCTGTCGCTTGGCTTGCGCAAGTCAACCTTTGTATCGTTGACGTTGATCGTCACTGGCTGCTGAGACGACTGGCTAGTTGGCTTCATGACGATGCGCTTCACATCGTGCGAGAACGGCGACACCCAGAGCTCAAGATCCGTCTGGCTCAAGTCTGGCCCTGAGATAGCAGAACGCCGCTCGGTCTTGATGGTTCGGCCATTTTGGCGTGTTGTCACGCGAGTCGACGTCGCATTGCTGCAACGGCGAAGTAGCTCCCCAACACGGGTGTTGCCAAGGTCGCGGCTCAGCGAACGAGCTTCGTGGCTCGATGGGCTCGCTACCGTCACCTTGTAGCCCACTGCACCGTTATCGAGCGCTGGCTTATTGAGTTTCTCTACTGTAAAGACATCGCCATGCTTGCGAAGTACTGCAGCGATCTCATTGCGAGCCTTAGTGTCGTACATAGCGTTAATTGCGTCCGTACATTGCTGAGTCGTCGTACGATTTGAGCTCATTTTGAGCATCTCATCTTGCGTCATCTTGACCCATTTGCCATCGATTTTTTCGATGATAGGCAGTGCTTGCTTGGTATACTGCTCGCGCATCTTACTCCGTGCAGTATCTTTCTCCTCATCGGTCATGCTCGAGGTACTATAGCGCTTCATCGACTGGTCGATCATGGTATCAATATATTTTTCATATACTTTCTTGATACCATTGACGCGGAAGTAGGTTGCTTCGCGATCCGCATAGATCTCGGCCTTGACAGTAATCTGGCCAACCTGTGGGAGGTCCATCGTTACCTCACCATTACCACCAGCAACTTGGTTAGCGTATTGCAGATTCACTCTGTAGGTGGTCTTCGATGGGCCTGAAGTGCTAGTACTGCTTGGTGTAACATCACCGCCCATACTATACGACGCTTGCCGTGCAGTGACTAGATTTGCCACGCCATCCGTCACCACCTTGTGTGGGTTCTGATACCAGAAGAAGTACAATAGCACACCAGCAATAAGTGCCAGCAGAGCTACACCACCACCGACGAGGCCAAGAATAAGCCCAAGATGGGATTTCTTGGCTGGCTGAGTACGCAAAGCTCCTGGAGTCATGTGTGGTTGATATTGAGGCTGGGGCTGAGCTGGCTGCACGGCCGGAGTAGCTAACTGCTCCGATACTGGCTGAGTAGCAGGCTCCGCTACTGGGGCTGGCTCTGCAGCTGGGGTTGCTGGCTCATTAGCTTTAGCCGGGGTTTGTACTGGCTCATCTTTTGGCGACGTCTTGCGCGTTGTGCTGCGCTTGGTTGCCTTTGGTTTTTTCTCTGTTGGCATAATAGTTCTCCGCTTAATGCACTAGTCTCACACGTAAGAATATACCATAAATCGCGTATCAGCGCTACTGGCTTGGCCCATCAAAGAAGTTCTCGTACTCCGAAAAATACGGCGCTTTGATGGCCTGCCAAGCGAGTGATTGACGCACCAGCTCCGTATCTTCGCTCAAGACACAGAGGATTTTAACGGCCTCCTCAAGGAATATCCCACCTTGCGATCCCTTAGCAAGAATCACTGCCCCAGGCCGTGCCACCGAACGGACAAACTGCCCTGCCTCGATCGCATTACGGCATACCTTCACTTGGCAGCCACGCCGGCGGGCAGCGGGCGCAAGATACTTCTCTGTCTCGCCGCCAACCGTCACCACCCAATCAAGCAAATGCGAGTCGCAAGCCATGCCCAGCTTCTCGTGCTCGGCCTGGCTCGAGGCGCCCAGCTCATTCATGTCACCAAGGATGGCGATCCGCTGCGGTGCCTGCGCAAAGCTATAGAGCGTCTGCAGAGCAGCCAGCGCAGCAGCCGGGCTGGAGTTGTATGTATCGTCGATAATTGTTGTATCGCCAAGGCCCAGCAGTGGGTTCATCCGCCCGGGGACAGGCTTGATCAGTGCAAGGCCCTTCACTACTTCATCTGGTGTGCAGCCATAGAGCAAGGCCGCTGCGACGGCACCAACGATCGGCCGTAGGCTGTGCTCACCCACCACGTTAATGGCTGCCGCAAATGGCTGAGCAATGTTTGGTGGAGCAATAATCCCCCCACGATAGCCCACCTCAGCATCAAAGTTCTGCTGTTCGAAGCGATACTCAGCGAGGCCAGTTGTGCCATATGTACTAAAGTGTGGAGTAGCAATCAGGTCAGCAAAGCGCCCCTCAATATCATCACGGTTAATCAGCACTCGACGTGCATACTGCGTCACGGAGAGCTCCTCTTGCGCGACTGCTTCAATCGAGCCAAAGAACTCCATATGCTCTGGCGTTACTGCCGTCACTAAGGCGAGGTCGGGCCGGAGGTAGCGGCCAAAGTCGGCAATCTCCCCTGGCCGATCAGTGCCAAGCTCTTGGACAATCACATCAACGTCAGCTGGCTGAGCAACCCGTCGTCGGGCCGCTGCAAACACCTTGAGCCAGGCACCAATACTGTGCACCTTACTGGGGTACGTCACGCCGAGAATACCACACGGCGCCGAGAGATTGGTATTGTGGTTATTATCAAGCATGCGCACACGGTAGCGCTGCGATAGCAAGGTAGCCACCGCTCGCTTGGTGCTCGTCTTGCCCACGCTCCCCACGACAACAATCAATTTGACCTCTGGATGAGCTTGAAAATACCGGCTCACATACGTCTCGAGCCGCTTTTGGATAAACTTTTTGAACATATCCTTATTTTATCAGAAACAAGCGGGAATGCTACTGGTTGATTCTCCCGCTGGTTTGTGCTTGAATAGAAGAAGTCGTGGGGATATAGCTCAGTTGATAGAGCGCAGCATTCGCATTGCTGAGGTCGAGGGTTTGAATCCCTCTATCTCCACCAGGTATTATTATTTCTTTATTGCGGCGGATTATATTCCCGTCGCTATTTTTTATAATTCATATTGGTGAAGCTAGTCGACAGTGTCTAGTGCCTCCACCACCGCCATTCTGGCGCCAAGTTGTCTTGTTGAAAACTATCGAATTCAAGATCCCGTAATTTCGGCAGGAGTGGGCGGAGGCGTTCTTCGAATTCAGACATTCTGTCACGATATGTTGAGATTTTACTGATGAAGTCTTTGTCGCGGATAGCACCACGTTCTATGGATCTTGCGAGGAATGCGAGAACGCTTTGCCCCTCGTCGAAACTTGTTGCATAGTTATCATGGTGCTCCCATTCGTAATCCTCATCAAACCAGGCGGCTGAGTACTTCGAGACACTATCAGCTAACTTGACTAGCCAATCGCTAAACAGGTAATCCATGTTCTTACAGATTCTGTCTCGAGCAAATTGCGACTCGATTCTAGATTCGAGTTTCGTTGTGACATTTTCTATAGCATCACGAAGTGATTCGTAGTCAAATGCTTTGGGGTTTCTAGAAGCGCAATTGGGGTCCACTTGCTCAAGCGCTTCAGTCATCATCTCTGCATGAATAAGTGCCTCAAAATAATGAGGGGCTGCTAGACGATCCCCTATTTTCTGTTCTTCGACCGACATTGCAGAGTAGATGAATGCGTCGTTCAGCTCAGCGACGCACCGATGATACGCGTCGTCTGTCGTTGGACTCAGCGATTCATCTACGAGATGATCCCACCATTGCGAATCTGGTGTTACATTTGGATCATTCTCCCATAGATCTGATAGTTTTGACATGATAGCTCCCTACTTTTTTATTATAATAAAAAATAAGCGAGATATATCCTCGCTTATCTTGCGCCTTAACCAATGTTTATTACCGCTCAACACCAGAAGGCAATAATGTCAAATGGTGGATCTTGCAGGATTCGAACCTGCGACCTCACGAATGTGAATCGTGCGCTCTAGCCAACTGAGCTAAAGATCCATGGTGGAGCATACCAGATTCGAACTGGTCACCTCTTCGCTGCCAGCGAAGCGCTCTAGCCAAATGAGCTAATGCCCCGTCTGCTATAGACTATAGCAAAAAATCACCTCTTTGGCTAGAGGTGATTTACCGGTAGCTGCTACGCGCCCACCCTGGGGCACAATGTTTGTTTTGGCACGATGTTTGTGTTTGGACGCAACGGTACCCCTTTTTGCGTACCAGCTTGTCTTTATTATGCACCACTCTTTTACAAAACACAAGCAGTTCGCCGATTAATTGTTGCACTTTTATGGTTCAGGCACTCTATGACTCTTACGCTTCATCTGGAGAAATGTCCAGTTAATGCAAGCGTCAAAGCATCCAAGCAAGGTGCTCATACAAGTATCTTAATACAAGATCTCCCCCTATTGTTATTTACAAAAGCAAAACACCACCTATCTTGGTGGTGCTCATGTGTCGCGAAGCATCATATCTGGTGCGGACGAGAAGACTTGAACTTCCACGAGCGCAATGCTCACCAGCCCCTCAAGCTGACGCGTCTACCAATTCCGCCACGTCCGCATATCTCGCGACACTGTTGATTATACCGCACATTAGGGGGTTTTGTAAACATCTCGCGTGGTAACTGTCCAGCGAAGGATATCTGCGTAGCGATCCGCACCGGAGACAAGGGTATCGCCCTCTTGAATGGCCTGCACACCAGGGCCCGTGGCATACACACTAGCCGACCGATAGAGACCAATCGCAGGTACATCGCTATACCACTGCTCGGCAAAGGCTTTATACTTGGCGGCACGCAGCTTGGGCTCGAGACGCGTCCGGGCGCTGGCCAGCGCGGCATCTGCGGTGCGACTCGTGTAATTGACGAAGTTATAGCCCTGATAGCCAGTCTGAGAGGAGTGCCAATAGGCATAGACATCAGGGTCGGCACCAATTGCCAGCTCATAGAGCAAAACATCGTAGCTTCGTCCCTGCAATGTCCCTTGGACAAAGGTGGATGACGTCGCCGAGCGGTCAATCACCTGCTGCGTCACCGCCACACCAAGCTGCTGCCACTGCTCCATGACCTTAGCGAGAACCGCTTCGTACTCTGCACCCTTAGTGGTGGTGATCATAATCTCCAGCTTTTGGCCATCTTTGCTGCGAACCTTGCTGCCATCGGCGAGCTTCCAGCCTGCTTCATCTAGCATCGCAGCAGCCTTTGCTCGGTCGGGCTTGTCTGCGGATGGTGTATTGATACCTCCAAGCTGACTGGGGATAAATGGCCCATCGAGGCGCTGCACACCCTCACCCAGCGAGGTGCGAATCGCAGCGGTGTTGGTGCCTAATTGGAGGGCTTTGCGCACCGCGCGATCTTTGAGGATGGGGTTGGTATTGTTCATGAGCAAATACACCCCACGGTCGGTTGGTACAGTAGTTGTCGTGTATTGGTTGCGCGGGATATCTTTGCGCATCACAACGGAGAGGTCGGTTGCGCCACTCAACTCACCAGCTTGCAAAGCCGAGACGATATCTTGCTGCGTGCTATAAGCTTGGAGCTCGAAGCGATCGAGCTTGGGCCGGCCACCGTAGTAGCCATCAAAGGCAACGACATGCACGGTCTTTGGCCGGTGAGCATTGTTGGTCGATTGCAAAATCTGGAACTTAAACGGCCCACTACCAACTGGCGAATGATTAAATGGTGCCTGGCGCATTGAGCTTGGCGTTGCTGAGCCTAGCATATGTTCTGGTAAAATTGGGAAGGTCAATGCATGGGGGAAGGCAGCATACGTTGCAGGTAGCACAAACTGCACAGTGGTATCGTTGACCGCCTTAGCCTGGACGTCGACCCAGTTGACGCGCAAGGGCGAGCGCACTGCTGGGTTCTTGATAAGGTTGATCGTGAAGACAACATCCTTGGCGGTCAGTTTGTGCCCATCGTGCCAGCGGACGTCATCACGCAATTGAGCGGTGTAGGTTTTGCTCGCTTCGTTATAGGCAAGACTCGTTGCAACATCTGTGTGGAGCGAGCCCTTGGCGTCGTAATGATAGAGTGAGGAGAACATGAGTTGGCTGGCCGAAAGCTCGGCACTGCTGGTTGCAAAGAGAGGATTCAGCGTCTCAATCGGGCCAAGCGCCCCCTCAATATACGTCCCGCCGGTCCCACCGGTTGCCGTTGTCGCGTCGCGGCGGATAAAGATCTGAGCAATAATACCAAGCAAAATCACTGCAATGAGGACAAGCCACAGCACAACCCGCCGCCGGGCTCGACGCAAACTCTCGAAGCGGCTCCCTAAGAACTTGCCAACGTGGCGCGTCGCGCTATCTTCAAGCTGCTTGAGGTCACGGCGTGGTTTCTTGCGGCGAGATGGTACCGATTTCGCTGCTTTGGCTGCTCGCAGCGATTCATCCTCCTGAGGCACAACTGCCGACGAGGTCTCACGGCGCTGGAGGTGCTTCTCCTGCCGATTCGCCATGCCCTACCCCGCAGACGGCAACAAGAGTGCCGCCAAAATAGACCCAACAAAGGTAACAGCCAAAAAGATCGTTGCCTCAAAGAGGTTCTTGTCTAGGCCGCGCCGCGTGGTATAGAGCTCACCCGAGGCGCCAAAACCTGCACCAAGTGTCGCCCCGCGCTGCTGGAGCAAAATAGCCAGGATCATCAAGATGGCCGAGCCAATCATTATTGTTTGTAGAATACTATCAAGATTCATGTTGTTCCTCCTGCGTGCGCCCATAATTTAGCTCGAGCGCGCTGCTTACTATATAGTTTACCAGACTCATAATCAGGCCTGTCAAGATGGAGTGAAGAAACGTCATCTTGAGACCTGGTGCCAGTATCAGTGAAATATAGACCATAAAGCCATTGACAACGACAGTAAAGAGACCGAGCGTGACGAGAATAGCGGGAAGCGATAGGATGATGGCAATCGGCTTAAAGACTGCATTGACGACTGAGAAGATAAGCCCAGCCAGCAAAAACACCGCAATGCTCATATCGGGTTGGACACCGATATAGCCTGTACCAAAGATACGTACGGCAATCCACAGCCCAAGTGAATTTAGCACCCAGCGGATAATAAAGGCAAAAAATTGTCGTTTCATTTGCTCTAGTATAGCGGTTTTTTACCATTTTGTCGATAAGCTGGCGCTGAGATTATCGTGGCCGCTCGGCGTAATGAGAATGTCATCTTCAATCCGGACACCAATGCCCTCTTCTGGGATGTAAATCCCTGGTTCGACGGTAAGCACCATACCAGCGCGTAGTACCCGCGGCGCACCCAGGCTGTCGTGTGTATCGACGCCAAGCCCGTGGCTGGTGGCATGCGGATAGTAACGCCGGAAGGTGGCTTGGTCGTGGCGATCGCGTAGGAGGCCGAGCTGCTGCAAGGCATCGCGCATAATGTCGTCGCTCTGCTGGATGTAGTCAGCCATAGGGAGATTTGGCTCGAGCAGCTCTATGATGTGTTGCTGCGCCTGCACCACCGCAGCGTGGACATCCTGCTGGCGCTGCGTCGGCTCAATGCCATAGGTGCGAGTGATATCCGCGCAATATCCGTTGACCCGCGCCCCGACATCGATCAGCACCATATTCTCAGCAGCAAGCGGCCCGGCATTATGGCTATAGTGCAAAGTACAGGCGTTAGCACCACCAGCGACAATTGGACTATACGCATGGCAAGCATTGCGGTGCCGGAATAGATAGTCAAATTCCGCCTCGCACTCATACTCATGCTGGCAGTGTGGCAAGCGCTGCTTGGCTACCTCAAAGGCCTCGATAGTCAGCGCAATTGCCTGGCGCAGCGCAGCAATCTCTTCTGGCTGCTTGATAGCCCGCAGTTCACGCAGCTGACGGAGACACGACTGGACTGAGGGAAAGATCCGCTGCAGTACTTTGCTCAGGTCGCGCGAGGCGGGGTTGAGCATAAAGCCGTAATCGGTGCGGTCGTTTACTTCGTATACAACCGTATGACGCTTAGCAAGCTGGCGCAGCTCTGCCTCAAAATCGTGGGCGTCAATCACTGCATCGGCACCACTGATCCGCTTGGCTTCCTCACTGCTGAGTTCACCAACGAAGGTCTGCTGCACCGCGTCGAGATGAGGCCGCACGAGTGTTGTGCGGCTCCGTAGCCCATCGATAATCAACTTCCAACCCGGTCGCTCAATTCCACTGAGCCACCAAAAGTTTGACTCCTGCTGAAACGGCGCTGGTTCATCGCCACTGCCCTGCACTTCGTCATACGCAGTCAATACTGCCAGCCCACCCGCAAGCGCATCAATGCAACGCGCTCGATTCTGACGAAAGTCGATCATGACCGCTTAATACCTCGCAGTACCTCTGTCAATTCTGCTGGGAAGAGGATCATCGTTTTCTGGCTTGGCTCGGCACTAATGCGTTCAAGTGTTGTGAGCGTACGCAGGTTGATTGCCCCTGGGGTGTTAGCAAGAATCTGAGCGGCTTCTGCGAGGGTCTCTGCAGCGGCTTTTTCACCATCGGCATTAATGATGTTGGCTCGGCGCTCACGCTCGGCTTCGGCTTGCTTAGCCATAGCGCGCTTCATATCGCCTGGCAACTCGATGTTCTGAATCTTCACGTTCTCAACGTCAATCCCCCACTTGTCAGTTTCAGCATCGACAATCTCTTTGATCTGCTGGCTGAGCTCTTCTCGCTTGGCAAGCAGGTCGTCCATGTCAATGTTACCCGTCACATCACGCAGCGCTGCCTGAGCAAACTGGCTGGTAGCATAGATGTAGTTCGTCGTCTCGAGGACGGCCTTTGGTGCATTAATGACACGAAAGTACACCACAGCGTCCACACCAACTGTCACGTTATCTTTCGTAATAACCTCTTGCTTCGGCACGTCGATCGGTGTCGAGCGAACATCGACCATCATAATCGTCTGAAAGATTGGCACCACTACACGTAGGCCTGGCGCGCGCTGACCTGAGAAGCGCCCAAGCGTTAGCACCACACCGCGCTGGTATTGATTCACCACCCGAATCCCGCTCAGCATGAAGACAATCGTCGCCACGATGATGCCGATAATGATATATTCCATATTCCTCCTTTGGACTAGCTTATTGCTTTTATCATACCACATTGTGGCAAAATAGCGAGATGGGGTCGTCTTGCTACCTCGCAATAGGTAACTAGGAAATCAGCTATAGTTCGAGCACCGAAACCGACAGCCCTTCGACGTGCCAGTCTATTTCCGGTATACTAGACGTAGCTATGCCTGAGCCAGATTCGTCATCGTCATCACGCCAACCGCTGGCCGAGCGGCTACGCCCACAGTCGCTCGATGCTGTGATAGGCCAGACACACTTGCTGGGCGATGCCGAGATTTTGCGCCAGATTGTCGCCAAGAAGCAACCCGTAAGCCTCATCTTCTGGGGGCCACCGGGTACGGGCAAGACGACGCTGGCGCGGATTATTGCTCGCGAGGTGGAGGCCGAGTTTATTGAGCTCAGTGCCGTTACCAGTGGCAAGAAGGATGTCGAGCGAGTTATCCAGCATGCCCGGCAAAATTGGAATCTTGGCCTGCGTACTGTTCTCTTTGTTGATGAAATACACCGCTTTAATAAGGCGCAGCAAGACGCTTTTTTGCCTCATGTCGAGTCGGGGCTGATTACGTTGATCGGTGCGACGACTGAGAACCCAAGCTTTGAGGTTATTACCCCACTGCTGAGCCGGATGCGCGTACTCGTCTTGCAACCACTGAGCAAAGACGAAGTTCACGCTATCCTCCAGCGTGCCATCACTACCCTAGGCAAGACAGAGCACGTCACGCCAGAGGCGCTCGATTACCTCGCCGAGCTATCGGGCGGTGATGCCCGAGTGGCGCTGGGTAACCTTGAGCTTGCCCTGAGTCTCGCTGAGACAGTGACGCCCGATACCGTCACAGCTGCTGCCCAAAAGAAACTTCCGGGCTACGACAAGCAAGGCGAGATGCACTATGATGTGATCTCGGCCTTCATCAAGTCGATGCGGGGTAGCGATGTGCGCGCCACCCTCTATTATCTGAGCCGAATGATCGACGCTGGTGAAGACCCGAAGTTCATTGCTCGGCGCATGGTGGTATTCGCTAGTGAAGACATCGGGCTGGCAGGTAATGGTGCGTTATCTCTAGCGGTGGCGACCTTCCAAGCGGTGGAGCGAGTTGGCTTGCCTGAGGCCCGCTACAATCTCTACCACTGTGCCACAGCGCTTGCTCGCTCGGCTAAATCGCGCGAGATCACCGACCTTATGCACGAGGCAGAGGCTCTTGCTAGCCGCTACACCGATGCACCAGTGCCGCTCCATCTGCGCAATGCTCCCACCAAACTCATGAAGGAGCTCGGCTATGGCAAAGGTTATCAGTGGCAGGCAAACTTCCAACATGAGAAGGGATTTTTACCAGATGAGGTAGCCCAGCAGGTATCAAAGGATAATACATAAGAAACTACAAGATAATCTTTATCCGCTCCCGACGCATTAGTCTCCTCCATTATACCTCTTGTCGCAGCTACTAGCTAAGAATGAGAAGTAATTGCTGAATATCAATCACGACATCGCAATCATCTAGTATTTTCCTCTCTTATGCACACTGTCTGGTTTACTGCAAAAGGCAGTTATTGCTGGCTTATTCTGCCAAGCAAAAAGTCTGGGCAGTCTAGCAACAAACTGACTTTCAATATTTGTTGTGTCATATATCTCCCCGGGGTATCAGCTACTGCTGCGCTACTCCGAGCTGCTCATCCTTGAGTGCTGCGTACACTCCATTCGTCCAGCCAAAGCCATCTTGCAAGGGATACTCCCCACCGCCGCCCGCACTGGCGGTGACAACATCATACTTCTCGACCATTTTGCGCTTCTTGGCAAAGACGGCTTCGTTGGTGGCGAGCCAGCGATCGCGAATGGTTGCCGCCAATGTATCATAGCCGTAGTTGCGCAGCCCCACAATGGCAAACCACTGCAGCGGCGCCCAGCCGTTGGGGGCATCCCACTGCTGGCCATTAGTGATGAGGGTTGAAAGAAGCCCGCCAGGCTGCAAAAAGTCTTTCTCGAGCCGCTGCGCCACCGCTGCAGCTTGCTCATCGGTCGCAATCCCCACATATAGTGGCATCACCGCGGCAAGCGTGAGTCGCCCCGTAGTCTGACCAGTGGTGATAGCATAATCCTCAAAGAATTGCGTGGTGGGCTGCCAGCAGTAGCGGCGAATTGCCCGAGCTCGACGCTCGGCCGCTGCCTCGAAACGCCGTGCTAGGCGACGCTGCTTGATGAGTCGGTAAGCCTCAGCGATCGTCATTTCGAGCTGGTAGAGGAAACAATTAAGGTCGACCGGCACATACTTTGTCGTCTCGATGGTCTGAATCTGACAGGGGTCAGCAAACCACCGGCTACTAAAGTCCCACCCGCTCTCGGCTGCCGCCCGCAGATCAAGGAATGTCCGCGTCGTATGCGCTGAGGCTGCATGATGCGCCGTGTGGACATCTTCGCGGTGCGACTCAGGGCGCGGTGTGGTGCGGTTGTCATAATACCGATTGAGTGGCGTGCCATCAGGCATAACAGCGACGCGGAGATACGCTGGGTACTCAACGGCCTTGGCTTTCGCAATCTGGCGCCGACCTTTCATCCAAAAGCGATACTCAGCAAGAAGGCTTGGCAAAAACTCTGCATAGACCCGCTTGCCTCGGTGGCGCGCCAGTAGCTGTACCATCACTGCAAACAGAGGTGGCTGTGACCGACTCAAGAAGTATGTCCGATTGGCCGTGGGGATCATCCCAAATTTACGTAGCATATAGGTGTAGTTGCGTATCATATGCTCGATAGAGCGCCAGCGCCCATCCGCCGCTAGGCCAAGCATAATGAAATACGTATCCCAATAAAACAACTCATCAAAGCGTCCACCCGGCGTCATATATGGATATGGCAGCGCAAGGAGCGAACCTCGATTCTTGCGGTTACGCCGCTCGAGCTGTTGCCAGAGCTGGCTTACATGCTGGCGCGCAGTAGTGGTGTCGGTTGGTTGGTAACTCGAGGCCGGATATACTGTAGTAGAAAAATGCTGCCCAACGAAGGTCGCGAGGTCGAAGCCGGGCTGGCGACGCTGCCGACGATACCGCGCCATAATCGTCCGGGCTGGCTTGGTAGGTGTCATATCGACAAACGCCTTACCATCACCATAAATCTGCTGCGTTTGCACCTCATCAAAGAGCTCACTCAGCGTCTCGTCGGGCGAGCTTGGCGTCGGGCGTACTAGCTCAACCGTCTGCACCGCAGCGGCTTTGGCATTCTCTTTGGTATCTTTGGTAAGAGCAATGATTTTCGCAGCAAAAGCGCGGCGGACGTTGTGCATGATAGGCGGTTTCTCCCTATGGTGTTATGGTTGATGTTTGGCGGCGCGTTTGCGCTCGTTGGCGTCGAGGTATTTCTTGCGGAGGCGAAGGGCGTGCGGCGTAACCTCAAGGAGCTCGTCGTCTTCGATGAAGTCAATCGATTGCTCAAGGCTCAGCTGGGTATGAGGCGTCAACTGGACGGTGCCGTCGCTTGATTTGCTGCGCATATTAGTAAGGTGCTTGGCCTTACAGACATTGATCTCGAGGTCATCCGGGCGGTTATTGAGGCCAACGATCATCCCAGCATACACTTCTGTCCCCGCTCCGACGAAGAGCTCACCGCGCGCTTCGGCCGCTTGCAGGGCATATGGTGTGGTCGTGCCTGGCTCAAAGGCGATCAAAACACCGTTGCGCGTCCGCGGTAATGCACCACCAACTGGTTGGTAGCCATGCGGCAGGCTATACATAATCACTGTTCCCTTTGTATCTGTCAGGAGGCGGTTGCGCAGGCCAATCAATGCTCGGGTCGTAATGGTATAGGTCATCCGCGCTGCGCCGCTGGTGGTTTGCTCTTGTTTGCGGAGCTCCGCTTTGCGCTTACCAAGTTCTTGGCTGACAACACCGACAAACTCAGGGCCAACCTCAACCAGCAGCTCTTCAACTGGCTCTTGCTCGCTGCCATCCTTGGTGATCGTCACAACCTCTGGCCGGCCAACCTCAAATTCGTAGCCTTCGCGGCGCATCGTCTCGATCAACACACTGAGGTGAAGCTCGCCTCGCCCCGATACCACAAAGCCAATACCAGACTCCTCAACCCGCAGCGCTACATTCGTCTCGAGCTCGCGCTGAAGGCGGTCGCCAATCTGCCGGCTGGTAGTGAATTCACCCTCGCGGCCCTTCATTGGGCTGGTATTGGGCCCAAGGTACATGCTAATAGTGGGAGCCTCGACTGCCATGACGGGTAGTGCCTCTGGTTGGTCACGGCTAGCGAGCGTCTCCCCAATGTGTGCGTCAGCCGCACCAACGATGTAGACAATGTCACCCGCGCCTGCCTCGCTCACCTCTTCTTTAGCGAGGCCGCGGCTAATGAAGAGCTTATCGATCTTAGCATTGGTGGTTGCACCATCCGTCTTGATGAGAGTCAGCGCTTGGCCACGCTGAGCCACCCCGCGATGGATTCGGCCAATCGCATATTTGCCAAGGAAGGTATCGTACTGCAGGGCTGTCACGAGCATTTGGAAAGGTCCATCTGCCACCTGCGGCGCTGGGATATGCGAGATAATCGCTTGGAAGATCGGTGCCAGGCTGGCTGGCTGGCTCGCATCACTTGGCAGCGCCGCCCAAGCTTTGCCTTCGCGCGCTACGGCGTAGTACACCGGGTATTTGAGCTGCGACTCGTCGGTGGCAAGCTCGAGGAAGAGATCGGCCAGCTCATCTTCCACCTCAGCAATGCGCCGCGCAGGCTTGTCGATCTTGTTGATAATCACGACCGGTGTTAGACCAAGCTCAAGCGCCTTGCTCAAGACAAATTTCGTCTGTGGCATCGGGCCTTCCTGCGCATCTACCACGAGAAGTACACCATCAGCCATGTTGAGCGTACGCTCCACCTCGCCGCTAAAATCGGCATGGCCAGGTGTGTCGATGATGTTGATCTTGTAGTCAACTGCTGGCTCAGCATCGGCAGGCTGGTAGTAGACTGTCGTTTGCTTGGCAGTGATGGTAATGCCACGTTCACGCTCCTGCTCGCCACTGTCCATGATGAGAGTCTGAGCCATTTCGGCTTGATTACTGCGGAATGTATTGCTCTGCTTCAGCAAGCCATCAAGCAGCGTTGTTTTGCCGTGGTCGACGTGGGCAATAATTGCAATATTACGAATATACTGTGGATCTGTCATAACATAAAATAACGGCCCGAATTATATCAGACCTTCCTTACTGCTTATAGTATCACACTAGCGGCTGGTTTGCCTAGGGTAATGTGCATAATCGCGGTGCATAGTGTAGAGCCTCACCGCATCGTATCTTGTCACTGTGCGACCACTGTTATTGTCAGGCGATCGAGCAGGTCATCCACTGTCTCCGCTGTCGCAATTCGACGCCAGCCACGTGCCCCAACGACCATCCGTAAGTCATCGATCATGCTGACGATGGAGGGCGCAGACTGTTCTCGATAATCAACCGTCTGCAAGCACTCTAAGAGGCGCTGCCAGCCACCCTGGGCTCGAATCATCCGAATCATAAGCTCATACAAGTTATAGACCTGGGCTGAATGATCCTCACGGCCAGTTACGAGCAGGTACTGCCGCTGGGTATAACGCCCGCTAGTATATTCTCTATCATATCCGTGGTTATAATACCCATACGTTCGCTGCAGCAGCGCAGCAGTATTGGCCTGGATTGCATGAGCAAGCTCGATGAAGACAACTGACTGAGGGTCACCCGGCTCGAGATCGATTGATATATCAATGGTATATTCCATAACGTCCGCTTCCCACTCCTCGCGCTGAGCAATGATACCACGTGGTGTTGTCTCACCCAAGCAGTGTAATACGTCGATATCCTGAGCATCATACCACGGCTCAGTATCAAGCTGGTGCAATGCCTCGTGGAGGGCAAGCCGGTCGTGATAGGTGAGCGGATAGCCCTTCTCGGCAATGATCTGCCGCAACGCACAGTCGATCATCGCATCATCATACTCCGCCACTGGCTGGCGCAGCTGCGCTACAAAGCGCTCGGCCTGCATAGTGTAGAGCGTCGCATCGATCCCCATCACCCCAGCGTCAGAATAGACGATTCCATAGGCTTGGTAGTCAATCGCCTGAAATAACCCCGCCTCAAACAGCTGTCGATGCAGCGTTTGCATCACCAAATGCTCGTAGAGGTGTGCCACGAGATGATCGCCGCACGGCTTGAAGATATGAAATGACTCCATATCTGTATTATACCCTACTACTCCACATTTTGCTTGATTATGCTATACTAGCTATATGATGCTACAAAATGATACACAATGTTCGTCAAGTGATCGCCCCGCAGTACCCCCCCCACGACCACTACGAGTGGCAGTTGTTGCCCCACCGTGGCTCGCTCTCCCCATCAAAGGCTATGGCGGCATCGAGCTCGTCGTCGAAGGCTTGGTGCGTGCACTGCAACAGCGCGATGATGTCGAGGTAGAGCTTTTCGCTAATGGCGCACGACGGATGCGCAACGGCACGCCAACCCACTCGTACTACAAGCGCGAGCTCTTCGATACCATCGATGATCCCTACTATGACGCACCACTCCAAGCTCTCCAGACTCATCTCAATTTTGCTCTCCACGCCATCGAAGCCGATGGCAATTTTGATATCATTCACGACCACAACCCCTACATTGGGCCGGCCTTTTTCTCACCAGTGAGCCGCATACCGGGGCTGCCACCAGTGTTGCATACGTTCCATGGGCCACCATTTTCGACGCCGCAAACTATCGAGTCAGGGCAGATGGATAATCGCCCACAGCTCAAGTATATGAATCCTGGCCGCCTCTACATGACGTGTATCTCAGAAGCAATGGCGCGCAAAGCCCCACGCGAGATCCGCCCCCATTTGCTACCAGCTGTGCACAACGCCATTGATTGCAGTGCCTTCCCCTTCGTTTCGCACAAGCAAAATTACTACATCACCCTTGCCCGCTTTACCCAAGATAAAGGCCAAGCCACCGCCGTAGCCTACGCCGCCCAGTACAAGAAGCGCCTCCGTATGGCGGGCACCGTGGCGGGGATCGGCAGCAACCGCAAGCTACTCCTCGAGCTCTCTAACCCACTAACTAACTATCGACGCAACGAAGAATTCCGCTACTATAGCGACCACATCCTCCCGGCCGTCCTCAAGCATCGGCGCATCACCTATGCAGGTAACCTCAGTGGCAAGAAGAAGCTCGACTTCGTAGCCAATGCCAAGGCGCTGCTCTTTCCTATCGAATGGGATGAGCCCTTTGGTATGGCAGTCATCGAGGCGCTGGCCTGTGGCACACCCGTTGTGGCGATAAAGCGCGGTGCCATGCCCGAGATCATCACTCACGGCGTCAATGGCTTCCTTGCGAGCAACCAAGACGAGTTCTTTGCCTATGCCAACCGGGTAGACGAGATTGACCCAGCCGCCTGTCGGGCCAGCATTGAGCAAAAATTCTCCGCCACTATCATGGCGCAAAATTATGTCGAGCGGTATCAGGAGGTGATTGCTAGAGCGCGGTGGTGAGTGTGCGCTAGCCGGATTACTGTGGCGGATAGATAGGATAAAGCTAAACTATTTTTATTAACGAAAGCTTATACAACGCATCTGATATACGGAGATGTAGTCTCTCGATACACAGCAGATGCCTGCACTTAGCACTACGCTGTAACGTAAGCCGCAGGCACCTCTCACGCCACATCACTTCTTCAAGCCCATATCTTTATAGCGGCAGTATATAGCCGCCAATATAAGTGCCATTACTACAAAGAATATGACGATATGAACCGCAACGTCTGGTGTCTTACCAGAAATACCATCACCAAATGCAGTGTTGATGGAGTGGTAGATTAATAGGAGTGCTGCAAGTAAGCACAGGTTGTAAGCTATTTTATATCTGTATTCCATGAGCGTTGTTGCTTTCGTTGCATGCCGTAGATTTCATACGTATGCCCTTATTGTACATTATTGATAGGACCAATTTTGGAGGTTGTTTACTGCTTAACTAATAGGTAGTAACTGCTACCTGCTGAATTATCTAAGTAGCGCAATAAATTACGCAAGAAAATCCAGTTTTACGCAGTTTCAACTTCACTATACGTACCTCGTTGGATAAAAATATTACTAAATATAGCGTTAGGTCTATGGTGGTGAAATAATGTCATAGACATCCTTACGCCACAGCTTCTGTTATCCATGCGAGGTAGTCATGCGATCCATCTGTAATATCTAAACATATTATTTCTGGAACATCATAGTCGTGGAGGCGCTGCACTGCCTCTTCGATCTCTGGAAACTTGCTTTTTTCAGTTTTTATCAGCAAGAGAAACTCGTCGTCCTCTTGGCATTCTCCGTCCCAGACATAAACGGAATGTATTTTCGTTATCTGAACGCAGGCTGCAAGTCGGTTTGCAACAAGGTGCTTGGAAATAGTTGATGCTTGCTCCTTGGTTGCGACCGATACCATTGTCATGCAGTACTTGTTGCTAGGCATGTAATACTCCTCTCTAGTCGGCTATTAGGTAAACACTATCTCAGCATAGCAGACTTCTCAGTTATACCAATACGAGCAATCCGTTCGGTTGTGTCGAATTCAAAGCGCATAGCAATGTTAGCGGTGTTGACATTATCGTAACGAATCCAGGTATTATTGAACCAATTTCCGGTTTTGCTGGGACTACCAAGATATTCTTCTACAGTATTCTTATGCGCCATGTTAGAGAAAGTTGAGAATAGTTGGTCAGTGTAGGGTAGATACCCTTCTTTGTCTGATTGCTGGGTATATATTGCGATAGAACGTAGCCTACCTAGCCCCCACAGCAGCTCTATCCCATCATCAAAGTACTGCCAGTAATCTGAGAATTCATTTAGTTCATCGTCAGCTCTGCTAATTTTGGGATGGTGCGAACTATTTACCAGTACTTTGTTAAGTTGTGCCTCAACTTTATCTTGCGATAAACTCAGGATTTTGAGGAATTGATTTATATTTCCTGATATAAACAATAGATCTTTCATTTTGCTCTACTCTTTACTAGTATTTTTTTAAATCAAGTACTATTACTAAACTTATTAAATACTCCTTTAGCTTCACATTCCCCACAACAAACGCAGCAATAAGCTCTCCAGAACTGCGCTCATACCTCTACTGCAGCAACTACCCTATGAGATATAAGAGAATTATCTTAGACAAAAAATACACCCATCGGGTGCATTTGTTAGGGTCCTGTATGGTGCGCTTCAGCAAGCTCGACACAAACAACTGGAAGCCCCTGCTCGCCTTCCGCAAGCGTCTCATCGCGGGCGAGGTGGTTCCGGAATCGAGCACGGCTAGCGTAGCGCCTACTGCAGAGGCTAGCGAGACTCCGACAGCCCGCGGCATCCGCAACACCGCCTGCCGTCCGATCAGCGCGGCGAAGAAGCAGCAGATTCTGAGCCTTGAGCCCACAGGTATGTCGGCCCGCGAAATCGCTGCGGAGGTCGGCGTCGCAGAGACCACTGTCCGTGCCACATGCTGCCAGGCTACGCAGCCGCCCCGCCGCAGGAGACGCTTCACCAGCGATGACCTCCAGCGTGCTCAGCAGCTCCACGCCCAGGGCCGTACATACATCGAGATCGGCCTGGAACTTGGCTTCGGCCGAGATACGGTGAGCAAGCATCTGGTGGCGGCGCAGGGGTGATTGGTAGCCAGAACGACAATGACCGCACCCAGGTCAATCCGCAGTGTGTTCGCTACTCCTGCTTGGCATCTCTGCCGGGTTGCTGCTCTGCCTGCTGCTCTAAGCGATCAAAGTCACTGATGTAATTGCGGTCTTGGATGATGCGGAACTTCTCGAACTCGCTCAGAGCATGATCGTCGGCTTGGGCTTTGGAGATGTGGCCTGCGCTGTCGAGGATCTGGCGGTCGTCCAGGTCGAGGAAGGCGTCAAGGCGTGTGGCCCAGTCCTCCATCGTCATGGGGATCTGACGGCGGGCGCGGGACTCGGCCAGATCAAGAAAGGCGTTGACCAGGCGGCCGAGGTCTTCGAGCTCGTCGCGGGTAAGGTAGTTCTTGCCGATGGTCACGTCGCCGCGCAGGATCTTGCCGTCGGGGCTGTTCGCCCAGCTGGTCAGGCCCATGTGGGGCTGGTCGGCTCTGGCACGGGACTGGATGAGCTCGGCGGCGGTGTGACCATGGACGGCGTAGTGGAGCTTGTTCTGGACGGTGGCGAAGAAGCGCTTGGTGGTAGGGGCGTCCTTGTTGTAGTCGACGCTGGTGGCGTAAATGTCGGTGACCTTCTGGTAGAAGCGACGCTCGGACAGGCGAATCTCGCGGATCTCGTCGAGCAGGCACTCGAAGTAGTCTTCGCCCAGGAAGGTGCCGTTCTCCATGCGTTGGCGGTCAATGACATAGCCCCGAATAGCGAAGTCACGCAGCACACTCGTAGCCCATTGGCGGAACTGGGTAGCGCGCACCGAGTTGACGCGGTAGCCCACCGAGATGATAGCGTCGAGGTTGTAGTGGTCGATGCTGCGTGTCACTTGGCGTGAGCCCTCGGATCGAACTATCCGGAATTTCCGGATAGTTGCCTTACGCTCCAGTTCACCGGAGGAGAAGACGTTCCCGAGATGCTCGCTGATGGTGCGCACGTCGACGTCGAACAGCTCGGCCATCAGGCGCTGCGTTAGCCAGATCGTCTCATCCTCGTAGCGTGCCTCGATGCTGGAATTACCGTCTTGGGCGGTGAAGATGAGGAACTCGGCGGTGGAGTTGCGGATGAGTTTGGAGGGAGGATCTGGATTAGTAGTCATACCGTTGATTATACTTCCGATCGATGACTATTGGCAAACTATTTCGCATTTCGGATTTGTGCTCTGCCGTCAACTCTCAATGCTGTCGATCGTTGTAAGTATCCCGTCTCGTAGCCAACCGACAACCGTCGTAGCCAAGAATAGAACGCTGCGCGCGGTGGCTTCGTCGACATCTTGCGGTTGATCACTGCCGTGTCGATCAGGCTGGTAACCGATGGTGGCTAGCGCGTCAATAAAGACTTCGATGCCAGGCTTGACGTTTGTCTCGCCTTTGACGTTATAAACTCGATCCGGCAGCTTGCACCCCCACTTGCCTGGTGCTTGGCGGAGTTCGCTGGTCATACTGCCAATGGTTGCTTTGTTGTATTTGGGCGAAACGATCGGCTTGAGAAGTGTTTCGATGGCCTTGATAGCCCTACCCCAGGCGTCACTCAAATTTGGTTCGCGACCGAAGGCAAGGGCCCATGCCTCTTGCATGTACTGCGAAGCTTAATCGTCTAGCTGAGTTACCTGCTCGTACTCGTCCCAAAGAGTCGGTTCAATCCGCTCCACTAGACGGCTGCCGTTAGGCGATACGCGGAGAACGTGGCCAGCAGCTTTCAGGACGTGTTCAAGTGATTGGGCGTCGCCACAGCCATGACCAAGGAGCCAATCTATGACGTCCAGAGCCATTGACTCATCGTACATATCCCAAGGGCCGCTTCTTTGGATGCAAGCGATAACTGCGTCATCTGGATAGAAATTATCAATGTTGTCGCTGAGTTCGTCGATACGCAGTTCAAGTGCCATCAGAGCTACGAGTCGATTGTCTCCATTTATCGCCTGCTGGATCCACTCTTTAATGCCATGTCTCATAAACTGAGGCACGTTGTCGACCAAACTGAACTCAGATTGTTGATTTCGTCTTACTGAAAGCGGCATCCAAGGGTTAACTGTCATGTTGTTAGTTCCTGCGATATTGGAGGATGAGTTGTTCTATGTGTTGCGATTTGTATGGGTATATGTCATTCTGATTTACCTTTTCCTATCATAATAGCAAATGGCAGCCCTTCTGCCCCAATTTGTGTTATTGATCGAATCCACGCGGCCCATTCTGGAGGAAGAATTTTTATATTGTTGTTGCCCACAAGTATTGCCATCGCGATAATGAGCAACACGCTGAAGGCAAGCGAATATCGCACTATTGTCTTCGACAAGAGTCCTGTATCCGCTTTGTCGGCTGCTACGTCAATCGATGCTGCTAGCTCCGGTGCATCCTTGCTGATGACATCGTAAGCCTCAGGTCCTGCTGTCGCATCAATAGGCAGTGTTTGAGTGTAAATTAGTTGCTCAAGATCTAGACCGAGCGGAGTTGTGAATGTGTCGGATTTTTTGATTGTGGCATCGCATTCTTTCAAAATTGGCGAAAAGTCAATGGCGGCAATCGACTTTGCCAGTCGCTTGTTCAAGTCTTCGTTGAGAAGATGCAACTTGCTCATTGTCTGAGTGAGTGAAGTGATCAGCTCAGAGTTGTTGGAGATTGCAACTGAAGTTTGTTGGATATGTGAAAGGACTGTCGTGCTCAATATTGAGGTGGTCGACGTTAAATTGTGTCGCATTTCGGGTGTGAAGACAATTGGCGGCAGTTGAATCTGAATTTTGCTCAAGTTGGCAGCCCAGTCCTGTTGAATTTTCTGGCTCGCGTCGGCGATCGCCGATACTGCCTGAGTGAGTGATTCTTGTGTCTCTGGTGATATTGCGATCCTATTCATGCTTGCAATAGATGAATCCAGGGCGGCTGCACTAAGTTTGGCAATCTGGACAAGGTTCGTGTCGGTCACGATATTTGCGATTGACGCTTGTTTGTGCAGATCGCGATTCTCGATATCTGTCATTTCTGCTTCTTTGTATCCTTGAGTATGTGGATGGTTGTGGTTGTCGGTCATGAACCAGCCGCAGCCCTCTCCTTCGCCCACTCCCGACAGGCTCGCCTATATCGTGGCCACTCCGTTCGCCAGTGAATGCCGTCGTGGGCGGGGCAGACTGGCTGGTCGCACAGGATCTGCTGAGTGATCCAGCCGAACCTAGTGGCGGCGTACTCGGCGGCGCGTTCGCGTAGGTCGCGCCACTCCGGCGCTTCGTCGAGCGGTTGGCGACTTACGCAGTGCCAATCGCCAGAGCTGCCGTGGCACCTTTGGCAGAGCCCGCGAAGGTTGCTCAGCTCGATCGACCCGCCGTCGATGTGGTCAACTTCGGTGGCTCGCCGCTCGTTGCAGCTAACGCAGCGGCCGTCGTTCTGTGCCAATACCTCCTGGCGGAGCTCGTCGCTCAGTCGCGGCCTGGTGTAGGCCAGGTCAAAGGCGAGGAAGGTGATCATATTGCTGGAGATGACCAGGGCAGTCAGCGGGTCGGTGCTTCGACCATCGCGTATCGCCTGCCGAACGTAGCGGATCTTCTCGGCCTGCTTGCGGCAGTGCTCCGAGCAGTAGCCGACGTGCTTCTTTCCAACCTCAGCCGGGTCGAGCGGCTTAAGGCAGCTGGCGCACAGCCCAACCCTCCACTCCTGCTCCACGGGCACAGGGCACGCCTTCTTCCATGCAACCGAACCAAGCACCTCTGCTGTGAGCAGCCAACACGACTGTGTGCGACCGCAGCGTCAGCGCAACGACTTTGTCAGTATCCCATCGAGGGGTGCTGGCAGCGGTGGGCGGAGGGTCACGGTTGCGTTGCGCTGTATCGGCTGTGACCGTAGCGCCCTCCAGGAGCGAAACTCGCTCCCCATCCATCACAACCCCGCTCTCCCAACTCCTTCAACCCTCCACTACTTCTGCAGGAGCGTCAGAGCCTCCACCCCAATCTGCTCTGCCATCTTCTCCAGGCTCTTGAGGGTGAGGTTGCGTTCACCTCGTTCCACCCCGCCCATGTAGGTGCGGTGGACGCCAAGGACTTCTGCGAAGGCTTCTTGGCTCAGGCCTCTCTCCATGCGGTAGGCACGCAGGTTCCTGCCCACCGTCTTCTGGAGATCACCAACAGCCACATCCCTCAGCCTGGCTACCTGCTACTTGAAGGTCTACAGACTGATGAGTAGCATCGAGTGGAGTGGGCGACAGATGATGCGCGGTAGTAGAGGGGAGGAACGCCATGGTCTCACTCTCCAGGCGCTATCTGAGGCCCACATCCCCGCCATCCTCGAGGCGTGCGCGGACTGGCCGGAGCTGGCGCAGTATGGCCCGCCCTACTGGCGGCCGAGGAGCAGCGCGGAGCTGCGCCGCAAGATCGCGGACACGGCTGGCCCGTAGCCTGCTACGTCCTACAGCTTCGTCTTGGCAGATGACGCTGGGCGGCTGGTCGGTGAGGCCTCGATCCATGCCATCGACTGGCGCAGCCGCGTCGCCCAGATGGGCATCTGCATCTGGCGGCCGAGCGATCGGGGCCAGGGCTATGGCGCGGCAGGCGGCCGGGCTGTCATCGACTGGGCGGTTGGCCACTTGGGGCTGCATCGCCTGGAGGCATGGATCCTGGCGGGTAACGCCGCTTCGCTCGGTCTCTTCCGCAGCCTCGGCTTCGTCGAAGAAGGCCGGCTGACGCAGCGCTGCCTGGTGGGCGGCCAGTACGTGGACGTGCTGGTGCTGGCGTGCATCACTGGAGTGTAGGGAGATGATCGCGGGGGAGTGGATGGTCGGTGGCGACCAGCTGCTCCCTGTTCTCTGCTTCTCATCCCTCCATGGCTGTTCTCTATCGGCTGCTGCCGCTGGTCTGGCTTTCGCGCCTCGCGCTGCGGTTGGCTGCGGTCGTGCAAGCAGACGGAGCTTGGGGGAGAGGAGGCAGCATGCGGCCTGAGCAGCCAGCAGGTGAAGCGGAGCGCTGCCCTGCGTGGTGCGCCGTCAACCACGACGTGGCGAGCGATGAGCTTGATGACGTCGTCCACGAGAGTGCTCATCTCCCTGTGGCGGGCGTCGTCCCCCAGCGCGGGCACGGCAGCGACGGCGTACCCCAGCGGCAGGCAGTACCAACCGAGCTCTACCTGGTGCGCTACCAGTACGCCAGCGAAGCAGACGAGTGGCTCTACCTCGGCGACGGGCACCACGGGCTGGACGTCAGCCCTGAGACAGCGCAGCGGCTGAGGTGGGCGATTGGCCGGGTGATGGACACCAAAGCCGAGCTTCGTTGAGCTAGCGCTAGCGGTACCTACGCTCCCTGTTGCCCTAGTTCGGGGAAGTGGGCTTCCAGGACGCGGAGACGACGATCGAGTTCGCGGTAGTGGCTGTCTTGGGTGGAGAAGACGCTCTCGTGCATCGTGTCGCGTACGCCGGCTTCGATAATCATCTTGCGGTTGATCCGTGCGATGTCGTGCTGGATGCTCGCCTGCGCCGTCTTCATGTCGGTGAAGTCCTCCTCCAGCTTGGCACCCTGCTCTTCCACGGTGTGTTGCAGGTCAGCCTGCATCTTGGCGATGGTCTTCTGTGCATTGACGATGTGACCCTGCTTCTCGTTCATCTCGCCGTACTTGGTGCGCAGGTCATCCTGTCCCGCCTGCAGTTTGTCGAGACGTCCATCGATTTTTTCAAACCGCTTGTCGATCTCGTTAAATTTCTCGGTTACGGTTGTTGTGAGTGCTGTGATTTGCTGTGAAAGTTCTTCATTCGTCATACTTCTATTTAAACACAAAGCGGGTGGGAGAACAATGTCGGGATGCTTATTTCTGTCGCATTCAAAACCGGCGCTGACCTGCGCAAATGCAGGGGCGTGCTGCAGGTGTAGCGCCCTTCCGTCGACATCCTTTGCGGGCGGAGTACCTACGGCATCTTATCTTGTTGGTTGACTTCGCTGTGCGCCACTTGCAATACTCAGATAATACTGCTCGCGTTTGATCTTCGCGCCCGCATTTTGCTATACTATATACTATTCATGGCCAGCAAAGATGTACTGCCACTGTATCGTCGGCTGCTCAAGACCAAAGCAGCGTTGCTGGCCGTCTCCTTCACCCTAGTCGGTATTCTGCTCATCATGCTCAACGCCTGGCTAGCGACGCTGAGCCTGGGCGACTGGAGCTGGCTGCATCATCTGCCGCTGGATGAGGTCGGTGGCCCACTGCTTGGGGCTGGTCTGGTCTCCACCATCCTGGACTACTCCTACCGGCGCGACCAGGAGGACGTCGCCATCCAACGCACCCAGCAGGCCATCGTTGACCTGTCGCCGGCCAAGCTGTGGAGCGTCCTGTGCGAGGGTCTTGCCCGCCACCCCGCAGAGCTGGCTCGCCTGACCACGCCCGAGCGGCTCGACGATGCGGCAGCGGCCATCATGGCGCAGCGCCTGGGCGACGAGCAGTTCGCCCGAGAGATCTATGCCGACATCCGCGACCAAGCCATCCGCGCCGCCGAGCGGTGGTACGACGTCGAGGCGCGCGTTCGGCTCTCTACTGCAGTAGAGAGGAGTACCGCAGGTACTCCTCTGCTGGACGTGACGGTGGAGTGGGAGTACACCACCGTGCCCAGTGGCAGTGAGCGCTGCTTTGCCTGCGTTTCGGATCGGGCGGCGTACAACGCGCTGGTGATGGACACTCCTATCACGACGACGTGGCTCATGACTCCACGGCCAGGGATGGATGCCGCCAGCCGGCGTTGCTTCGAACTGCTGTCGTTCACCATCGACGGCGAGGAGATGCCAATCCGCCGCACGGAACACGAGGGTGGACAGACCTACACCGTCGACACCTCTGTCGCCGCCGCAGGCAACCCCGTCCGCATCCGGCATGTCTACCGGACCGTGACGCCGGCGTGGGGTCATCGCATCTACGTTGAGCTGCCACAGCCAGCGCGTGGCTTCAGCTTCGACCTGGACTACACCAACACCAGCATCGAAAGTATCAGCGTCACAGACATGGCTGCTAACGGGCGTCCAGCGCAGATCGTCCCGTCGCCGAAGCGGGCAGCTGGTCGATCGTTCAGCCTCCGTGTACCTGGGTGGTTGCTGTCCAAGAGCGGTTTCGCCATCGTCTGGACGCTCGAAGATGAACTGCCTCAGAGCGGGCGCTCCGAGGCAGCGTAGCGCTGGATGCTGTGCTTACTCAGTCGCCACCACACATCATGGGTGTCCCTCCTCTCATCATGAGATCCGCTGTCGTGACGCCGATGCTACTCATCAGTATGTAGACCTTCAAGTAGCAGGTAGCCAGGCTGAGAGATGTGGCTGTTGGTGATCTCCAGAAGACGGTGGGCAGGAACCTGCGTGCCTACCGCATGGAGAGAGGCCTGAGCCAAGAAGCCTTCGCAGAAGTCCTTGGCGTCCACCGCACCTACATGGGCGGGGTGGAACGAGGTGAACGCAACCTCACCCTCAAGAGCCTGGAGAAGATGGCAGAGCAGATTGGGGTGGAGCCTCTGAGGCTCCTGCAGAAGTAGTGCAGGGTTGAAGGAGTTGGGAGAGCGGGGTTGTGGTGGATGGGGAGGGAGTAGGACTGCTGCCATGTCTTACCGCATCGTGACGGCAACCGCCCAGCATCACTTGCTGGTTAGCCCTTGAAGTCGTTTCTTGAGACTACGTTTAAATTTAAAACCGTTACGACCTGTAATGTCCTCCATATCATAATTTAGATAGCGAATCGACCGGAGATCAAAGGGGACGTCGTTCGAATTTTGCGTCAACATGATGGTTTTGCGTGGGAGTGCGTGCGCCAGCCCAACTTCGTAAAAAACGTTGGGGTTTCGGCCGGTTAGGTCGGCCACGATGACTTCCGCGCGCCACAGCAATGACGCTACATCGGCCATAATGTGGTCGCTATCCCATATATCGTCAACACGTTGGCAGTATAGCCCCGCATCGGAGACGGCTTCCTTGATGGCGTCGTAAACAGCGTCATATTCTGTGTCAAACGGCATCATCACCGCCACGAGCGATGAATCCCGAGCCTCAGTAGTTGGGAAACTAATCGCACCGGAACCTTCAGAGCCACTCGTTGTGGCTGCTAAAAACACGTTCTTGAGAAGCACCGCATACAAATCGACATCCTTGACCGACCAGCGTGTCCGATGCCAACCCCACTGATCTAAACTCGCGTCCAATTCGCTAGAGAGTTGTTCAATAACTCCCGTTCCTATCGGCGGAACATCTGTATCTTCTTCGAACTTGAATTCAACACTCGCATCAACTTCGTTTAAACTAGTAATGTGTCCTACGCGCGCAATTTGCTCAGCGGTACTGTCACCCACCTCAGGCATGACGAGTGCTGGAAGCTTCATCAGTTCGCAATATAGGTCTTCGCTCAAAGTGCTACGAACCTCTTGTGACGTCGATTCGAGGAAACGCTCTTTTGCGATCACTCGTCCGCGAGACCCAACGATCAAGTTAAACATGCTATTACCTCCAGGTAAGAAGACCCCGTAGTGCTGCAGTGTAGCCATCAGTGGCGTCGCTTCAGCATATCTTACCGTGTGATCGGGCGAGGTAACTAGAGTCGCATTACTAAAGAATCGTTATCAATATCAAAGTATTGTGGCGGTTTCTTTATGTCACCAAAAGAGATTGCTGCTTCTAAGCACCCCACGGGTCTTGCTCGTTATATTTGAATAGTTTGAACTTCAATTTTTCGAGACTGATGGATCCTTGCAGGCCTGACGAGGGGGTGCGGAGAAATGACATTGAAAGGCGATGACAACTATCTCTATACTATAGACATGCGTCCAGCACAATATTGGGATATTAGTTCCTGGAGTGAACAGAGTGCAAAGACTCGCGATAGATTGCCATCGTACTGTCGCAATTGGTCAGTAATGGGGCGACTCCGGGAGCGCCATCGACTCAACGATGACGCAACGTCGCTACATGGCCCAAGGTGGGAAACCATCGTTGCGCTCGCCTTTATTACTCAGCCAGCAGATGCACTTGAGTTGCTCGAACATAATGGCGAGGTATTGAATCTACGATCAGGTAGTCGATGGGATCTATTCTTCCCTGGTTATTTTCAGACATCGCTAACTAATGAAAGTATATTTCTGCCTGGATGTATGCCAGTCGGGCACGGCTTCCTATCTAACTGGTACTTCAATGCCAAAGACTTTGACCGCATGTGCAAGCAAGTGGAGACGATGAGTCAAGGACGATTCATCTACGACGGGCGGCCAACCATCATGGTGGTTCGGGCCACATACGACGATAGTGGCGAACCATCTATCGACTGGAATTCTATTGCATTCGGTCCGCTATCAGATCGTTGGCATGGAGTGAAGACACTTTCGTTGAATGAAGTAGTATACCGCATTAGCATCGATCTGGAACGTGGTAGCGAGGATCCAAACTGGGGGATAGCAGAACTACTGGACTACGATAGACACTCAAATCTACCAGTAAGAAGCGCGGCAACTGACACGGCTATTGCTGTTGCTGGTGGAACTTTAGCGACGTGGCTTGGGCGAATGCTTGGAATGAACTAATGTTAGCTCCGCTACGGCAAACCGACAATATACCCACTGTCAACCTGTTGATTAGAATGCTCAAGTACTCGCAAGCGAAAGTATCTTTCGCACATTATATCGGGTCATTACTTTAAAATCGAGCTTACTTCTTCATCCTGCGCAACTTCTCTGTTATAGCCCTGACCTGACCAAGACCGTAATTATCCGCATATTTGTGAGCTTCATCAGCTTGATTTATCTTCTCCTTCAACCGCTCTTCTGCCTGCTTCCTTTCGTCTTTGCTCTGATGGTATATTGCCAGCCAGATCACGTAAATTGTGATTAGGCCGACAATTATCGTCGTCATGATGGGAGGCTCGCTACCGTCCCTGAGATCGCTTGGCGTAACGTAGCTGGCAAATATGGACGCTATTGTCAGAACTACCGCAATAAACAGAATTATCGGGTTTGGTTGTTTCGATACCTTTGGCAATTCGCGGTCTTTGTCGTCTATCTTTGGCACAGCGTTGAGCATATCAACACGTTTCTGCATGAACTCCAGTCTCTGAATATTCAGCTGGAGGAACTTACGAACTTCACTGGAGCGCTGCTCAGGTATTTCTTTTGAATCGAGGCGGGACAGTTCCTTCCTGAATTCTTGCAGCGGTGCAACAAAATTGTGCTCAAAAGGTCGATACTCTTGATACTCATACACATCGTTAATGTAGTCGCGTTCGTCTACTTCATTGGCGAATGGAAAGCATGCATGCTCAATAGCGTAGTAATACGCATATTGAACATACTCCATCGTCTCAGCATCCAAGTCGTCGTTATGGCGAAGTGCTTCTAAGCAAAGCTCGATAGCTGTATCGCAGTCGTCGATGCCGACGTACGAGTAGGCGGCCCGCCACGCCATGTCGGAAGGAACGCCGGCTTCGACGGCTTCAAAGGCGCGCTCATAGTTCTCCACGGCTTTCTTGTGCTTGCCGAGCAGCCGGAATGCTTCGCCGCGGACGTAGTTCACGTCAGCTACATTCTCTTCGCGAGTGTCGAGGATGTAGGCATTGCTGGCGTGGTCTCGTGCGCGTTTGTAGTGATTGCGCTGTTCTTTCTTGCCATTTACTCGTGAGCCTTCGCGGAGCTCAATCCAGGCAGAGATGACATAGCTTTGCGGATCGTTGCCATGTACTGCTCTGGCCTTGCTCGCTGCGGCTCGGGCGGCGTCGTCATCGTCGACGAAGTAGTACTTGCGCGCCTCGGCGATCCAGTCGATGGGCGCACTATCCTCGACTGGCTGCGACAGAAGTGCTTGGTCGTACGCCTCACGCGACGCATCGTCTTGGAATACAAGAGCGGCGTCTGCCAGGAGGCGGAGTTTTTCGCTTGCCTCAGCGCCTTTGTTTCCACTGAGAACAGCTAGCTGTCGCCATTGCCGACGCACACGCTCAATATCTTGGCGTAGTTGATCTGTCGATTCTTTCCGTTTGAAGCCGAATTCTTGGTAGTAGTTGACGGTAACGGAGGCCTGAGAAATAGACATGAGAATGCCTTTCAAAGTTAGAACCTAAAACGAAAGCAGCATGTACCTGTCTGACTCTACTGAAGAGTCAGATGCATCACCGGTATGCTATTCATCGGTTAGTGGTCAGCAACCCAAAATGAGCAAAATACTCTCGATACTATATCGATAGTCAGAACTAACTGGTTAAGTGCGGCATCAAAATTTACGGCGCGTCCGGCCCAAAGTACTCGAAGTAGGCATCTTCTGCGTCGGTTATATCCTTCATTGCTGGAGACTCTATTGTGACGCTTACGGTATAACGGATGTCTGTACTATCATAAACTGTCTTGTCAATGAACCTGCCTATGGAGACATACGCCTTTGAAGGAAGGTACCAAGAATGGTGTAGTATTGTATCATCCGAATCGTCCTTACCTCTACCAAATTTTGATTGCATAGACTTCACGCACGCAGAATATAGGTCATCAAGCTTATCTGCAAATTCTTTCTCCAATTCACTAGGAATCTTAGTTGTTAATGGTATCCTTATAGAGCTAAAATACCCCGTTCTATCATCGAAGAGAATGGATCCATCTCGCTCGCTACCAACTTGCACTGTGCTGACAAAGCCTTTGCCTTCAGGGCCAAGACGCCACCCCAATGAATCTCGCAGCTCGAATGCCTGTTGTTTGGTCATCGGCCAGTCATGGTCCGCCCAAGCGAGGATTACTCTCATCGCTTCTTTGTGGTCAAACATTCTGATTACACTACCATCCGAGCCCCTGTGCTCAGTTGCTCGCGAAGGCTGGATGTTGTTACTTGGTGATGACATATTATTTATGATCTCCGTTGTTTTAGATTATCTATCTTATTTTTCAGTCTAGCGCGTACGCGCGGATCTAATTTACCAAAATGTATTTCAAGTTGTGGTCGAGGTTCTCCTTTCTTTGAGGTCGATATCACTAAGACTGCAAAGTTGATTTTGTTTCGGTAAAAATTCTCGCATACTTTAGTGTCTTTGTAAAGTTCTTCCGCGACACGGTCATCTTTTAGTAAGCGATCCTGTGCGTACTCTACTGTTCCTTGCGGCCTGCGCCCAAAGAATTCCGTTTTCACTGGAGTTCGATTCGTTCTCGCGCCGATTCCTTTGTATTCGACAATGAACACTATATTGCGAAGCTTATTTGTTGCCACGCAATCTACTCTGAATTTTCCGGGCGTTTTGGTGTTGGACGCAAGAAACGATGGTAAGACCAATAGTTTTTTTGTGTTTGTCAGGTAGTTTTCTCCGCCAACCTCTCCTATTCTGGCGCTAATTTTGCAGACTATCCCTCGGGAGTAGGACAGGTCGTCAGCGAGTTGTTTGATTTTGTCGACCATGTCATCGCCGTAGCGTGGGCGTAATCGGTCTAGCGTTTTACGTATGTTCTTTCGGGAGCAATGTTTGATGGTTATTCCTGGAGGTAGATGCCTTCTTAACGTATCTTGTTTTTCATTGCGAACTTGAATGGCCTCATCTCTATCTTTCAATAATTCAAGTACGTCATTGCATTGTTCAAAATTTAGGTAGCCTTCTTTGTCGTCGAGTTCGCTTCGTTCATCGTCTAAAGCGTTTGTTAGGCGAATGGGGTCGGTGGCGCGCTTTATTGCGCCGGCTGAGTCCGCGCAGCTAGATTTGGTGTCGCGGTCGTCGGCCTCAACTAGGTTGATCGAATTCGAGTTTTGACTTCTGTTTATGCTGTTATTGTTGGCAGTCCCTGTTGTTTGCGAATTTATTCCGTGATGTTGGGCCTCCGGGGGTTGTCCTTCAAAATTGGATTCTCCATGGAGGTTGATGATTAGTTCCTTGTTGGCGTTGCTGTATACTACAGTGCAACCTCCGGTGATGTTGGATATAAAGCCTTGTGCTGTTGCAAGGTTCTCCGCGGCATCCTGAGCGGCGTCGCTGCAGTATGTGGACACTCGACCGCAGACGTTGCTGAGAACTGCGCTAAGGTCGTCGAGTGTTCCTTGTGTGCCGCTGGTTGAAGTGAGTAGATTTCGGCCTCGATGTAGTTCGTCAATCACTTCCTGAAAGTTGTGCGACATTGCATACTGTCCTTGGTGTTAGTCGTCCGGAGGTGGGTCAAGTGGAATCGCTTTGACGTTACTTATCGCGTGCTCGATCTGATCGGCGCATGACTTTAGATATTCTCTGGCTGTCGTGAGTTCTTGCAGCATCACCTCGGTAAGTTGATGGCCGTCGGCGGCGCTGTGGGTAATTGCAGCTACGTCTAGGGCGCTGGTGTCGGCGTTTTTCACCAAGCCAAGTGCGTCCTGTAGGTGCCGGAGGAGCTCCTGCTGCGCTTCTTCGCTAATGGTTTCTGGCATGAGGGGCTACTGCTGTGCGTGCTGGACGAAGTCGTCGACGGCGGAGCTGAGCTGGCTCATGGCGGCGGCGCAGCTCTCGAGAGCTTGGCTGGCAGTGCGAACTTGCTGGGCGGCGCTCTCACCCGTTTGCGATGGAGCAGTGACGGACTGCAGTTCATCTGCCTTCTGAGACAAGGACTGGGCGGTGGCGCTAGTACCGGTGCTGAGCTGAGTGGCGTTGCTGCCGATCTGCTGGGCGGCTGCAATGACGTTGGCGAGGGCGGGCATGGCGGTGCTCCTGTTTCGTGTCTTAGAGGTTGATGACTTGCTGGCAGCCGTCTGCAGAGGCGTTGAGCGCACTCTCGGCACCGCCGAGGCTGTCGAGTGCCTGGCTGAGAGCGGCGAGCATGCGCTGCTCGTGGCCGGCGTTGTCGCCTTCCAGCTCAGACGTGACGAGGGTGATGGAGTCCTCGGTCTTGGTCTTGAAGCTGGCGATCTGCGAGAGCTGGTCTTCGATCTGCTGCTTGATGGACTCGACGGTGGCGAGGACGTCGGCGAGAGACATAGTGCGGGTACCTTTCGACGCGGTGGTGGAGAGAGGGAGATGCTGAGCCTGGTGGAGCGATGCGTTCCGTCAGCTGATGCGGCTGTACGGGATGACGAGCTTTGGGTTGCCCATGGTGGCGCTGTCCCAGACGAGGGCGCGGTTGTCCTGCGGCGTCCAGCGCAGGATGGGCTGCTTGAAGGCCTCGCGGGCTGAGGAATGGTCGAGGTGCATGGCCATGCGGATGTCGAAGTTGTTGTCGCCGCCGAGCCCGACCATGGCCTTGAAGGAGGAATACTTGTTCCACCAGCCCAAGAGGTGGATGCCGGACAGCGGACCGTTGGCGAAGAGCGTCTTGATCTTGGTGGTGTCACTACGCCACCGCTCTAGGCCGAGGCCGATGATGTAGACCGGTGGCGCGCTGGCATCGTCGGCTGCGAATGCGGCTCGCTCGACCAGTTCGTCGATGAGTGCGTCCGCTTGGTGCTTATCGACAACGCGGTAAGTCATGCCGAGCCTGGTGAGTTGGCGCTCGAAGGGGCTGCGCACGTTGTCGCGGGCCGGTGAGTGCCAGTCGCCGGCGAGATCGAGGACGATGATCTCGGCGGACGGCGTGCTGTGCAGGAGGGAGAGCGCAGCGTTGAGCAAGATGGTGTGGCCTGGGCCGGTGCCGAATAGGGCCAGGTTGCGGCCGACGTCGGGGGAGAAGTCCGCTGCCAGTGGCGCGACGCCGACGGTGATGCGGCGACCGAGCATGGCGTGCCTGCTCTGCAGGTTCGTCAGGAAGCGTTCGTCGTCGTGCAGGCTGAGGCGGCGTTCGCCTTCGAAGACCTCTGGTGGGGTGACGGTGCCTTGGGCCTGCTGCCACCAGGCGGTGCGCAGCTCGGCCAGGATGGCGTCGTCGGCGTAGGCGATGGTGGTCTTGCGGTTAGATGACAGTTCGCCGTAGTCGAGGTTGACGATGGCCTCCCGAGACCTGATGTGGCTGGCAGCATCATTCTTGAGGCCGAGCGTGGCGTGAGACTCCGCCAGGGAGTTCTTTAGAGCCAGACGCACTGGGATCTGAGCGAACAGCGCCTGACCAGTGGTGCCCCCGAGCATGCCGCCACTGCCAATGGTCTGGGAGGCCAGGATGAAGTGGATACCGCAGGCGCGAAACAACCGGGCACCTTTGATGATGAGATCGCTTGCGGTCGTGGCGACGGTATCTTGGTCGGCGAAGAGCATCTGGAACTCGTCGATGACCACCACGATGCGGGGCATGACGGCCTCGGGATCCGCCAGGCGGTACTGGCGGATGTTCTGCACGCCGGCGGCCTTGAAGGTGGCCATGCGCTGGCGGTAGATGGCGAAGAGATGCCGCAGGACGTTGACGCCGTACTCCCTGTCGGCGTCCAGACCAAGAACGCGGGCGTGCGGCAGAAATGAGCCGGTGTGCGGGTCTGGGGCGAAGGCCTGGAGGGTAACGCCTTCCTTGAAATCGAGCATGTAGAACTCGACCTCGCTGGGGGAGTAGCGCTGGCACAGGGAGTGCACCACCACCGAGATGAGGTTGGACTTGCCCTGCCCAACTGCGCCGGTGATCAGGGCGTTGTGGCGCTGGTTGAGCTCGTCGCCGAGGGTGACCTCGATAGTGGACATCCCATAGGTACCCACTGCAAAGCTGATGCCGTCACGACTGGACTGCGACCACGGAGCGTCCAGCGGCTGCACCTCGCTAAAGGCCACTGGCTCCACCTGGGCGTTGGCGATCGCCGAGGCGACGTGTCGGCTAACTGAGATGAGGTCGTCGGCACTTTGTGGGTCGAACTGCCCCCGCGCTGCCCCGTCATTGCTGTAGACCGTGCGCTCGTCAACATCGCACAGCTGTGTCAGGTTGAGAATCTCCTTGTTGACATTGAGCTTCATGGAGTGGATGAGAAAAGTGACGCCGGCAGCCGGGCCAGCCTTGAGCAGAACGGTGAGCTTGTCTCTGATCTCGTCACTTAGCAGGTGGTAGATTGTCGAGAGGACGACCAGCTTGAAGCCCTCTACCTTGGGTGAGAGTTGCTGGCGGAAGTCCAGCAGGCTCTCCGTGCGGCCCTGGATGACGTTGAGCACTGAGCGTACATGCTCGTGCAGGTACTTGATGGTCTCGTTCAGCTCCTGGAGGTCGTTGATGTGGCGCAGGATCTTTTCCCCGCCACTGTTGACCTCTTGGAACGGTGCCGCGATACCCCTGAGCGCATCGTCGAAGACGAGCACCTCCAACTGCCCTGGCGCCGTGTAGGCCAGTGCATTGGCGAGTGCGAACTGGGCAAACCGCACCGAGTCAGCCCGGTCATAATCATCAATCCAGATGTGACTACGACCGATAAAGTCCAGGTGGCCACTGTGGAGTCGTAACTGATCGGCTACACGTGTATCCATGGTAATAATTTCCTCAATTCAGATCAATTGAATTCATTAACTGTCATCATCTCGTGTAGTTGGTTCTCAAGTGCCTTGATCTCGACGGCACCAAGTGAACGCGCGCGCCCTTGAGCGGCTCGAGCCTTCTTCTGCGCAGCGCGAGCATCGCGGCAGGATTTTTCGTATTTGCTCGTGTCCTGATCGTGGTTATGTAAGATCGTAAAATATCCCAATACTCCTATTATTGGAAAGGCGAGCATTGTATAAAGGGTGTTGTCTCTGGTTGAATAAGCGGCAATGCCGATAAAGACTGCAATGCCGAGAGACCACAGTAAAATGCTGACGCTTGGAGGATCGCCAGGCTTCAGGTCGTCAGTATCAGCCAGTTCGTCACTCGGGGCGTTCTTGATTGCAGTGATGCGTTGTTCGATGAGCTCGAGGCGGCCGATGTGCGCCTCAATGAAGCTCGATAGCTTCGACAGTAGGTGTGACCGAATATTCTGGTTGACGATGTGGTTGCGCATGCTGCGGAAGTCGTTCAAGGAGTTGACAACGTCACTCTCTTTGAGTCGCTTCTCTTCGTAAGCGCGAGTAATGTCATCGACGCCGAAGTGGAAGTGTAGGCACTTTGCTTCTAGGGCTGCATAATATGACTGGTAGACCTTGTGTAGGAGTATATCGTCGTCGATTTCTGCTCCAACTTTCAGGGCAATCAGGCAGATGTCGACTGCCTTGTCGTACTCTTTGAGTATTGTGTATGATATTGCTGCTCTCCATGCAATGTCGCAAAATGCAAATGGGTTGGCTTCTTGGAGAGCACGAAGGAAGCACTCGATGGCATTGGCGTGCTGTCTGATTGCCGCGAAACAGACTCCACGGGCGAAATTGACGTCAGCAACGTACTTCTTCTCCAGATCGAGGACATACGATTCGTCGGCGTACTTCTTGGCCTGTCGGTACGTTTGCCGCTTCTCCCTGTCACTGCCCCATGCCTCGGCAAGCTCTACCCATGCTGACACGACGTAGCATTGTGGGTTGTCGTTCTCTGCACTGCGGGCTTTCGAGGCTGCAATCTTGGCAGGACCATTGTCGCCAACGAAGTAGTACTTCCATGACTCGTTGATCCAGTCAGTCTTCTTTTCGGACTTGATGGCTTTCGGCGCCTGCTTTAGCGACTCGTCATAGGTGTGCCGCGAGTCGTCGCTCTGAAATGCTTGAAGCGCCTTCTCGATGAGCCTAAGCTTCTCGTTCGCTTCCTTGCCTTCTCGCCCACTGCGTACTCCGAGCGTTCGCCACTGACGTTGAACCTTCTTGAGATCCTTGAGAATTTTTTGGGTTGAATCTTCTCTGTGGAGTGCGAACTCTTCGTAGTAGTCAACCACGCTGTTCGTCTGCTCATATGCCATCTCAGGGGTTCCTAACTCAACGATTCGGGATTCGGAGAGGAAAGCAAAACGAATGGTAGACGCATCGTTGCGCGCAGGCCCCGGTGCTGTCCTGGCTCGCATTCGCTTGGCGGAACCGAGATTAGTGAGACCGTGGCGTATTCGACCAGTCTGAGTGTTAAGACTGAGAAGTAAGACCTACCGAGGGGTGCTGGTGTGTGGTAATACGCGCGAGGTATAGGGGCAATCCCTGTTATTAGTGAGGTGACACAAGTGGCGCCTGTTGATATAGTAGAAAATCTCAGAGTAAGTAGCGGCTGTCGTCAAGTGAGTGCGTGTGCCGAAGGATGATGGTGTGGTGCCTCGTCTCAAAATGTGGTCAATCGATGTAGTGGTAGAAATTGATCTGTATCAAAGTAAGGGTGTTGAGTCGTCAATGATTGAAATGTCTCTCTGAGACTTTTTGGCTTCATTCTTAGAGGAGGTCTTGCCTGTCGCACCTGAAAGGTAGACGAGAGTTTGCTGATTCGTCTGGTGGGGGTGTTGACGTCTTCGAGCCGTAACTAATCTGTCTGCTGGTGCTGGCCAGCTGCGTCTGCTGGCTTCGTTGTTGAATCATGCGTAGTGATGAGGAGATCAATGTGGATCAGGCGTGCTCGATCATTGTGGTTGACGACCACGACATCATTGCCAAGGGCTGCCGCTTGGTGTTTGAGGATGCCGGAATGCCGTGGTCTGTGCGCTGGTACGCCAGCCTGCATGATGTGGAGTGGCCCGATGGCCGGGTGCTGGTGATCCTGGATCTGCGGCTGGAGGACGGCTCCACGCCAACGCAGAACCTGCACGAGATTGAGCGGCGCGGCCTGCCCGTCATCGCCTATACGTCAGCGGAGAGCCCGATCCTGGTGCGTGAGGCGATTGCCGGGGGAGTGCTGGCGATCGTGCGCAAGTCTGGGCCGTCGAGCGACCTGGTGCTGGCGATCCAGGACGCGCTGGATGGCAGGCCGAGTGCCAGCCTGGACTGGGCAGCGGCGCTGGATGCTGATGACGACTTCGTCGTCGACTACCTGGCGCCGATAGAGGCTGACGTGCTGGCGCACTACGCAGAGGGCGAGAAGTCTGAGACGGTGGCCCGGATTCTGAGCCTGTCGAAGAACACCGTCAACACCTACGTGGCGCGTATCCGAGACAAGTACCGCGCTGCTGGGCGCCCGGCGGACACCCGTGTCGACCTCTTCCGCCGAGCGGCCGAGGATGGGCTGGTGAGCTACTATGGCTGACCGTCTCGGCAGGGCCCCTGAGCGAGTCAGTTGCTCCGGTGAATACCGGCTGCATGTCCGCCGTCTGGTGGCGTTGTTCGCCGGCCTTGGCGTCCTGGAGATTGGCATCCTGTCGGGCCCAACGGTCTACTTCACCGAGGGCGTGAAGCCGATTGCGGCCGCCATGCTTCTGGCGCCGATAGCGGTGCTGGCGGTGGTGATAGCCGGTGTAGCGGCGGGCACGATCTTTTTGCGCCGCTGTGGGAGGCCTCGGCGAGACCTGCTGCGCAGAGCCGATCGGTTGCTGGCCGGCCTGCTCGCAGCACTTCTTGGTGTCTATGTTGCCGTTGCGTGTGTCCTTGCTACGACCCGGCTACTGCCGATTGCGGCGCCGGGCGATGCGCTGGCGCGGATGCACCCGATGCTGGGGTGGTACTTCGTCATCGCTGCGGCAGGTGCTGTGGTACTGACGCGGCGGCGGCGCTTCATATTCGTGGTGGCGCTGGCGCCGCTGCTGCTCATGGTCAATGCCACGGCGATCGGTGAGCTGCAGTTCGTCTCGGTAGAAGACGTCATACTCGATATGGCAACCAATCTGGCCACCATCGGTGCACTGACCTGGCTTCTCCGGCTGGCGGAGGCCTCGGACGCCAGCAGCGCCCGGCAGCGCGCTCAGGCTGTGGAGCTGGCTGCCCGGCAGGCCAGCACTCGAGCCCAGCATGAGGCCAACAGTTTCATCCACGATCACATCCTCTCGGCCTTGATCGCCGTCGCCAACGGCCTGCCCGACCGGGCCGCCCTCCGCAATAGCGCCCGCCAGGCGCTCGACTCACTCAGCGCAGGAATGGCAGTGGTCAGCCCGGTTACTGCCAGGACACTGCTGAATGACGTTGCCGGACGGGTTGGCGTCATGGCTGACGATATCCGTACCGACGTCGTTCTCACCCGCGAGCACGAGATGCCGCCCGAGGTAGCACAGGCGATCACCGAGGCCACGCTGGAGACCGTGCGCAACTCACTGCGCCACGCCGGTAGCGACGACGCCCCGGTAACGCGCAGGGTGACTCTTACCAGCGACGCCTGCGGTATCTCCATCGAGGTGAGTGACAATGGATGCGGCTTCGACCCTGCCGTGGCTGGGCGTGGCAGGCACGGCGTGTCTGGCTCGATCATCGCTCGTATGCAAGACGTCGGCGGCCGTGCGACCGTTGAATCAGCACCAGGGGAAGGCGCCTGCATCACCTTGCGATGGCGACCTCTCCTGGATTCGGCCGATCAACAGCCACCAGGATGCGAAGCCGCCGCCCAGAGCGAAGCAGCCAGCTGGGAACGCTTGCTGTCTGCCTCCATGGAGTCCACTGGTGCCCGTGCTATCGCTGCAGGGCTTGTCGGTGTTCATGTCGTCATGGTCGCCTACGAATGCGCCGCGCACAGTTACTGGCACTGGCCTCCAGCTGCGCTGAGCTTCATCGCACTGCTGCTCCCTGCAGCCCTTCTGCTGAGGAAATGGCCGAATGCCCTGCTTCCGTGCTGGGTGGCGAAATCAACCGTCATCGTCATCGCTGCGGTCAACTTTCTCGTGCTCCCGCAGATCGTCACCACCGGCTGGCCCGGCTACGCCTCCTGGTGCACCGGCGCTGGTAACGACCTGAGTTGTGGCCTGCTGATGCGCGGCCGCCCCGTGTACGCCTGGGCAGGCAGTGCAGCCACGACACTGGCCACCGCCTACTGGGTCATCTCCACCGGGCGGCCACAATTCATGATCCTCACCTACATGCTCGGCCACTACTTCACCCTCGCCAGCTGGCACGGCGTCGCCCACCTGTCCACCCGAGCCACCACGCAGATCGCCGCCACCCAGCGAGAAACCGCCCGGCTGCAGGCGCAGCAGCGCGCCCACGAAGAAGCCGACCGCATCATGACCAGCCGCATGGCAGCCGTCCGCCAATGCGTCACACCCCTCCTGACCCAGATCGCTGACGGCAGAGCGCCAACGTCGGAGCTACGCAGCCAGGCCTACCTGCTCGAGGCTGAGCTGCGCGACGAGATCCGTGCCCCGTTCTTCACCGGCACCAGCATCGTGACGAGTGCTCATGCTGCCCGCCGACGGGGCACTGAGGTCATCCTCCTGGACGACTCCGGCGACAACGCCACCATCGACGACCACGCGCGGACCAACGCGGTCAACTATGTCACGAAGCTCCTCAACATCACCCAGAGCAACCGCGTCGTCATCCGTCTCAACCCACCCAGGCGTCCCACACTGCTGACCATCGTTACTGACGACACCCGATACCGACTCGACCGGCAGGGAGAGGTGATGACCGAAAGCGCGGCGGCCAGGTGAACTGGGCCGGGCGACACTGTCTGAATCTGGCTGAATGAAAACTATCGCGCCGAAGTGGCGATTGGTTCCAGGTGAAGTAGTTGCTGCGTGCTGTTGAAGTCAATGATCTTGGCGATGATGTGCAAATTCTGGCCGGCGCTGATGCTGTTTGGGATATTGTTGCCGGTGAGGTGGAGGTTGTAATATGCACAGTTTGCAAACTGGAAGTTCGGGCCGTGCGCAGAGTCTGCGCTGTAGTCTCCGGCGTAGATGAGGAAATCAAACCGCGTTTTGTATCCGTTGTGGGAAGCTACATTAGCGACATTTCCGTCAAACTCAACTGCGCGCCCCTTGTATTTTGATACGAACTGTTCGACAGCGGCGTTATCGGGTTGTGGGCTCTCAATCAGGCTTCGGAACTCCTCGTTGTTCTCGGCCGTGATGTTCTCGTTGCTTGCCGTGGGAGACGGAGAGGGTTCCGGCTCCTGAGAAGGCTCGGGGCTTTGGGGTGCTGGGGAGCTAGACGGTTGGTCGGGAGTGGGTGTTGATTCGGTGCCTCCCTTGTCCTTCTTGGGGAAGGTGTGGTAGCTGACAACCACTGGAGCGTCCGCCGCGAAGGTGTCGCTCGTTGAGAAGGATGTTTTGCCTCCGATGGACACCTCTTCGACCTGGCCGTCCTCTGTGAGCCATCCGAGGATCAGGTCATCGATCTCTTTTGTGGAGACGTTGGTGAACCCTGCTCCCTTGAACTGAGACACCATGTCCTGGTAGTTGCTGCTGCTTACCTCAGAAGACTCGATTGGGGTGTTGATCTTCTTGTTGGTGCCATCGCAAGCTGCAAGGGATGCGGCCAATATGCATGCGGCCATCAAAGCAACAATTTTTCTCATGGTAGTCCTCGGGGGGCGACGCCGGCGGGGAGTCGACGTCAATTTTGTTGCCGGTCGGCAAATTTAGCCATCAGTTCGTATAGCTTTTTGGGGCCGACTTCTCGTGAGATAATGATGCCACTGTTCTTGCGGGAGGGGCAACTCTGATATTTCCACGTTTATCGTAAAATTTTACTGCTTCCATGCAGGCGTTTTAGACGCATCGCGCATCCTGCTTCGTGCTTTCACTCCTCATCCCTAGCTACCTCCACCATCACGATGGTGCGGTAGGTGGTCATGCGGGTGTGGAGGCCAGGGATGAGGTGGCTGTGGTCTTGGTAGAAGACGGTGCGCATGGGGGCGTCCTGGCCGGTGATGGATATGGCCAGGACGGGGTCGTCTGGCTCGACGGCCTGGGTGTCGGGTAGGTCGAGGGCGAGGCGATGGCGGCGCATGGTCAGCCCGTCACGTGAGACCTGGGGGCTGGCGATCTGCTCCAGGTCGAGCGTGAGCTCTCGTGGGCTGTTGCTGGAGGGGTAGTGCCAGACCTGGATGAGGGGTGCCTTGGCGGGGAGGTCGCTGTTGGTCATCTGGTCGATGATGACCATCAGGCTGGTGCCTTTGCCGCCGAGCTGGATGCTGAGTGTCTCGGTGCCGAGCCGTCCGGCGACCTGGGCGAAGTAGACCAGGTCGCGGGCGATGATTGGCATGCCGGCGTCGCTCCAGCGGCGGGCGGTGCGTTGGTCGCGCCAGTCCTGGGGTGAGAGTGCTTCGGCGGTGAGCTGGAGGCGGTCAAGGACGGTGTCGGCCGGAGCGGACAGAGAAAGGGCGGCGGCTGCCTCGTTGCGGCCGCTGTGCTGGTAGCGGGCCAGCTCGCGCTGAAACAGCAAGAAGGCGTCGAGCAGGTCGTCGCCGCCGCAGACCTGCCGCAAGGTGGCGAAGGTGCTGAACTTCTGCACCGTCAGCTGCCCGTAGGCCTTGCGCAGGGCCAGTAGCTCGGTCAGGACCTGCTGCTCCAGTGCGGCGCGCTGCTCGGCCTCGTCCGTGGTGTCGCCTATGGGGAAGACGCCATGTGGTAGCGGGGTGGCTGGCTCCGGGGGCGTGCTCATGGCTCCTATTCTCACCGACTGGTTTGGCACCGTGCTGTGCAGATGCGGCACGGTGCACTTTTCTGTCACGACACCGCCAATGGCGGCGGGTTCTCCTAGATGTGCCAGGTCAACCGGACGCCAGCACCAAGGTCGCCCTTTGGGCGGTGCGGCAGGCAGATGGGCGATCTGGGCGGCCACCGGGCCGCAACTGTCATCTCAGGCGGTGGCAGCGGGACCGCTCCAGGGTGAGCGACTGCCCCAGCCGTCGTCTTCTCTTCTCTCTTTTCTTCCTTCCTCTCTTCTCGAAAGGACCTCTCTCATGGCTTCTACCAATCTCAGTCTCTTCTCACCCCAGCGCACCCGGATGGGGGTGGTGCTGGGCAATGGCCAGGCCCGGGTGACCCGGCGGGAGATCGAGCAGGTCGCCGCCCAGGCAGAAGTAGCGGCCCAGGCCGAGCAGGCCCGGGCCTTCCTGACCTCCCAGGTACTGACCAACATCGCCACGCTGGTCACCCAGGCCGAGGCCCAGACCCGCGTCGCCCCCGGCGGCGCTCAGTTCTACGAAGCGATCATCACGGGATACGCCCTGGGCGCTGGGCAGCGCATCGGGCAGCTGTAGGCAAGGACGGCGGCTAAGCACGCTCACTCTGTGCGTGGTGAGGCCACTACTGGGGCCTTGTCGACACGGTGAGGAGCGCCGTTCATAGCGCGAGCCCGCAGGTGACAGGTGGCGCGGAAGCAGTTCTGAACTATCAGACGGCAACAGCGCTGGCTGCTCGGCTGGGCGGGACTGCTGCCTCTCGGCGGGTCTCAGTACAGCGGGGCCGATACCGGAATGTCGTCAGCTCGTAGTGAGCGCTCTGCCTCGCGCCTGCTCTCCTTCTCTTCACGTTCTCTTCTCGTCTTCTCTCTTTCTTCATCTTCGGAGGTTTCATCATGACGCTAATAGTCGGGATCCTGGCCCTCATCGGTCTGGCGGTAGTGGGCGCAATCGGCTGGGCGTTCGCCCAGGGGTTGCGTGACGGACTGGCAGCGTGGCGGGAGGCACCGCCGGGCGGAACGAGTCAGCCGGTGCCCGTCGGTGAGCCACCGCTCTCGCTGTCTGCCGCGCTGCCGAGCAGCTACCAGGCCGGTCAGCTCGCCGGTGAGGTCGCAGCCAGCTGGCGCTCCGCACACCAGGCGGCCAGAGCAGCTGGAGCAGGCGTACCGGCCAGTTCCTCCTGGGCAGCCGCCCTGGCTTTGGGTAGCGAGCTGAGCCAACAGCGCCAAGAAGCAGGCCGGGCCATGCAGGCAGCCATGGCCCAGGTGCTGCAGGACAACGAGCAGGCAGTGCGGGAGGCAGCGGCTTCTACCGCCACCGGCAGAGCTCACGGCACCGACGGCAGTGACGACCGCGGTGATGTGCCTCCTGAGGCGGTGCCGGACGGAGCGGACAGCGCCGACAGTGGTGAGCCGGCGGCTGGTACGGCTCGTCCCACCTGGCCGGCTCACTCGCCCTCGCGCCGCCCGCCGCAGCCGCGCCCCAGGCGGTGCACGCAGCAGCGACCGGCTCGGTCGGACGAGCGGAAGCCGTGAGCGTCTGGCTCCATTCCTCATCCACATGCTGCGTCCTTTCGCTCGCTTGTTGCAAAAACTACAGCACCGACTTTCGTGGCCACTAAGTGGCGCGTGTGTCCATTTTGTTTCCTGGGGTGGCACCACAGAAACGGCTCAAGAACGGCACGTGTCGCGTCGCTTCGCAATAGTGAATCGGGAGGCCTTGCAACACGCGAGTGTTCGTGGAATGTATGGGATAAGGGCAGTCGGCTGCCGATGCGCGAAATAGCTTGTGGCCGGTTTGCCCGGAGCAAATAGCAAGTATGAACAAAAAAGGAGGGACATCATGCAGCAGACGAAACAGACAAGACGAGCGTGCGCTGGGGGAGCGGTATCTCGGCACGGTGCGGTGGCCAGCCAGGCGGGCTCGGCGAGGAGACCCGGCACTGGCATGGCACGACCGGGCGGCGCTATGAGCGATGGGCCTGGCTCGGCCGGTCGGAGAGACTCTGGGGGAGCTGGCAACAGCGCTGCGGTGCTCAGCCAAGACAGTGCAGGCAAAGCCGCCGGTAGCGGCAGGAAAGCCGGCGTGCCGACTGGTGGTGCTGGCTCGTCACCCGCCATCCCTGGTCTGCCGCCTGGTGGTTTTGCCACCATCCTGGTCGATCCGCCCTGGCCGGCTCAGAGTGGTGAGAAGCACTACCGGACGATGAGCCTGACGCGGATCAAGGCTTTGCCGGTGGGGTCGCTGGCGGCCCGTGATGCCCACCTGTGGCTGTGGACGACCAATGCCTTGCTGCCGAGGGCGTATGAGGTGGCTGAAGCCTGGGGCTTTACGGTGCGCAGCCCACTGACCTGGGTGAAGTTCCGTCTTGGCCTGGGTGGCCGCTACCAGCTGCGCAACGCCACCGAGCAGCTGCTGTTCTGCACCCGAGGGAAAGCGCCCTTGGGGTCGCGCTCTCAGCCGACCTGGTTCAACGCCCCCGTACAAGAGCACTCACGCAAGCCAGCGGAGCAGTTCGCCATTATCGAGCGGGTCAGCCCTGGGCCGTACCTGGAGCTGTTCGCCCGCCGCAGGCCAGAGTCGAACCAGCCCTGGGCGGTGTGGGGCGATCAAGTGGACTCAGATATCCGTATCCCCGGCTTTGCCGTGCCGCGGTACAGCGAGCGGGCGCACGAGGCTGAAGCGATGCCGCTGATGACGCAGGTAGACGACGCCGGTGGCGATAGCAGCGGCAGTAACAGCGAGGAGGCCCTGCGATGAGTCGGCCGTGGCAAGACAAGTACCCCCTGCGCAGCCTTCGAGGAGATGGTGATGATGAGCGATTCGAGGCGTTCGCTTGCCGGCAGTCTGCTGCGATGCGGCGTCGGTCTGCTCCTGATCGCGATGAGCCTCAGGTGGATCGTCGCCATCGTGCAAAGCAGCTGGCCCTGGCTCGTCGGGCTGCTCGCCGTGAGCGCCACCGCCTGGCTAGCAGTGCGCTGGTGGCACAGCCGACGGGAGTGGTGAGGGAGCCTGGCGCTAGCCACCACTGCACCCAGCCTGCCGGTAATGACCGGCGACGGACTGGGCGGCGGCCTCACTCCCCAAGGAGGCACTCATGATGGCCCTCTACGGCGGTGGTCGCCCTGGTTCGTCGCGGCGGGTGCGGCTGGTGCCGGTGCGGCAAAGCGGCATGGATCACCGGGCGGTGGCGCGGATCGTGCTGGCAATGGCGCGGCAGATGGCGGCAGACGAGGCTGTGGAGGCAGCAGCGGATGAGGATGAGGTTTCCTCAGATGCGGGGACCTGTGCGAGGAGTGAGCGTGTCGCCTCGGTGGGGCGCTGTGCTGCGAATGTGCCCCTGTCGGCATCGCCTGGGAGTGGCTTGGCAGAACGGCGTTCTCACCACCGTCATGGCGGCGCTCACCGCTCACCTCACGAGGATGCTGCTCCGTTCTCTACGTCGGGAGGTACCCCGTGATGGCCCGCCCTGCTCAGCCCCTGGTGTGGCATCAGCTGCGGTTTGCTTTGCCGCTGCCGACAGAGACGGCGGTTGGTCTGGTGGAGCGCGTCCTGGCGGATGGTTCGCTTGGTCGGGTGGTGCTGGAGCTGCGCGCTGCGGGTGGTCAGGCCACCTGGGCGGTGGGCTCGAGCGTGGGTGAGCGGCTGATCTCGGTGGTGCGGGAGCTGGTGCCGGGCTGCCGGGTGTCTCGTGGCTTTTCGCGGCGGGTAGTGGATCAGGCGGTGGTGGTGTCGGCCCGCCCGGTCGGGGCGGGACTAGCGACGGAGCGGCTGGCGGCGGTGGTGCGGGCTGTCCTGGCCGCACTTGCGGTGACGGCTGAGGGGGAGGAGCTGGTGATTCAGCTGCAGCTGGGGCGGCGCTTCTCACCGCAGGTACTGGGGCGGGTGGAGCCGCAGGGTTGGCTGGAGCTGCTTGGCCTGGTGCCACCGCCCTCTGTTAGTGGTGAGCGGGGTCGGCGGATGCGGGCGCAGGTGGGGCGGCATCGGGCGGCGGTCTGTCTGCGCCTGGGGGTGCGGGCGGCCTCGCCCCTGCGCCAGCGGACGCTGCTGCAGGGGCTGCTGGGGGCGCTGCGCCTGCTGGAAGGCCCAGGGGTGCGGCTGCGCGCCCGCACGGAGCACCCCGCCAAGCTCAACGGGGTGCGGCGTCCGTGGCGGACTGGCTTGGAGCTCGGTGCAGGAGAAATTGTGGCGATGGCAGGCTGGCCGGTGGGTGAGCTGCCCTTGCCGCTACTGGGGAGTGGGCACCCGCGCCTGGTTGCCCCGCCGCCGCAGGTCGGCTCCGGGTCGTCCCAGCGCGTCGTCGGGGCCAGTGCGGTGCCCGGTAGAGAGGAGCTGGTGCGTCTGCCGATTGCCGATGCGGTCTACCACACGCATCTGCTAGGCCCGACTGGTGTGGGTAAGTCGACAGTGCTGCTGTCCTTGGCGCTGGCCGATGCGGCCGAGGGCCGGGGCCTGCTCCTGCTCGACCCCAAGGGGGATCTGGCGACGGACTTCGTGGCGCGCCTGCCCCAGGAACGGGCTGCGGATGTGGTGGTGCTGGATCCGACCAATCCCTGCCCAGTGGGGTTCAACCCCTTGGTGGGGCCGCCGGAGCTGGCGGTGGTGACGGCGGAGGCGGTGCTGGGGGTGCTGGCCGAGCTGTTTCGCGACAGCTGGGGTATCCGCACCGCCGATGTCCTCTCTGCCGCGCTGCTGACGTTGGCGCGTATCCCGCAGGCGACGCTGGTGTGGCTGGTGCCGCTGCTGACCAATCCGGCCTTCCGACGCCGGGTGCTGGCGCTGGCCCCACCCGATCCTTTGGGGACGGATGTCTTTTGGCAGGGCTATGAGGCCAAGCCGGTACGGACCCAGGCGGTGGAGGTAGCCCCGGTGCTCAACAAGCTGCGCCAGCTGATGCTGCGCCCAGGACTGCGGGCCATGCTGGGCCAGGCCCAGCCCCGCTTCGGGCTGACAGATCTGCTGGAGCACCGACGCATCGTGGTGGTCAACCTCAACCAGGGCCTGCTCGGAGCCGGAGCGGCCCGCTTGCTAGGGACCCTGCTGGTGGCTCAGCTGTGGCAGCACCTGCTGGCACGCCAAGCAGAGCCGCCTGAGCGGCGGCAAATCGTCAGCGTGTATATCGATGAGGTGCAGACCTTCCTGGCGGGGCTGCCGGGCAGCCTGGCCGACGCCCTGGCCCAGGCCCGGTCACTCGGGGCGGCCTTTCACCTGGCGCACCAGTACCGGGGCCAGCTGAGCAGCGAGATGATGCAGGCGGTGGAGACCAACACGCGTAGTAAGGTGTACTTCGCTTTGTCGGCGACCGATGCGGCTGCGGCGGCCCGGTTGGCTCCCGAGCTGGAGGCAGCCGACTTCCAGCTGCTGGCCCAGTACCAGGCCTACGCCACCGTCATGCACCACGGACACCGCTCGGGCTGGTTCTCCCTGGCCACCCGGCCCGCTCCACCAGCGGTGCGCGACCCAGCCCTG
>CAUQNE010000006.1:0-53425 GCA_963519835.1 uncultured Candidatus Saccharibacteria bacterium
AACGCCCGGCTAGAGCTTGGGATGGTTTGTTGCAGTTCATTTTTAAGGTTAGGAACCCAGTTGATACGAGACTATGCTAATAAAAACCCTTACCTAACAAGAGCTGACCGAGCAGAAGTGACGCTATATAATGATGCAGGTGAATGGGCTGTGGCTGTCGAATATATTTGTGCAAGATTGACCGATTATTTAGCAGAAAAACGCAGTGCACTATCTCAGCAAGAATTGGATGAGTTAGAGTCGTTAGTTGATGCAACGAAAAGTTTGGAAAAGTTTGATGACACTTTCTTAAATGCTGTTAAGGAAGTGTCAAATACCAACTCTTCGCGCACGTCAGTCTAACACTCCCTCCTTAGCTCTCGCAAACGTGAAAGAACGCCGTCGCCGTCTTTACAACACACGTCAGACGCCGTATAATGTCTGGCATGGCTGTCATAGCACCAATTATTTTGAGTACAAAAACTGATGAATACAAGGCTGCGGTGGAGCATTTTATGCCGTTTGCCAAGCGGGTTCATATTGATATTTCTGATGGCGTATTTGCGCCCCGTCAAACGGTAGGGATCGGCCAACTGTGGTGGCCTCAGTCGTGGACGGTTGATATCCACGCTATGGTGGCGCGCCCCAGCGTGTACGTTGAGAAACTGATCAAGTTGCGGCCTAGTACAATTATCTTTCATGCCGAAGTTAAAGAAGATTTGATCCCTGTCTTGCAGCAGGTTAAGCAAGCTGGTATTCATGCTGGGGTGGCCCTGCAGCGTACCACAGTGCCCGAGACGGTGGCGTCGTATATCGAAACGGCCGACTATGTATCGATCGTTAGCGGCAAGCTGGGTGAGTTTGGTGGCAAGGCGCGGATGATGCAAATAGAGAAGATTCGGCTGGTGCGAGCCATCCACCCTCGGGTCGAGATTGGCTGGGATGGTGGTGTGACGGTAGATAATGTCTTCCATATTGCCCAGGGTGGTGCTGACGTGATTAGCGTTGGTGGAGCGATCAATCACGCCAAAGACCCGCAAGCGACGTACAACAAACTCCTTGCTGAGATGAATCGCCAGAGTGTGATTTAAGGCCCAGGCTATGCTACACTAAAGAGCGTGACGCACATACCATTTCAGCTACGTTCCGTCTATCAACCGACCGGTGATCAGCCACAGGCGATCGCTCAGTTACTTGGTGGCCTGGAGGCTGGTCAGCGCGAGCAGACACTACTTGGTGCAACCGGTAGTGGTAAGACCTTTACGATGGCAAATATTATCGCTCAGCGTGGCGTGCCGACGCTTGTTTTGGCTCATAACAAGACACTCGCAGCGCAGCTCTTTAGTGAGTTCAAGCAGTTCTTTCCAGACAATGAAGTACACTACTTCGTCAGTTATTTTGATTATTATCAGCCAGAAGCATATATTGCCAGCAGTGATACATACATCGAGAAGGATTCAGCTATCAATGAGGAGATTGACCGCCTCCGCCATGCGGCGACTGATGCATTACTCACGCGCCGCGATGTGATTATTATCGCCAGTGTTAGCTGTATCTATGGCCTGGGTTCGCCAGCCGATTATTATGAGCTATCCGTCACGGTGCGCCAAGGTGAGCGGCGCGTTCAGGATAAATTTTTGCGTCAGCTGATGGATATCCAATACCATCGCAATGATATCGATTTTGCACGCGGTGCCTTTCGTGTCAAGGGTGATGTGGTCGATGTCTTTCCGGCAGGACAGGAGACGGCCTATCGGGTGGAATTTTTTGGGGATGAGGTGGATCGGATTACGCACATCAACCCGCTCACTGGCGAGATTCTCGATGAGCCAGCGGAGTTTACCATCTTTCCGAGTAGTCACTATGCAACACCTAAGGAGAAAATTAAGCAGGCGATTGACCGAATTCGACAGGAGTATGAGGAGCGTGAACAGTGGTTTGAGACGCACGGTAAGCTGCTTGAGGCGCAGCGCTTGAGCCAGCGCACCAAGTACGATCTGGAAATGCTCGAGCAGACTGGCTTCGTGAAGGGGATCGAGAACTATAGTCGCTATCTCACCAACCGCGAAGCAGGTGAGCAGCCAGCTACCTTGCTCGATTACTTTCCTGACGATTTCTTGATGCTGATCGACGAGAGTCACGTAACCGTCCCCCAAGTGCGCGCGATGTATAATGGCGACCGCGCTCGCAAAGAAGTACTGGTGGAGCATGGCTTTCGCCTGCCAAGCGCGCTAGACAATCGCCCACTGCGCTTTGATGAATTTGATAAGCACATCAACCAAGTGATTTATGTTTCTGCTACCCCTGGCGATTATGAGTTAGAGCGCAGTCCCGCACCCGCTCAGCAGGTGATTCGTCCTACTGGTTTGCTCGACCCAGAAATTATAGTTCGTCCAACTGAAGGGCAGGTAGACGACCTCATTGCAGAAATTCGCGAGCGCACCAGCCAGCAGCAGCGCGTGCTCGTGACAACGCTCACCAAGCGGATGGCTGAGGATCTCTCTACCTACCTGACCGACCTCGGCATCAAGACGGCCTATATCCACAGCGAGATCGATACGCTCGAGCGCGGCGACATTCTGCGTGATCTGCGCATGGGCCTGTATGATGTCCTGGTAGGGATCAACCTCTTGCGTGAGGGGATCGATTTGCCAGAGGTCAGCTTGGTGGCGATTATGGATGCCGACAAAGAAGGCTTCCTCCGTAGCGAGCGCAGCCTCATCCAGACAATTGGCCGGGCAGCTCGCCACGTTGAGGGCAGGGTAATTATGTATGGCGATAGTATCACCGATAGTATGCGCCGAGCGATTGACGAAACCAAACGCCGACGCGAAATTCAGCAGGCATACAATCGCGAACATGGCATTACACCGCGTGGCATTAATAAAGCGATCGACGAAGGTCTGCGCTCCATCATCCCGCAAAAGGAGGATGACGCGCCCAAGCTTGACTTGCGTAAAATCCCCAAGGACGAATACAAGAGTCTTATCAAAGATCTGACTGGCCAAATGAATCTCGCTAGTGCCAATCTTGAGTTTGAGCGGGCAGCCGAGCTGCGAGATTTGATCGCTGAAGTGAAGAGTAAGTTGTAGAGCAGTAGCTGAGTAAACCTACGATCGACACAGGCATAGAGTGTATAATGTGATGTAGTATGCCTATACGTGATACTCACGCCCTGCCAGAACAGGTGATATATTTCTTGGCAACGATTGATCGTCGACCGAAGTTTATCCGGTGGTCGGTTCTTATTGGACTTGCTATCTGCAACGTTATACTGCTCTGCCTGCCAGTGACATTCTTTATCGTTTGTTATTGCATCGTGTTTTGGAGGACGCGTGATTATTACAAAACAGTCGAGTTTCAAAGTGTCAAACAGAGGCTTGCCAAGCAAATACAAGAATATAACGACTTCAATGCCTTTTTACCCGAAACCAAGCGTTTTATCCGTCAGCAGCAGTCGAGGCTCTCGCATGCGCATGTGAAAAATAGCACACTTACGGTGTATAAAAATGCGCAGCTTGACCCATACCGCTATATCGTCAAATATTTTTTTGCGCAGCGCACAATAAACGAAGAGACAGTGCAGATACTCGAGCAAATCCTCCAGAAATACGACACAATTAAAAAGACTGAGGAAATACTGCGGAGCGAATACAACGAGATTATGGACTTCATTGATGTCAAAATGTACGTTGGAGCCTATATTTTCAAGAAAATGACGATGAAGCAGCTTGGGTCGAATACATTACCTAAGTTTGAAAAGAATTATTTTCTCGTATATTCATTTAAGTACAGTTCGCCCGCCAAGCGCAATAACTACTCATTTGATATCATACTCACAGAGAAAAAGCTTCAAAAATTGGCAGAATATCTCAGCCAACAGATAACCTATCGCAAATCTGCGCAGTTTCAGCGTCAGCTCATGACACCAAAGCTTAGGCGGTTTATCTTGCGCAGAGATAATTACGAATGCCAAAAGTGCCATGTCTCGCGCCAGGATGAGAAGCACCTCTTGCTTGAAGTTGACCATATTGTGCCAGTGTCGAAAGGTGGTATCACGACTGAGCAAAATTTGCGAGCACTCTGTTGGCGCTGCAATCGGGCTAAGGGTGATAAATTAGAAGCAGCCTAGTCTAGCATTGTACCCTGTGCCACTCATACCTCTTACTGACGCATTACTCGTTGCTCATTGATATATAACGATTTCACACGCCGAATGTGGTACAATATATCCATAATGAGTAATATTACCACTGAAGATGTGCAGCACCTTGCACAATTAAGTTCGATTAGTCTTGGCGATTCAGCCGACGTCGCCGCGCTGCGCCAAAACCTCGAGGATATCCTGCACTACATTGAGCAGCTATCCACCCTCGACACGACTGGTGTCGAGCCAACCTACCAAGTAACTGGCCTGACCAATGTATGGCGGCCCGACACAGTAGATGCTGGCGACGTATCGCGCGAGCAGCTACTAGGGCTAGCCGCCGAGCAGGCAGATAAGTGTGTAAAAGTACCAAAGGTGTTGTGATATGAGTATTACAGAGAGAGTTGCTCAGATCAAACAAGGCCAGACATCAGCTACTGCCCAGGTACAAGCGGCTTTACAGCGGGCGCGTGATGCTAAGAAATACCACGCCCTGCTGAGTCTGACAGAAGAGCGGGCACTGCAGCGGGCACGAGAAATTGATGAGGCACTGGCTCGGGGCGAGGACGTTGGAATGCTGGCTGGTGTGCCGTTCGTCGTTAAGGACAATTATCTTGCGTATGGTGCACCAAGTACGGCAGCCAGCAAGATGCTTGAGAACTTTGATACGCCTCTTCAGGCAACAGTGGTAGATAAGCTTGAAGCAGCTGGGGCGATCTGCATTGGCAAGAGTAACCTCGATGCCTTTGCGCATGGTGGGAGCACAGAGAACTCATACTTTGGTGCCACGCACAACGCTGTCGACAAAACAAAAGTCGCTGGCGGCAGTAGTGGCGGCTCGGCTGTGGTGACGGCGCTTGACATTGTGCCATTTGCCTTAGGGACGGATACGGGAGGCTCGATTCGCCAACCCGCCAGTTTCAATGGCGTGTATGGTATCAAGCCGACCTATGGCACAGCCAGCCGCTATGGTGTCGTGGCAATGGCCTCGAGCACTGATACGATGGGCTGCTTTGCGCGCAGTGCTGAGGATGTTGCTGTGGTGATGAGCGTCATGGCTGGCCAAGACCCGAAGGATATGACGACGCTGCCCGACTTCTTCGCGCCTGCGGCAGAGACGCCGCAACAGCTGAAAATCGGTATCATCAACGAAGCAATGGGTGATGGTGTTGATGCGGAGGTGCGTCAGGCGGTCAGCCAGTATGCCAATATCCTGCGATCGCATGGCCATACTGTTGAGACAGTCAGTATGCCAATGCTCCAGCACGCTCTTGCGATCTACTACATCGTTGTGCCGGCTGAGATCTCAAGCAACCTGGCGCGCTACGATGGTGTACGCTATGGCCATCGCGCTGAGGGAGTTAAGACACTGGCCGAACTTTATGGTCGGAGCCGCGACGAAGGCTTTATGCCAGAGAACAAACGGCGCATTATGATCGGGAGTTACGTACTCAGTAGTGGGTATTTCGACGCGTACTATCTCCAGGCGCAAAAGGCGCGGACGCTGCTCATCAACGAATTTAACGCCCTGTTTGAGCAATACGATATGCTTCTTTTGCCAACAGCACCAACTCCTGCCTTTGACCTTGGCGAAAACAGCGACGACCCGCTCAAGATGTATCTCGCGGATATCATGACAGTGCCAGCCAGTCTGGCGGGGTTGCCGGCGCTGAGTGTGCCAGCAGGGGTGAGCCAAGCGGGCTTGCCAATTGGTGCGCAGTTGATCGGCCCCATGCAGAGTGATGCAACGCTGCTTGCTGTGGCAACCCAAGCAGCTACAGAAAGGAGCGCCTAATGTCTGGGGGTGTGACGATCCTTCTGGTGGGTATTATTATCATTGCTGCAATCTTGGCTGCTGTTGTTGCCCTGACGCGTCAGGGTGGCAAGGTGCTCAATGTCGAGAAATACCAAGCGCGCTGGCTTGCCATTGAGAATAGCCTCGACAAATCCAACATTGGCACGTATCAGCTGGCTATATTCGAGGCTGATAAGTTACTCGATCTTGCCCTGCGCGAGCGTGGTTTTGCTGGCGACACAATGGGCGAGCGCATGAAGTCGGCCCGCGAACAATGGAGCAATAGCAACCACGTATGGGGTGCTCACAAGGTGCGCAACAAGCTGGCGCACGAGGCTAATGTGCGGCTCTCGCGCGAGATTGCCTTGCGGGCATTAGCCGCGTATAAACAGGGGTTAAAGGATTTGGGAGCGATATAATTATGGCAGTTTCTCACGATGTTTTGCAAAAATATGAAGTGACGATCGGTATCGAATGCCACGTCCAGTTGGCGACAGACACGAAACTCTTTAGTCCAGCCGATAATGATGCCCGCGATGCCGAGCCCAATAGCAAAGTCCACCCGATCGACTTCGGTCTGCCTGGCATGCTACCAGTGCTAAATCGCCACGCGGTCGATCTTGCGATTCGGGCTGGCAAGGCACTCAACGCGCCCATCGCTCGTGTTTCGCGCTTCGATCGTAAGCATTATTTTTATCCAGATCTACCGAAAGGTTACCAGACGAGCCAGATGTATCAGCCGATTATCTTGGCGGGCTATGTGGATGTGCCACTCGATGATGGCAGCACCACGCGCGTCCGGATCGACCATGCTCATATGGAGGAAGATGCTGGTAAGCTAACACACCACGATGGCTACTCGCTAGTTGACCTCAACCGGGCGGGTACACCACTGATCGAGATCGTCTCGCAGCCTGATATTCACTCAGCAGCCGAGGCTCGTGCCTACGCAGCAGAGCTTCACAAGCTCATGACCTATGCTGGCGTCACACACGGCGATCTTTACCATGGTAATATGCGCTTTGATGTTAATATCTCGATCGCGCCACAGGGCTCAGATCAGCTTGGGACGCGTGCCGAAGTAAAGAATCTCAATAGCTTCCGCAGTGTAGAAAAGGCAGTGGAGTATGAATATGCCCGTCAGGCGGATCTGCTCGAGCGCGGTGAGCGTGTCGTGCAAGAAACCCGCGGCTGGAGTGACGATAAAGGCATCACCACGAGCCAGCGCAGCAAAGAGGATGCACAGGACTATCGCTACATGCCCGACCCAGACATTCCACCAATTGTCTTGACGGATGAAGAGATTGCTCGTGTCCAGCAGGACGTGCCGACGATGCCGGGCGAGTACCGTGCGCAGTGGCAGAGCCTTGCGCTGGATAACTCGGTGGTTAATACTGTGCTCAGTCATCAGCCACTAGCTATTTTGCTCAGTGATATCTACCCACTAGAGCATAATGCTTCGTCAATTTTGCAAAGCCTTGGCGTTGATGAGTCGGTGTATGAGCGGCTTGTCAAGCGGATCTTTAACTGGTTTGCTTCCACGCCAGAAGAGTTGATGGATATGAGTAAGGTTGAGTCGGGTTTTGTTGGGCCGCGGCGACTCTTGCTGCTCTCGCAATTGGTGGAGGACAACAAAGTCAGCTCGACTGGTGCGAAGGAGCTCTTTCTCGACCTTTTTGACGAGCAATATACTGGCAAGATGCCTGAGGCGATTGCCGAGGCAAAGAATCTCCTCCAGGTGTCGGATGAGGGGGCGATTGGCGCGATCGTCGATGAGGTGATGAATGACCCAGCCAGTGCGGCGTCCATTGCCGATATCAAGGCCGGCAAGGATAAGGCAATTGGCTACCTCGTCGGGCAAGTCATGAAGCGCTCCCGCGGCAAAGCCAACCCAGCTCTGGCGCAGAAACTGATTCGTGAGAGGCTGAAGTGAGCAACTAAAGGATATAAAAGGAGAATCATAATGAAACGACCAACAAAAGCAATCATCGCCGCCGCGGGTTTTGGTACGCGGTTCTTGCCTCAGACCAAGGCGATGCCTAAGGAGATGATGCCGCTGATCGATAAGCCGATCATTCAGTATGTGGTGGAGGAGCTCGTCCAGGCGGGGATTCGCGACATTATCATCGTGGGGAGTGCTAATAAGCGTGCGATCGAAGACCACTTTGATGTGCCAAATGAGGATCTGCTAGCTAACCTTCGGGCCGGTGGGCCAAAGAAGCAGCCATTGATTGATACCGTCAAGCAGCTCTCGGAGATGGCAAACTTTATCTACATCCGCCAAAAGGGTCCATACGGCAACGCGACACCGCTGGCTTGCGCAGCGCACCTCATCAACCGCGACGAGCCCGTCATCTATACCTTTGCCGATGACTTCATTGCTGCTAGCCCAAGCCGCTTCCAGCAGATGATCGCTGCGTCGCAAGAGCTCGATGGTGCGGTATTATCGTGCAAAAAGATCGTCGATGATGCTGAGTTTGATCGCTATGGCGTTGTGGCTGGCCAGCAGCTATCGGACGGTGTTATTAAGATGAGCAACATCGTTGAAAAGCCAGGCAAGGCTAATGCGCCATCTGACCTCGCTAGTGTCAGTAGCTATATTTTGCCTGGCGAATTCTTTAGCTACCTCGAGCACGCCAAGGAGCATTTTGATGGGCATGGCGAGTTTACTGTCCAGCCTATTATGCAGCGGATGATTGATGACAGCCACGCGTTCTTTGGCGTGGAGATTACCAACGGTACATATTATGACACTGGCGATAAGCTCGAGTACCTCAAGACCGTTGTTGATTTTGGCCTCAAAGACCCCGTGCTTGGCCCAGAGTTTGCAAAATACCTACGGGCTCGCTATACTGATACTCAGGCATAGTATATATGCTACTAACATAAAGGAGATACCGCATGGAGTGGGCTCAGATATTAGTTATCATGTTATCGGTATTGCTAGCGCTTTTGCTGGTGCTTGCGATCGTTTTGACGGTTATATTGATTCGTATTACTAAGCGGATTAGTGCAGTGGTCGAGTCGGCTGAACGCGTAGCAGCAAACCTCGAGGCAACGACTGATAATATTACCCGGGTTACCTCGCCGTTTTGGCTAGCCAAGACCGCTGTGTCTTCAATCAAAAAATTGTTTATTACCAAACGTAATCGATAAAGGAGGGACATAATGTCGAAAGGTAAATTTGTGCTTGGTGCAGCAATCGGTGCTGCCGCTGGCGTGGTGGCTGGGCTCTTAACGGCGCCAAAGTCAGGCAAAGAGACGCGAGCCGACCTCAAGAAGAAGGCACGTGAGCTCAAGCAAGACGCAACCGCAAAGGGCGACGAATTGCGTGCCAAGGGTGAGAAGGCATACTACGATGCACGCGATGCCGCTCGCGACCTGCATGACCGCAGTGGCCGCGCTCTGCGCAGTGCTCGCGATGAGTTTGCAAAGGACAAGAAGTAGCCAGTAGGCGACAAAGGATGCGGTGAGTATTCTCCTTATAGGCAGAATGCTTACCGCATCTTCGTAATTATCATTATTATGGCAAAGCAATCATCCCCACCGCAGCGCTCATCAGATGAGTCGGTAACTCGTGAGCAACGTGACCACCCTGAGCTAGTTACTGGGCTTGCACGGCAGATTAAGCAAGCCAACGAGACCGGTGCACGCAAGGCTATCCTCGAGGATTTATTTTACGATTTTCATCGTAGCCGCGCAGAAGTCTACAAAATGAACTTCATCCGCGGGATATTTTTTGGCCTAGGGAGTGTGCTTGGCGGGACGATTCTTGTGGCACTGTTTGTTTGGCTGCTCAATGCTATTGGTCTCTTGGTGCCAGGCTTGGCAGACTTCATTGATAGTGTTATTAAAGTGATGAACGCACGGCACTGATATGCTATACGGGGGTAAGGCTCCCCATTTATTCTGCAGTAGATCGTCACACTCCACTAGATGGAGTGATGAACGACTGGCGCACGCAACTCGAGAGTAGTTGAGTTTGTTTTTTGCTAATCACAACGATGGAGTGTTGGCCTTATCGCTCGTTCATTTGCTATACTAAGGAGGTATGACTTCTTACTCATCACCAGCTTTGCAACCATCGGATTTTGTTCACCTGCACAACCATACCCATCACTCCCTGCTTGATGGCTTGACGAAAATTGGCGACCTTGTCAGTACTGTTAAGGAGTATGGTATGACGGCAGCGGCCATTACTGACCACGGGACGATGAGTGGGGTGCTGGACTATTACAAGACAGCCAAGGCGGCGGGCGTCAAGCCGATCCTTGGCATTGAAGCGTACGTTGCCGCTCGCTCGCGCTTCGACCGTGACCCTGCCAAGGATAAAATGCGCTACCACCTGACTATCATTGCAATGAATAATCAGGGGTACCACAACCTGATGCGGCTCAGTACAAAGGCAAACTTAGAGGGGATGTACTATAAGCCGCGGATTGACCACGACCTCCTCGAGGAGCTCAACGAAGGGCTGATTGTCCTAAGCGGCTGTGCAAGTGGTGAGATTGGTGAGGCGCTGCGCTATGATGACTATGCCAAGGCGGTCGAGATCGCTCAGTGGTATAAGCGTGTCTTTGGCGACCGCTACTATCTGGAATTGCAAGACCATGGCCACCCCGAGTCCAATACGCACTGGGATGTGCAGGCGAAGATTAACGAAGGTCTGCGCCGCATGGCTGAGGAGCTGGACATCCCTCTGGTTGTGACGTGCGATGGTCACTATTTGACGCACGACTTTCAAGACGCGCATGAGATATTGCTCTGCGTGGGAACGGGCTCATTCTTGAGCGACGAAAAGCGGATGAGCCTGAAAGACTTCGAGCTCCATTTGACCGACCCACGTGATATCATTGCTCGCTGGGGAAGAGAGCTACCCGAGGCTATTACCAACACCAAGCAGATTGCCGACCGCTGTAATGTTGATATCGAGCTGGGTAAAATCCTCATCCCAAAATACCCATTACCTGAGGGTGAAACGAGTGAGCATAGCTACCTGCATAAGCTGGTGTATCGTGGCCTGGCCCAGCGCTACAATGGTGCAAAGCCCGAAGATACTGCCGATCAGCTCCCTGAGCAGATTATCCCTACCTTGGCTGATGACGTGCGTGAGCGGGCCAGGATGGAGCTGGGCGTCATGGCAAGCATGGGGTATGAAGGGTATTTCCTCATCGTGCAGGACTTCATCAACTGGGGCAAGAGCCAGGGGATTGTCTTTGGGCCAGGTCGAGGTAGCGCCGCGGGGTCGATCATTGCCTATGCGCTTAATATCACTGATCTTGACCCACTCAAGTACGGTCTACTCTTCGAGCGGTTTCTGAACCCCGATCGCATTAGCATGCCTGATATCGATGTCGACATCCAGGATACGCGGCGCGATGAAGTGATCGACTACTGTGCAAATAAATACGGTCACGACCACGTCAGTAATATTGTCACCTTTGGTAAGATGGCGGCTCGGGCGGCGGTGCGTGATGTCGCACGTGTGTTGGAGGTGCCGTATGCTGAAAGTGACCGCCTGGCCAAGATGGTACCACCACCTGCTCAGGGGCGGCACATTCCGCTGGCAGTTAGCACTAAAGAAGACCCTGACCTTAAGCACGAATACGAGACGAACCCAACTGCCAAGCAGGTCTTTGATTATGCTATCCAGCTAGAGGGAACGATTCGCAGCCATGGGGTGCACGCGTGTGGTGTGGTGATTGCGCCCGACGAACTCGTTAAATATATCCCGCTTGAGCAGGCGCAGAAAGGCGTGGTGGCGACGCAATTTCCAATGGGTGAGGTTGAGGATCTTGGTCTGCTCAAGATGGACTTCCTTGGCCTATCGAACTTATCGATTATTAATAATGCAATGCGGATCATCCGAAAAGTCTATGGTGATACGATCGACCTCTCCACGCTGCCGCTCGATGACGAAGAAACCTACAAGCTCTTTCAGCGGGGGGATACAACAGGGGTATTCCAGCTTGAGTCGGCTGGGATGAAGCGTTATTTGCGCGCCCTCAAGCCATCACACTTTGAGGATATCATTGCAATGGTGGCGCTGTATCGGCCAGGGCCAATGCAGTTTATTGATAGTTTTATTCGGCGCAAGCACGGTGAGGAGGAGATCACCTACCTTCACCCGGGGATGAAGAGCTCACTTGAGAACACGTATGGTATTTTGGTCTATCAAGAGCAGTTTATGCAGATCTCTAAGGAGTGGTGCGGCTTTACTGGTGGACAGGCTGATACTCTACGTAAGGCCGTTGGTAAGAAAAAGATTGACTTGATGAAGAAGGTTAAGCCGGAGTTTGTTGAAGGAGCAGTGAAGGTCGGTGGAGCGACGCGTGAGATGGCTGAGACATTTTGGACGCAGCTAGAAGAGTTTGCCAATTACTGCTTCAACAAGAGCCACGCAGCGTGCTATGGGCTTATTGCTTACTGGACGGCATATCTCAAGGCGCACTACCCCGATGCCTTTATGGCGGCCTTGATGACAAGTGACCATGATGACGTCGACCGACTGGCGATCGAGATCACCGAGTGTAAGCATATGGGCCTAACGGTACTCAACCCTGATGTCAATGAATCATACGAGGAATTTGCTGTGGTACCGGGCAAGAAACAGATCCGCTTTGGTATGGCAGCAGTGAAGGGTGTTGGTGTGGGAGCAGTGGAAGAGATCGTCAAGATGCGTGACCGCGATGGGAAGTTTGCTACGGTAGAAGATTTTGCCAAGCGTGTTTCGACCAGCAAGTGCAACAAGCGAGTTTGGGAGTCGCTTATTAAGTCAGGCGGCTTTGATGCGCTGGGTGATCGCTCTGATCTTCTCTTTAATCTTGAGAATGTCCTTGCTTTTGCGAGTAAATTACAGAAGGAAGCGCTGAGCGGCCAGACTGACCTCTTCGGTAGCCTCGCCGACAGCTCTACAGAAGTTATGCCGTCGATTGAGCTTAAGCCAGCGCCCGTCAAACACACTGACAAAGAGCGCCTGATGTGGGAGCGCGAGCTGATTGGCCTCTACATTAGTGCGCACCCGCTCGACCACTACGACACGTTCTTTGCTGAGCAGACCGTGCCACTGCGCACTGTCTCACCACAGATCGACGGCCAGACAGTGACGATTGGTGGCCTCGTGACGCGCCTGCGGACGATTGTGACGAAGTCGGGCAGTAAGATGGCTTTTGTAGGGGTTGAGGACAAGTCTGGTGAGAGTGAGATTATTATTTTCCCGAATCTGTATGAGAAGCTTGCTGGCCAGCTAGAGCAAGATGTGGTAATCACTGCCAGTGGCAAGGTGAGCGCGCGCGATCGCGATGGCAACATTGGTGATGAAGCAAAGCTAATTGCCAATGAAATCACCGTCGTGACTGATACCGACTTAGCCGAATACCAAGCAACTGGTCGCGCGATGTCTGCACCAACCGGCCCAGCAGCTACGCCCCGCCGCCGGTCATCATCGCAGAAGAATACTACCCAGCGTTCAGCGCGAGCATCGGCAGGCACGACAGCACCGTCAACACCACAGGCCCCGCCACCCAAACCGCTTGATACACTCCCAACGGTCTATGTGCGGGTCAAGAACCCCGATGATATGGCTGCTCTTACGAAGTTTAAGCAGCTGTGTACAGAAAACCCAGGCCAGCACGATATTATTATGATGCTCGGTGATGACAAAACATCGGCGATTCGCCTGCCATTCCGGGTCGACGCGCAGCAGCGATTGCAGGATGAGCTTGCACAGATCCTCGGTAGAGACTGCGTTGTTGTTAAATAATGCCGTCCCCGCGAAGGGGGTGACTCGCGCCGCCCTGGGAGTCTGCTGGCTGTGCGTGTAATTTTTACTTCGAACAGTAGCGTCTACGACCAGGGTGGCGCGAGGCCAGATACTTGCGAGGCGAGCGAAATAAGCTCTAGCACAGGCAAGTTGCAGGCGGTGGCTTGGTCACACCACCTACTGCTAGTATAACCCGATATTTGCCACAACGCAAACAAAATGGGTACATATACGCTATAACTATCCAGCGGTTGTGAGCGCATAGAGCGCAATACCGGTTGCGACCGACACATTAAACGACTCCTTCTGTCCATACATTGAGATCTCGATGATGTCATCCACAAGCGAGAGCGTCTCGGCCGGAATGCCGTGGACTTCTTCGCCAAGTAAAAGGACGAGTTTGCCTGGTGGCTGATATTGCTGGAGAGAAACAGAAGTAGGAGCTTGCTCGAGCGCAACAATGCGATAGCCGGCAAACTGCTCAAGGTCGAGCTCTGACTGGTAATTGAACGGCACGAGGGCTTCGGCACCAAGCGCCGTTTTGTGGATCTGCTGGGTAATCTTTTCGCGGATGTGTGGCAAACGTGGGTCGGCTCGCACTGTCTCTTCAGGCTGGTAGGCACAGTGTGGTGGGGTTGGCTGAAGGGTAAGATCGGGGTAGGGGGTGTAGCCACTGAGGATAAGCCGCTGCACACCAAATCCTTCACAGGTGCGAAAGATCGCCCCGACATTGTGCGCTGAGCGAATGTTGTGCGCGATAACAATAATCTCTGGCATAGTTGTATTATACCTGAAGTGCTTTTGACTTACCCCCCTATATTTACCACGAGCTTTTTGTTACACTAAGAAGGATGAATGAAGATGAAGTCCAACAACGTCGTCGCCAGCAAGATGAGGCGTCGACCGAGCAACGCTCGCGCATTCTTGGCCTCAAATACCTTGATATGCGCCCCATCGAGGAGACACTGCCACTAGCACGCGACCTAATGACGATCGAGGAGATGCACAACCTCTATATGCTGCCGCTGACTGATGGTAATGAGCAGGAATCGTATCAGTTTGCCGTTACGACACAAACGCCCCAGTCCGTTATTCAGCGGACGCGGCGTACCTATCAAGACCAGGGGTTGCCTGTCGATTTCTATCTGATTAGTCTCAGCGCCTACCGCGTGCTGATGAACCGCTTCGACCCACCGAAGAAGATTGTCTATGATGATATCAAGATTGCCAAAGCGGGCGACAGCGAGACCATTGCCGAGGTGAGCCAGACGCTTGGGCGAGTCAGTAGTGAGGAGGTTTTCGACTTTTTGATCAACCAGGCGGATATGCTTGGTGCGAGCGACATCCACATCGAGAATGAGCGCCACGACATCCGGATTCGCCTTCGTGTCGATGGTGCGCTCCACCCCGTAGCAACGATCAGCCGCAGCCGCTATCGCGTGATCATGGGTGAGCTCGCCAGCCGAGCTGGTGTGTCGAGTGCTTCGATGGAGCCGCAGTCGGGTCACATCCAAAAGGATGTCACGCATGGCAACGCAACGCACTTGCTCAACATCCGTGTTGAGACTGTGCCAACCATGTATGGGCAGGATGCTGTGCTGCGTCTCTTTAACTTCGATGAAAGCTTGCTCAATCTTGATTTGCTGGGTATTCCGCCCAAGCAGCGCCAGCAGATTGATGAAATCATCAGCCATCCGCGCGGCCTTGTGCTGATGGTCGGGCCAACGGGCTCGGGTAAGTCTACCACGCTCTATAGTATGCTCAATGCCCTCAACACGACCGACCGTAAGATTATTACCCTGGAGGATCCGATCGAGTACGGCTTGGCTGGTATCTCGCAGATCCCGATTAATACGAGCGCCGGTGGGAGCTTTGGTGAGGGTTTGCGCAGCGTGCTCCGTCTCGATCCAGATGTCGTGATGGTGGGTGAGATCCGTGATGTTGATACGGCGCGCACTGCCATTCAAGCATCGATTACTGGCCACTTGGTAATGTCGAGCTTCCACGCCAATAGCAGTAGCGCGGCCTTTAGCCGGATGATCGACCTGATTGGCGTGAACCCGATTTTTGCCAGCGCTATCCGCCTCGTGGTGGCGCAGCGTTTGGTGCGGCGCCTCGTTGATGAAACCAAGGAAGCCTACGAGCCAGACGATGCCACGCGGAGCTATGTCAAGCGAGTCCTTACAAATATCCCTGAAGAGGTAGAGCATCCCGATCTCGATACCTTCAAGCTCTGGCGGCCAGTACCGAGCGATGATGCGCCATTTGGCTACAAAGGCCGCATGGTGATTATGGAGCAGCTTATCGTGACCCCAGGTATTCAGAAGTTCATCCGCGGAGACTTTACCGATGTCCACCCAGACGTCATCGAAAAAGCCGCCCAGCGCGAGGGTATGCTCACCCTCGAACAAATTGGCGTCCTTGCTGCCCTGCGCGGCGAGACAACGCTAGAGGAAGTTGGGCGGGTGATATAAACGCGCTATTTAGAGCTAATCTGTGCCATATATTGCATAGCGGATTTTGACAAAGTATCAATTTTTGCGTATTATGCTATGGCATGTCATATGAACAGATTTCTGATTATCCACGAGAATCTACCACAGGCGACAGCCCTAGAGAGACGCTATTGAGCAGTGGTAGTGAAACACTCCTCAGAGAGTGTGAGCCGAGCCTAGACGAATGGCAGCTAAAAGAGGATATGGCATCACTCAATGTGAGCTTTGCAGTTCTCAATGGTGTGCTTGAAGACTTACCTCTTGTGATGCAACAGGATAAAGAAGCGGCTATAGTCATGCAAAACACCAAGCATACGCTCCAGCAGTGCCGCTTTACGAGTGAGCGATATGAATACTGCGCGCGCCATACACTATTGTGCGAAGCCGACTCGTGGCGGGCAACCAGTGTGCGACTATATCCGGCAGCGGTGGAGCGTGCGCAGCAGCGCGTCGATAAGCAGCGCCACAAGCTAATGATGCGGAGCGTGCGTACGGTCAAGGCAGTGTTTGTAGCTGGTGGAGCAGTGCAGTTGCCAGATTGGTGTTGTGCAGCTATTCCGAAGCGTACTGAATGGCAACAGGATAAAGCTCTGCTACCATCGATAGCCAACGATATATACCAAGAGTTGGTTCAAGAGGCGGCCGATTGGGCAGTGGCGCAGTGCGAACAGATAGCCCTTGATGAGCTACCACAACTATGCCACAATGACGAAATTGCAATCTGTGAGCCTGAGAATCAACAGCTCGATGTATTACAGACAAAACATAAAGCCTTGGTTGTACAGGCGCGGCAGCTTGAACAATCGCGAGATGAGGAACACGCAATAGTACCGGCTGATACATTGCTGTCGTTCTGCCACTACCTCACAGAGCATGTGCCACAAATTAGCCAGACGCAAATTGCACTCTTACAATGGTTTGATCGATCAGATAAGGCGATAACTCATGATATGGCACAGCGCTTAGCTGATCACCTCTGGCCCAAGGCTGCGCAAGATGCTGCTCGGCAGTCGGTGGATATGCAAACCGAACAGATTATTGCAGAGGCGGCTGAGCGGCTCGTCACTATGCTACAAGCGTATCAACCTACCACAGAGCAACAAGTAACGCAGAACTTAGCAAATACAGCACCATACAAGAAGCGGAATGATATACAACAACACCCATCTAACAAGCCAAAAAATGGAGGCTTACCAGCAAAGCCGGCACATTCTCGTGCAGAAACTGCGCATTACTTACACGATCATCTTGCATTACCGCATGAGCTTGTGCCATGGCTCGATACTGAGCGTGGCACTATAGAGTGTAAGATTCTTGTTGATGATGTACCTGGGGCGCTTGTGATCGATTGCCGCAGCAAGGCACTACAAGAAATTGAGCGTCAGATGGATGGCTATCAATCGACTGCATGGGACTATGTCTCACCAAATGTGCAGCAACGTCTCACGCACTATGCTCAGGTGGCTATGTCGGAGGGTGGGTTGATTGCTGCTGGGAAGTTCTCGAGTGTAGACAAGAGCAGTGAATCAATTTATCCACACCCTGTAATCTATAGCAAAGACGCGAAGCACAATGTGATGCGTGTCTACATATCGAATCTGCGTGTCAGCCAGATGGACGATACGCTTATGGGCGTGCGTGAGCAGCTCACAGCGATGCAGGTGCACGAGTTGATTATGCTGATCGGCGTTTGTGATAAGCAACATCAGCTGGCAACGCTGGCAGAAATTACTGGACGTTCTCGGCGAGAGCTACGCAGCAAAGGTGCAGGTAGTGTCTAAGAAGGAAAAACCATACAGAAATAAAACTACGTAGTCCTTGTATGCTACGTAGTTTTATTCTTTAGGCTCGCTGTCTCTTGTGTGGGCAGAACCTGCTATATAACCAATGCTCTATTGAGCTAAGTAGCAGAATATAAAGCGCGAGGTGTAATTCAGGAATTTAGACAGTGGCGAGTATCGGTCTACCGAATAACCTTCGCCACAGCCCCAACCACACGTTCATCAAATGGTGAGGGGATGACGTAGTCTGCTGTGGGTTCATCGACCAGCGCTGCCAGCGCCTGGGCAGCGGCGAGTTTGTGCTCGTCGGTGATTCTCTGCACGCCGTTATCCAGCGCACCGCGGAAGATGCCCGGGAAGGCCAGGGCATTATTGACTTGGTTGGGGAAGTCACTACGGCCAGTAGCGATGACGGCAGCGCCGGCTGCTTTGGCACTATCTGGCATGATTTCTGGCACTGGGTTGGCCAGGGCAAAGATAATCGGGTCTGTGGCCATCATCCCGACGAGCTCTGGGGTCAGCAGCCCCGCGCGCGATACGCCAATGAATACATCAGCACCGGCCATGGCGTCTTCCAGTGACCCCTGCTGCGCGGCATCAACATACGCAAGCAGGGCAGTCTTTTCGGCGTTGAGGTCGGTGCGGTGGCTGCCCACGATGCCTTTGCTATCAACCGCCACGATGTGTCGAGCGCCGTAAGTATGCAGTAGCTTGATGATAGCAGTGCCGGCAGCGCCAGCACCGACCACGACGAATTTGCTATCAGCCAGGCTGCGGCCCGTCAGCTTGGCGGCGTTGATCAGCCCAGCTAGTACCACCACAGCCGTGCCGTGCTGGTCGTCGTGGAAGACGGGGATATCGAGCTCGGCCTTCAGGCGCTCCTCAATCTCGAAGCACTTGGGCGCGGCGATATCCTCGAGATTAATGGCGCCAAAGCTCGGTGCAATCGCCTTAACCGTAGCGATGATCTCCTCTGGCTGGTGTACGTCGAGCACGATTGGCACGGCATCGACACCAGCAAAGTGCTTAAATAGCAGTGCCTTACCTTCCATCACCGGCATCGCAGCCTTAGGGCCGAGGTTGCCCAGGCCTAGGATGGCCGAACCATCGCTAATGACTGCCACAAGGTTATTCGTCCAGGTGTAGGTGGGCAGAGTAGCGGGATCATCCGCAATTGCCTTACTGACTGCGCCCACACCGGGGCTGTAGTAGCTGCTAAGTTTATCACGGTCAAGCTCATCACTATCGCGTAGGCTGGTGGTGATTTTGCCCTTATATTTTTTGTGTAGGTCGAGTGCAAGTTTGTTATAATCCATAGACTCTAGTATACCGCACACAGGCGAGAAAGAGAAAGGAGTAGCACGAGGACAAACAGCCGTTATTGCAATACTTTCGCGCCAAATGCTATTATATGATGCATGATACAAACCGAGCAAGGAGCCCTGCATAGCCGCAGCGGCTCACCATACGGAGTGATAATGAAAAAATTTATAGACCAACAGCCATCACCACATGAGACTAGTGCTAAGAGTCCGCTTGAAAAAGTAACGACAGCGATTGCCAAAGATAATGAGCATCACAGAGAAGTCATGCTGGCCCTTCACGACGCAAATATCTTAGAGTACGAGGAGGATATCTATAATCAGGAGGCTCTGCCGACGATCAAAGCCGATCAGCAAGAAGCGCTCGAGGAGTTTGTGCGGACTGGCGACAAAAGCGTAGTACCAGCAGGCGTTCTCCAACGCTACCAAGAGGAGCGAGCGAGCTGCGAGGCTACTCTTACCGAAATAGCCGAAAAAGAAGAACAGCCAATGGAGAAGGGCGGCTACAAAACAGAAGGTAAGATAGCGAAGATTCTGGCCGATCTTGGTCATGCGGCATTGACGCCCAATAAAGCAGCAAAGCGGGTTGATGAAATGTATGAGGCAACCCCGCTTGGCAAAGACGTACAGCAGCGGCGCCAAATCGTTAAAGATAGGATTGGTGAGATCAACGCCGAGCTGGCATATTATATGGGCCTCACAGAGCCACCCTTGGCAGTCGTATCTGAGGAAACAGCAATTCGTATCTGGGGTAAAGAAGCGGTTGAGAAAGCGCAGTCGACCGACAATGAGAGCGAGCCCGGGTATATTGATGTCTTTCCTAATGTCTTTCCTGATGATGACCGAATATCACACTCAGGCAACAAGCTGGGATATGGTAGCCGTATAACACCAGAGTTTATCAAAAAAGACGCCAGTCAGCGGCTAGCGGAGGTACTTGTGGGGTCTGCTGGCGAAGCGTGGACAGTGCAAGAGCTAGGTGATGCAATTTATGATCCAAGCAAAGTACAAACAAAGCTCGAGCGGTATAGACGAGCAAATGCCTTGCTGTATAGTGCACAAAAATTAGATAGCCCCACTATGATCATTACAGAAGAGCTGGAGCGTAGTGGTCTTGTACTCCAGCGCGGCCAGCGATACCTCATAAATGAGCATGGCCAGCGAGGCTATTCAACCAATGTCTACCGAGCGGTGTCGGCAGACATTGCTATGCAAGGGCTAACAGAAGAGAGACCAGTAAGTGGCCGCCGTGCCAAACAACAGATTCAGTGGACGCCATATGATACTGCAGCTGCAGCGCATGAAGCAGCCAACACTACTCGCAGCGAGACATCGCCAGCCGCTAGTAGCGCAGAAAATGAAGTTTCGGCCAGTAGCGTGCCAGACATCGATGATGCACTGGCAAAGCGAGCACTCGAAGCCGTCCGTGCTGCCGCTAACCGTCAAGCGGCAAAAGCCGAAGAGCAGCAAGAAGCGCTCCGCGCTGCAGAGGCCGCCCTCAGCGCAGAAGTGCGCGTCCAGATCGAGCAGCTTGTAGAGCTTGCACAGCCACTGATCGATCGCTTGCGAGAAAATAGCGCCGACGATAATGCAGACAAGCAGGTATTTCCTATTCAAGATTTGCCCGAGATAAGGAGCCAGTGCGCTTCTGAGTACGACCTAGAGATATTCCTCAACAAAGCTCGGCATGCTGGGCTCATCAACAAAAAACAGCTGCGCACTCGTGTGCTGCCGTCTGCTGGCGAAGCGCTTGTGCTTACCCTCTATGCATACGACCCGCAGACGATGTATGACCTCGTGCGCAATGATGCTGCCAAGCGTGTGCTCCAGCATAAATTCCAGCAAGCGTACGAGAACAGAGCTGCACAGGTAGTGAACCGCCGCGAAGGTGGAGCAAGCGCAGCCCAAGAAAGCACCACCAGCTAAGCTAGTTGCTATATATACCAAAGTGCGGTATAGTTTAGATTATAAATCCAAAATAGGCATCATCCACCAGTGATGATACAGAGAAAGAGGAGGAAAGAATGCGTAAAAGATATGATGATTTGAGAGGTGTTGAGAGAGTACTTACTGCTGCTACTGTAGCTGCTTTGGGTGCTGGTGCTTTGGCAGGCTGTGGCTCTTCTGAAGAAGCACCACGAAACGCAACACAACCAACTGCTGCCACTGCCGAAGCAACGTCGTCAGCAACCGCAAATCCATCCATCGAAGCGTCAGCGGACGAAAAGACTCCACAGCCTGAGCGATCTCGCTCTACCGACAAAGCAACGGAGATACCATCGTTCCCAGCATCTCCAACCCAATCGCCTGAGCAGCAGTCGACAGAAAAGGCTCGGCCTGGTGAGAAGAAGCTGTCTGCAGAAGATAATGAGGCCTTTCGTACACAAGTCGATGAAGCGCTAAAAAACAGGACAAAAATCAATGTTTTGCGTGGTCTTTTGGTTGTTCCAACAGGTGAAGATGGAAAGAGTACAGTGTATTCTAACCTTTTCGTTGGAGATGAGCATGGTAATATTACAGGTGATGTGTCACCTGATAAAACCATGACCTTCTATGTGCAGGACCAACAAGGAAACTGGTCTACAGTTGATTTAAAGACTCCAGGCAGCTACAGAATAGACGAGCAAGGCAATAAAGCAGAGAAACTACCAGTTCAAAAAGTAGAGTTTTACAGTCGGGAGCAAAATGGAGCAGATAGTAAGCTCGGCGATGTATATGAGGTTCGTAATGGTAAATTGACTGTTGTAAAGGGTAATTTTGAAGATGGCGTGTGGGTGCTAATGGCATCATCAGTTGGTATTGATACTTCGTCTAAAGGACAGACAGATAAAGCTGCATATGAGGCAACACACCAAAAAGTAGGATAGAGAGAGGTTCTTTGTTATAATAAAAAACTTCTTCGTGGTGCTGAGCGGGGCTGTTGCTAGTTCGCGTTGAGCGATGTTTGGGGTATTGATGCAAAAGCACTTTCTCCCTCTTCTCCCTGCACACAAAATATGGTACAATCAATAACTGAATTGTCATCTAATAATTAAATAGAGAGAAAGTCATGAGTTTTGCACTGATCCAAAAAGTCAATGACCAGCAGAAGAAGCCTGCCGTCGTTGATGTGCGGAGCGGCGACACAGTCCGCGTCCACCAAAAAATCAAAGAAGGCAACAAAGAGCGTATCCAGATGTTTGAAGGTGTGGTGATTCGCACCGACAACAAGGGCCAGCACACCAGCCGCATTACCGTGCGTAAGATTACCAGCGGTGTGGGGGTAGAGAAGTCGTTCTTGCTGCACAGCCCACTCGTTGAGAAGGTTGAGGTGATGCGCCGCGCTAAGGTGCGCCGTAACTTCTTGAGCTATCTGCGTGGCCGTAGTGGTAAGTCGGCTCGCCTGACTGCCGTACAGTTCGACCGCGAGGCGGTTAACAATGTGCACGATGCTCATGCCGAGGCCGAAGCTGCCCGCCTCAAAGAAGAAAAGGCCAAAGAAGCTGCCGAGAAAAAGGCTGCAGAAGACGCCAAGCAAGCTGAGCTTGACGCTAAGGCTGCCGAGGTTGCCGCTCGCCACGAAGCTGCGTAGAATAGCTACTATAAAAAAGCTTTTGTATCCGCCTCTATATCAGGGGCGGATTTGTATGAGAGCTAGTCTTTAGCCTGCTCAGTCTTGGACGCTTGTCTTGTGATATTCTGACAGTAACTTCTCTTGAGTGTGAAACGAGAGCATGATGTAATGGGCAAGGTGCGGAGATAACACACCAAAGTATCAAAGTATATTTTCTGTGATAGGTATATCATAATACGCGACAGATCTGTGGCAGCTAGATTGCAGTTGATGTTATACTAGATAATATGAGTATCTTTACTATTGTCTCGATTGTTATACCAATTGTCTTGGCGAGTAGTATACCACCTATCTTGCAGCATTATGGTTATATACACGAGCGACGCTACCGTTGGCTGCTGTACCTGGCGTGTGGGTTGTTCTTTATCTCGTGGTATGTACCATCGCCGTTGATCGATGGGCAAGACACGGCATTTAATACCCACTTCATTGGTGGTGGGATATTTACCGGCTGCCTGTGGCTTTACGTCAAGCATGCGCTGGGTTGGCACCGGTATTGGCTAGTGGAGGCATTTTCGCTGTTTGCGCTGGTGTCGGCACTTGGCTGTATGAATGAGCTATTTGAGCTGCTGGTGGCGAAGACTGGCGTGGCTCGCTTGCCGCTGGATGATACCAATTGGGATATCGCGGCCAATACTGCTGGGGCACTGCTTGTTTGGCTAGTGTGGCTGGCTGTAGTGGGGTGGCAGCGAATTGTTCGCCGCGATACGTAGACAGCTAAATAACTTGGCGCAAGAATAAAGCCACCGCTTGAGGGTGGCTTTTATACTGCCGTATACGAGATGCTATTACTTTGTCTTGCGAGATTCTGCTTGCTTGGTGAGGATGGCGCGAATCGCCTCGAGATTCTCGTCGATCGCAGCCACGTGCCGTCTGATCTGCTTGGTGCGTCGGCCCTGCCGGACGACCCAACAGATGCCACAGATGAGCAAGATAAAATACACAACGTTAAGTGCGACTGCTAGTATGAGGAGTGGTGCTGGCCCGGTGATTTCCATGGTGGGTATGAATGATCCTTTCGTGTTATTACTATGACGCTATACAGTTTATTTGTTCTATCTTTTGTGTGGTGAATGCTATGGCACGCATTGCCAGATTGGCTGAGCTTGCTGACGGTAGACGATGGCACGTGTGCCGTGATAGCGGGCTGTACAATATGCCTGCATATTGAGACTACCCTTGGCTGTGAATGTGAAGCCCGAGAAGAGGGATATCGAGTAGGCGAGATTGTAGCACGACCAGCCATATGGATTGCTCTTATCAAGCGTATACGCACCTGTATGATGTTGATGTGTACATACTTCGTGCTGGCTAATGGTGTGAGCCTGTGCTGTTGTCACTAGCGTAGTTGGGACGCCAGCACACCCAGCAATGGCACATGCAAACACTCCGGTAGCGAGAAGTGTATACCAAAGTGTCCTCGTCATATTCCTCCTTGCGGTAATGTGATATTTGCTAAGCCGAGGGTACGCCTTGATTGTAATAGATTAGCGATGCTCTCGCAACAGAAAATAGGCGAATCAGCAAGCAATACGAATAAAAACAGAGATAAAGGTTGTATATTATACATTATAGACTGCAGCGCGTTACTCAATAGTTTGGCATGGTTGCTGGTATAGCGCGGCACTGAACTAGCCCGCAGCTCGGCAGTATACATAGTGCTATGAAATATGAGACAATCGTAGTATGATACTCGGGATTGACGAAGTCGGGCGTGGGCCATGGGCGGGGCCGCTGGTGGTTGGCGCAGTGGTGCTGGGTGGTGCGGCGATTGATGGGCTGGACGACAGCAAGAAATTGACGAAAAAGCGCCGTGAAGCCCTTGCTCAACTCATTCAAGAGCAGGCGGCGGCGTATGCGCTTGGCTGGGTAAGTGCGGCAGAGCTGGATGACGTAGGGATGAGCGAAGCCCTCCGCCTGGCAACGCGGCGAGCGGTGGAAGCGGTGCAGAAACAATGCCGTGAGAAAGCTATTGCGCTCACCGAGATTGTGATCGACGGTAGGGTGAACTTCTTGGCTGGGACGGCACTAGAGCAGTACGTCACGACGCTACCCAAGGCAGATGCATTGGTGCCGAGTGTTTCGGCAGCATCGATCATTGCCAAGGTAGCGCGCGACCAGTATATGGCTGCGCAAGATGCACTCTACCCTGGTTATGGCTTTGCGGCGCATGCTGGCTATGGCACAGCACAGCATCGAGCGGCAATTGCCACCCACGGAGTGACGCCACTGCATCGGCTTAGCTTCAAACCGCTCCAGCACTACCGCAACGATGATCCTCGCCCAGCAGACGAAGCGCATACTACTCAGCAGTCTGATACACCAACCACACGTGGCCATGCTGGCGAATCAGCTGCAGCAGCTGCTTTGCAGCAGCACGGCCATCAGATTGTGGCGCGCAACTGGCGAACGAAATATTGTGAGATCGATATTATCTCGAAGCGTGGCGATACGCTGTATTTTGCCGAGGTAAAGCATCGCACAGATGACTATGCGGGTGATGGCCTCGCGGCGATTACGCGCAAGAAGCGCAACCAAATGCACTATGCCGCGCGGTTCTACGCGCACCAGGAGAATATCACCAATACAAACCTCCAGCTTATTGCGATTGCTACCAGTGGTAGCCCACCGCGGGTGGTGCGGATTGAAGTTGTTGAGTAGTGATGGTTTTGTGACCTAAGGTGTATAGATCTATATTTTTCTGCGCGATCACACCTTCTTACTGCTTCGTTCGATAGAGTGCAAGAGCGCATTGTTTTTCTGACAGGTTATAGCTTGCATTGGCAGAAAGCGAATAGTATCGGAAAATGCAAGTGCGCGGTTCACGCCTCGCTACACCTTCGTGAGTGCTGCCACAACCGCCGGGCCATCGCGCTCAATAAGCTCGACGCGGGCGGTGATGTCTGTGATGCCCATATCTATCACGCGGGTAAGGGCTGGCTCCTTGCGCAGTGGTGTAAAGAAACGCTGGTATTCACTCAGTTGTTGGCGCGAAGCAAGGATATTGCCGGCATAGCGTGGGAAGTAGTCGAAGCTCTTGTCGCTGCCGAAGTGCTCTTCGACCCATGGCCAATTATCTTGCAGCCATTGCCACGTAGCGTCGCGTGCATCACGGTTGCGCAGCAAGTAAACAAACCAAAAGACGGTATCCTGGGTGCGAACTGTCTCGGTATCCATCATGAGAGCAAGGAGCTTGCGAATACTTGCGGCGTCGCGCGTACTCGTCACGGCACTGGCGATGTCTTGGCGCAAGTCGCTACTGGCAGTTGCCCGATAGTGTGCCAGAAGCTCATCAATCAGCTGCTGGGGCTGCTGGCTGTGGCGGACAACGCTACTGGCAATCAAGCTACGTAGCTCGCTATCGAGAGCCAATAGGCCGCCCGCTGCATAGCGCTGCTGCGCCTCGGCAATCACCGCGGGTTGCTCGCTATAGAGCATGTGCGCGATGATCGTCGATCGCAGCTTGGTGTCATTCTCAGGCTCACCAGGGCGTGCACTCCAGCCAAGGCGATCATAACTCTGCTGGGCAAGCTGGCCCACAAACTGCCGCAGTGCCTGCTCGGCAGTGCTATGCGGTTCAACGAAGAGCTTGAGGTGGGCAACCACTGACGACATTACGCTCCAGACATGCTCGTCTGTCTCATTGCGGTAAGCGTCGAGGAGGGTGAGCAAGCTGGCGCTCGATACGCGACCACTCCGAGCAAGTAACAGCTGTTGGGTGAGTAAGAGTGAGCGATCGACGACAGATAGCTCACCGCGCCACACTTGGCCAAGCAAACGCTCTAACAGTGCGTCATCATACTGCGTAATGAAGTGCGAGACATTGCCATGATTGAGAAGGACTGGCTCATCCAGACTGTGCTCTACTACCGTGCGCTGCGTGGTGAGCAGTGCTGGAATAGCTGGTGATGAGCTATGGAGGGGGATCTGCCAGGTAGTGTCATCGGCTGCGTGTGGGCCAATAAAGAAACGCTGTTGCTCAAGCATGAGCTGCGAGCCACTATGCGAGACTGCAACGACTGGGTAGCCAGGAGTGCGAATCCAATGGTTCATCAGTGCGGCAACATCGCGTCCGCTGGCTTGACTCAGCGCGTGCCATAGGTCATCGCCCTCGGCATTGCCATAGGCGTGGGTAGCAAAGTATGCTTGCAAACCAGTGCGAAAGGTGTCTTCGCCCAGCCAATGCATGAGCATATAGAGGAGGCGTCCGCCCTTAGCATAGACGATCGCTCCGTCAAAAAGCGTGCTAATTTCATCTGGATGATGGACAGCTGTTTGGACGGGCTGCACGCCATCAATCGCATCACGGCCAAAGGCCAGCGCGCCCTCGTGGTTACAAAAATCCGTCCACACATACCACTCGGGATGGATGGCATCGACTGCTAGGTATTCCATCATGTTGGCAAAGCTCTCATTGAGCCAGAGGTTGTCCCACCACTTCATCGTCACGAGATTGCCAAACCACTGGTGGCTGAGCTCGTGGCTAATGACGGTGGCAATGTATTGCTTATCGGCGATGGTCGTCGTGGTTGGATCGGCTAGCAGGGCAGACTCACGGTAGGTGATGAGCCCCCAGTTCTCCATTGCACCGCTGCTAAAATCTGGTACTGCAACGTGATCGGATTTAGGTAAGGGGTAGGGTGTGTCGAAGTATTCATTAAAGAACTCAATTGAGCGGATGGCATGCTCAAGAGCGAAATCAAGGCTCGCAGGAGCTTGCGCTGGTGTAGCCCAGACGGACACTTCCACGCCATCCTTTGTCTGGCCAGTGATGTACTGCAACTCACCCATCACGAGTGCCACCAGGTAGGTACTCATGCGCGGTGTCTGGGCAAAGGTAGTGGTGAGTCGGCCATCTGCTTCTTGCTGCGACTGGACGGGCATATTGCCAAGCACCGTGATGCCCGGCTCAGTTGTGACGGTTATGTCGAAGGTCGCTTTGGCGGCAGGCTCATCAATACAAGGGAATACCTCGCGCGCATGATGGCTCTCGAACTGCGTCATAAGCAATTCTTTCTTCGCACTGTCGTGCTGATAATAACAGGGGTAGAGACCATGGAGAGAGTCGGTGATGGCTGCTTCGTAGGCGAGGGTGATGGTGTGAGTACCTACACCCAGCGTTGGCAGGTGTAGCGAGATCTCGTCCTTATTATGCTCCACAGAGGCTGGCTGGCCGTCGATCGTTGCGCGGGTGATCGTGAGGTCTTTGGCGTGGAGCTTGATCGGCATATCGGCCTGCGTTGTCTCGCCAGTGATCGTCACTTGCCCTGCAAAGTGTCGCTGCTGGCGGTCAATATCCAGCGCCAGCTGATAGTGAGTTGGTATAAAAAAGTCGATGAGATGAGTAACCTGTTGCATAGAGCTAGTATACCGGAATTACGTACTGCTCGCTATATTGCTACTGGAGATACCTGGTGGTGGATCTCAATTTTCAACCCAGTTTCTCAGTGTAACCCCTCTTGCTGCTTCATTGATAGAGTGTACAAGCCTATAAGTGACCCTATGCTATGATATAACTATGGAATATCGCCGTCGCCGCGTCATAACGATGTTTTTGCTCGCTGGTATTATCATTATTGCGCTCGCGATATATGCAGCGTGGCAGTTGGCGCAGTCAAGCCATTCACCACAGGGCAATGGCGAGGCATTGGCAGCACTGGAGGCATTGCCCGTTAAGGGCCGTGCGCCCAAGACTGGGTATGCGCGTAGTCAATTTGGTGCGGGCTGGGCAACGACGAGTGGCTGCGATACGCGCAATATCATCCTCGCGCGCGACCTCAAGCAGGCGGTGGTGAGCGGCAATTGCAAAGTAGCGAGTGGCCAGCTCGACGACCCATACACAGGCAAGCGTATCACCTTCCAGCGAGGGAGCGGCACGAGCACTGCGGTGCAGATCGACCACGTTGTAGCTCTCAGCAATGCCTGGCAAACCGGTGCACAGCAGCTCAGTAGCGAGCAGCGGCAGCAGCTTGCTAATGATCCACTTGAGCTTCTGGCGGTTGATGGCCCGGCCAACCAGCAAAAGGGCGATGGTGATGCTGCCACGTGGCTGCCTAGCCATAAGCCGTTTCGTTGCCAATACATTGCTCGGCAGATTGTCGTTAAGCGTAAATATCACCTCTGGGTCACCACAGGCGAAAAAGCCGCCATGCAGCGCGTCCTCGCCACGTGCCCCGGGCAGGGAGTGCCTGGCTAATGCAGCCGAAGCTTATTGTATTTGATCTCAATCATACCTTGATTCGCGACAACTCCTGGCGCAATCTCAATCTCGCCATGGGCATTACCCCAGAAGAGGATGCTGCCTTGATGGCACGCGCCGCTCGGGGTGAGATAACTGATGCCGAGGGTCAAGCCTGGCTATTGCAGCGCTACCAGCAGCGGGGCGACTGCCACAGAGAGGCGGTGCAGCGTGTCCTCAGCCAGTACACCTATATGCCACATGCTCAAATGGTCGTTGCGGCGCTCCAAGCGCGGGGCTACCGCGTGGCCATCAACTCTGGTGCGATGGATATCTTGGTGAGCATGGTAGCAGAGCAGCTTGGCGTGGTGCTTTGGCGCGAGAGCAATCATTTTATCTTTGATGACCACGACATGCTGTGTCGGATTGATGCGCCAGATAACGATGCAGCAGCCAAGCTACAGCAGCTCCGCGAGCTAGCTGCCGAGCAGCAGGTCTCGCTGAGCGACTGTCTGGTTGTGGGCGATGGATCGAACGACGTACCGCTCTTTGCTGCGACAGGCAATGGAGTAGCCTTTGCTGGCTCACCTGCCGCCAGGCATGCACGATGGGGTATCGCCGACCTCCGTGATGTGTTGACGATTGTTGAATAAGAATTTCTACTGCTTCATTTGACATCCCTCGTACGATCCGCTACACTAATACCCAGATATCCGGCCGGCAGGTCGGAGTTTTTCATAGAAAGGAGTATATAATATGGAAGACCTTAATATCAAGCAGCTCGCACTGGCCTTGCGTACAATCGCTGACGAAAAGAACTTACCTGAGGAAACTGTCCTGGGCGTGATCGAGCAAGCAATTGCTGCCGCCTGGCGCCGCGACAATGGCGAGCGCGACCAGAACGTCCGGGCAGAGCTCAACCTCAACGACGGTACAGCCAAGGTGTTCGTCATTCGTGAGATCGTTGAAGAAGTTAACTTCCCATCGACAGAGGTCAGCCTAGAAGAAGCACGGGCGACAAACCCCGATGCCGAGCTGGGCGGTACCGTTGAGGAGACGCACAATGTGACGAGCTTTGGTCGTGTGGCGGCTCAGACTGCCAAGCAGGTGGTGTTGCAGCGCCTGCGCGAGGCTGAGCGCGAGGTGGTGCTGGCGGAGTTTGAGGACAAGATTGGTACCGTTGTGACGGGTATCGTTCAGCGGGTTGAGCCACGCGTTGTGCGGGTCGAGCTGGGCAAGGCAACCGGCATCTTGCCGCAGAGCGAGCAAATCCAAGGCGAGCGCTACGTGCCAGGCAGCCGCATCAAGGTATTTATCAAGGATATCGAGCGCGACAATCGTGGCCCACAGCTCATTCTTAGCCGCGGCAACGAAGCCTTCATTGAGTATCTCTTCCGCCAAGAGGTACCAGAGCTCGAGACAGGGGCAGTTGAGATTAAGGGGATCGCCCGCGAAGCAGGTCGCCGCACTAAGCTAGCCGTTCTGAGTACGGTGCCGGGGATTGACCCGGTTGGTACCTTTGTTGGTGGGCATGGCACGCGGGTCAACGCCGTTGTTAATGAGATTGGCGACCAAGAAAAGATCGACATCATTATGTACGACGAAAACACCGACACGTACATTCGCAACGCCCTCAGCCCTGCTGAGGTAGTGCGGGTCGAGATTGACCGCGAGCACAAGCACGCCAAGGTATATGTGACGGAAGACCAGCAGTCGATCGCGATTGGCCGTAGTGGGCAGAATGTCCGCCTGGCGAGCCGCCTTACGGGCTTTGAGCTTGATATCGAGACAGCAGCAAGCCAGCCTGCCGAGCGCAAGCCACGCAAGAACATCGAGGATGATCTCTTTAGCGCCATTGAAAACCAAGCGTAAAATTGCAAAGCGCTGCGACACGCCAACCCTACTCATAATAGAGTAGGGTTTTGTATATTATTAGCACTCCACCTTGACGAGTGCTAATAAGCAGCGTATACTGAGTAGGGTGGCTTTTCGGCCACAGATTTTGGAGGACGACATGGAAGATGATTTTGCAGATTTTATTAGTCATTTGAGTGACGATGCTCGCCTGAGTGTCCAGTACGCTGACGCAATTGCCCGTGGATACGGTAACCCTTATATTGGCACCGAACACCTGCTCCTTGGCATCCTGAGCCAAAGCGCCAGTCTCGGCACCAAGGTACTGGCCGATGCTGGTATTACACTGCGCCGGGCGGAGGACTCACTCCACCTGCAGCCGCTCAAGAGTATTACGGTGCGAACTGGCGGGGCAACTGGCCTGTCTGAGACAGCTCTACTGACGCTCCGGATGGGGTGGGAAATTGCGAAGGAGTATGAGCATGATGAGCTCGGTACAGAGCATATTCTCTATAGCTTGCTCAAGCAAAATAACGCCCGCGCAACCGTACTGCTACGCGAGATGGGGGCAGATACCGAGGCGATCGTCCGCAACCTCGAAGCCCACTTTGATGATATGCGTGAAGAGAGCCGCGGCGGCACGAGCACTCGCACCGACACGAAGCGTCGGCCAATGCCGCGCGGTGGCAGTGCCCTGAGCAAATACAGTACTGACCTCACGGCCAAGGCGGCCGATGGCGAGCTCGATACTGTGGTGGGGCGAGCGCGCGAGACCGAGCGCCTTGTGACGATCCTCAGCCGTCGCACCAAGAATAACCCTGTCTTGCTGGGTGAGCCAGGGGTAGGTAAGACGGCCATCGTTGAGGGCCTCGCGCAGCGGATTGTCCGCGAGGATGTGCCAGATAATTTGCTCGACAAGCGAGTAGTTATGCTCGATATGACGGCGATTGTCGCTGGTACTAAGTATCGGGGGCAGTTTGAGGAGCGGCTGACGGCACTGATTCGCGAGATTACCAAGCAGGGCAACATCATTGCCTTTATCGATGAATTACACATGCTTGTAGGAGCTGGCTCAGCAGAGGGCGGGGCAATGGACGCAGCTAATATCCTCAAGCCGGCGCTAGCCCGAGGTGAGTTGCACCTCATCGGTGCGACGACGTTAGAGGAATATCGCAAGCATATCGAGAAGGATAGCGCGCTGGAGCGTCGCTTCCAGACAGTGCTCGTTAAGGAGCCAAGCGTGAAGGATACAGTGGCAATCCTCAAGGGGCTGCGCAGCTACTACGAGAAGCACCACGGGGTGAAGATTAGCGATGAGGTGATCGAGTCGGCGGTGTATATGAGTGACCGCTATGTGGCTGATCGCTTTATGCCTGATAAGGCGATTGATGTGATTGATGAAGCAGCAGCTCTGGTACGCGTCAAGAAGGGGCACAAGCCAAGCAAGCAGCGCGAGTATGTCCGTGAGCTCAAAGCACTGAATGAGAAAATGGAAGATGCCGTGGCAGCAGAAGACTACGAGCGTGCTGCCTTGTATAAGCAGCGTATTAGCCAATTGACTGACCAACTCGAGCAGGCCCGCCGCGAGCAAGGTCGCAAAACGCCACTGGTGCTCACCGAGGATAATATTGCTCATGCCATTGCTGTAATGACACACATCCCGGTTGAGAAAGTCCGCACAAGTGAGGCGAAGCTCCTGCGTAATCTCGAGAAACACCTTGGGAAATATCTGATTGGCCAGGAAGAAGCGGTTGGCAAAGTTGCTCGTGCTATCCGGCGCAGTCGTAGTGGGGTGGCGAGCAGCCAGCGGCCGATCGGTAGCTTTGTCTTTATGGGGCCAACTGGTGTCGGCAAGACCGAGCTGGCGCGCGTGCTTGCTCGTGAGGTATTCGGTTCAGACGACGCGCTGATTAAGATCGATATGAGTGAGTTTGGCGAGAAGCATACCGCGAGCCGACTTGTTGGTGCGCCTGCTGGCTATGTAGGCTACGACGATGGCGGCAAATTGACAGACAAAGTGCGGCGCCAGCCCTATAGTGTGGTGTTGTTTGATGAAATCGAAAAGGCTCACCCCGATATCTTCCAGATGTTGCTGCAGCTGCTTGAAGATGGCACATTGACCGACTCGACTGGTCGCGTCGTGAGTTTCCGCAACACAATCATCATCCTCACCAGTAATCTTGGAGCAGACAAAATGCAGCACAATCGCAGCCTCGGCTTCCAAGCCAAACTGGCCGACGAAGACGATACAGCACAGCAGCAGCGACGCAATGAGTCGTATACTCGTGAGGCACTGGAGCGATTCATGCGACCGGAGCTAATCAATCGGTTTGACGCAATTATCACCTTCCGTCCACTTACTAAGCCAGAGGTTGGGAAGATATTCGACTTGCAAATTGCTGAGCTCAATCGGCGTCTGGCGCGCCAGAGCCTTGCCGTTAAGGTGTTGCCAGCGGCAAAGCGACGGTTGATCGCTCAGGGCTACAGCCGCACCTTTGGGGCGCGGCCGCTGCGGCGCACGATTGAGAATGAGCTGGAACATCGCCTTGCAGAGGGAATTCTGGCCCGTCACTACGCCAAAGGGTCGGTCTTGACAGTTGGAGTACGAAAAGGGGAGCTGACGATTGACGCACGTAGCGAAAAGGCCTAAGCGCCTCCTCTCAACACTGGTCGGTCTGGTGATGATCGGTGGCATGGCTTGGGCTGGGCTCACCTATGGCCCGGAGCTCTACGATGCTGCGGTAGCGAGCCGGTACCAGCCCGATAGTGCAATGCAAGCGGTGATTGATCAGCTTGAGCTGACCGACAAAGGTCGGCAGCTGCTCTATGCGAGTCAGCCACAATTGCAGGACAAGACTGAGTTTAACAAAAGCTGCAAATCGACTGAGCGCACAGCCGCTATCCTTGGTTGCTACCACTTGCGCCGGATTTACGTCTACAATGTGCAGAATCAAGAACTGACTAACGCCGAACCCGTCACGACAGCACACGAGTTATTACATGCCGCATATGAGCGACTTGGCTCAAGCGAGCGACAGCGGATTGACAAGCTTATCGAAGCAGAGTACGCCAAGATCAAGACCAATCCGGTCATTGCCTCAATGGTGAAGTATTATGACCAGGCCGAACCAGGCGAGCGTAATAATGAGCTTCATTCTATTATTGGCACACAGATTGGTACAATCAACAGCGAGTTAGAGCAGCACTATAGTCGGTATTTTCGTAACCGTGCGGCGATTGTCGCACGCAGTGATGCTTACCAAGCTGTCTTTGACAAAGTCGATCAAGAAGCCAAAGCGCTCAGCAAGGCAATCAACCAAGAAGCTACCCAGCTCCCCACCGATCAAGCACAGTACAAAGAGATGGCTGAGCAGCTGTCGGCTGATATTAAGGTGTTTAATGCGAGAGCCCAAAATGGCGGCTTTCGCGATGATGCATCATTCCAGGCAGCACGTAAGAAGCTCTTGGCACGCCAGCGAGCACTTGAGGCACAGCGGCTCGCGATTAATCAGCGCGTTGAGATATATAATGCGAAGATCACTCGGCTCAATGCCTTGTCGGTACGCGCTAATGAGCTGAACCAAAGCATTAATGGCATTGAGCAGCCTAAGGAGCAAGTGTAGTGGCACGAGCTCGCACGATATTTGTCTGCCAGCAGTGTGGTGCGCGCTCACCAAAGTGGATGGGCAAGTGTGAGCAATGTGGCCAGTGGAATAGCCTCGTCGAGCAAGCACCAGCCCCAGTGGGTAAATCGGCTGTGGCACGCAGCGCTGGCCAAGGTACGTTGCTACAGCCGCGGCCAATCACTGCTGCAAGCCAGGATGAGCCAGCAGCTCGGCTTGCAACGGGCATTGCCGATCTTGATGCAGTGCTGGGTGGTGGTATTTTGCCGGGTGGTGTGCTTCTCTTGGCGGGGCAACCGGGTATAGGCAAGAGCACTCTCTTGCTCCAAGTCGCGCATGCGGTTGCGCAGCAGCAAGCGGTGCTCTATATCAGCGGTGAGGAGTCGGCTGGGCAGGTAGCGCTGCGAGCGACGCGACTGGGTGCCGACCAGCACGAGGCATTGTCTTTTGCCGCAAGTACGAGCGCCGATGATATTGCGGCTACCATCCGTACCGGTCAATACCAGCTGGTAATTGTCGATTCAATTCAGACGTTGAGTCTGGCTGAGATCACCAGTGCACCAGGCACTGTAAGCCAAATTACTAACGCCAGCAACGTTATTATTCAAGCGGCCAAGCAATCAGGGACGGCGGTAGTGCTGGTGGGTCATGTGACGAAGGAAGGGTCAATCGCGGGGCCCAAGGTACTTGAGCATCTCGTGGATGTGGTACTGCAGTTTGAGGGCGATCGCTATGGCGGCTTTAAGGTGGTGCGGGCCATCAAGAATCGCTATGGCAGTACGAATGAAGCGGCGATTTTTGCTATGGGTGAGCACGGCCTGACAGTGGTCGAGAACCCCTCAGCTGCACTACTTGCCGAGCGCCAAAATGCCGATGGCTCGGTGGTGTTGGCTACCCTTGAGGGTAACCGCCCTATCCTTGTCGAGATCCAAGCACTTGTCAATCCAACCCATTTCGGGTATCCTAAGAGGACAGCCAGCGGATTTGATCTCAACCGACTCAACCTTTTGATCGCTGTCCTCGAGCGGCGCACCAAATTGCAATTATCCGATAAAGATATCTATATCAACGTTGTCGGTGGGCTCAAACTGGCTGATCGGGCGGCCGACTTAGCCGTTGTCATGGCAATTGCTAGTGCTGCTGCTGGCCGACGCCTTGATGATGGCGTAGTAGTATTTGGCGAAGTGGGCCTTGGCGGTGAAGTGCGCAGTGCCCAAGCGGCCGAGCGGCGCATTGCTGAGGCGCAAAAACTCGGCTTCACCAAAGCGATTGCCCCGCATTGTGGCCTCAAGACACCGTTCATCCATGATGTGCGCGATATCCGCAGCGCACTCATTACCTATCTAAAAACATAACAAAAGGAACAACATGCAATTATCTACTCTTGTGTTGCTTATCATCACACTTATTATCCTTGGCGAAGTCAGTTATCTTCTGGCTCGGCTACCGCGTAACACACTCAAGACGAAAGGGCGAGCGCTGTTAGTCGATACGTCGGTGCTAATGGACGGTCGCATTACGGCCGTTGCCAAGACAGGATTTATTGGTGACACGCTGGTGATCCCCCGTAGTGTGGTGGGTGAACTGCAATTTTTGGCAGATCATGCTGACAGCGACAAGCGAGCTCGCGCTCGTTATGGCCTTGACGTTGTGACGGAGCTGCAGGCAATGGACGAAGTTGAGGTAGAACTCTTGCAGGATGGCAGCAAAGCACGCGAGGGAGTTGATGAGCGATTGCTAAGCCTAGCCAAGCAGCATGGTGCATGGCTGCTCACAATCGATTATAACCTCAACAAAGTCGCCGCCGTGGAAGGAATTGGCGTGCTCAACATGAATGAGTTGGCACAGAGCATCCGGATGGCGCATTTGCCTGGTGAACACCTGACACTGGCACTTCTTCAGAAGGGGCAGGACGCTCATCAGGCGGTTGGGCATTTGCCAGATGGCACAATGGTGGTCGTAGAGCAAGCCAGCAGCCAGCTGGGCCGCACCTGTGAAGTGGAGATTATTCGCAACCTCCAGACTGCTGCAGGCAAGATGATCTTTGCCAAGCTCGTCAAAAAGCCAGCAACTCAGCCGGCCAAAACTCACTCAGCTGAAACACCATCGAAAAAAGCAGTAGCGCAAGAAGAGCCGGCTACTCAATTAACTACTCAGCCCAAACCAGCAAAGACCTCGCGCTCTCGCCAACCAGCGCAGGCTCGTGTTACCACAGCTCCAGCAGAAAAAACAGACAAGAAAAATGACCAGCCAGCCTCAAGTCAGCCCCAGCGAACGGCGCGTGTGGCTCGTGAGAAAACAAAGCCAGCAGAGCAACCACAATCAAAGCAGCTAGCCAAGCGTACCTCTCGCGCGCGAGCCACTACGGCTCCGAAATCTCCGCAGGCTGCTTCATCTTCTCAATCCGGACATGCCAAGCAGCCAACAACGGGCCGCACCTCACAAGCAACCACGCAAGCTACCTCCAAAAAACGAACTACTCGCTCGCCATCACGTCGCCGTGTTGACCACGAAGCAGCGCTGCTTGATTTGGTAAAAAAGCAGACGGATTAGTAGTTTATATTTCTTAGCTGAAGGTGTACATAGATAAACGTATCATGACGATGCCAGAAGCCGTCCCAATTCATGCGCGAGCACCATGGCTTGAAGATTAGACTGGTCTCAGGAGGGGTTATTACAAAGCTAGCGGATAGCAAAGAGATATTGTTTGATTTTTGATACATGATTCTCAGGGTGCTATACTGATGGTAGTAGTACCATGAAAGGGAAGCGACTATGCATACCTATCGAGACTTTCTCACCACCACCCTCACCGCTGCCGCGAAGATTGCCGTCGCGAACTTTGGCAACCTTTCTCACTCGGTCAAGGCGGGAGATCGCAATCAAGTCCTGACAGAGACCGACCTGGAGATCGGTCATTTCCTGACGGACGCAATTCGCACAGCATACCCTGACCATAACATTATCGATGAGGAATTGGGCTGTGTCGATAACGGGTCGCACTGCACCTGGGTGGTTGACCCGATCGATGGGACGAGCAACTTCGCAGCGGGACTACCGCAGTATGGCATTATGCTGGGGCTGCTCGATCACGACACCCCAGTGGCTGGTGGCATTGCCCTGCCTGCCTTTGGCGAGCTCTACATTGCAACCAAGGGTGCAGGTGCCTGGTGTAATGGCCAGAAGATCCATGTCTCGCGCGAATCCGACCTTGCCAATAGTCTCGTCGCCTATGGTATTGACGGCCACCCTGAGGATCCAGCCCGGACAAAGCGCGAGGCTGAGCTACTTGGTACCATCATCCTCTCGATCCGTAATCTCCGCTCGTCTAATAGTGTCGTCGACCAAGCAATGGTTGCGAAGGGTGCCTATGGTGCCTGCGCCAATCAAACGAGCAAGATCTGGGACAACGTCGCGCAGCAGATCATTATTGAGGAAGCAGGCGGCATCTATACCGATATTGCTGGTAACCCCATGGATTACCACGACGCCCTGAACCGCTCTCACGAGAACTTCACCTGGCTGGCGGGAGCGCCGGAGCTGCATCGGCAGTTGGTGAGGGTGGTGAAGCCTTTATTGGTTGCCGCATAGCCAGCCCTTGCTTTCTTACGTGGTTGTGAATCCTAATTTGGCTGTATCTCAAATAGGCTAGAGGTATTATCTGGACCACAATATTAGACACGTCATATTCTCATCTTAGACCTCAAACCGCTGTATCCTCATTGCAAAGTAAGTCTTATGTCATAAGTGACTACATACTACTCGAACAAAGGCAGTGCAATTCTGAGCATAGCAACAAATCCTTCATAATGAAAAATCCTGCAGTTGTAGATGCAGGGTATTATAGCTATTCTCTGTTAAAGATGCACTAGCTCGTCCGTTGGCCGTGAGCAGTGTTTTTGTCGCTGTAGTATACGCTGTCTGTCAATGTGGCAGTCACGGTGAAGTTTTTACCAGCAGAGGAGGGGATAGAGACGTTGGTATCGCCATCACTATTAACTTGGCGCGTACCAACGAGCTGGTCACCCACCTTCACCTCTAACTGTTGGAGTGGGTGGCTACCCTGCCGGTAGTATACCGTCGCCGATTGCCCACTAGAGCTTACGGCGACGGAAACACTTGGCTTGGAGTCGGTACAGCGATGAGTATCGTCATTGCTGGTTGCATCATAGCCATCTTGAGCTGAGACAGTCTCTTTGCCTGACGAGTCTTTTGACCGAGTGACAGGGATGTCAACGCGGGCCGACTCTGGTGTACAGTTTGTGGCCTTTTTCTTAGATACCCGGTCGAAAGACATTGTGTTGCTGCTACGGTTAGAATTCTTATTGTAATACGATGGATAGACTTCATTGTTGATTCGTTGGATACCACTCGGTGCAGAGAACCAATCGCTGTACGACGCTTTGTTTTGGCTAACGTAGTATTGCGTGGCATCGGCCATGGTGTAGTCCAGCAGCATAGCGGGGATGAGCGAGTTACCATTACGGAGTGGTGACGTATCAGAGTTGCCCAGCCAAACAGCCATCGACAGTGCTGGGGTATAGCCGACCGTCCAGATATCCTTCGCTACCACCTTGCCGTTGACCTCGGAGTTTGATGTACCGGTCTTGACAGCAGTCTTCGCCTTGAGGCGGTTCATTTGTGGCATGTAGTCTTGCCCACCACCAAGGTTGGCCCGTGCACTGGAGTCGCCGAGGATATCGTTGACGATGTAGGCAGCTTGCTGGTCGATCACCTGCTTCGTAGAGGCTGTGTATTGCTTAAGGACTTGGCCGGTACTGTTGGTTACTTTGAGAACGGTTGATTGCGGGGTGTAGGTACCCATCCGTGCCAAAGATGCGATGGCATTAACGTGATCGACGAGGCGTGTACCACAGCTACCGATGGCGCTCGATAGGCCAGCTTGGGCGTCTGCGCCCTGGGTGCAGTAAGCACTGTCGCCCATCTCGCGAATGGTCTGCCAGGTGCTGCCGCGCCTATTGCGCTCGTTCTCCTGCATAGCTTTGATGGCAGGGATGTTGCGCGAGCGAGCGAGAGCTTGACGGAGGTTAATGTTGTTTTGGAACTTACCATCAGCGTTTTGTGGTGTCCACCCACCAAAGCTGATCTTCGAGTCAGAGAGGACAGAACCGCTCCCGTAGTTGGTCTTGCCATTGCCCTTGTTTTGGAAGAGCTGAGCGTAAACCAGTGGCTTGATGGATGAGCCGGGCTGGATAAAGGCGGTGGCGGCATTATTTTGACCAAAGACGGCATAGTTGAAATCTCGACTACCAACCAGCGCTACTACCTGACCTGTTTTGTTATCCTCAATGGCGGCTGCGCCATTGGTAAAGCCAGCATAGGTTGCGCAGTTGGTATTACCACAGTTAGAGTTCGTGAGTTTGCCATTAAACATACTTTGCATACGACCCTCAAGCTTACCTTGGAGCGTTGAGTCAAGTGTGGTCGTGACGGTGAGGCCGCCTTTGCCGACTGTTGACTTGCCTAGCTCTTTTTCGAGCTGGTCGCGCACCATTAGGACAAAGTGTGGCGCTTTGATGTCAGCATATTGCTCAGCCTTTGGTTTTACAGTGTCAAGAATGGCGACTTGCTTTGCTTCGTTAGCCTGCTCTTTAGTAATGTAATTCATCTCAACCATACTATCGAGCACCTTATGCTGGCGCGCAATAAGTGCACTATTGCCTGGCACGTAATATGGGTCGTAGAGCCCAGGACTGTTAGGAATGCCGGCAAGCAGCGCAGATTCGGCTAGTGTTAGGTCCTTAGCTGGTTTTTGGAAGTAAGTGCGCGCAGCCGATTCAACACCATTGCGGCGGCCACCATACGATGCTTCGTTGAGGTAGAGGTTCAGAATTTGATCTTTGTTGTACATACGCTCGACCTCAATCGAGAGGATCACCTCCTTGATCTTGCGTGGTATACCATCGAGGCCGCGTTTTTCGATTTCGCTCTTCTCGAAGAAGGCTTGCTTGACGAGCTGCTGTGTCAGTGTTGAGCCACCCTGCACGGCATTACCCTGCGAGTTGCTCAGGAACGCGCGAGAAATACCAGCCAGGCTAATACCGTGGTGGTTATAAAAATCACGGTCTTCTACAGCGATTGTTGCTTTCTTGACGTAGTCGCTAATTTGGTTGCCATCGACCACGAGCTTGTAGTCACCGTTACCTTTATCCTCCCAGAGGAGCTGGCCACTACGGTCGAGATATTTGGTAACAGTGGTCTGGACGCGCTTGTCTATCTCGCCTGGGCGAATTGCGTCGAGGTCTTTGCGGTAGTAAGTGAAAAGCCCAGCAATAATAAGGGCGAGCACGAGGAAAAACCCACCAACTACCTTGAGGATGGCATAAGCCCCACGCTTGCTAAATAAGAATTGTGCCACGCGGCGTGGGTGCAAGCGATAGAGTAGCCGTTTGAGAGGCTGCTTGGGTAGGCTTGCCAAGTACTCCGCTCTGCGGCGGGCTTCGGCGTCTTTTTTGGTGCGGCGCTTGGCTGCAAGGTTGGAGTAGACGCTAACTCGATGTGATAAATTATTTTTGACCACGATCTCTTATTTCCTCTAACACGCAATATTCCTCTGCATTATAGCATTATGTAGGCGGGTAGGGCTAGTCTTTTCCTGCGGCGCAGCCCCGCTACTTCACGCTGTTTCGTGCTAAAATAAATAGCAATACACGAGCATAAGAAAGAGCAAGAGTGGAGGACACATGACCTTAGCAGAAGAATTAACCTGGCGCGGATTTATCAATCAAACGACGTTTGCCAATGTTAATGACATCAATGAACCGCGCACTTTCTACATCGGCGTTGACCCGAGTGCACCAAGCATGACGATTGGCAACTTGGCCGTTATGATGCTATGCCGGCACTTCATCGACCATGGACACACGTCATTGTTGCTTGTGGGAGGTGCAACCGGCATGATTGGCGACCCAGACGGCAAAAAGCAAGAGCGTGATCTCCGTAATGCCGAGACGGTGGCGCGCAGCGTTGAGGGCTTAACGGCACAATTTCGGCAGATATTTCGTGGCCAGGATTTTGCGGTAGTCAATAACGCCGATTGGTTTGCTCACGTTAATTATGTCGATTTTTTGCATCAGATCGGTAAGCACGTGAGTATGACACAGCTGCTAGACCGCGATTTTGTGCAGCAACGGATCGGCGAAGGCGGGACAGGCATTAGCTATGGTGAATTTAGCTATGCATTGATTCAAGGCTATGACTTCTTACACCTGTACCGCGAGAAGGGCGCAACGCTGCAATTGGCTGGCGCCGACCAATGGGGTAATAGCGTGACAGGCGTGTCGCTCATTCGTAAGCTCGAGGGTGGCGAAGCTCATGTCTTGACGGCACCGCTGGTGATTAATAAGCAGACAGGAGTGAAATTCGGCAAGTCGGAAGGTGGTGCAGTTTGGCTTGACCCAGCACTGACGAGTCCATACAAATTTTACCAATTTTGGCTCAACTGCGATGACGAGACGAGCGAAGACTTGATCAAGATCTACACGTTACTTGATCAAGCAACTATCGAAAGATTGATTGACACCCACCACGCTAACCCTGGCGCGCGCACCCTACAAAAGGCTCTCGCACGAGAAGTAACCGATATCGTCCATGGCCATGAGCGCCGCAAGAGTGTGGAGCGAGTAACCAGTGTGCTCTTTGGTGACAATGACCTATCGACACTGCGCGAGGAAGATCTTGACGCGCTGGCTGACGAGATCCCAACCGTCTCACCTCAATCAGTAGTAACCGCTCTGGTGGAGGCTGAGGTCTGCGCTAGCAATGGCGAAGCACGCCGCCTCATCAAAAACAATGCCATTAGCCTTGATGGTGCAAAAATCACCAGTGATCAACCAGCGACGAATCCAAGCTTGATCAAAAAAGGCAAAAATAGCTTCGTGCTTGTACGATAGATGGATGTTGCCGGTGGCTTGCGCTCGGTAGAATGGTAGCGACCGATTATTCTGTTATGTATTTGCCATATTTTATGGTATGATAATGGCACATTAATTAGCTACAAGAGGAGAATTTGTCATGAAAAAATTAATCGCATTTGATCTAGACGATACGCTAGCAGTAACAAAGTCCCCCGTGAGTGACCGGATGGCGGCTCTGCTGGGGCGTTTGCTGGAGAAGTATGATGTGTGCGTTATCACCGGCGGGGACTTCAAGCAGATCCAAAAGCAGGTGACGAGTCGCCTTGATGTATCGCCCGAGCTGCTGGGCAAGTTTCATGCTATGCCAACGTGTGGTACGCGCTATTATCGTTTCGACCCACAGGCGAGTGAGTGGCAGCTGCAGTATGCCGAGGACTTGACGGATGAGCAAAAAGCGCAGATCGTGAGCGTGCTTGAGTCGACTGCACGAGAGATGGGGATCTGGTGTGAGCACCCAGCAGGTGAGATTATCGAGGATCGTCAGAGCCAGATTACTATATCTGCCTTGGGTCAGCAGGCCACTCCAGAGGAAAAATACGCGTGGGCAGAGAAATACAAGGATATCCGGCCAATTTACCGCGACAAAGTAGCGGCACAGCTGCCTGGTCTCGAAGTGCGTATTGGCGGCACTACCAGCACCGACATCACCCGCCCTGGCATCGACAAAGCCTATGGTATGAAGAAGCTGCTTGAAGCTAATGGGCTAGAAAAAAGCGAAGTCCTCTTCTTTGGTGATAAGATCGAAGAAGGCGGCAACGACTACCCAGTCCGCGCGATGGGTATCGACAGCATTGCCGTCGATGGCTGGGAAACAACTGCCTATGCATTGGACGGGGTTTTGGGCGTCACGGAGTAAAAGGAGCTCAGTAATGTCGAAGGATAGTGATGAAACTTCTGCAAAGACGGTAGATAGCCTAGACAAAGCACTACTAGACTCTCGTGGTGATCCAGTAGCGCTCATACTAACAGATAGCGAAGTAGAGATAGAGATGCTTATGCGGTTTATTCATGAATTCAGGCTTGGCCCAAAAGCTCCTTCTGATGAAGAATGGAAGTGGCTAGAGAGTGTGCAGGGGCTTCCTTCTGCTGACTACTATGGAGAATTGTTTGAGAAACTGAACAAGTTCCGTGTTGCTGCTATCACATATAATGGCAGGTAAAAAAACGGACCATGAATAAAAATACTCACCTAGCAGGGTGAGTATTTTATAGTGAATGACGAATAAACTAAAGAGTTACTCTTTTCTGAGCTTTTTATAACAAAACCGCGCAAGCTCTGGCGCAATGGCGTCGTATGTCTTGCCGGCGAGCAGACCTCCGGCTTCGGAGAGCTCTACAACTCGTTTAGCTCGTACACAAAATCGCCAGTATTCATAGAAAAGCAAAATACTTCGTAGCTAGACGGCTTACGTGAAGAACGTGAGGTAAGATCGTAAAAAAGTTGCTCAAACGTGGTGAGTAATGCTCTAGGTGGCGTCCATCGACGCATTGCGCATTTACTCTCGGCAGTAGTGGCAGCGGCAGCGATGCGACGCACCCGATCCGGCAACTTTTCATTTAGTGCTGGAATGCTGGTGTGTAAATTATCGAATAAACTCCAGTTGTTATCGCAATTATTGCGGCATATAGCGAAGGGCTGCTTTGTGGTGATAAGCTGATGAACTTGCTTAGATAAGTGTCCAACTACTATGCCATATCGCCCGTCTTTTGCGAGTAGTTCGCCGGAGGTTCCGTCCACTGTTGCATTTGAGACAACATGAGATGCAATACGTTGCGAGAAAAGGTCGCTTGCTGTAGTTGGCTGTGTTTGCAACGAGCGATGCGACCATACAAAAGTAACTATGAAAACCAGTAATAACACCGTAATGATAATGCCGATAACGAAATGCTTAGACTTCGTGGTGTGTGAACTAGCTTCCATACATCTTAATACAAGTATACCACCTTGTCGCAATGATTGGTATGATACTACAATAGCTGTGGTATTTTCCCTTGTGATAGCTGTACGAGGGGTTTATCTCGGTTGCCTACATTCAGTGTAATCCACTAAAATACTCGCCACGATGGGCGAGCGTTCTTTGTTATCCAAAACCGTATCCCGGCCTATTTCGATTGGAGGTGGTTTAGATAAGAGTTTGTTTGGTGCACCTGGGCAGCATCAATCCGAACAACTGGAAGCCCCTGCTCGCCTTCCGCAAGCGTCTCATCGCGGGTGAGGTTGCTCCGGCGCCGAGCACAGCTAGCGTAGCGCCTACGTCAGAAGCAAGTGAGACCACGACGGCTCGCGGTATCCGCAAGACGGCCTGCCGTCCGATCAGCGCGGCGAAAAAGCAGCAGATACTCGATCTGGAGCCCACCGGCATGTCTGCCCGCGAGATCGCTGCCGAGGTCGGTGTCACTGAGTCAACCGTCCGTGCCACGTGCCGCCAGGCCAAACGACCACCCCGCCGCAAGCGACACTTCACCAGTGATGACCTCCAACGCGCTCTGCAGCTCCACGCCCAGGGGCGCACCTACATCGAGATCGGGCTGGAGCTTGGCTTCGGCCGGGATACGGTGAGCAAGCATCTGGTAGCGGCACAGGCTTGACTGATGGCTGGGGGAGTGGAGACAGACAGAGTCAGTACGCTACTACCTGCCAGCGGTGATCAGTATTCGACGTGATTCCGGAAATTACTATTGACATTGCCGACAAAAAGCATATAATCGTAACTAGACACAGGCCAACACCGTGTCACCAGAATCTCCGGCGAGTGGTTTTCAGGTCACACTGCGGGAGATTTTTGTTTGATTTGAATTATTGCGGCTTTCGTGCAAATACCGACATGAAGTCTCTTCGGCTACTTCGCTTGTCTTCCTTGACTTGGACGCAGAAGTGCTCACCGTCTTTTGTCATTCCATAGAAGCGATAGAGCACGATAGTTCTATCGTCTGCACTGAAGGAAACTTCTGGTACTTCTCGCGAGCTACGCAGCAGTTCGATAGCCGCTTTGTAGAAGCGCAGCCGCTTCCGCCGCTCCTTTGGGTGCTTCTGCATCAGGTGAGTCCAAAATACGTCGAGAAAAATCTTGCTGCTATTGAAATACTTCGACCTCACATATGGTTGTCGTTTGCTTGATTGTGCGACGACATGATACTCGGCTCGAGCTCGCTTTAATACTTCATCATAGGATGATCCAGATAAACGCGGATATTTTGATGTATAGACTTGCATTACTCCAATCAGTATACAATGATTGTGAAACTATGGGAAGTCGTTGAGTCTTGCATACACCGAGCAGCGCCGATACTTCCAAATGAAACCGGAACAATATTCGTGACCAAACTGAGATAAATAGCGGAGTAGATAGTGGTAAGTAAGCGTATAATATGTGCAGCAGGTGCTTTGGCTGTCTGATGTACTCAAAAGTAGTTCAGACGCTGTATTGTGCCTGATTGCTAAATGAGGAGAAACATGAAGAATCCAGAACTCATCACCGCCGATGATCTCAATTCTTGGCCAGACAATAATGCTCGTGATGCTCAACAGAGCTTTCCATGGCTTATACGCCGTCTCTTGTTAGATACTCCAGGAGTTTCGGCGGTATCGGTGCGCGCCGGTAACGGTGTGAACGTGTCTGGCTACGACGGAGTCGCTCAGTCGGACGAAACGGTCTCTGTTTTGCCGTCAGGGTCGCTAATATTTGAGTTTGGCACCGATAAGAAGATCGCTAGCAAAGCATCGGAGGACTTTCATAAGCGAGCTAAGCAGAATGATGCCGCTAGCCATGTCTTCGTATTTGCCACACCCCGGCGATGGAGTGGTAAAGACAAGTGGCTAGAAGAGCGACGAAGTGAGGGAAAATTCGCTAATGTATGGGCACTTGACGCTGATGATCTAGAAGCGTGGCTGGAGACGTCGCCATCTTCGCACTACTGGATTTCTGAACACCTTGGCAAGCAGCCTGATGAGGCGCAAACGCTCGAGCAGTGGTGGGACAGTTTTCATCAGGCGACTCATCCGGAGTTGCCACTCAGCATGTTTACGGCTGGGCGAGAATCGACTCGAGACAAACTCCGAGAGCTGCTTGCCAAAGCACCGCGAACCACCACGATTCAGGCGGACTGGCGTGACGATTGCCTCGCCTTCATATACGCAAGTTTTGCGGCTGGCGCCGAGGATGAACTTAGTGCTCTTGATCAATCGGTAGTCATCGTTAAGTCTGTAGGTGCATGGAATCGGATCGCTCGGCAGGCCGGGAAGTCAATACTGATTCCGGTATTTGATGGTGCTGAAACGAAACCAGCGATTGACAATGGTCATCACGTGATCAAAATTGTTGACCGTGAGCAAGTTGTGTATGGGAAGGTGGACGTAGAGCTGCCGCGTGTATCGCGACCCGACGTGCAGTCATTGCTGAATGACTGTGGTGTCAACTTCCAAAATGCGGGATATCTTGCTGGGCTTGCCCGGCGGAATATGCCGTCGTTTGTCCGAGCATTAACGCGTGACGCAGCGATCCAGACGCCTACGTGGGCCACCGATGCCTCAGCGCCAATGCTGGCGGCGCTGACACTCGTTGGTGCGTGGGATGCTAATAATGACAAGGATACGCAGGCGATAGCGGCGCTGGCCGGTAGTGACTACGATACGGTGACGTCGCTCTGCCAGCAGCGCGCTGGCGGAAACGACCCTGTGATGAGCCAATCTGGCTCGGCCTGGCGATTTGCTTCCCTTGAAGAAGCATTTCGTTGCCTGTCGTCGAAGATCACAGATGGCGTCATAGAGCGGTGGAAGCAGATGACGCTTGATGTCTTGAGTGAGGTCAATCCGTCATACGGCTTGAATCCACTAGAAAAGGTCGAGCAGCAGCTCAATCAGCCCACGTCGCAGGTGCAGTACTCGGAGGAGCTGAAGAGCGGCATTGCGCGGAGCCTTGCGATGGTTGGCTCTATGGATGGAGACGGCGCACTGTCCGGCAAATTGAGAGAAAGCGTTGTTGACATTACCAACCAACTACTTAATCAGGCAGTAGGAGATGGCTCCGGTCGTGTCTGGAATCTAATAGCGCCACGGTTGCCGTCTCTTGCAGAGGCTGCGCCGCAGCAATTTGTTGATATCGTCATAAACAATCTGGAGCAAGATTCCTCCTCGTTACTGCGAGCATATTATGCAGATAGTAACGACATACTGTTTAGTGATCCTTGGTTCCGCCCTCACTTGCTGTGGGCACTCGAGGTACTCGCGTGGTCTGAAGAATACTTCGATGATGCTGTCGAGTGTCTCGCTTTGCTTGCCGCCAATCCGGCGGATGACAAGCAGCGTGGTAATCGGCCTGATGAGAGCCTCGCAGCCATACTATGCGGTTGGGCTAATTTCACGACGGTGCCGTCTGGTGAGAGGCTTGCCGCGCTTGATTCTGTCAAACGGATTTCGGCAACTGTCGGGTGGGATCTTCTGTTTGCGCTATGGCCCGACTATTCGGCGGTAATTACGCCACCAGCCACGCCTCACTTTCGCGCAGATTGGTGTCCACTCACCGACAAGCCGGTAAAGTGGGAAGAACGGAGCTCCTTCTTCCATGGTCTCGTCCAGCGTGCACTCACCTGGAGTGATGTCACACCATCAAACCTTAAGCGATTGATCAATCACATCAATCGTGGCATATTGTCGGAAGACAGGACGAAGATTATTGATCACCTCAGCAAGCTTTCGTCGTCCGAAGAGTTTGATGACGACGATCGCTACTTAGTGTGGCACACATTGCGTCAGCTAGCTACCAGCCATTATCACCACAGGGCTGCGGAGTGGTCGCTGCCGGAAGAGGAAGTCGGTCGCCTTTTGGAGTTGTCTGACAGGTGGAAGCCCACTTCACCTGTTCTGCGGCACCTCTACTTGTTCAATCACAATCCTGGTCTGCTCGATTGTGCACTGCACCGCGACATTGATGACTACGATCAAAAGGTGGAGGCACGTCGGCAAGAGGCGCTTAGTGAGATACTCGCGGGGCCGCAGAAGCTCGACGACCTCGAGATACTTGCGTCGCGAGCCGTCGCGTCGTGGGTGCTGGGGCAGATGTTGGCGGATCGACAGCAACTCAATTTCTGGGGTATCGCGCACTGGGTGGACAGCTCCGATAGCAAGCTGACTGCCGTTGTGGATGGCTACCTGTACCGAGCGCTACGCCAACGTGGTGCTTCCTGGCTGCAGGACGTGCTCGATGATCCGCGACTCACTGCATCGCAGCGCGCTGCTGTCCTGCGCTGCGTGCCGGCTGAGTGGGACTACTGGGAGGTTGTTGCGCGCAATCAAGACGATGACAACGCTTATTGGCAAACTGCTGAAATGCGTGTGTTGCCACCAGATCACATGCGGTATGCGATTGAGCGGCTGGTTGCGTGCGGGCGCGCCTGGGATGCGATCGACAGCGTGTCGTTGTCGATTCGCTCCGCCAAACAAGAGGGCATTACGGCTGACTTGACGACAGATGTATTAATCGGCCTGCTTCACATCGCATGCACTCAAGAGTCGGCCAAGATCTCCTCGCTGTCATATGAGGTCAGTCAGGTGCTCGATCATATTGTTGAGCTAAAAGCTGATCAGGTAGATGTTGCAAGGCTAGAGATTTTGTTTTATCCGCTCATTGGCGATTATCGAGAGCCGATAGTTCTCCATCGCACTCTTGCGACTGAACCCCACTTGTTTATTAGGCTTATGGAGGTGGTGCGTCGCGACAAAACCATGCTCGGGATGGATCGCAGTGCTTCATTTCGCATGGCTACGAGCGTGCTCAACGGCTGGCGTGGCTGCCCAGGCATGACGGCAGACGGGGAACTTGACGCGGCGGTGATGCAGCAATGGGTCAAAACTGCGCGGCAAGGATTGGCTGCTGCGGAGCTTTCTGATAAGGGCGACCACCAAATCGGTAGACTTCTCGCCAACAGTCCGGAAGATGAGAATGGAATGTGGCCGTTGCCAGCTGTTTGCGAATTGATCGACGAAGTGGGAAGCGACAATCTTGACGAAGGCTTTATTGCTGGAATGTGTCGTGGCCTCATGTCGAGTGTGCGAGGAGTCTACGACGGTGGACAACAAGAACATGAGAGCGCACAGCGCTACCGCGCGTTGAGCAAGCAGATCCGATCGACATCGTGGCACACAGCTCGACTACTGAAGAAGGCGGCTGACCGGTACGAGGAGAGAGCAGTAGAGGAAGACGACCAAGCTGAGGCACGGCAGGACGAACTGTAGAAACTCGCTGGTTGTCGTTCGTCGGGATCGGCGCAGTGCTGTAGGAGCGCTGCGCCGATCTTTCTTCTACACCTCCAGCCCACTCACCAACCCACCGGCGTCGGTGTCGAGGGCGTGGGCGATGCGGAGGATGTTGTGGAGGCTGAGGTTGCGTTGGCCGCGTTCGACCTGGCCGATGTACGACCAGTGCAGAGTGGTGCGCTCGGCCAGCTTCTCCTGCGACAGCCCCAGCTGCTCGCGGCGGGCGCGCACACGCCGGCCGAACTCACCAGTGGCTGGTGAGAGCGGCGGCTTGCGGTCTGTGGGCACGGCTCCATCTCAACCGGCCGAAGACTCCCAATCCAGAGACTATGTATCTCAGGACGATGTATCCTGGGGTTGTCCGTAGCGGTCGAGTAGGTGAGGAGGTGGATGAGATGGACGGCGGAAGCTGACTACCCCCAGGAACTAGCCCTCTCTCGAGGAGGCGACTGCCTCAGGCTGCTTGGTCTGGGGCAGCTCGTCTTTGGTTGCCCACGTGAAGGCCACGCCAGATTGGGGGAGGAGCCAGCTAGAGGTCTCGACGGTGATCTCCTTACCTGGTACAGCCTCCGGCGAATGGATGATGCTGGAAGCCGGCGTGGTCGCCATCGTGTCACTGACCTGGACTTCAGCAATGGTGGTGTCTGTGTAGTCCAGACGGAGCGACCATCCTCGTGTCGGCTGGGCAACGGCGAAGTACAGCCGGTGGCTCCACTGCGGGGTGATGGTGCGAAAAACCTGGCGGATCCGCACTGGCTCACCGCTCCTGGCGTCTTCGTCCAGGTCAACGCTATAGGTCTGGCCGGTAGCACGGGTACTACGACGGATCGGCTGTGGCCGGCCATCGACGGTCAGCTCCAGCAGCTCGTATGCCTCCCGGCAGCGGGCGTCCATGCCAGGGCGTGGTGTCATGAACCAGGTGGAGGTAGCGGGCACGTCCTGGCGGAGCTCGTTGTACTCATCTTGGTCAGACACACATGCGAAGCGGCGGGTGGCACTGCTGGGGATGGTGGTGTATTCCCACTCCATGGTGACGTCGAACAGAGGAGTACCTGCGGTACTCCTCTCTACTGCAGTAGAGAGCCGAACGCGCACCGTCACGTCGTACCACCGCTCAGCAGCGCGGATGGCTTGGTCGCGGATGTCGCGGTAGATCTCGCGGGCGAACTGCTCGTCGCCCAGGCGCAGAGCCATGACGTTGGCGGCGATGTTGTCCAGCAGTTCCGGCGTGGCCACTCGCTTCAAGTCATCAGGATGGATGGCGAAGCCCTCCACCACCGCATCACGCATCGCCGGAGCCTCCTCACGGATGATCTGGCGGAAGCGGGCAAGCGTGTGCGCCTCCTGGTCTCTGCGGAAGGTGTACTCGAAGAACGTCGACAGCAGCCCCGCCCCAAACAGCGTCCCACCCAGCTCGCCCAGCGGCAGGGCGTGCAGCCACTGCCAATCTCCCAACTGCAGCGGAGACAGCCAGGCGTTCAGCATCATGAGGAGGATGCCAGCCAGGGTCAGCGAGACTGCCAACAGGGCGGCTTTGAGCCGACGGAGGCGGTGATGAAGGGATTGGGGATGGGCGGCGACCATGAATAGTTAAATTATAACATATTACTTCTATAATTGATAGCTGTCTAATGGAGTAGATTCTGTAGGCAAACAAATTGAGGTGTCAATTTAGTGGTGTGCAGAACTGCGGCAAGTTCCCAATACACCCCCTCGTTGTCACTGCCCCGGTCACTACTCTCTCTTGACAGAATCTGAGCGATTGGTAATACAATGACAGGTGAGACGACAGTTGTATTTCGACGGAATGGGATGTACTAGTGATGCATTACAATAGTTCCTGCGCTAAAGCAAGCAAAGGGGAACAATGTAAGTGTGAAACATGCAATACGCTCTTGCATGGCACAAGAACGCTCATTCTCTCTAGCAGAATTGAAGAAATTAATGGACAGATAGCCGCCCTGGAAAAGTGTGGCGACGAGAACCAAGATAGCGATGAGATATTTAAAGAATGTATCAAGCTTCATTATAATGTCGCGCTAGAAAAGTATCTTTCTATCAGCCATGAAAAAACTAATTCGAAACTGTCTAACATAGTTGAAGGTCAGTATAAAAAGATCCAGAATAAACTTAATGAAGAATACTCCGAGTTCGAAAAGGATCCAGATGGCTATATTACGAATAACTCTTTAGATCTAGTCTCGGGGCAAATAGTGAAACAGGGGACGGAATTGGCGCTAAATCAACTCCTTCCCGAAACCAATGAGAGGAAAGATGCGAAAAAGTATGTCAAACTTTTTCTAGAACAGGATCATCTATTTTGCATGATTTGTGTTGCAGCGCTAAAGGTGTTGAATAAAGTAAGTGAAGTATCAACCAAATTCGCTTCCGAAATGGCGAATGAAATAGTCGAGTTAGTTGAGTTCTCCCGAGAACTGTCCGAAATGACTAAAACTGTAGTTAAAACCGTGCTCAGGATAATGCTGAGCAAGGCTATCAGTGTAGTTTCCGAAAAGGCGATTCTAAGTATATTTCCACCCCCTTTTAATGATGAACGTACTATACGTATCGCCGGGTTTATTACATGCCCCAACATCGAAGATCACTCTGATGTTGTAAAGTACTGCGCAAAGCCTCTGTTGAAGGAAAAAATTTGCGAAGAACTGACTCCCATTATACGACAACAAGTAAAGAAGTACTACGATCAAGTTACAGAAAAAGGGTATGCATGCCCAATGCTTGAACTTCCTGAAGGTAACAATGGTCGATAGAGCGAGAAAAGCTAAATACTGCCGACAATCAAATGTATCGGGGGATGTATTTGGTGATGTTGTTCCCTCAAGGCTACGGTCTCGCGTGCGTCTGCTCGGAGCTGTAGGCGTGGGCGTAGAAGCGCAACTATAGGGAATCTAAGTTGTCGTCAACTCGTCGAAGACGTCGTCGGGCAATGCTTTGATGTAAGCGATGCGCGCGCGAATTGCGGCTTCCAAGTTGGCTAAGGACAGCGATGCTGATGGTTCGACGTATTCGGCACTTTCGGCTTCGGCAGTTAGTAGAGCCACAGCGTCATAATTGCCCTCGGCGACCATGCGCTCGAAAAAGATACGGTAACGGTCGATATACGAAGCACCATTAAAGATGGTGTCGGCAGGAAACGGCATATTGGAAGGGACTCGAACTGCTCCAAGCGATCCTTTGGCTCGTTCGACGAGCATCACAAAGCCGAACCAGGGCTTAAGGCGACCGAAGAGGCCGCGCTCGACAGCCATCTGGGAGTCCGCGGCTAGACCGAGAGCCTCTTCTGTTCGGTTATTGAAGTTGTTACCAAAGGAAGGGCCGCGCTGCCGCAATCGATAGTAGATCGCCGCACGGCACGCCAGTTGCCGTCTCCCGTCCTGGCGGGCTGTTTGCGGCTGAATCGTGATCTGACGTGGGTAAGAGCGGTGCACTTCGCTATGCGGGCCCACATCCTGCTACTAGGGACAACCAGAGCGTCCTTGGGACTACCCGTGCCTGCGCCTGAGTGTGGGGGAGGACTTTTCGCGTCTCTGCTAGCGCTCGAGGGTGCCAGTACCGCAGTACGGAAGAGCAGCAGACGCCGGCGAGCCGGCGTCCAACGGAGCGATCGAGGCGCCTGTGCCGCTACGCCGTCTGCAGCCGACTCTCAACAACTGCCACCCGGCCAGC
>CAUQNE010000007.1:0-20972 GCA_963519835.1 uncultured Candidatus Saccharibacteria bacterium
TATTCTACGACAGCAAGAGGCTCAGTTTGTTGCAGTTGGGGGTTGTGGGTGCCCTTCATATAGTGTCGCTATTGTAAATCTTCGTGAGGGATTTGTCAAACAGAGGTAGCGATAATCGTAGCAAAAACCACAACATATTTTTGAAAATAATGATTTTACTATATAACATTGCTTTGAGCAAAAATGACCTCTGGAAGATTGGTATGTACGATCAAAATAGACTATCTCGCTTGCAAAAAATATGGATAAAGTTATTGTCTTGTGTTTGGCAAAGCAGACGAGCTGTGATTAAATAAGAACAGCTAACGAACACAAGGAGGGGATATGTTGGCAACACGAGCAACAAAACAAGCAAAAGCCAGCTTGGCGCTTGGGCTCACTATGGCATGCGCTGTGATGGGTACGAGCTTTGCTATGGTGCAGCCAGCATCGGCAGTCGATCATCTGCCGCGTGATGTACAGGCGCATTATAAAAAAGTGTGGGGTGATGAATTTGATGGTAATAAACTCGACACAACCAAATGGGCTGTACCGACCGGTTGCTTTGACCTTGCGTCGGGTATGGAAGGGCGCTTCCAGACAGACATGGTGCGCCAGTACGATGGCAAACTCCATCTCCTCGCGCAGTATGATAAAAATGCTAAACCATGCCAGGCTGGTCATGCTGCCTTCTCGACAGGGATGGTCAACTCGCACTACCTCAGCGACTGGAAAGACAAAAGTGTCGCCCACGCCTGGGGCCCCGGCACCTACTATGAGGCGTCTATCAAGCTGCCAGAGGGTAACAAGAACAGCGGTGCTCGAGCAACCTGGGCATCATTTTGGCTCACAAGCACAACATTCAACTGGCCAACCAGTGGTGAGCTCGATGTGTTCGAGTCGCGGGGCTATGACTCGGGCTGGCTGCAAGCAAATGTCCATACGCAGCCACGTCAGGGTGATAAAGGGCGTTCGCATCAGCACCAGCGCGTTCTCGATCGGAATATTGTCGGCAACACACAAAATGCCTTCCATACCTACGGCGTCTTGAACAAGAAGGATGGAACGATCGAATTCTACTATGATGGGCGCATGGTACACCGCGTGGCGCCAGATGATGCAAACTGGCCGTTTGCCAAGGCAGCCAATAAACTCTTTATTCGCTTGAATCACCAGGTTGGCGGCCTCAATGAGCCATATAAGAAGGCTAGCCCTAAGGATTACGAAGTCGCGAAAGATATGCAGGTCGACTATGTGCGAGTCTACCAAGAAAAGACTGCTGCTGATAAGCCACAGGACGCGGTGGTGAGCGTGCCCGATTGGCGTCTCCGCAACAAGCTCAATCAAGCTATTGCCCAAGTGACCCATACAAAGCGCGGTGATGCACAGCCCATGCTTGCCTCAGATCTCGAAAAACTAACCACGCTCGACCTCAGCGCGCGTGATGGCGCAGAGTCGTGGGAGAAGATAAAGAACCTCGAAGGCATTCAACATGCAAAGAATCTCACCTTTGTTTCTCTCAAAAACACCGAGGTGAAGGATCTCACACCACTCAACAGCCTAAAAAAGCTGAAGAGCGTCGAGCTGAGCTGGCCGTTGACGGTTAACCGGTAGATCAGTGTACTCCATAAAAAATACAAATACAGGGCGTGTGTCCTGTATTTTTTATAAGAAAAACTTACTTCTCGAATTATCGCAATGATAATTTTTTACGGATATCAATGTAATAACCATCAATCGAATCTTCGCTGTTTGTTCAGGCTTCGGTGATGGGCATATTACCGCTTAATAGCTTCTTGAATTTTTGTACGTTGGCGGGTAAAAGCATGAGGGAGGATATGCTCGATTGCCTGCGGGCCGTTTGTAGTCAAGACAGTAATACCTGGTGCATAATCGTGAAAGATCTGGCGGCATTTGCCACACATGTCGACAATTTCGATCTTTCCCGTGTCATCATTTTTACGTACAGCGACGATCGAATCGAAATCATAGATACCTCGATTAATAGCGATTGCCAGTGCAGCTGTCTCGGCGCAGACGAAGCCAAGAAAATGATCGATGTTGACTGCAGATATCACCTCGCCAGATTGGCAACGCAAAGCAGCTGCCACAGTGTGAACTGGTGACGTGTGTCGCTGCTCGAGGAGCACCCGAGCAATGGTAAAAAGCTCAGTATCATGATGCATATGGTGAACCTTGGTTATAAAACGAATAGACGAGACTAAAACTGCCGCAAAAAATCCAATTTGCCGCTCTCGAAGTGCCGCACGTCTTCGATGCCGTATTTCATCATCACCAGGCGGTCGATACCGCAGCCAAAGGCGAAGCCGGTGTAGGTATCGGGGTCGATGTTGGCTGCCCGTAACACATTAGGGTGGATCAAGCCGCAGCCAATCAGCTCCACCCAGCCTTCGCCGCTGCACACCTTACAGCTGGGGTCTTTGCCTTCGCAGAAGGGGCAGCTCAGGGCAAACTCAAAGCTTGGCTCGGTGAAGGGAAAGTAGAAGGGATTGACCCGGACATCAAGCTGCTTGCCGTAGTAGCTTTGCAAAAATTCTTGCAAGGTCGCAATTAAGTTGCCGACGTTGACTCCCTTAGCTACATAGACACCCTCCACCTGGTAGAAGGTGTGCTCGTGCCGGGCGTCGAGGTCCTCATTGCGGAAGACGCGGTCGGGTACGATGGCGGCGATTGCTTCGCCTGCATCTAAATTGTGGCGATAGGTGGTCAGGACGCGGTTTTGCATAGTGCTGGTATGAGCCGGCGCGATCAGGCGGTCGCCCTGCGCGTCTGTCTCGACGGTCATGAAGGTGTCATAATCGTCGCGGGCGGGGTGGCCTTTGGGGAAGTTGAGGCTCTCGAACATATGGAACTGATCATCAATCTCGCGCGACTCCTCCACCACAAACCCCATACGGTAGAAGATATCGCTAATCCGCTCGATCTCTTGCATTAATGGATGCGTTGAGCCCTGGTTTGTTGGTAGTAATGGGGGAATAGCCGTGTTGATATCCATTGGCGCGGTGACGTCGATCGGTGTGCGCTCAACAGTCTCAAGTTCCTCAAGACGGCGCTCGATGGCGGCTTGCACAGCTTGCTTGAGCTCATTAACACGCTTGCCAAATGGCCCACGCTCCGCTGGGGGGAGTGATGTGATATGTCCATACAGTGCGCGCAATTCCTCGTGGCGCAGTACTTCGCGCGGGGTGGTCGATTGGCTTACAGCCAGGAGTAGCTTTTGCTGGATAGCGTCAAGGTTTGTCATACTGTCACTCCGTTATTGTTGTCCATTGATGGTTAGCGCAACAAAAAAGCCAAAGGTAAGCAGTGCAAGAAAGCCAACGACCAGCCACACCCCAGCTAGTGTGGTTGTTTGCTTGGTGCCTTTGAGATATTCGGATTGCTCGACGCCGGTGTCGCCGCCCACTGGTGCGGCACCATCACCAGTGTGGCTGCTGGCAGCTGCTTTAGCGCGGAGATCGGCCGCGATACGCTCTTGCAGCTCACTGCGCGTTTGGTCTTGTTTCATATATTGTCCCATGTCTTTAGTATAGCATTATTTGGCACAATCGACATCTGATATCGCCGATGAACAGGGTGATGTGATATACTAAAGGCGTAGTATCAACTAGTGAAGGAGGGACGTATGGCTACCAAAAAAGCCGTTTCGACCAAAAAATCGGCCGCGAAGAACTCGGCCTCCCAGCCTCAGGCTGCACCAACCGTAAAGGCTGCGTCGACCACATCAGCCACCAAGACTGTTGTCCATAAGCGACGCGAGCCGGCTCTACCAAGCAACTTACTCAACATTATTTTTGCTGAGCTGCTTGGTACATTTATGCTCACCATTGCTGCAATTGGTGCGGCAACTCAATTTGCACCACTCTACCTTGGCCTCACACTGCTTGTGATTGCTGTGGCGGTGGGTGCAGTATCTGGCGCGCATATCAACCCAGCGGTCACCTTTGGCCTCTGGACAATGCGCAAGCTCAAGACGGCGTTGGTACCATTCTACTGGATCGCCCAGCTGCTTGGTGGGGCGCTCGCTGTCGTTGTACTGAATGGCCTGAGTGGGAGCGCTTTCAAGCTCAGCTTCGAGCACTTTACTACCTTTAGTTGGGCGGTCTTTGGTGTTGAGCTCGTCGGTGCAGCAGTGCTGATGTTTGGCATTGCGGCTGCCGTATCACGTGTGGCCGAGCTCAAGCAAACAGGCCAGGCAGTGGGGATTGGCCTATCCTTGGCTGTTGCTGCTATCGTGGCTGGTGGTTTGCTGACACAGGTACAGGCTTCGGTGGATACATCGTCAGTTCAAGACATCAAACACTTACCACACGAACTGCGTGCAAAGAGTGCAACGCTCAACCCAGCAGTGGCCATCGCTGCAACAGAGGCGCCAGACAGTAGCTTTACTGGCGCACAAGCAAGCCGTGGCGAGACTGGCTATAGCCGGCTGAGCCTTGAGGTAATCGCTGGTACCTTGATCGGTGCTGCACTTGGTGGCAACCTCTACCTGCTGGTGGCGGGCCGCAAAGCAGAATCGTAAGCAACAGGCATCAGATTGAAACCAAGACCACTCTCTTTAGTAGGGTGGTCTTGCTATATTTGCAAACATTCGTCATACTATAGCATATGAAAGATTCTCCCTCATCTCAAGCCGGAATTATAAAAGTAGTTGCCACACTCATCGGCAGCATTGTTGCTGTTGGTGCGATTGCCATTGCAGCTGCCTTCTTGTGGCCTGCCCAGAAGGCAGAACTACGCACAGCAGATATCAAACGACTAGATTATGATGGCTCAATGGCGGCTATCAACCAGCAAATTACCCACGATACAGCAGAGGCTGGCCTGCGCAGCGAATGTCGCTCGTTTGCCAAGACGCATGGCAAGAAAACAGCCAAGGCTATCTTACTTATCCACGGCATCAGTGGCTGCACCAGTGATATGGCTGATATTGCCAATGTATTCTACGAGCAGGGCTACAACGTTTATGCGCCGCGCGTGCCACAGCATGGTTATGCCGACAAGAAGCGCCATGGTCAGATTTCCTTCAGCGACATGGTCAACTATATGACCACGAGTGCTCGCCAGGTCAGCGGCCTTGGTGAGGAAGTTGGGGTGGCGGGCCACTCTGGCGGTGGCAATATGGCAACGTGGCTTGCGCAGTATGGTAATGGACTCTTCTCGCGGGTGCTCCTTATTGCGCCGTTTTATGAGCCAGCAGCCAGCCAGGCTCCCAAGTGGCAGATCCCGCTCATGCGCAACCTCTACGGCAATAATATCCTACCAGACCGCTACAGTGGTAATGATGAGGTGAATGGCCTGTCATATCGCGCCCTAGCAAAGTACGTCACGCTCAAAGAAAACTACAAAGCCAACCTCGCTGCACCAGGTCTCAAGCATGTTGGTGTGGTCGTGAGTGAAGGGGATCACGATATCGACCCAGACCTCGCACACGACATCCCACAAAAAATGGCAACCAACAACAACGCCTCCTTCCAATACAAAAAATTCCCCGCCAGCATGAATATTGGCCATGACATGACACGCCGCGCCGCGCCAGGGGTGAGCGCTCATAGTGAGGAAGTATTCCAAACCTACCTTAATGTGTACGAAGGGAAGTAAATAATGGTATAATATATAATTATAAAAGAAAGGAGTGATATAGATTATGAATAATTCGAGAGAGAGAGGAGTAGGAGCGCACGGGACTTCACCCAGTGAGGTAATATCTCCTGTTCCAAAAGAGCAGAATGAGGTTTCGTTTGCTGATGTGGTGGGGCCGGTCATGCGTCTTGATGATCTGTTAAAATACTTCGCAAAGAATGATAGAGCGGTTGACCAGAAAGATCTTATTGTTCTGACAACAGATGGCGGTACGCTGGTTTGCCCAGAACAGCAGTTGACTAAGCGCACCGATGAAGCGGGTAATTGCATCTTGGAGGTCTCGCCGTATGCGATAGCACTGTGGAAAGTGACTGAGCTGAGCGGCAACGACGGTTGGACGCGTGCAGCGAGTTTTGCTGATCCCAAGTATGAAATAAGCGGGCATCAATACAGCTTGTTTGACTTGTTTGATATTGCTACCAACCCAGAGATATCTGATGAGGACAAACAGTCTGTCCTTCGGTATGTTTTGAATAAGGAAGGTGGAGGAGCAGGTTGGAACGGCGACCCTGACTTCAATAAGAAGCGTGAAGAGGTTGTTGCATATATTAAGAATGTCCTTGGTGTCTCTGTCGAAGAATAGATAAATGGCTGGCATTAAGCTGGCATATATTTGGATTGCACCTAGATGTTTGGCGCACTATCTAAGATAGGCTCTCAAATTATGCTGAGCCGGTCGCAGGCGATTGAGCGGTGGCACACAAAGCATCTGCAATAGTAAGCACAGATAAGCAGACGGGTAAATTGCAAAAATCAGCAGACTGTACTGCTGATTTTTTGCATAGCAATAAAACCATGCCATATAAAAGAGCATACTATTGACATTATATCGAGCTACGGTATACAATAATGATATACGATATATCGCACTACGATACATATTATTTCGATGTACCAATCGAGAAAGGATGATTAATGGATAAAACAACGAGACGACGGGATGACATGCATATTTTGTTGGCATACTTTGCTGGCTATATGGTGGGTATGACGGCATTATCGTACGCGCTGGAGCGATTTGCTGCTATATCATCGACGAGCGTGCTTGGGCTCATTATCAATGCTGTAGCAAGTGTGCTCCTGCTTGGCTATATTGTAATGAAGAAACGAGCTGAACTTGCTGCTGCATGGCGCACTGCACGGCAGGCACTGGGCAAGAATAGCTGGTTTGTCGTCAAGTATTTTCTCTTTGCATATCTTGCAACGATGCCGGTAGCACTCCTGCTTGCTGCGCTGCAGGTGACTAACCAAAACCAAACGGCGCTTGTTGGCCTCTTTGGTGGAGCGCTATGGTATGCGGTATTTATGGCGGTGGTATTTGGGCCGATCGTAGAGGAAGTTGTCTTTCGTGGCGTTATCTTTGCTCGCTTATTGCAAAAATCTCGTGTTCTTGCTTATGCAGCATCAATGGTACTCTTTGCACTTGTACACGTGGCACCATACATGCTCACAGGAGGAATCAAGAATGGTCTGGCGATTATTAGCTATTTGCCGCTGGCATTCTTCCTGTGCCGAGCCTATGAACAAAAGAAGAGCCTCTACGCCTCAATGGGTGTACACCTCCTGCAGAATAGCCTCGCGACGATACTCCTTGTGCTCGCAACCCGAGGCTAGACAAGGTATAATACATATCTGAGAAAGCGCACATGATCCAAGCAAAGCTACGACGAATCTACTCACCGATGACCGAGACAGGGTTCTATATCCTATTCTGTCTGCAGGCAGAGATGCATGGCTATACGATTGGCCAGCGCGTCAAGCAGATGACAGACGGCCAGGTGCAGATCAGCCCTGGCACAATGTATGGCACGCTCGCCAAGATGGAGAAGGACGGTATAATTCGCTTCGTACGAGAAGAGGATAAGCGCAAAATCTACCATATCACACCACTTGGCCAAGAGATATTAGCCTGCGAGCTGCGGCGGATCGAGCGACTGTATAACAATAGCAAAGGAAGGAAATAACTGAATGTCACGAATCATGTGTCGGTACTACATGTTGCCCGAGTATGGAGAGGAGGAGGCGTTTTTTGCTGAGCAGCATCGGCAGGGGTATGCCCTCAAACGCTTTATTGTCCCGTTCTTTTATATATTCGAGCCGTGCCCGGCGGCGCACTATACGTACAAAATCGACTTTCAGAGTCTTACTCGGCACGAAGAAAACGCGCAGTACCAGCAGCTCTATGCCGACTATGGCTGGGAATATGTTGCATCAGCCAATGGCTTCCATGTGTTTCGCAGGCCGAGCAGTGAGGCTGAAGAAGACGATATCTTTAGCGACAACGAGTCTCGCCTGGCAATGGTGAAGCGCATTAGCAAGCAGCGTATGGGACTGCTGATGATGATCGTTGTGTTGCTGTTTGCCTATATTGGGTATAAGCTTATGCAAACGCCAGCTGTCTTGCAGCGGCCTGAGTTCTACGGGTTGGTACTTGTCGCACTCTTTGATGGCTATCTTTGCGTGCGGTGCTGGCGTGGCTTGCGCCGGCTGAAGCGTGCGCTGATTGCCGAGCAGCGGTAGGGTCTGCAATATTAAACTTCTCTATTCTTTCTGAAGTTTTCTCCTCACACTCCCTTTGATTATGCTAAGAGCTCATCTGATGCTTGCATGGGATGCTTCAAGCAGATGAGTAGTCGGGCAGCCTTTGTAATAGGAGCAACAGGGGAGGGGTAGCTAAGCAAAATTTGAGTCTCACATTCTCAAAAATAATAAAAACACTGCAGCTGGTTGAGTTGCAGTGTTTTTGTGAGTGGCTAGAGCTAGCTAGATTTCGGCAGTTTGGCGGCCCTCGTAGAGGTTGAGGTACTGCGTGTAGACTGCCTGGTGGTAGGTGGCCATACCGCCATCGGTTGGGCTAACCATGTTGTGGCCAATGTTGAGCCGCTTTGGTAGGTTATAGTGCTGGAATGATGCATTGTTTGCTTGAGCCATGCGCTGCGGAATACTCACCGCTAGGCCATTATCGACAGCATCATCATTCTCACTCGTTACTGTTGCAACGCGCTTGAGGCCCGGTGCAGCAAGATCTTTCTTGAAGTTTTGTTTGACGATGAGATACTTGCCGAGTGCGCGGTACGATAAACCACTTGGGCTAAACTTATCTGGCAAAATATTGTGCCCATACAGCGTGCGCAAGACGGGTAGTTGCCACTTGGGGGCTTGGCTGGCTGCTGGCTCGTAGAATGGGGCGAGCAGCAACACATTCGTAAAGAAGCCATTACCATACTGGGCAAGCCACGTCGCCATATCACCACCACCAGAGTGGCCAATGATACCAAGTTCATCACCCAGGCCGCTCACTTGCTGTGCGCTCGTCTTCATGAAGTTGGCAATGTCTTTGGTAGAGATTTCGCCATGGCGCTTATTGTCGGTGTGGCCATGCTTAGGCACGCGTGGCACATAGACATTGTAGCCTTGGCTGTAGAATTCATCTGCCAGCTTTTGGTAGACGTTGCTGCAGCCACTGATGCCGTGAATCATGAGGACGGCCTTTGCGGCGCGCTTGCCGTGAGTCTTGGTGAATGTGCGACACTCTGGGCGAATGGTACTGTCGCTCTCTTCTTGCTTGATTTGCTGGTCGATGCTGTTCATCGCCTCGTTGTAGTTCTTGCGGCTTATAGTAGCTGAGCGTAAATCGCTACTCGCGGCCACTTGACTTGGTGTCAAGAACGTTGTTGCTGCTACAAGCCCTGTCACACTCAACAGGCCAGCAACAACCCAACTCTTTAGGCTGATATAGTCTAGTTTTGTCATGTCAGTCCTCCTTTAGTACTCTCCAGTATGCCGGATTGTTGCGTCAATTGCAAACACTGGTTATATATCTTGAAGCGAGCGCACACCAGTGTAGCAAGAGTACCAACAGAGGTCATATTGATGTAAAAACCACAATAAAACCGCATTAAGTATATAAATGCGGTTTTTGGTATATCACTGGTAGCGAGCATTAGTCGTGATTAAACTCAAGCCGCTTGAGCCGCTCATACTCATCGAATTGGTAACTGACGCGGATACTTGTGCCAGTATCATCGGTGACACGGGCGTGGTGGACGCCATTGTCATCGTCGTTCATCTCGATGCTCCAGCCTGGCATCAACTCCACAAAGCCCTCCAGTGACCATGCAATGTCATCCACCTGCTGCAGATAGCGTGGCAAGCGTGAGTAGAAGTAGTCGAGCGTGATGGGAGGTACGGGCTCGGAAAGGTTCTCCAGTAGCAGCACAATCCGCGAACCGCCACCAATTGGTGAGCTATAGTAGTAATACTCGGTGCCAAAAATACTGATGGCGGCACTGCCGATATCGTGTGCCACGCCAGCGATTACCATTGCTTGGTCGGTACCATCTGGCAGCGTATAGGCAACCTCGTCTGCAGTGAGTTCTTCTTCGCTATGCTTGAGGCCGTAGTCGTGCACGTTATGGGCAAGCTCCACTGCGCTCCCATATCGTGACAGAGCATTTGAAAAGCCCCATAGTAATGTTGGCGGTTTGGCAGCGATAGATACAAGCAGGTGCGCCTTGGCCGTTACCTTACCTTTATCTCCTACCATAGCAAAGTATTGTTTACTAAGATCAGCTTCGTGGTTGACGGACTCATCGTTTCCTGCTGTGCGCCGAAACATTTCAGTCATCAGCTCTTGGCGGAGCGCGCTATAAATACAGTTACGCTGGCCCATTCGTCGAATACCGGTATGCATATAAACCTCCAGATTATGTTCTTGTATGCTTTTGTAATTGTAGCATAAGCAGACGGATAATGTAGCACATTCTGGATAGTATCGCTATTTTATGTCAATATAACAGAGGTAATGCACTACACTCCCGAACAATATTGACAGCACTATAGAAGATAGATACTATATATGTATAACTATACATATAAGGAGGAGTGTGATGGCCAATAAAACAATCTATTTTTCGCACAACGACGAACGCTATATTGAAGGGACTTTGCCTGGCCTTAGTATGAGTCTATCTGCAGCACTGATGGCGGGTTATCGTTTGTTAGTTGAGCGGCAGCAAGCAACACACGATGGCTTTCATGAAATACAGCTGCGCGTTGGCAAGGATGGCGTGTATCGGCATAAGATTTTTATGGGCCGTAAGGTATATAGGACAATAGCAAAGGACAAAGCAGCTCTTCGCGAACAGCGAGTGTATCTTACGCAAAAGGGCCGCTATGTGTACTATGAGCGCAATCACGCCGACTGGAACTATTGGCCTACAGGCACGCAGCGTAGCACGCAAACCAACGACAATCCAGCGACGGTCAAACAATGGGGGCGAATGGAGGTTGTTGATACGATCGATGAGCTCGCGGCGTATATCCCAGAGCGCGCTGTGCAGGATTTGCAACAGAGCCTGGAGCAGCCAATAGAGCATCTGGATATTTGAGAGATAAGACGGTAGATAGTTTCATATCTTTTATATGGAGTAGTGTTGGTATACGATGAAAGAGAATACGGTTTGTAGCACAGCTTTACCCTGAGATGGTATACTATAACCCAGTATGAAAGTCAGCCTTAATGTTATAAAACAACTTATTAACTTTGAATTGCCGCCGGTGGATGAGTTGGCACAGCTCATCAATCGGCAGCTTGGTAAGGTAGACCGGGTAGAGAACCTGGCTGAGCGTTACCGCGGTGCGCGCGTGGTGCGGGTGGTGGAGTGTGCCAAGCACCCCAATGCCGACCGCCTGAGCGTGACCAAAATTGATGACGGTATGGCCGTGCCGGATGTGCCGCGCGATGAAAACGGCCTGGTGCAGGTGGTGTGCGGTGCGCCCAATGTGCAGGCTGATATGTGGGCCGTGTGGCTACCGCCTGCAAGCACGGTGCCAGCTAGCATCCTCGAGGGCGAGCCCTTTACGCTCGATGCGCGCAAGCTCCGTGGGGTGCTGAGCCAGGGTATGCTGGCTGCGGCTGATGAGCTAGCAATTGGTACCGACCACGAGGGGATTGTAGCGCTAACGCCGCGCGACCTGCCAGCGGGTAAGACCCTGCAACCAGGGGCTGACTTTGCTGCGCTGTTTGGCCTGGATGACTATGTGCTTGATATCGAGAACAAGATGTTTACCCACCGGCCAGATTGCTTTGGCCAGCTGGGCGTGGCGCGCGAGATTGCTGGTATTCTCCACCAACCATTTACGAGCCCTACCTGGTATAACCTGGAGCAGGTATTTGGCGATGGTGATAGTGTGCCGCTCGCGGTTTCGAACGATATTCCGCAGCTTGTGCCACGCTTTATGGCGGTGGCGATCCGTGGCGTGCAGGTAGCGCCCAGCCCCTTGTGGCTGCAGTGCCAACTGGTGGCGATGGGGGCAAAGCCGATTAATAACATTGTGGATGCAACCAATTATGTGATGCTCGTGACGGCCCAGCCAACCCATGCCTATGATTACGATACACTCCACGGCGGGCAGCTTGGCGTGCGTATGGCGCGGCAGGGCGAAACGCTGGCGCTGCTGAGTGGTAAGACGATTGAGCTGACACCAGATGATATTGTGATTACCGACGGGCAAGGCCCGGTGGCCCTGGGCGGTATTATGGGTGGCAGCCGCACTGAGGTATCGGCCACGACCACGACGATTGTGCTGGAGTGCGCCACCTTTGATATGTACGCAGTGCGCAAAATGGCCATGCGCCACGGCGTGTTTACTGATGCGCTGGCCCGCTTTAATAAAGGCCAGTCACCCCTGCAGAATGCGGCTGTGCTGAACCAGCTGATTGGTATGGTGGGCGGCGAGCAGGCAAACCCAGTGATAGATATCAAGCCATTTACGAGTGAACATGGTGGGATTCTTGATGAGTATTTTGCAGGGAAGTACGAGCCCGCAACCATAGATATAACCAGTCGATTTATTAATCAACGGCTTGGCTCTCACCTCATCGAAAAGAATATCTGCACGCTGCTTAATAACGTTGAAATCCACAGTCATGGCCCAGAGAATGAGCTTGGCTATATCTGCCTGCAGGTGCCTTTCTGGCGGACAGACCTAGAAACGAAAGAGGATATCGTTGAGGAAATTGGCCGGCTGCACGGCTTTGATACTGTGCCGCGCCAGCTGCCCATGCGCCGTATTCAGCCAGCGCGCAAGAACCCCCGCCGTGAGCTGAGGCGCGTTGTACGCGAGGCGCTAGCCAAGGCGGGTGCCAACGAAGTGCTGAGCTACAGCTTTGTGCACGAGCGTGTGCTCAAGGGTGCAGGCCAGGATCCAGCCCAGGCCTTCCGGCTGTCGAACGCCCTCAGCCCAGACCTCCAGTACTACCGCCTGAGTGTGCTGCCGAGTTTGCTTGATAAAGTCCACGCTAATATCAAGGCAGGGCATAATGAATTTATGTTGTTCGAAATCGGCAAGGGCCACACCAAAGCACGAATGGGCGAGGATGGCCTGCCAGCTGAACAATCGCTGATCGACCTTGTGTATAGCAGCAAAAAGCCTCGGGCTGGTGCCGCCTTTTACCGGGTGCGGGCAACGCTCGATCAGCTGGCACGTGATAGCGGTCTGACTCTCGTGTATACGCCAGTCACAGCAGCTCAAGATGATCCAGTGTATGCACCTTTTGATATTAATCGCTCGGCTCACGTTTGGGTGCAAAGTAGTGAGACGGCTGGCCAGGCAGAGCGAACACTCATTGGTGTGGTCGGAGAGCTGCGCCCGGCAGTAGTGAAGCATTTCAAGCTCCCTGATTATACTGCAGCGGCGTCACTTCGCCTTGATGTGATGGAGCAGATATGGCGCGATACGGTGGTACACTACCAGCCAATGAGTCGCTACCCTACCACCGCACGCGATATCTCTATCCAGACAAGCACAGAGGTCACCTATGATGAACTCATGCAAGCAGTCTCGAGCGCTATGACTCGGGCTAGCGAAACATATCTAGATGTAACGATCCGCGATCTCACGCCGCTGAGTATTTACAAAGCAACCCCTGATGCATCGCACCAAACCACGACATTTCGCCTAACGCTATCGAGTAGCCAGGCAACATTGAGTGCCGAGCGCGTCCGTTCGATCATCCGGACGGTGTTTGCACCCGAGCAGCATGTGCTGTTTCAGGGTGTGGACTTTGGTGAATGAGGTTGATGTAGGCGGCGCTGCGGTAGGCGATTGCGCAGGCGGAGGAAGCTCCGCCGCGTGGGCCGGCCAATTAGCACGCCAAATGACGCACCAGCCGCAATGGCAATGGCGATGAGGACAGCGCGTACCAGCAGGCCTGCCTCGCTTGAGCCAGTCGTCACGACGCCCATGAGCCCATTGTAGAGCGTGACGCCTGGCACGAGTGGGACGATCCCGGCATTGACAATGGCTAGGCTGGGCATATGCCACAAACGGGAAGCGGTTGTCGCAATAAAGCCAATTACCAAACCCGCTGCCGCACTGGCCGCAATAGCGGACATACTCCAGCCAGTGATGGCAAGGTATATATCATAGCCAAGCATGCCAGTTGCACCAGCTAGGATGATGCCGACCGGCTGAGTGTGGTTGCCCAGAGCAAAGGTGGCCGCAATAGCAGCTGCTCCAATGTACTGATACATCGTGCCGGTCAGCTGCAGTTGGTCGGGCGTCGCGACAAACTCAATCCCAAAGCGCCGCGCTGTATACAGGCCAATCATCACACCAATCACTACGCCCATTGTCATCATTGCCACTTTGAGTAGTCGACCTGTCGCCGTCACGTAATATTCGTCGATCGCATCCTGGAAAGCACCAACGATCATCATCCCCGCCACCAAGAGCACGATGCCGCTCACGGTGATGATGGTTGGGTTAATGATGCCAAGGACATCGAGATAGTGGTTGGTGGCAAGCCACGTGATGATGGTTGCAACCAATGTAATAACGCTCGCCGCGATGATTTGAGTAAAGAACACAGGAAGAGCAATGCGATTTAAGCGGCCTAGCAGCCACATAATTGCCACACCCATCACAAAGGTAGCAAAAATCACTGGCAATGACGCCGTATAGAGCAGGGCCGAGCCAGCACTGAGTCCACCACCTGCCAGATAAATTACCCAAGGTGGGTAGCGTCGTGGCTTGGCAAGGATGGCATCGAGCTCGCGCTCGGCAGCATCGAGGGTGAGCGCTCCATCGGCAATAGTCGCAGCCAGGGTCTGGAGACATTGCATATGTTGGTAGTTGATCTCGCGCGGTGGGATGGTGCGTAGGAGCGTCAGTGGTTCGTAATCGTTGCCTCGATCTTGCGATAAAATAAGCTGTGACGAAATAACGTCGATGTGCACTTTGCGAGTACAGTAGGTGTCCGTAATACTGAGCGCCATATGGACGACGTTTTGGGCTGGTGTGCCCATTGAAATGAGCTGATCGGCGATGCTCATCGCGAGGCGCAGGGCGCGCATATTGGGTGTGAGAGCACCATCAAGTTTCTCAACTGGCGCTGATTGCAGCGCGGTCGTACCGCCAATAGCTAGGCGGGCAAGTAGGGGCGAAAATAGTGTATGAAGACGGTTCATCGCTTTTTAGTATACTGAGAAAAATCGTCATTGCAAGAGGTGTGTTGGCCGACGGTTGTTCGCGTGTTGTTTCCGCGCAGCGCCAGGTGGTAGAGAGTGACAGGATTAACAAGGAATATATAGCAAAAACTAGACAGCATTTATCGTCTCGACCTCTGTTATCTAGCAGTCATACTGGCAAGTGTGCTATACTGGGCAAGATAGATTAGTCGATGAAACAAGAGGAGTTATGGCAACAACTAAGACACAACGCTGGATTATTATTGTTATTTTGGTCGCGACGATTGTCGGGACGCTGGGGTCATTTGCGGCAATGATTCTTGCCTCGGAGAATTACAAAAATGACCAAGCCAAAGCGCAAAAGGCACAAGAAAAATACCAGAAACTCATGAAGGACTACCAAGCCAAGACAGCTGCTCAAGCACAAGAGTTGTCAAACAAATATTACCCAACCTTTAGCCAATATACGAGTCGAGTTGGGGAGTTTGATCGGGATAGCGTGAAGGAGCTCTCCAGCGAAGACTTGGTGGTTGGCGATGGTGAGGAAATCAAGGATAATACGGCATTTGCGGCCTACTACATTGGCTGGAATCCGAAAGGCAAGGTATTTGACCAGTCTATCAAGGATGGCAAGCTTAGTGCACCATTTGCCGTTGAGGGTGGGCTCAAGAGTGCGAGCGTCATTACTGGCTGGAAGGAAGGCATCAAGGGGATGCGCCTTGGTGGAGTACGTGAGCTAACCATCCCTTCCGACAAAGCATACGGCGAGAAGGGTCAAGGCAATGACATTCCGGCCAATACACCACTCAAGTTCATCGTGATGGCAGTGCCAAAGCCGGTTACAATCGACACTTCAGAACTACTGAAGGCATATCAAGAAGGTCAAGGAGGGAGCAACTATGGACAGCACTACCAATAACCAAACTCAGATGCCGACCCACGACGTGGTGATGATCGGCGCAGGGCCAAGTGCCCTGGCTGCCGCGGTGTATACAACGCGTGAGAACCTGCAGACGGTGCTGTATGAAAAAGCAGTGATTGGTGGTCTCGCAGCGATTACCGATAAGATCGATAACTACCCAGGTTTTGCAGACGGCGTGTCGGGTCTCGACCTCGCCGAGCAGCTCCAGCGCCAGGCAGAGCGCTTTGGGGCGCAGATTGAGCTGGGTGAGGTATCGAGCCTCCGCAAAGATGGCAATGATACGATTGTGACAGTTGACGGGCAGGATGTGCGTGCCCGTGCGGTATTGATTGCCACTGGCAGTGCATATAACAAGCTTGGTATCCCTGGCGAAGATGCATTGTATGGTCGCGGCGTACACTACTGTGCAACCTGCGATGGTGCGTTTTATAAAGGCAAGCGGCTGGTGGTGATCGGTGGCGGCAATTCTGGCCTGCAAGAGGCGATGTTCTTGACTCGCTTTGCGGAGCATATCGACCTCCTAGTGCGGAGCACAATCAAAGCGAGCGAGATCCTCCAGACCGACCTGCAGCCCTTTATCGAGCGCGGGCAAATTAGCGTCCATCTCCATACCGAATCGACCGAAATTATAGCAGAGGACGGCAAAGTGACTGGTGTTGCAGCCATCAGTAATGGCCAGCCAACTACCTTCGCCTGTGATGGGGTGTTTGTCTTTGTTGGCCTTAAGCCAAATACGGGCTTTTTGCAGGGTACGCCCGTCCAGCTCGATGAGCGAGGGCTGATTATTACCAATGAACATCTTGAGACGACGATGCCTGGTGTCTTTGCCAGTGGTGATGTGCGTAGTGGCGCAACGATGCAGATTGCTACAGCGGTGGGTGAAGGCGCAACGGCTGCTTTGAGTATCCGCGAGTATATTCAGCAGCACAAAGTATAGAATAGACAGTATTGGTGTGGGATAGCTAAGAGCCTAAATCTCAAAACTCAGCTCTTGAGTAACATCTCCTTTATATCTGATGAAGTAAAAAATCAGTCGTCATAGCTGATTTTTTATTAGTATGAAGGCGAGGCCGATAGACCTAGAGAGGTTGCTTGTCAACTGCACTGAAGGGCTACCGTCTGCTCTTTTTGGTCGCCTTTTTCGATAAGTCCTCTAGGCACTTACCCGATTATTGTTCCTTTGTATCAAATTGGATAGTGGTAATATTCGTCCACAGAAAGGAACGGAGAAGCCTAGCATCACCCAAGTGAGGCGTTAGTTGGATTCAGACAATATCCCTAATCTCGCACGACAGGCGTACTGTGTTTTATCAGATAACTTCATATGTTATTAACTAAAGCGCTGTAGCTCAGCAAGAAACTTATCTGGATAGTTGGTAACGACGCCGTCGATGCCGCGCTCAGCAAGTTGCTGTAGGGCACCTGGGCGATTGACTGTATAAACGTAGGTAAAGAGATTCGACCGACGTGCAATTTCTATCGCCAATGGATGTGCATACAAGCGATGAAACCCTACTGCGGTGAAGTCGAGCTTTCGCTGGTAGGCCAAGAATGCAAAGGGATTATTGCGGTGAAGTAGAGCGAGATTGGCCTGAGGCGCAAGCTGCCGAAATTGCCGAAGCTCGCGTACGGAGAATGACGAGAGCAGTACATTATCCCAATCATCTGGCGATGTGATAGAGCGGGTGAGGAGTTGATGCGTCGGCTCGGCGCTACCATGCCCTTTGAGCTCAATATTGAGTAGCACAACGCCAAAAAAGTGCTCTAATACTGCTGCGAGCGAAGGGACAGGTTGCTCGCTAGTGAGAGTTTGCAGCTCGGCATAGGTTAAGTGGCTGATTGATTCATTCTGGTGGTGGGTACGTAGCAGGCGATTATCGTGCGCCACCACGGGCACACCGTCGCGCGTCAATCGCACATCTAGCTCAAGCATATCAGCGCCCGCCGCGACACCCGCTGCCATAGCGTCGATAGTGTTCTCTGGTGCGAGTCCAGCCGCACCGCGATGACCAATGATTAACATGCTAGCAGTATTATACCATCAAATGGGTTGGTGATGAGGATAATGTGTCTGCAAAGCAAGGCTGCACTGCCAGCGCATCTTCTTTTGCTATTACCGAGCAGATTTTGCTAAAATAAAACAGATAGCAACAGAAAGGAGCTAATATAAATGGCAGATTTTAATAAAATACTGACGCCCGGCGACGTTGACGCTGGCATTGTCAATGTGGTGGTGGAGATTCCGCAAGGAAGTTATCACAAAATTGAATGGGATCGCGACCTCGCAGTGATGAAGCTCGACCGGGTTGAGCCAGCAATCTTTGCCAAGCCAACCAACTATGGCTTTATTCCACAAACCCTAGATGAAGATGGCGATGAGCTCGATGCTCTCATCATCACTGACCAGCCACTGACAACCGGTGTCGTTTTGGAAGGCAAGGTGATTGGCGTGCTGGAGTTTATAGACGATGACGAGGTGGATGATAAGGTGATCGTTGTACCAGCAGATGACCGCAACACAGGTGATGCAATCAACTCGCTCGAAGATCTCCCTGCTGCAACTCTCAAGCAAATCGAGCACCACTTCAACCACTACAAAGATCTCAAGAAGCCTGGCACTACTGTAGTGAAGGGCTTTGGTGACACCGCGCGTGCCAAGCAAATTATTCATGAATCTATTGCACGTTGGAATGAACGCTAGATAGCATGTTCAAGCAAATACAAAATACCCCACTGGGGTATTTTGTATTTATGATAGTTATTTATTCTTTGACTTTTTCGAAGCAGCGTCAGGCTTACCGATTGGCATAATTTTATCCGTTAGATTGATGGCGCCATTCACAGCTTGGACACGGATTTTGTTGAGCTGGAGGCGGAGCTTATCGCGCGCGTGGCTGGTGGTAACAAGCTGCGCCCAGCCCGGCTTGGGGTAGGAGAGCTTGCGGGTGAGGACTTCGATGACGTCACCATTCTCAAGTGGCCGCTCGAATGATTCCATTTTGCCATTGATCCGGAAGCCATAGGCGTGCTTGGCGATATCGGAGTGGATGGCGTAGGCGAAATCGAGTGGCAAAGCCCCCTCGGGGAGGTTGTAGATATCGCCTTTGGGAGAAAAAACGAAGATGCGGTGGCCAAAGAGGTCAATTGATAGTTGCTCGCGAGGGATATCCTCGCCAGCGCGCAGGCGAGCAGCGATCTCTTGCAATTGCGTAATCCACTGCAGCTGAGCCGGTAGGTTTGACACACCGCGCCTGGAGTCGCCCTTAAGATACTCTTTACTGTCTTTTTGTTGCTGGTAGTGGAAGCTGGCAGCAAGGCCGCGCTCGGCATATTCATGCATATCGCGCGTGCGGATCTGGAACTCGACAATCTGCTTATTGGGCGTGATGACCGTCGTATGGAGGCTCTGGTAGCCGTTTGGCTTGGGGATGGAAATATAGTCTTTGATACGAGCGATCATCGGTTGGTAGAGCGAGTGGAGGATGCCCAGCACTAAGTAGCACTCTTCCTTGGTGTGGACAATGATGCGTAGTGCCATCAGGTCATAAATATTGTCGAGACTACCGCGCTTTTGGAGTTTGCGGTGCAGGCTGTAGAGGCTCTTAACTCGCCCATTAATCTCAAACTCGAGCTTCTCGTCCTTGAGCGCTTGCTCGACCTCAAGGCGGACGACGCCAAGCTTGCGGGTGCTTTTGCCCAGGCGCTGCTTCATGACCTTCCCGAGCCGCTTGTATTCTTTGGGGTCAAGGTAGCTAAAAGCAAGCTCCTCCAGCTCCATCCGCACGCGCCCCATACCTAGTTGGTCAGCCATGGGGGCAAAGACCTCGAGCGTTTCGCGGGCGATCTTTTGCTGCTTTTCGGGCGACTTGAATTGCAGCGTCTGCATATTGTGCAGCCGGTCGGCCAGCTTGATGATAATGACGCGCACGTCTTGTCCCACAGCAATAAGCAGCTTGGTAAGGTTATCTCTTGTCTGAGGGAGATAGTGGTCAAGGTCGCGCATACCAGCCCGAGCTTGACTCACCTTCGTCACGCCATCAACAAGGAAGGACACGTCATGTCCGAAAAGCGACTCAATGTCGTCTAGTGATGTCTCAGTATCCTCAACCGTGTCGTGGAGAATACCGGCGATGATGGTGTCGCTGTCCATCCCCCAGTCGATCAAGATAATTGCAACACTCAGCGGATGGGTAATGTAGGGTTCGCCGCTTTTGCGCTTTTGTCCGTGGTGGGCTTGGGTGGCGAAGTCGATCGCATGGTCGATTTCATACAGCTGATCTTCGCTATAGAGGCCGCGGGCTTTTGTCAGGACGTCTTGTTTGGTCACCATAAACCTAGTATATACTGCCAAGAAGAAAAGTGCTATTGCCCTTGGCTATTCTAGCTGCTATAGTGATGCTTAAATATGCTTATGCTAATGGAGGGAGAAATATAATGAGGCAAAGCAGGGCAGTATGGTGGATGCAGCGGAGCCAGAAGGGTTTCACGCTCATGGAGCTGATGATTGTCATTGCGATCCTGGGCTTACTCGTAACGCTGTCTATGACGGCGTATTCGGGCTATCGCCGGCGCTCAGTCGATGTCGCAACGCGCGCAGCAGCCACCAGTGCACTTGAGGCGATCAAGACGCACCACGCCAACACTAGCGCTAGTGGTGCAAGCTATAGTACTAACCTTGAGCAAGTCGGTTACCGTCCGCCAAGCGACACAGCCGTGCAGGTTACGCTGAGTGCCGATGCTACCAAATTCTGCGTCCAAGCCACCGACCGTCATCTCACCGACATTCGCTACTACGCCACCACTGGCATGGCACGGCCGCAGGCAGGGAGTTGCCCAGCAAATATTTGAGAATATGATATAATGTAGTTATGTACTTAACGGCACCCACAACCCCCAACTGCAACAAACTGAGCCTCTTGCTGTCGTAGAATACT
>CAUQNE010000008.1:0-19435 GCA_963519835.1 uncultured Candidatus Saccharibacteria bacterium
TCATGAGCAGGATGCCGGCCAGAGTGAAGGAGACGGCCAGGAGGGCGGCTTTGAGCCGACGGAGGCGGTAGAGTAATGACGCGGATTGATTCGCTGACATATCTGAATTTAGAGTAACATTATGCATCCAGTCATGCAAATTTAGTCAGCAAGATCGAGCCACTAATCGGCGGATTCATCCCGGAACACGTCGAAGTCAAGCAGTTTAGCGAGGAAGCGTGGAACATTAGTTCTATTGTTTCCAATAGACCTCGACTCTCCCTTCGTTTCCTTGACCCATTCTCGGGCACACAGTCTCACGAATGGAATGAGTGCAGGAAAAAGGATCATACCGACAGCAATGCCTCCACCGGCTAGCCACTCCGAATGCTTAGGCCTAACCGACAGAGCCGCAGCGCCACAGAGGGCACTGGTGGCAACAGTAAAACAAATCGCGTAGACGAGAACCTTATTGCCCATACGCCACAGCGGTATGCGTGACTCTGTAAGACAACCCGCATTATGATGCTCGACAATTCGCACTCGCTCGCAATAGCTGCCAATGAACAGCCATGTAAACCATGTGCAAAACACGAGGTAGTATAGTGTAGGACCGGCTGCGTCAGACGAATACTTTCCAGTCCCAATAGCGTATAGGAAGAGAGACCCAACCAGGATCATCCAGAGAGGAAGCACCATGAACCTCCACCAAGGCACGTAGTGAGCGGCAAGAAGATGAGCCTCTTGGGAGATCCTTAGTTCCATCAGCGGGCGTTGGCGCGCTTCGTCGTCTTGATCTCGGTCAAGTGTGCTGTTGGTCCATTCGATGGTCCGATAGGCTTTTGCTGTCTTAGAGAACTGGCTGAGCCCGGCCACGGCATTAACAACGGTGCCGAGTATGGCAGTCAGGCTCACGATCAGTGCGACGACGCTGGCGTCTTTGGGTATCCAACTCATGCTCACACGTTATGTCGTTGCATCCGCACGTGCGCCAGTTTGACCCCCTGACGTTATTAAGGCTGTTACCGACTTGCAACACTCAGTAAAGTTGGAAACTTTGTCCTACTGGAGGAGGCTCTCGCCTTTCGTCCGTGTCAAGCTAGTCCGTAGTGGTACCAGTCAGGGTTATTGCTCGTAGGCATAGAATAGGCCGCGTAATATGGCCAGCTAATCCGAACACTGAAGGAGGAACAAAGCAGAGCCAATGATCACATACCCCTAAGGTCTAATCCAGGCCATAGTGAATACCGCTTGTCTCCACATTAGCCACCGTCCTACAAGTAATAACGGAACCGCCCCAGTCGCATCGTCAGCGTCCCAGGCGACACTAAACGATCCGTCAACATCGATAGTCACTGATATATCCTGAGGCGCAGCCGCACTTCCTGTTGCACTGAAAATAGCTTTAAAAGCGCTCTCCTTCGCACTAAACAACACCGTTCTCCAAGAGATCGGAAGGTCACAACGAGGGAGGACAAGCAGCTTCTCAAGTTCATTCGGCGATGAGATCATAGCCACTACCTCATCTTCAATATTGACGGCATCTTCAATGTCGACACCAAAAGAGATACCTGCTGACCGAGTTGCAACTACCGCAACCGCCAAATCGGAGCAGTGCGAAATACTGCCCATATAGCCAGCCGGCCAGATCGGTGCACCGTATTTGTCGGCAAGAACCGCACTATCCGAGCAACCAAAGCGTTCAAGTGCTTGCCGAGCACAGTAGCGCCCAGTAGAAAACTCTGCTATACGGCGTGACGATGCTTTGGCAACAAGCGCACATTCTGGCGGCTTTAACGTGCTTCTATGATCAGCAATTGCTGCGAAACAACACCAAGCGTTGAACGAAAGATTGCCACCGTAGAGTTGGTCTAAAAACGTCCTCACTGAGAAGGTAACAGAGCGAGACGATCCCGCGAAGATAGGCATATCGTTTGGAAATGCTCCATATATACAGGTAGAACCTATGTAAAACTGCCCGCCTGCACGCTCGTTGTTCGACGGAATCGCACGATCCTGTGTGCCCATATATAGTTCCTCACCATCACTGCAATCGACCGTAACAATATGGTCACGAACCAACCGATCGGGGTTGACAGCGGAAGTCTACAACGAGAACGTTGGCACCAACGTCGGCGTTGGAACGCAGAACCGTTGACGTCCTGATTTCAATACAAGAAGGGAAGCAGTCAGTGGAATCATCTAGGCTGTATACATCACTTGCCAACCTTGGGAGCACTCCTGCCATCATTAGTCCGAATGGCAGTTCTACCTACAACGAACTCAATCACGAGTGGAAACACTGGAAAACTCGATTACAAAACATCGGGATTCACTCAGGCAGCGTAGTCGCATTAGAAGCGGATTATAATACTGCCGCAGTTGCCGCATTGATCGCCCTCCTCAACCTAAAGGCGATCACCGTCCCGATCAGCTCGCTTCCCGACGAGAAGCGTGAAGAGATCCTAACGACTAGCGGTGCTCGTTTCTACATCGAGTTGAACGGGACGAAGCAAAAAATTCATACCCTTGAAAGCGTTGACGAGGTATATTCTGACCTCTATGACACGCTGCGAACGCGCGGAGCCGCTGGCCTGGTGCTATTTAGCTCAGGAACAACTGGAAACAGTAAGGGCGCAGTGCTAGATTTTGACAAGATTATCGATGCATATGAAAACTCGAATCGTAAGCCTCAACGAACTATCACCTTCCTTGGGTTCGATCATATTGGCGGGATAAACACACTGTTCCACGCATTGACTCACGGAAGCACGATAGTAACCGTTCAAGAACGCACGCCAGATGAGGTATTGAAGATCGTCGAAAAAGCCGCTGTTGAGGTGCTCCCTACAACACCCACGTTCCTCACGATGTGTCTAATCGGCAACAAGTTTAACCAGTATGATCTATCAAGCTTACAGATCATCACGTACGGAACTGAACCCATGCCGGAACAGACACTTCAGAAATTGCATGAAACTCTACCGGAGGTAAAGTTGAAGCAGACCTACGGGCTGTCCGAACTTGGGATCATGTCAACGAAATCAAAGTCTGACGATTCACTGTGGGTAAAACTAGGAGGCCCAGGGTTCTCGTACAAAATTATCGATGGTACGCTTTGGATCAAATCTGAACGAGCAATGCTGGGATACCTCAACGCGCCATACCGTTTTGATGACGACGGATTCTTCAACACGCAGGACCAGGTCGAAGTTGATGGCGAGTATGTGAAAATACTCGGCCGAAAGTCAGAAATCATTAATGTGGGAGGGCTAAAAGTCTATCCCAGCGAAGTGGAATCAGCGCTGCTCGAAGTGCGTGGCGTTACCGATGCTCTGGTGTTCGGACAGGCAAATGCGGTAACAGGACAGGTCGTGCGAGCAAAAGTTAGGCCGTCAGGCGGTACCGACATAGAAATACTAAAATCATCAATCAAACAGCACTGTGCTGAGGTGCTTGAAGATTATAAGCGACCCGTAGCAGTTGACATTACCACAACAGACCTTCATTCAAAACGGTTTAAGAAAGCCCGCGTATGACGGTTCACGATACGACAAAAGACTACGCGGTAATTACGGGGGCTTCTGGTGAACTAGGCGCAAAACTGGCTCACCGATTGCTTGAAAAAGGATGGCAGGTTGAACTATGGAGCCGAAACAGATCAGAACGTACCAACGAACTGCTTAGCTCCTACGTATCAACTGCACACTGGCAAGAAGTAGATGTAACCGATACAGCGACCATAAAGAAAGCGTTGTCATCACGATCAAACGGAGGTCAGTTACGTCTCCTCGTGAACAACGCCGGGCTACTCCATCAGGGGCTATTCGTCACAGAGCCCGAATCCACCACCGATCAGATGGTCAACGTCAATCTGCTCGGCCTACTGCACGTTACTAAGGCATGCGCTCGAGTCATGATAGGTAAAGGCGGAGGCAATATTATCAACATTTCATCCATCAATGCAATTCGCGGCCATCGAGGTGTCGCCTCGTATTCGGCGGCAAAGGCAGGTATCAACGGAATCACAACTAGCCTTGCGCGGGAGCTCGGCCCTGAGCAGATTCGCGTAAACACCATTATGCCCGGCTATTTTGCGAGTGACCTATCGGCGAATGTAACCAGTCGAAATTTAGAGCGCATAAAGCGTCGTACACCGCTCGGCCGACTTGGCACTCCGGAAGACATAATAGGAGCCTTCGACTTTCTTACCGATCCATCAACGAGCTTTGTAACTGCACAAACCATTGTCATCGACGGAGGACTCACATGCTAACCTCACACAAGATTGAGAACGATGTAATTGCCGAGATCAACGAAATGATAGCGGATGACATCGACGACATCAGTCTCACCAAGGAGACTTCGCTGGTAAGCGTCGGCCTCAACTCACTGATGCTTGCCAGACTCATCGTCAATCTATCTGAGAAGTTCGACTATGACCCATTTAATGAAGGAGACTATGCCATCGTTGATGTCCACACTGTCGGTAATCTGGTCAGCGCATACTCTCAGAACGGACAAGAGGTATAGATTATGCCCGAGGTACTACGCGAACACACTAGCGCCGCCATCCGGTCAATTGACGAGTACCTAGGACCGTCGTCACAACGCTTCTTTGGTAGCGGGTACAAACGATCGACCTATCACATTCAACCACATATGGATGACGATAAGCTGTCGGCGTCCGTTGATGTATCCTACCCGATTGATTGGTCGCTCAAAGGAAAAGAATCGGACCTACGACCACATTTATCGACCGTCGACGTCATGATACTTGGCGTTCGGTCGACGGAAACACTACTCCGTAACGTACTCGGTTTGACTCCTAACCAGGTTGAACTAGCAACGATACAGAAGTTGGCGATACGGGCTGGAACAAGGCCGGAAGAGTCACTAGAAGGCCTTCAGTTAAGTGCCGAAATCAAGAACACTGATACGACGTCCAATTCCGACGGTCAGACAACTGACTCAACCGTTGTCGTGCAGGTAGGTGTGATGCGAGCCACTGTGACTGTTCGCCATGAAGCACCGCGCGCAAAGCGGCTCGATCCACCCGACTACTCCTACCTCATCGAAGACTCTGACAGATACTGGGGTGCGGGCTATCGTCATAGAGATCAACTCATTGAAAATGTCGTAGCCGATATAGAAACATTGTCTGCGGAGGCCGAAGTGAATGTCGTTTCTAAACTCGGCAACCTGTCAAAAACGAAAGGTAGCCATTCGCAACAGTTTGTGACCTTCATTGATGTATTTGTATCGCTACTGCAACTTGGGCAAGTGCTGATGTACGAGCTTGATGGTATTAGCCGCGATAAGTCTGAAACGCTTTGGATGCAGCGGCTCGTGATGCGTCCATCATCAGATCATGAAGGTTGTACTTCTGTAGTCGATAGAGCAATGGCGACATTGCGCATCACAGATCATCAACTCCTCACACTTCCCAACGGAAAGTGGCGTAACGTCGATTTTGCCGGCGATTCTGGCGGCATCGATCTTTCAGCAACGTTTGCTCACCGAGTCGCATAATTGAGAGGAATATGCATGCGAATTTCTATTTCTGGTACCTATTCAACCGGTAAGACCTCGACGGCGATCTGCCTGTCGCACTACTCAGGAATTCCACGTACTCTTGCGAAAGCCATTCGTGAGATCATGCCAGATGCCGTTCCTGGGAAGCGACTTTCGGAAGTTACTCCTGCCGAGTTCTTGCAGTTGATGATGCGTCGGCACTGTGGTCGTGCAGTAGCTGAGGCGAAGCTGGGCGACAATTATCTTTCGGATGGATCGTCACTCCAGGAATGGGCATACGGCTTGGCTCGAACAAAGTATGGTATGAACCCCACGGATCTCGAACGCCCAAATGAGAAAAACTGGCCGGGTATGAATTTCTACCGTGAGGTTGTTGATCAGTACGAACATGCGTTTAAGCAACATGTGAAAGCCAGCTACGACGTGATGATTCATCTCGATAACGAGCGTCCAATCACGAATGATGGGCATCGGCCGATGAATGAGCAGTTTCGCGTATTTTGTGATGAACTGCTCTGGAACGCCGCCTCAGAGCTCGACATTCCTTTGTACAGAATTAGTGGCACGCTCACCGATCGCGTGGAGCATATCGTGTCACTGCTCGATCTTCCGACCGTAACCACTCTCGACTATGCAATTGGCAAGATGGAGCAGGAGTACGCCGCAATCGACAAACGTCTGGAGACAGAACGTCAGCAAACAAGTTCTTCGACATCGACTGGCACAAACAGATGAAACTATTCTGTTTAGCGTATGCCGGAGGTACTGCGACAACTGCATATCGCAAGATGAAGTCGCGACTATCTCCTGGTATCGATGTGGTCCCAGTAAACATCCCGGGGCGTGTGGAGAAGGATGCAAGTCCTCCGAAGACAGTCGATGAGCTCATTGGCAGGTTAGCTCAGCAGATTTGCTCGAAGTCGGACGAAGACTGGGCGATATTGGGACATAGTTACGGAGCGGGCTTGGCTTTCGAAATCACGCGAAGGGCTGAGAAAGGAGGAAATCCGCCACGACTATGTATCATTTCCGGACGACGCGCTCCTAAGAGTAATAGACAGAATCATAGTTTTGCTCGGCTAGACGATGACACGCTGTTGACCAGGGTGGCCGAATGGGGTGCCCTGCCTCCAGAGTACTTCGAGCATCCAGCACTACGCTCCCTTGCGGCTGTACGTCTCCGAGAAGACTTCCAGTTTAGTGATTCACTTCACGAACGGGATCCAATGCCTCTCCGCTGTACACCTCTATACGTGATGGCCGGGACAAATGATCCTGTTGCTCCGCCCAGAGAGGTATCAGGTTGGTGTTCCCGTACGTTGACCGGAAGTAGCTTCGATAAGTTTGAAGGTGATCATTTCTTTCTATTCAACAACGCTAAAGCAGCTGACTCAATAAGAACTCACTTGTTTTCTTTCCTCACTCAACATCCTTAGGAGAAATCACATGAATGACTCAGACCAGCTTGCACGAAGGAAGCAGCGCGCCGCGATCCTGTTCGAGGAGATTATTACTAACAACCGCCTCGAACTTGCGGACGAGGTGTTTGCTCCTAACTTCTATTGGCCACAGTTTGACCTAACGGGTCCAGAGGGCGTACGTGAGTGGGTGCGTGCGTTCCGTACTGCGTTTCCTGACATGGATGATCGTGTCCAAGAGCAGATTGCTGAAGGAGATGTCGTGGTGACACGTGTGCGTTGCATTGGTACCCAAGACGGGCCGTTCCGCGGACTACCTCCTAGTGGCAAACGTGCAGACTTTACTGCGATCGGCATCGATCGCTTCGAAGGAGACTACATCGTCGAACGTTCTGCCCACTTCGATATTGCAGACCTCATGCGGCAACTCGGACACACAGTTCTTCATGTCCCTGAGGTTGATCGGCCGTAGGCGCCCGTAGCACTCGAAGGCGTGTGGCCTGACTATCACGTTACAGGTCCCCAGCTTTTGGTGCAGCCAGGCGGCGAGCAGCTTGAATTACAGCTGCTCGCCGCCTGGTGTGCTCCTCCTCGGATAGTGGCCCACAAAGCATGCGCGCGACTTGGGGGACAGTCGACCACCAGCCTGCAATCGAGAGTATGAACAGCATCAGTTGTGCAGGATCAATGTTTTTGGTGATTGCTCCCGCCTTCTGACCTTCAAGAACAGCAGCAGTCTTATCGCGGTAGAACGTCCTGCGCAGATCTTCGTCTGGTACTTCGTTATCAAACACCAACGCCTCCCAGTGGAGAAGGCGGATGAGTTCGGGTCGCTCACGATGGTAGTCATAGACACGCCCGGCGTAATCGCCGATGTCCTCTGTCGCAAATGAGGTAACTGGAACTGCCTGAGCAACCGTCGCCAATTCGTCACGAAGGATGGTTGCGAATAACGTACGTTTGCCACCGAAGTAGTTGTAAACGCGTTCCTTGTTGACGCCAGCCTTTTTCGCGATCTGCTCGACTGTGGTGCCATCAAGGCCGTAATGCGCAAACTCGGCCGTCGCGGCTTCCTTGATCTTACGTTTAGTGCCTTCTGTATCCCAAACCATCGGACTCCTCACTTTCATCTCCAACGTTGTGGTTGCATCTTCCGCTTTATTATACTACACTGGTTCCAACGATAACGTTGGAAAGGAGCGTCAGCATGACCGAGCAGCAACATCATCATGGAGACCACATTGCGGTGGCTCAACAAGGAAGCGGTGGTTCTCCAGCCGCAATCTATCCGGGTAATGGAGGTGCTGTCTCCGTCCTGGTTGTCGCCGCACTATTTGTCTTGACTCAGTTGTATGCGGCTATTCCGTTACTTGGCCCAGTCGGAGCCTCGATGGGGGCTGATGCAACCTTCGCATTATCGACATGCTTTAGTGTGACCTATGCTGTAGGGTTCCTGGTGTGGGGACCTATTTCGGACCGCTATGGACGCAAGAAGGTGATGACGGCGTCGATTGGCGTGCTTGCGGTGGCAACACTCCTGTGCTCAGCAGCTTCGTCGCTGCCGATGCTCGCTGGGGTGCGTGCGCTCCAAGGTGCAGCTGCGTCTGGATTTGCGCCGGTGGCATTAGCATATTTGACTGAGGCTGTTGCTCCTCAGCGTCGGGCACGAGCAATCGGGGCAATGTCAGCCGCATTCTTGGTAGCGGGAATTTTTGGGCAAGTGCTGGCATCAACAATCGCCCTACGCGCAAGTTGGTCGTGGTTCTTCGTTGCATGCGGCGTCGTTCTGGCGATTATATTTACGATCATCCTCTTTTCTGTCGCAGAAGTTCCCAACCACAGGCCATCAATGACGTTGCTGCAGCAGTTTGGTAACCTCATTGTGCTTCTGTTTCGGCCGGCGATCGTATTGCTTGGCATCGCCCATATCACGCTGCTGTTATCGTTTGTGGCGTTATACACCGGCATTGGTCACCATCTCGAAGATCTTCACGTTGCCGCGTCAAACATCATTCTCATTCGTCTAGCTGCACTTCCGGCGATGTTTATTAGCCTCGGAGCAGGCGCTTTGGCCAAGCGTATCGGTGCAATTCGGGTCGCACAGGTGGGCTTTGGCTTAGCTGCAGTCGGCATGTTGGGAGAGACGTTCACAGCTCAGACGATTTCTGGTGTCGTCGCGTTCAGTATTGTCTACGTCTCGGGTGTTGCGCTGTCTATTCCCTCAATGATCATGCTGTACGGTGAGACTGCAGCGCCACACCGAGGAAGCGGTATGGCGATCAATGGTTTTGTTCTGTTCATCGGTGCAAGCATCGGCGCATTGGTTGGTAAGGCAATCGGAGGGTTTGGCACTCTGACGCTCACATTAGTTGCCCTGCTGGTCATCGCAGCAACTTCGCTTCTCACGCTTGGAGCCATTCTACGAAAGGGCTCGTCATCATGAAAACTATTCTTGTTCTTGGGGCTACGGGGCGGACTGGCCGCCTTGTCTGTAAGCATCGGCCAGATAACGCAACAGTGTATGCCGGATTGCGTCAGGCAAGTTATTTCGAAGGACAACGATCATTGCCGGATGGTGCTGATGCCCCACGGGTTGTCGATATCGACGACCACACAAGTTTGTCGACCGCGCTAGAGGGCGTTGACGTGGTGGTCAACGCGATTCGCCTCCGAGAGAATATTGCTGCATCAGCGCTAGTCGAACTCCATCAGTCTATTGTTGCCGCACGCGATACAAGCCGAGAGCTCTCTGTCGTCCATGTTGGTGGTGCAGGAGCTCTGCATATGGACGATGGGCGACGATTCTGGGAAACGCCAGGCTTCCCAGCCGTCACCTTACCACGGGGAATCGGCCATGCGCATTTGCGTGATTACCTGGAACAACATGAACAGCCGTGCCAATGGGCATACCTTATCCCGCCGCCTCGGTATATACCAGATGGCCCGTACCAGGGACGATACAACAGAATACCTGCAGGAGATCGTGAGCAGACCTTCTTAACTGATGGTATTAGTTATGAAGACTTCGCCGTTGCGTTGGTTGATGCGGTGCGTGAGGAGTGGCACGGAGTGTGGCTGATTGGAGGGTAGAAAGGCGTCGTCATTATTCCTGCTGATCTACAAGTGACCGCTGGCGACAGCGGGGCGCAATCAATGTAACTTGGTGTGTTAAATCACTGGGTTGCATTGATTGTTTTACGGTGGCCAGGTACTGCATCGACATCAATTTATGTAGTTTGGTGTCATTCCAGTTCCGATGGAACTAGTCTTTCATGTTGGGAGCAAAATTCTTGATTGTCGACACTTGTGTTGGACTCGTTTATTCGAGAAAACTCCATTAACTTGAAGGCAACTTTGGTTCGCTCTTCACTGTCGCGTTGGGCTACGCAATAAACGAAGAGAGCTATGAGGGCCGTTGTGGCTATGACCGCACTTGTCATAATTTGAATGGTGGTGCTCGCAATAATTGATTGATCTGGTTTCAAGAGTACTGCAAGATATGCTCCAACAAATGCCGCCATAAGTGCGCCAACTGGTGTGGCAAACTTAAAAGTGTCGGCGCGACTGAGAAGGTTTGCTAAGTCTGCACTAAGGTCTTGGCACACAGGGCAGTTTCGACTTTCATTCCTATCATAATTTTGCTGATACCACTGTTTGGCTGCAGTCAGATCTTTCGAGTCAAGTAGTTTGCTTATCCGCGATTCTGGGTTGCGGAATTTAAAAATACCTTTGGGGTCGTCGTGTGTCGCAGTATTTTTAGCGCGTGATTCCTCGTGGCTGGATTCAGTTTTGCTATCTTTTTTACACATAGAGGCTCCTCGGAATGTTTGGGAGTTTCACTTGATCAACATGAAGCCTATCACTTTGCATGTTTGGGGTAAACTGCCTAACATAAGCGAGAAGCTTATTGTGACAATTTCGTTACCTTGACGTATTTGCTGTATGCCGTGAGTGGGCACCCAGATCAGATTGTTTGCAAGCAGCTGTATTCACTTATGGCATCCATCTATGCTTCAGTCTCTGCCTCTATTTTCACCCCTCATGCAGCCTCGGCACTACCTCCCTGACACTGCTGGTGTCGTCGCGCCAGACGAGGCTGACCTCGGCGGCGCGTTGGCGGAAGGTCTGGAGGCGCACCAGGTAGTGGGGGTCGACCACCCAGCCGGTGAGCTGCCAGACCGGCCAGACAGGCATGTCCCACAGCACCCGCACCGCCAGGCAGGGCAGGTACGGCCCGGGTGCCGTCTGGACAGGGAGGCCATCCAGGACTGCCCGAGCGCGGTACTGCGGCTGCCCATCAACGCCGGGCTCGCGGTGGCCAACGAAGGGTGGTAGCTGCGCTGCCTCACCATTGATGCTGACCACCGGCTCACGCACGGACTGCGCTTCCATGACGCAGTCCAGCACCACCGTGGCACTGCCCGCCGACTGAAACAGCCAGATCAGGGCGAAAGGCCGCCGCTCCGCCTCATCACGCAGGGCAGCCGCCAGCATCGCAATGCCGCGATCACTACGTCGCAGCGCTGTGCGCTCATTGCAGTGAAAGACCTCCGCATAGCGGGCCAGTCGCTGCTCGAGCGACACCTCCGGCTCTGTAATGCCGACGTCTCCTAGCCAGAAGAAGGCCCCTACGTCACTGAGTGGGTCTGTGCCCAGCGCTTGGCGCAGTTGCTCCAGGCGTGCCACCGCCCGCTCCACCAAGCCGAGCCCTGCGGCATCGACCAGCCAGACAAGCGGCGCCACTCGCACCGTCCACGCCCCCTGGCCACGGCGCAGCACCCGCAGCTCGGCTACGAGCCGCTGGCGCAGCGGATCGTGCAGTCCACCGTCCTTGGCCATAGGGCCCAGGGTGCCGGTTTTCTGTCAGTGACACCACCACCTAGCCAGCGCCAGGCTGGAAGCACCAAGGCCACAGCACCGCATCCGCTGCGAGAAACGGCACCAGGACGCGGCACACCAGACCTGACCGAACCGCGCTGACCGTGGCCGCGCTCCGCTGGTGGCGCTGGCCGCCACCCTTTACGAAAGGACACCCCTCATGCCCACGACCGACCACTCCGACCACCTCACCGGCCCCCAGCCCGCTGCACCCGTCCTGCCGATCGCCGAGCTCTTCGCCGCCGACCTGCTCCCACCCCGGGCGCCGCAGTCGCGCAGCCTGGCCCGCACCGCCCAGCGCCGCCTGGACGAGCTGGCCGCCGACAGCCAACTGGCCCACGCCACCGACCAAGCCCGCGCCTTCCTGGCCGCCAGCGCCATGGGCAACGTCGCCACGCTGTCCGCCCTGGCCGAGTCCTGCTACCAGACCACCCCCGCCGGCGCGACCTACTACCACGCCATCCTGCGCGCCTACGGCATCAAGGCCGCCCGCGGCATCGCGCAGTTCTGAGCCGGCGTGACATACCGAGACACCCCAGCACGACCGAGCAACCACGCACACCATCAGAAAGGACGTACCCACCATGAGCTGGATCATCAACGGCCTGGCCTTCGTCGGCTGCCTGACTCTTATCGCCATCGCCCTGCTGACCTGGGCCGTCTGGCGCGACGACACCCCGCCCACCACAACCACCCGCGCCCAGAGCGACGCCTGGCAGCAGGCCCTCGCCACCAAGCAGGCCCACGACCTGGCCGCCTTCTACAGCGCTGTGGCGATGACGAGACGGGCGCAGGAAGCGGCTGCGGAGCCTGAAGAGGCCGCCAACGGCAAGGACGAGCCAGGCGGCGCGAACAGCTCGTGCTGACAGACGCCCAGCTGATTCGCGCTCCACATTGCCATGTGCGGGCCGATCTGGCCGCCTGTTGCAAAAACTACAGCATGTACTTTCGCCGCCACTATTTGGCCTTCGTGTCCATTTTGTTCTCTGTGGTGCCACCACAGAGCGGCACATCGCTGGTGGCGTGTCGCGTCGGTGGGAGTTGTGGCTGGTGAGGGGGTTCACAAATCGAGCAAATCAGTTCGTAATGGGGAGTGTGAGCACGTTTTGTACGCGCACACAAATAGCAGATAAGCAAGCAAAGGAGGGATCGTAATGAGCAATCTGACAAATCACGCGCTGGCGAGTCAGTCGCACGCCGCGCATAACCAGGCAGACGGGGCGCCGCAGCGCGGGACGTTCCGGGCCGTGCTGGCCGATCCGCCATGGTGCAGCCAGCAGACGGGGCGTCACGGGGCGGCGCAGCACTACCGCCTGATGCCGCTGCCGCGGCTGCGTGCCATGGGTGAGGCAGTGCGGGAGATAACGGCGCCGCGCTCGTTCTGCTTCGTCTGGGTGACCACGGCGACGGTGCCGCAGGGGATCGAGCTGCTGGAGGCCTGGGGATTCCGCTACACCAGCTTCTACTTCTGGGCCAAGCCGCGCTTCTCGATGGGGCACACCTTCCGTAACGCCGGCGAGTTGTTGTTGCTGGGCGTACGGGGACAGGGTACCCGGGTGGCCTTTCGGGCCCAGCCCAACTGGGGCTTCCACCCGTTGCAGGAGCACTCGCACAAGCCGGAGGAGATCCACCAGATCGTCGAGCGGCTGGTGGGCAACGGGCCCTTTGTGGAGCTGTTCGCCCGCCGGGCGGCGCCATCGCGCCAGCACTGGGACATCTGGGGCGACGAGTGCGCCTCGACCATCTCGCTGGCCCGCTGGGGCTACTGCGTGCCGAGCGATCGGCAGTGGCCGCAGGCGGCGCTGGCTCCGGCTGACGATGAAGCAGCAACAGACGCTATGGATGCCGCTGGCGAGGAGGGCACGTCATGAGAGCGATGAGAGGACTGACTGATGCGAGATGGAATCGGCACGGGGTCGCTGGCGGCGCGCTTCTTCCGCAGCTGCGTGTACGTCTTTGGCGGCGTGGTGCTGCTGATCTGGGCGGTCGAGCTGCTCTGCCGCTACTGGTGGGTGCTGGCGCTGGCCAGTGTGGTGGCGCTGCTGGTCGCCGTGGGGCGTTGGTATCGCCAGCGCTGGTGATGGATCGGAGGCGGCTATGACCTGCCGCAAGCGACGAAACCAGGGGCGGCCGCACTACCGCGCGGTGCCGTCCTGGCGCAGCGAGTTAGACGCCGATGCATTGGCGCGGGTCTTGCTGCTGCTCATGCTGCAACGGCTGGAGCAACAGCGGGATGAGAAAACCACGCTACTGGATGACGATGAGGTTGATGACGCGGCCAATGACTCCGCAGCTAACAGGGCAGATGGAGGGGCGTCATGACCGGGCACTGGCAGTGGCAGGAGCTGGCCTGGGACAGCCCAATCAGCCCAGCACTGGCCACCACGGCATTGGAGCGCCTGACGACGGCGACGGAGTTGGGGCCACTGGTGCTGGAGCTGCGCGCCGACGCCAGTGGTGCGCACTGGGTGGTGGGCACGCAAACCGGCCGGCCCGGCCTGGCGGCACTGCTGAGCAATCACCTACCGGCACGCTTGCACCGACCCGAGCAGCCGCGCCTGCCCATGACGCGGGCGGTGCGCGTGATGGTACGGGGGCGGCAGGTCAGTCACCTGCCCGAGCGCGTTACTGCGGCGGTGCGCGCCCTCTATGCTGCCCTTTCTAACCTGACGGGTTCGCAGCAGGTAGTGCTGCAACTGCTGGTGGGGCGCCGACTCAGTCCAGCCTCTTTGGCGGAGACGCCGCCACCCTCGCTCTGGCGGCAGCTGCTGGTCGGCTACGACGCGGCACAGTCGCCCGCCCGCGCCAGCAAACCAGCCGATGAGCAGCATGGTGCCGCCGTCTGCCTCCGGCTTGGCTATCGCGGGCCGAGTGCTGAGGCACACCAGCGCTTTGCTCAGCTGCTTGGGGCGCTGCGCCTGGTGGAGACCGCGCAGTCGTCCGTCCGGCTGGTGGCTGAGGCGACAGACAAGATCGATGAGGCCCGTCGCCCCTGGTGCTGGCCCCTGCGCCTGCGCTCTGGCCGGTTGGCCGCCCTGACTGGTTGGCCGATCGGTGAGGCGCCACTGCCGCTGCTGGGCAACCTGCATCCGCGCCGTTTGCTGCCGTCGACACCACTGCTGGAGCGGCGTCGCGTGGTGGGTATAACCAGCGCGCCTGGCCAGGCGCAGCCAGTAGGGATCGCCATCGCCGATGCCGCCTACCACACGCACCTGCTGGGGCCGACTGGAGCTGGTAAGTCCACCGTCATGCTGGCCTTGGCTCTGGCCGACGCCGCGCAGGGCCGGGGTTTGCTCCTGATCGACCCTAAGGGTGACCTGGCGACGGACTTTCTCGCCCGCCTGCCCGAGCAGCGCCAGCGCGACGTGGTGGTGATCGACCCAAGCAACCCAGCACCGGTTGGCCTCAATCCGCTGGCCGGGCCGCCTCAGTTGGCACCCGTCACGGCGGAGGCAATGCTGAGCACCTTTGAGGCGCTGTTTCGCGAGCACTGGGGCATTCGCACCGCTGATGTCCTATCTGCCGCGCTGCTGACCTTGGCCCGCCTACCGCAGGCGACGCTGCTGTGGCTGCCGCCCTTGCTGACGGATCCGGCTTTTCGCCGGTGGGTGCTGGCTCAGGTGCCGGACGATCCACTGGGTACTGGCGCCTTCTGGGCGGCCTACAACGCCAAGAAACCGGAGGCGCAAGCGACGGAGATCGCGCCAGTGCTCAACAAACTGCGCCAGCTCATCCTGCGTCCCTATCTGCGCGCCGTGCTGGGGCAAGCGCAGCCGCGCTTCGACCTGGCAGAGCTCTTTACTCGGCGGCGCATCGTCGTCGTCAATCTCAATCGTGGTCTGCTTGGGGCGGGTGCGGCCCGGCTGCTGGGCACCTTGCTGGTGTCGCGGTTGTGGACGCTCCTCCTGGCCCGCCAAGCTCTGCCGCCAGAGCAGCGCCACATCGTCAGCATCTTCATCGACGAGGCGCATGAGTTCATCGGCGGCCTGCCGCATGACCTGTCCGACGCGCTGGCCCAGGCTCGCTCGCTGGGCGGGGCCTTCCACCTGGCGCACCAGTACCGCGCGCAGCTGTCGCCCGCGATGATGCAGGCGATCGAGAGCAATGCGCGCAACAAGCTGTACTTCGGCCTCTCAAGCACCGACGCCGCGGCGGCCGCCCGCCTGGCACCCGAGCTGGAGGCAGTCGACTTCCAGCTGCTGCCCGCCTTCCATGCCTACGCCCAGCTCATGCAGCGCGGCCAGCGCAGCGACTGGTTCTCGCTCACCACCCAGCCGGCGGCCGCACGGTGCCGTGACCCAGCCACCCTCTATGCCGCCAGCCACGCGCACTACGGCGTACCGGCAGAGCAGACCGAGCAGGCGCTGCTCGCCCTCACCTCATCGACGTCTACCAGCGCACCTACATCAGCGACGGATAACGACAGCCCGATTGGCCGGAGGCAGCGATGATGCCGCTGCCTCGCACCACCTTCGCAGGACGCCTGGCACGACGGTTCGGCAGACGGATCGCTGGCCTGAGCCGAGCCACCAATGCCCGCCATAGTGCGCAATACGGCCAAGCAGTGGCGGTGACTGACCCCGCGTTCTGGCGTCACCACTGGCCCGTGGGGGAGAAGGGCGAACCATGGAGGAGGACATCATGAGACAGCATCTTCCCCACGCCTGCGACCACCCCGCGGCGCATCGGCTTCTGGCGCTGCTGGCCACCTACCGCTTCGCGACGACGACACAACTGGCCCGCCTGACGGTTGAGGCTTACGGCTCGCTGTCCTCCGCTATCCGCCAGACGCTGCGCCACCTAGCGCGGCTGCAGGAGCACGACCTGGTCACCCGCCTGGAGCGACGAGTTGGCGGCTGGCAGGGCGGCTCTACCGTCTCTATCTGGACGCTCACGACTCGTGGGCGCCGCATGCAAACCGGCAGCCGTAGCCGGCAGCGTCCGCGCAGCCTGTCCACCAGCTTCTTGGCTCATCTGCTGGCGATCACCGAGACCAGTGTGCAGATCACCGAGACCGCTCGCTCTATGACGGACGCCAGCGCCACCATCACCACCGAGCCAGGCTGCTGGCGCTCCTACCTGGGGCCGGCTGGGCAGCAGCTCACCCTGCGGCCCGACCTGCACGCCGTCGTCACCAGCCCGCACCACGACGACCACTACTTCATCGAGGTTGACCGCGACACCGAGAACCCTGCCCGTGTCCTGGCCACTTGCCAGCGCTACGCCGCCTACTACGCCAGTGGGGCCGAGCAGCGAGCCTGCGGTGTCTTCCCGCTCGTGTTGTGGGTGGTGCCTCACGCCGCGCGCTGCCAGCAGCTGCGCCGCGTCATCGCCAGCGATCAACACCTACCCGCAGCGCTTTTCGTCGTCATCACTAACCAGCAGATCGGGGAGACGATACGGAATGGGGTGGCGGCGTGATGAATGCAAAAGGACTGTGACGGCTCAATAGAATACGACTTACGAAATACGGAGGTGCTGTGTGATGAACAAGGACGATGCTGACGAAAAAATGGTGTCCCATTCGACTGAAGGGTCTATCGGGGGTGGCGAGCATAGGTCTGAACCAATTGTGGGTGATGTACTGGACAATTTCGGCGATCGGAGCGGTAATAGAAGTATGCAAGTATCACCCTCTCCCACCATCCAAAACTCGGCCGAGCAGCTGGCCCAGGAGCTGACTCCCCGGCGCGCTGTGTCCTACCTGCGCGTCTCTACCCGCGAGCAGGCCCGGCGTGGCGGCCGTGAGGAGGGCTTCTCCATCCCAGCTCAGCGGGCGGCCAACAAGCGCAAGGCGATGAGCATCGGCGCCATCATCGGCAAGGAGTTCACCGAGGGCGGGGTCAGCGCCACTACCACGCGGCGCCCGGCTCTCCAGGCGATGCTGCGCTACCTGGGGGAAGAAGCCCGGGCGGGACGGCCGGTCGACTACGTCATCGTCCACAAGCTCGACCGTCTGGTGCGCAACCGCTACGACGACACCACCTTGGGTAAACGCTTCGATGAGCTCGGCGTTCGGCTGGTGTCGACCAGCGAGAATATCGATCAGACGCCCGGTGGGCTGCTGGTTCACGGCATTATGGCCAGTATCGCCGAGTTCTACTCCAAGAACCTCTCCAATGAGGTGAAGAAAGGCATGGCCGAGAAAGTGCGGGGTGGTGGCTGCATCGGCCGAGCACCGCTGGGTTACCGCAACGTCATCACGACGAAGAATGGCCAGGAGGCGCGCATCGTGGTGGTGGATGAGGTACGTGGGCCGCTGGTGGCCTGGGCCTTTGCGGCCTACGCCAGTGGGGAGTGGACGCTCAGGCGCTTGGCCGAAGAGTTGACGCTGCGCGGCCTGACCACCGTGCCGACCGCCTCACTGCCGGAGAAGCCGGTGACGGTGCAGCTACTCAGCAAGGTGCTACACAATCCCTTCTACGTCGGTGAGGTGGTCTACCAAGGGGTGCACTATGCCGGGAGCCACGAGCCCTTGGTGGATCGAGCGACATACGAGACGGTGCAGACGCTGCTGGCCACCCGCGTCAACGGTGAGCGGACGGTCAAGCACGCCCACTACCTGAAGTCGACGATCTACTGCGGGATCTGTGGTTCCCGTCTCATCGTGACGAATGTGAAGCCCCGCGGTGTGGTGTATGAGTACTTCGTCTGCTTGGGGCGGCACTCCAAGAAACAGCCGCAGTGCTCGTTTCGGGCAACGCTGGCGGAGCAGATTGAGGATGAGATCGTCCGGCTCTATGACCGAGTGGCGTTGCGGCCTGGGCAGCGAGCTGTCCTCGAAACTGCCCTGCAGCGGCAGTTGGCCATGCTGGTAGCAGAGTCGACTCAGCGGCTGACGGAAGCGAAGACCGTGCGGCGACGGCTCGAACGGGAGCGAGACAAGCTCCTCCAAGCTCACTACGCCGACGCCATTCCGCTTGACGTCCTCAAGCGTGAGCAAAGCCGGATAAGCCGTGAGCTGCGCAGCGTGGAGCGACAGATGACGGGGCTGGAGGGTGAGATGACAGAGCGGCAGGCCTTGGTCGGGCAAGCGTTAGATATTGCCCAGCACATGGCCACCGCCTACCGGCAGGCTCCTGAGCACATCCGGCGCATGCTCAACCAGGTGCTCTTCGACAAGGTGTACATCACACCAGACGACGAGACTGGGTTGCTTACTGCGATAGTGCGCTACCAGCCACCGTTTGATGGGGTGCTGGGGGTGAGAGGAGGAGAGTCGTGCCTGAGCAAAGAGGGTGTGGAGGTAGGAGATGACGACAGCCTGGAAGCCTCTGGAGACGACGAAGTCACATTGAGCCAGCCAAGTGACATCGTCGTCTCAGCGCCAGAAGACGTGAGCTTGCATGATCTGCCAGATGATGGCCTTCCTGCCCCAAAATCCAGCAAAAACAAGCAAAAACCCACGTCATGGGGCTTCCATGACGTGGGTTTGAGTGTTGACTCAATGGTCGGGGTGACTGGACTCAAACCAGCGACCTCGCGGTCCCAAACCGCGCGCGCTATCAACTGCGCCACACCCCGATACGCTTTATATCACACGGGCGACCACTCTTTGCCGGAGCAAAGTATGGTCGGGGTGACTGGATTTGAACCAGCGACCTCACCGTCCCGAACGGTGCGCG
>CAUQNE010000009.1:0-13653 GCA_963519835.1 uncultured Candidatus Saccharibacteria bacterium
CCTGTCCAGTCGATCAGCTCGCCGCCATAACGTTGCACGGCAGTGATTGCTTGGCTACCGAAGCAAATGAGAAATGAGCGTAATTCTCCATCATCACGCGCCATCTCCCTGGTTGAGTCCGACACATCCCACGTGGTGAGGATTGCGTTCGGTGTAGTGGGTGATTTAAGCGCTAGCATGTCGGCGACTGACTGAGTAGGATAGGATTCTCGCGCTAATGTTTGCAACGCTGTGATGCCAAGACTGAGTGCAGTTTTGGCTCTGCCACATTGCCATAGTGTTTCTAGTTCATCCAGCTGTGGCGTACAGTTTTTCGTGAAAGCAACCTGTAGAACGGCATGTTGGTCGGGCAGCGGCAAGTTGAGGACGCGATGATCAGGATTCATCGCACTATCAGTCAGAGTGATGGTATCCTGGTTTTCTTCAATAACACGTCCAGCAACTGACGACCCATCAACGCGGTGCCCTGTGATATGTGCTTTTTGAAAATCAAATCGGCCGTCAGTCGGAGCTTGCGGTGAGCATGCGGTAGCGATTGCCCCAATCGAATCAGGATTACATTCATCATGCACAAAGACAGTCGCTGCGTCTGGCTGAATCTCAGTCATGTGTACGTGTTGCAGAAAATCACCGACTGTTTGCGCGAGTGCTTGCTGGTAGCTATGCGCTGCTTTGGTGTGCGAAGTTTCGTGATGCATTAGTTATATTATGCCACATATTGGTGGAATAGGGTATGGCCAAAGGACGTCTGGCTCATGACTGGCGCTTCTTCATATACCTCGCAGTCTCCTCCCAGAGCGGGTTATCTTTGTATGGCACGCCATCGTGTGCCCAATACCACCAAAAGTATCCACCAACATAGCGTGGGGTATACCGCGGCATGGCATAATAATGTCGAAACAACTGTAGTTTGCGCGCCATCGGGGCATGCTCGCTGGGTGTGCCGCACTCGCCAATGCCGAGCTTGGCCTGCGGGAAGAGGGCTTCGAGATCGGTAAAGATCTGCCGCCAGTTGGGTTGGTAGCCATCGTTGTCATCGTCGTAGTAGCTGACGAGGACATAATCGACTCCCCGCCTCAGATCATCAGGTAGGTATGTTTGTAGCCACTCTTTCATACTCAGCGTGCTTCCGTTTGGCGGGAAGTAGTAGGGAACAAGCGCCGCCACGGCATGCTTATCCTTAATGTATCGGTAGGCACTGGCCACCTTCGCGGCAGTAAGGCGCGGGTCTTCTTGGATCCACTCTTGGCCATTTATTTCATTGCCAACCTCCCATATCGCTACGTAGTGAGATAAATACTGGTAAGACTCAGCAAAGCGCTGCTGGTAGCGCTCAGTGCTGTAGCTGTGTATATCAGAAGAATCAACGGGCTGGGCCATGATATCGGCCACGCGATGAATCGCCTTGAATAGCCCCCGGTAACTCTGCGGTGATCGATCCTCGGACATAACAATTCGCACCGTTGGCCGAGCGGGCAAGCGCTGAATGGCCTCGACGATATCAGCAAGCTTTCTCGTGCCCTCCCAGCTGTCGTCGATTGTCAGGCCATAGAGCATATGTGATGATGCATGATGAGAAGGTGAATGGTTTGCACTGCCTTGCGAGGTAGAGTGTGACGCTGGCGCTAGCACGCGCAGCAGCACATACATTAGCAAACAAAGCAATAGAATAAGACCAGCAATATGAACGTACTTTGGCATATAATAAGCTCCTTACAAGGTAGTATATCAAGGCACAGTTTTATATCAAAAAAGGCGAATTTCGAAATTCGCCTTTTTTACCCTGTTTTTTCCCTGTTAGTGTGGGTTCTTTTCTTATATATTTATATATAAATAGGAGAGAAATCGATATGGATATATGGATGTATAGAGAGATATAGAGAATAGTGTAGATATATAGAGAAATATAAAGATAGAAATAAAGAGATAAAAAATAAGTAAATAGAGATAAGTAGAGAAATATAGATATATAATAGATATATAGATATATAGAGATGGATAGAGAAATATGAGAGAAAGAGAGTTATAGAAAGAGAGAGATGCGTTATAAAGATAGAAGAGGTAGCCAAGTATGTATGACGCCCTGCATGCAGCGCATCTCCGATAAATGAGTCAGGGGCAATGCGTACATAATAAGAACGTATATCATGTTTATGTCATATCAGTAATAAAGTGGTATAATCATACGCATGAAGAAGCATATGATGTATAACCATATTCCTGATTTTTGTCTCTTCGGCTTCGGCTTTGCTGCTTTAGCAGTGGCGTGGACGTGGCCGGGGACAGTAGTGATTGCCAGCGAATGGTGGCTGGTAGGTGCTGCTTGCATTGTTGTGGCTGTGTTTATAATGCATGCAACGATGCGCGCTTTGCGCCGAGCTGCAACCTCAACCAACCCGCTTGATGAGCCAAGCGAGCTGCTCACCACGGGGCCGTTCAATTTCTCGCGCAATCCACTTTATCTTGCATATATCTTGGCGGTACTTGGTTGCGCGTTGGTGAGCGGCTCATGGCTGGCGCTGCTGTGCCCAGTGGTGTGCTTTGGCGTGCTAAACTGGCTCATTATTCCAATCGAAGAGCACGCCCTCCATCACGTCTTTGACGAGCGTTACGAGTGGTACTGCCGACGGGTGCGGCGCTGGCTTGTAGTGCCTATGGCGTGCGAGCACATGAAACCTATGCGCTTTATAACAATACGGCGAGCGGCTCGGCCATATATTTTTGCGGCGATATCTGGCATTGTTGTGGCAGGAACGGCTTTTGCCCCACATTGGCTTCTGCAGCTACCAGTATTTTTTGCATTGGCATTGCTATTTATAGCAGTGCGACGACTGTCGGGCGTCCATCTTTATGGCGTTGGTGCTTGTTTCTTGCTGGCATGGCTCTTACCAACGACCTATTGGTATTACTACATTATGTCGCCCGGCGTGGCATTTGGTGCAAGTGTTGGATGGGCGCTTTTGCAGGCTAATCTGTTTTGGATTATAGCTCTGCGTCGGTATATTCGGACATACGGTGCTGTAGTGCTCTTTGTTATTGCATGGTGTACATTGACGTATATACGAACTCATGCACCAGTGGTAGAGGATTGGTGGATTCCTCATCTTGGCTATAGCGTGTGGCGTAATGACAGTATCACTATGTGGAGTGCCTATGGCGGCGAAGCAGTGCTCGAAGCGATTGTATTACTCTGTGGCGCGAGTATAGCGTGGCTAATAGTGCATGCTCGTATGAGCGTATGGATACGTATGAGCTGTGGATTTGTTGTACTCGTGGCGATAGCAAATAGTATTGTTGTGCATATGCCAGCCAAGCCACTCCCTCCAGTGATTGCACTCCAAAAGATGACACGTGGCGGCGTTGATATACCCGCTACTAAGGCTGATGTGGATGACCTCATACATCTGACAAAGCGCGCAATTGCACAGTACCAATATCCTCATGCGACAATCGTCTGGCCAGAAAATTCTATCCCACCTGCACTGCACACAACAATTGCAGCCTTTGCACAAAGAGAATCGATCAACATCGTCTACCACACAACAGAAAAAGACGATACAAGAATATACAAAAAAGTCGCACTGGTAGATCAGTCTGGTCGCAGTATACTAACAAATTACAAAGCGCATCTTGCGCCAGATGAATCAATTGGTACAGCGCGTTATTCACGCGTAATTGCTACGCATAATGCTACGAAAGTTACGGCATATGTTTGCTATGACATACACTACCCAGATATTGTTGAGCGGCTCAAGGGGAGTGACGTTGCCTATATTCCAGTGAGTGATCCTGAGTATGGCTATCTGCAAAAGCAATTTCACGCAGCAGATAGTGTTATTCATGCTAGGCAGGCACAAACAGCTGTTGTTTTGGCGGGTACAGATGGGCCAACCATGATTATTAATAGCAACGGTATCATCGTTGATCGCTTGATAGGGAATACTACTGGATTCGTTGGATATAGCAAATAAGAGCAGGTGCTTTACGCGGCGTACAATAGCTTGAAGTGAGCCACGTATTTTCTTACTAGGTAAACAGGGATAAGGCATGCCGTGTTGGCGGTAAGGTGCTCATAATAATCTATAGTGTGATGAGAGATACGTATGCCATCTTCAAGAATCTACTGCTATACTAGACACTATGAATGTTATTGCACTTGCATTTGGCCTTGGCGTGGCTGGGTTTGATGTGTTTGGCGCAGTGCTGGTTGTGCTGCTAGTGGCAAGCAAGCTGCCCAAGCAAAAAATCGCTGCGTTTGCACTCATCGTCTTAGTAGGAACAGTCACCGCTGGCGTAGCAGCATCGCTCCTACTTGGCGGTAGTGCTGAGCTATTTGCCCAGGCACTTCATCGTGTACCAGCTTGTGTGTGGGTAGGCGCAGAAGGCGCAGCAAGTGTGGGGCTGCTTGGCTGGGCGGCGGCTCGCTTACACAGGCATATAAAATCGGATAAGGAACCAAAGGAGTCGCAGGATAGCCGAGTTTTGCAGTGGCTTAGGCGTAGTATTGTGCTTGGTGGTATTATCTATGCAGCCAGTGCCTTTACTGACCCATCATTCCTCGCAGTGATTGCTATAGCGAGCCGCGAACAGTCACTGCTCGTCGTTATTATAGCGCACGTGGTGTGGTTGCTTGTTAGCCAAGGGCTGTTTTTTGGTCTCGTCATCGCGATTATGTGCGATAGACACCAACCCCTTATAGCCTGGTTCGAGCGGGTGAGATCCCAGTACAGTACGCTGATTCGCTCGAGTATTACAGCAGTTATCATACTGTGCGGGCTTATCCTGCTTGCAGATATGGCAACCTTTTTGCTGAGTGGCCATTGGCTGCTGCCTGAGTAGTGGGCAGTAACTATCACCCAGCAACGTGACGCTCACCGTCTATCCTTGTATAATAGCACTATGCACACGTTGCACCACACCACAGCACAACCAATGCGCTACGCACTGCTCCTCCGTGGCATTAATGTTGGCGGCAAGCATAAGGTGAGTATGGATCGCCTGAAGGCAGATCTGGCGGAGTTGGGGTTTCGCAATGTCGTCTCGTATATCAATAGTGGCAATTTGTTTTTTGATAGCAGCGAGCCGGAGGAGGCGATCCAGCGCACATTGGCGCGCTATTTTGACGCGACCTATGACTTCCCGGTGCCGTTTATCATCATCAGTGCTGCCACGCTCCGGCAGGAGGTAGCTCGGTTACCGAGCTGGTGGCAGGACGACGCGGCCTACCGGCGGGATGCGCTGTTCTACTTGCCAGAGGCGGACACGGCGGCTATCGAGGCAGAAGCGGCTACTTGGGCGAACGATCGCGAGCAGCTCCATTTTGGGCGTACGGCGTTCTTTTATTGTAATCACAATCAGGCCGACTATCTCACATCAAACTTACCATAAAAAGCTGCTTAAAGCCCGGTTTTACAAACAACTAACGATCCGTAATGGCAAAACCTTCCAGAAGATAGTTGAGCTCGTATTGGAGGACTGATGGATATCCATACTTGCTACAATTGAACTAGCTACACAACTTCGCTATACTGAAGATATGGTAACTGTGCAGTCACAGCCGCTCCTCTACCAGCACATTTGTGCCGACCCAATGAATGCAGATTTTACGGCACAGGGTTGGCAACCGGTGTATAGCGCCTCAGCGCGCTCGCGTATCATCATTGTTGGCCAGGCACCGGGTCGTATCGCTCAGGAGACGGGAGTGCCGTGGAATGATGCCAGTGGCCGCCTTTTGCGGCAGTGGCTTGGTGTGAGCGATGAGCAGTTTTATAACCCCGACCTCTTTTCGCTCATCCCTATGGATTTTTACTACCCTGGCAAGGGTGTGCATGGCGACTTGCCGCCACGTAAGGAATTTGCTGAAAAGTGGCATCCAAAGCTGCTGGCTCGCATGCCGGAAGTGCGCTTGACGATTCTGGTTGGTGCCTATGCGCAGAAATACTACCTTGCTGGCCAGGCAGAGAAAAACTTAACAGAAACGGTGGCGCATTTTGCGCACTATTTGCCACAGTATTTTCCATTGGTGCACCCCTCGCCGCTGACTGCTCGCTGGCGAGCACGTAACCCATGGTTTGAGACGGAGGTTGTGCCGGTGCTGCGGCAGAGGGTTTGCCAAGCTTTAGAGTAATTATGAGAGGGCAAGTACTACCTTGGTAATATCTACTTGCCGCGGCGGCGTGAGAATAATGGCACGGTGCGAGATCTCGACACATTAGTGCATACGACAGATACAGTAGCAGCATATCGAGATGAGGTGGAAGATGCGCTAGGTGAGCTGCTTGCCCCTTCGGCATTTGGCCTCAAACCATTTGACACTCCACTGATGAACACGCTCAAAGGTCTGAGCCATTTCACTAGTGATCGCTATCTCAAAGAGGGTAACGGGGGTGAAAAGGAACTTTACTGGCGTCTTGCTGGCAGCGAAACGAAGATTCCACTTGAAAGCCTTGACCCTTGGCGTATTGAGCAAGACGGTGAAACAGTTTGTAATATCCTTGGCCTCGTTGCTCAGCTTGGTGCGTATATGAATCGATCGATTACTGGTGTGCGCAAAAAGGACGAAAGGAAACTAACAGGGCTCGAGAACGTTGTCATGCCAAATGGCAAGATCAGTGATATCCCAACGGAATATCGCGAGCAATACTTTGCCTTTGTTGAGCAAGCAGAGAAGGTCAAACAGGCGCGACAGAAACTTGGTTTGACTGCGCTCAAAGCACATCTTTTGGCGGATCTCGAAACGAGAGACTGGGCTGTTAAGCTTGCTCAAGGCGAGCACGATGGTTTGTTTCGGCTGTTTACCGGCAAACAGTAGCTTCGCGCTATAATAGAAAGTATGAACGCCGCCCTCCACGCCAAACTCAAAACATTACCCCGCAGCCCGGGGGTGTACTTTCATAAGTCGGCCAGTGGGGAGGTGATTTATGTCGGCAAGGCGGCAGTGCTGCGCAACCGAGTGCGGCAGTATTTTCAGGATTCGCGCGGACGGGATAATAAGACCATGGCGCTGGTGGCGGAGATCCACGATACGGATTGGATCGAGACCGAAAGCGAGGTGGACGCCCTCTTTCTCGAAAGTGAGATGATCAAGCGCTACATGCCGCGCTACAATGTGCTGCTGCGCGATGATAAATCGCAAACCTTCGTGCGGATCAACATGAAGAGCCAGTGGCCAGTAGTGAGCTTGACGCGCAACCCGGCGGATGATGGCGCCGACTATTACGGCCCCTTCTACAACGGCTTTGCGCTTAAAAAAGCCCTGCGCCACCTGCGGCCAATCTTCCCGTACCTGACGCGTGAGCGCCGGCCTGGGCAGTCAAAGCTGGACGAAGATTTAGGCTTGAGCCCCAAAATCAGCGACGGCTCGCTAGCCTACAAAGCCAACCTGCGCACGCTGATTAGCTACATCAAAGGCAACCGCAAAGCAATCGCTGCCAAGCTTGAGCGCGATATGAAGACAGCCGCCGGGCTGCACGAATTTGAACGAGCCGCCCAGCTGCGCAACAAGCTGCGCGCCATGCAGGAGCTGCAGCGCCGGGTGATGTTTGGCGATAAGGAATTCTTGGCTATTAGTAAGGACCGGGCCCTGGCGGACTTGACCACGCTGCTGGGGCTCGCGGGTGAGCCAACCCGCATTGAAGGCTACGATATCAGCCACATGAGCGGCCGCCAGGTGGTAGCGAGCATGGTGGTGTTTCGTAATGGGGTGAGCGACCGGGCTGAGTACCGTAAGTTCAAAGTCAGCGAAAAAAACGACGACATTGGCAATATGCACGACGTCATCTTTCGCCGCCTGAGTGAGCGCCATATCAAGAGCTGGGGCACGCCGAGCCTGCTCCTGATTGACGGTGGCAAAGGCCAGCTAGCGGCAGCAATCGCGGCCCGTGACGCGCGCGGGGTGCGTGTGCCGATCATCAGCATTGCCAAGCGCGAGGAAGAGATCCTGGTGCACAAAACTGGCTCGCAGGTGGGGTTGGCGTATATCCAGCGCCTGCAGGCCGAGCGCCCGAATGGTATTACCGTCTACGAGGATGGCGATGTCTATGTGGTCAACCTCCACCCGGGGCAGCGCAACGCCGGCGCGCACTCTAAGAACTTGCGGGGTAGTGCTGCGGTGTATGAGCTAGAGGTGGCCCACGCTGCTTCTGCCGTGCGGGAACAACCAGCCAGTAGTATCAGCCAGGCAGCTGCCGCGCCGCTTGCAGCCAGTGATATTACCAAGCTCTTCCAGCGCATCCGCGACGAGTCGCACCGCTTTGCCGTCAGCTACCACACAGCGTTGCAGCGCAAAGCCAGCGTCAAAAGTGCGCTCGATGGCATCCCTGGTGTTGGCCCCAAAACCAAGCAGAAGCTCCTGCGGCAGTTTGGTAGTGTGCGAGGCATTATGCGCGCCAGCCAGGCAGATCTAGCGGCAGTGGTGGGGGAGATGCGTGCGGCGCAGATCCGGCAGGGGCTAGCAGTCGATCAGAAATAAATATCTATCTCATTATAAAAACCAGCATGGATACTACACAGATGTGCAACCACATGCTATAGTATTGGAATGGAAAATATCAAGACTACCACCGATAAAAATGATTCAAAAGCCGCACTCACGAGCGAGCACGAACGGCAATGCAAGGTCGATGCACTCCTCGTCTTTAGTGATGAGTCGGGCCAGCAACGCTGGAGCGACCTACGCACGCGTTGCCAGCAGCAAGAGCTTGATGCGCAGACCGTAGCCGATGGGCATCAACGCTATGCATACGCAATCCAGACCAACGCGGCAATGGACTTTGCTGCTGATGTTGCAAAGGATATACAGAGAGGCTTGCACGAAGCAGGGCTCCGTAGCTCGGATAATGAGAAATCTGCGGCTGCGCTGCTGACGCCAGAGCTTGTCCGTAGTGTGTTGACAGACGTATTGGAGTATCAGCACTATAGCGACATCGATCCTGAGACGTGCTACATGGGCTTTAATATGCTCGCACTTGCTGGTTGGAAGTATAGCGAAGAGCTTCACGCAGTATTAGACCAGCTCGCTGCCGAAGAAACTACCGAACGCATAGCATCATAACAAATAGAAGACTATAACCTAGCAAACTTGCTGATGTATGCACAAAAGCAGTAAGTAATCAGGGCAGTACAACCCGAATCGCCTTTGCCGGGTCTTTATACGCGCGAATTGTCGATACCCCTTGCAGCTTGGCGTGTTCTCCCTCAGTCTGGGCGAGGATGGTGGCTGGCTTGCGGAAGTTGAGCGTGATATCAGTAACTTTCTTGGCTGGCGTGTGGCCCGTTACGGCACTGTAGGCAAAGGGAATATTTTTCCAGACCGACGAGAAGTCAGCTTGATGGTAGCCAAAAAAGTCGGTCTGTGGGTAATCAATCGACGAGCGAATCATGCGCCCCATACATTGGCTGTTGATCATCATCACATCGGTTAGACCAGCCTGTTCTTCAGCAGAAAGATTGGTTGTGAAGGGTGGTAAGTAGGTATCGTGTGCGCGCAGATAGGTGGTGGCAACTTGCCCCATGCTGCGCACAAGCTTGGTGCGGGGTGGGGTATGGCGCATGCGTTCGCGCGATGCTGCGCTGGCGAAGCCGCTGGCAATCAGAGCAGTCAAGCCGAGTGTCATATAGCCAGGGGCGCATCGCCATGGCTCACCATTCACCTCAATAGAGAGTGGCTGATGAGTGATGGTGTGACGGTTGGCCTGCAACAGTGGTAAAGGGTCGCGTTGGCCTCTCGCTAGATCATTGCAATTGCCATAGCCAATAAAGCTATATACTGCGCCATCAAGCTCAGCCCTCAGCCCTGCATTGACCACCTGCGTGCTCGTACCATCGCCTGCCGCACTGATGATATGGGCGCCATCTGGGAGGCGATCGGCAAGATCCTTGATGTTGTCTTCAGCCCGTGAAAAACGTGTCGTTATGGTATCGTAGGCGATGTCTGCTTCATTAAGCCGATCAAACACCCCAGCCTGCACCTCGCGATGGCGGGTACTATAAGGGTTTTGGACGACAATAAGTTTACGATCATACATCATAGAAATAAAAACACACCCCTATACTGAGTGTGATCCTCCTTGTGGTGCGGGTAGAGGGAGTCGAACCCTCGTCTCATGCTTGGGAAGCATACATAATAGCCGTTATACGATACCCGCGCTGGCTGTATTATAGCACCTTGCAAGGCAAAAGGCTAACTTTTATTGCAAGGCGCACAATCGCTATCTCTCTTTCACTTGCTCTATCTTATTGATCTTCTCGTCTATACAAAAGATACGAATATAATATATGCGAACGTGTTTTTGCTACCCGATAGATAATACAGTGGAGAGGGGAAGCCAAGACAACGAGAAGATCAGAAGAATTGAGACTTTGAAGCTCTTGCCTGAGCAGTGGTTTTTTAGTACAATAGGAAAGAGCAACAGGTGTTGCCTGTGGCTCTTTAGCTCAGTTGGTAGAGCAGAGGCCTGAAGAGCCTTGTGTCACTAGTTCGAGTCTAGTAGGAGCCACCAGTAAAACACTCTCTTTCGAGTAAGAGGGTGTTTTTCTTTTTGGTATGACCAATCTCTCGCTTCTGGGCCGTCAGAACAACTCCAGCTCACGTAGCGCTTGCAAGAGAAGGCTCTATTAACTCACCCACAAACAAGACGTCCGTGTATAATAAGCACTATGAAATCGCTCCGTCAGTCCACACCTCTCTCCTGGCGGCGCCTCGCTCTGTTTGCGCTGTGGGTTGTGCTTGCAGTTGCGTTGTGTAGTGCTATTGCGTATGGTGCTTTGCTTCTTGTACAACGCCGTGTGCAACCCCATCCGCTCCAGCAGCTGAGACAAAAAGAGGAGTTTCCGGTGATAGATACGAATAAGGTATCACCCATCCGAGCGAAGATCATCACGATTGCTCACCAGCAATTTGATGCTCCACAGCCTGGTACATTCTATAGCCAAGGCGAGCGGCAAGATTGGTGTGCAAACTTCGTTAGCTGGGTGCACCAGCAGGCGGGTGTGCCATTTGTCAACCCGCACAATGGTGGTTGGCGCATCCCTGGTGTGCGTAGCCTCGAAACGTACTATCGCACGACTGGTCGCTGGCACCCAGCCGATAGTGGCTACGCGCCCCAGCCAGGCGATGCCATCCTCTACGACACAACCAGCCAGCGCGGCGAGCACGTCAATATTCTCCTGCGCTACCAAGATGGCAAACTCACCACCGTTGGTGGCAACGAAGGCAACGCAATCCACGTCAGCACAATCGATCGAGCGGCCGTTGGTAAAATTCGTGGCTTTGGTGCGGCAGAGTAGGATACGTATCTTTTCTGCGTTATTCAATGAGTAGTGAGAATTGGAGTATAATTTATTTTCCGTTTTTCTAAAAGCAAGAGGTGAGTACACAATAGCTGTACGTATATATCCTAAAATAGTAGTGAGACGAAGTGCACAAATAGTGAATAGTATGATTCATAGAAGAAAGGGCTTGAAATTTCACGCACTATTCCATATAATACAACTCAGCAACATGCGGGTTTAGCTCAGTTGTTAGAGCGCTTCCTTGCCATGGAAGAGGCCAGGAGTTAGAGTCTCCTAACCCGCACCAGCCAGTTCTTACCTGAACCCACCCCAGTCGAAACAGGCTGAGATGCGGTTCCAGATGATGAACAACGCTCACCCACCAGGGTGGGCGTTGTTCGTGTTGTGGCGCTCGTGGGCTCATCGCCAGCGGTGGGCGGTGTGGTCGGGTTGTCAGGCTGAGCCGCGTGCTGCAAGTGGTGCGCATGGGCAGCGACATGCAGGCTGGGGCTAGTTAGCTGGTCGAAGGGTGGGACGAGCAGGACGCTGAGGCGAGTGCCGGAGCCAGTGTCGGCGAGATGGACGGGGCGAGGCCTCAGGGTTGGCGCATCAGCATCGGCACCTCCTCCCCCACTGTCATCGCTCATTCCTCCTTCTTCTTCTTCGGCGCTGTGCGGCTCATCGTGTGCACTCGTATTGCGCCTGCCTGCTTGGTCATGGTCAGGGTCGGCCGAGAGTGCAGCGCTATCCTCACCACCCGTCTCCTCACCTGCTACACCCTTATCCGCTGACTCGCCAGCATTAGCAGCATCGCTTGTTCCTTCGCCTGGCAAGATGACCCGACCCTCCTCATCGACCAGTGGGTTCGCTAGGACCCGCTCGAAGAAGACTTGGTTGAGCAGTTTCTTTAGGTGGTCTGGGGCGGCTTGGTAGAGGCGGTGGCAGTCTTCGAGGAGGTCAAGGGCCTGGGTGAGGTGCTGGCGGACTTCGGCGGCATCGGCCTTGTAGGCAGCCAGCTGGCGCTCAATCTGGCCCAGCTCGCTCGTGAGCTTGGCTTGTTCCTCTTTGAGGAGGTCAAGGGGGATGGCTCCTTCGTAGTGGGCGTGGAGGAGACGGCGTCGTCTGTCCTCGATGTTGGTGCGCCGGGTGGTGAGGGAGCGCACTGCTTTGGCCTTATCTCCTTCTATCTGGCTTAGCTCGTCGTGGAGGTAGTGCTCAATCTGCGTTCTGTCTGCTGCACTGAGCTGGATGGTTCGGTAGACCTCTACCATCCGCTCTTCGACGACGTCGATGAGGACGGCGGTGAAGGCGCAGTCGTGGAGGCGGCAGCGGCGGGCGCAGACGAAGTAGGGGTAGATGGTGCCCTTGCTGTTCTTAGCGTTCTGGACGGACAGGCGGGCACCGCACTGGCCGCAGACAACGGTGCTCTTGAGGAAGTGGTTGTGGATGCGCTGGCGCTCCCCATAGCGCCGCGAAGCCAGGATGGCCTGGACGGTCTGCCAGGTCTGGCTATCCACCAGCGCCTCATGCGCCCCGGCATACTCCACACCCTGGAACTGCACCACACCCTTGTAGTAGGGGTGGCGCAGGATCTCATGCAGACGCGTTGTTGTGATGGGCTTGGCGCAGCGCCGTGGCGTGGGTGGAATAGAGAGTCCGAGAGTGTTGAGATGGTCGGCTAGCTGCCGCACCGTCCAATTCCCCGTCGCATACTCCGTGAAAGCCAGCCGCACCAGCGGTGCCCGCTCCTCATCCAGCTCAACCGTCCGGACCTCTCTCCCATGCTCATCTCGCCCCCGCACATTCACATACCCCAGCGGCGCCTTACCCAGCGTCCCACCGTTCCTCGCCTTCTCTCCCATCCCCTTGATGACCTCATTAGCCAGATTCCGGGAGTAGAACTCAGCGATGCTGCTCATGATGCCGTGCAGCAGCATCCCACCAGGCGTCTGGTCGATGTTCTCACTGGTGGAGACGAGCCGGACGCCGGCCTCCTCAAACGCCCGGTTGATCTCCACATCGTCCGCCCTATTGCGGGCCAGGCGGTCAAGCTTGTGAACGATGACGTAGTCGATCCCACCATCTTCCTTGAGGTAGGCCAGCATCTTCTGCAGCTCAGGCCGGTTAGCGGAGCGAGCCGACTCACCGCGGTCAGCGAACTCCTTGACGACCAGCGCCCCCATCGACTGGGCTTTGCGCTTGTTGGCTTCACGTTGAGCGGGGAGGGAGAAGCCTTCCTCGCTACCACCACGCTGAGCCTGCTCCCGAGTAGAGACACGGATGTATGAGACGGCGCGCTTGGGAGTGAGCTGGGCGGCCATGGCGGCGAAGGGATCGGGAGCGAGTGCGTCAGGCATGGTGCACCTCCTTGCTGAATTCGAT
>CAUQNE010000010.1:0-9384 GCA_963519835.1 uncultured Candidatus Saccharibacteria bacterium
AACTATCACAGCCACCCTAGCCCTCTACGCCTACACCAACCCCTGAATAACCTTCAATGAATATATTGTCGTTGCGACAGATCTAAAGCAAGTAAAGATTCCTTTTCTAGAGAATACTGTACAGTATTATACTCCCTCAACCGGGGAGCTCCAGACAATCAGCCATTTCAGCCCAGGCAAAAACGAAGCTTTGGCTTATGAACTTGATGAACGTCGTGGGTATGGCACAACTATCACTCTATATGATAGCGACGAGCGTAAAGCAGCATTCTTTGCACGATTGGATTGCACATTACCCAGAGCAATTAACCATCGCTTATATCAAGGGGTGGCAGGTATTGGAGCACTGCCACCAGACGACGTTACCGAGCATCGTACTGATACGCCGTTAGTCTACGGATGAACGAGATGCGCCGCTGTGCTGCTGGCGGTCTTTAAACTCTCGTCATTTTATGGAGAATTTAGGAAAGCTATTCAACCTAAAAAGAGGGTCGTGAGCGCCTACTCCGTTTTTGTTGATCCAACAGTGCCATCACCTGGCTGTATATATCCTCCATCAGGGAATGTAAAACAGCCATAAGTACTCTAAGGCTCATTACTTTCCTGCCTTGATCTCACAAGGATTATACCAACAACACCAACAATCAACAGTACAGCACCGCTAATGTAATCTGAATATACTTCAGGCCATGGCCGCACTATCGAGTATGGTATTAGTTTTCGAGTCACAAAGGGCTCAAAAATTGCCCCGATCGGCAGGATGAACCAGAATATACGGGATGACTTTTTTGGCAAAGCTGCAATCCAGCCGCACATCCCCAGTGGTGCACATAGTACAAGAGCAGCAATAAACCAAAATGAATTTGCCATAAATACTGTGGAGCCATACACCCCAATAATATAGCCGATACCGTAATGCAGTAGTAGTGTGAGTTCTGCAATAGCAGCGCCACTGATCGCCGCTTTTACCAAGCTTTGAGATCTCCACCCTGCCAAGAATGGCAACGCTGCCCAGACAACACCTGCATTAAATAACTTACTAAATATCTTTCGGATACAAGAGTATAGCTGCAACTGCCCTTCCATTTCTTGAGGAAAGTAGATATTGCTGACAAGCGACAGTACTGCCAATACAAGGGATAGGAGAATGACAGTCAGGTATTTATGGCGAATTGTTTGCATGATCTGATCATAGGGAATTATTGAGTTGCCGTCAATCTACAACACCAATCACCCATTGTTAACTCATCAATCAGGCTACACATCATGCATTGCACCATCTTCATTCGAAGCTGTGGGAGGTACTTGAGCTTGTTCCTCCGCTTTTGCTGCTTGCTGCTCAGCAGCAATTTGTGCCCGCACCTGGCGTTCAATCTCGTGCCGAAGCTGCTGCTCATTCTGTACTAGTGTATTTGGTTGTGCAGGTTGGAGGTAGCGCTGTACCTTCTCTAGATGTACCAAAATAGGCGTTACTATTAAACCAAATACAGTGAGTATACCAAAAACTATCAAAAAACGTAGCGTACTTGACGTATCTCGCACATTAAACCATACCATACTCAAACATGCCATACTTAAAAGACTGGCGCAAGTAACAGTCATCATTTTTATTCCTATGATGAAAGAGTTCTTGTTGGCGTATGACAAAATCTTTGTACTTAATGTAATGAGTAGTGTAATAATTAACGCTGTGAGTGTAAGTTTCGTCGCAATTGAGAGGAAGTCGCTGCATATTCGTGCTTGAGCGCGACCTTCGTAATCATAGCTAGTATAGTCATTATAATCGTAATTATATTCCTCGCTATAATGCCTATTGTATCGATTCCTTGTGCTGATAGAGGGCCGACAAAAACCAAGGATCCGATAGAGGTTCCACTGGAGGGCAAACGCACCAACAAACCACTGGGCGTTGAAGATAATTGATATGATAGATAGAATTTTTATAACTATTCGGTTATCGGCAAGTCGTGATATATTGCTCATGGCAATCAATGATGCGATTGCAGCACAGAATGTCGTCAATAGGATTCGCCAATCAACTTCTTGTGATAGTGCTGCAAGAATCCCGAGAAGCGCGCACAATGTTAGTAAGCTGATTGACAGATAGAGCAGGATACTTCGCAGTTGTGCTAGAGGATAGGATTGTTTCATGGCATTATCATACACCATTTACTATCTATGTCAACTCACTTTAGTTATTTAATACACCACCCCAGCCGGCAACGTCGTTGGCACCGCTGGTGACGCATCCTCAATTGACGCGCATGGGTATGAGCAGTAGTCAACCGACAGGAAGCCAGCCGATCGGTAATTGCCACTAGCCTTCGCTCCACCAAATGGTGCCGCAGTCGTTGCACCAGTCAGTGGCTGATTCCAGTTAATGATGCCTGCCTTTGTTTGCTGGTAGAATGATTCGTATTGTGCACGCTCACGAGTAACAATGCCAGCAGCAAGACCAAACTGTGTTGCGTTTGCTTGGGTAATTGCTTCGGCCAGGGTCTGCACTGTCGACACCTGAAGGAGTGGTCCAAAGATCTCTTCATCTGGCAAGGGCACACCAGTGACATCGATCAACCCAGGACTGACAAAGTTGTCACCAAGCGTCGAGATTGGTTCAGCAGGAACGAGAACATGTGCGCCAGCTGAGACAGCAGCATGGTACTTATCAAAGAAATGACGAACCGCCCCATAGTCACCCAACGGACCCATGAAAGGCGTTGGATTGGTATCAAACTGATCGCCAACGACGATACTCTCAACCGCTTGCCGAAGTGCAGGAATAAACTCGTCTGCAATCGCGCTATTGACGATAAGCCGCCGTGCCGATGAGCAGCGTTGGCCGCTTGAAATATAGCCAGACTGCACCGCAATGTGCACTGCGAGGCGTACATCATCATAGTCCCAGATGACAAGTGGGCTATTGCCACCCATCTCGAGGGCGCAAATCTTATCTGGTGCACCGGCAAGCTGCTTTTCGATCGACACGCCAGCCGCTCGACTACCGATGAAAAGGACGCCGTTCACTTGAGGGTGTGCAATGAGTTTTTGCGCTACCTCTCCATCACCATGAATTACCTGAAGCACCCCATCTGGCAGTCCAGCCTGTTGCCAGAGTTGCGCGTAGTACTCACCAGCATATGGCACTTTCTCACTTGGTTTGAAAATCACAGTATTGCCAGCAAGAAGAGCAGGCATGACATGGCTATTTGGCATGCTCATTGGGAAGTTGTACGGCCCTAGCACCGCCATAACACCATGAGGCCGATAACGCGTCACCGACTGGCGTCCATTGACCTGCTTCGTAACTGTCTGAGCCCGTTGATCATAGGCATCGAAGACTGCCTGTACTTTATTACCAAGTGATTTGACTTCGGTGCGCGCTTCCCAGAGTGGCTTGCCATTATCCTGCGAAATAATGCGTGCAGCATCTTCGCTATGTGTTGTCACTTGATCGGCAAAGGCGCGGATAATGTCTTTGCGCACATCAAGCGGTGTCGCCTCCCATGTCCGCTGTGCACGCGTTGCGGTAGAAACAGCCCGTGCGATTGCAGCGTCATCCGCAAGACTTCCAGACCAGATTGGTTCGTTGGTGGCGGGGTTACGGGATATTATGCGTTGATCGACACTCATGTTCATTGACCTCTTTCTTCCTCCATTTTATTGAGGCATGACAAAAAAATCAATTACTGCAGATAGTAGGTGTATTTCTCCCGCAAAGTTTTATTGCCAATCCACCGTATATTCATTGCGCAACATTGCAGTAATGGTACGAGCTTGCAAAGTGGTTTTTGTCCCAGGATTAAGAATGCCGTGAGGGTCGAAGAGCTGCTTGATTTGCTGATAGAGAGCTGTAAGGTCTGGGTTTTGCGTAGCACGGACGAAGCGCGTTTTGAGCCGGCCCTCACCACCGCTCATCACCAAATGGCCGTCATATAGCGCAAGCAGCTTGGTGAGCTCGTCGTAGAGCTTAAAAATCTTTTGCTTATCGCTCACTTTGCGGAGCGAGAGGCGCGGATAGACGCCGTAGAGATTCAAGCTAGGATAGCCAGCAAGAGGTAGTGGTAGCTGCAGCGCCCGAGCAAGCGGCATGAGCGCCCGAGCAAATTCTTCGAAGCGCTGCGGCGGCACATAAAACCCCTCAAACAAGCGCGGTGCCCCAATATGCGCGGTATCGGGCCAGCGGTACTGATCAAGCGCAGCAAACCCTGCCGCTACATCTTCATCATCGTCATCTTCAACAATGGTGACGATCGTCTCGCCCGCAGATTGCAGTTGCTCAAGCTTGGCCTGCTTGCGAGCACGTGTTCGGTTATTAAAATCATCAAGCGTCACGAGCAAAACTGCCTGTGGCGTAAATTGCTGAGCAGCCGCTTCATAAAAAGCATATTTTTTGCCATCACGACGGAGTTGCTCAAAAATCGCTGCATCGAGATAGCTGAGCTGTGCTGGCTGAAGCGCGTCAATATCATCAATCGCCGCCTGAGCATCGCTGCTGCTCCGAAATACCAAGGCTGCCCTTGTCTTGCGAAAGCTAAAGAATTCTGTCTTGAGAATCAGCTCGTCAATAATCCCCAGCGTTCCCTCACTCCCTACAAAGAGTGGCCCGAGGTCAAACGTCCCATCGGGCTGCTTAACCCGTGCAATACCACTATAACCAGATGTGTCATTGGGGTTAATCTGCTCAATTAGCGCTGCATTATCAGTAATAATCGCATCGATACCACGATAGATGTCACCTTCAAACCCAGGCAGACCTTTGCGCTGGCTGAGCTCGCGCCGCGAGAGACGCTCTGTCTGCATAACGTCACCGTTGGCGAGTACAACCTCGATTTGGTCAATCGCTTCAGCTGGATTGGTCGCTCGGCTTAGCAGTGTTCCGTGTGCACTAGCTGCAATAACTCCACCAACTGTACCTCGCTGGCTAGTCAGCGGTCCAACACCAGCACCATGCATACTCAGCGCTGCCGCTACACTGCGTGCTGGTACACCTGGCTGGACGCGAACCCGCTGCGATTTGCCATCATATTCAAAAATCGTGTCGAGGGCTGTCGTATCGAGCAGTATCCCCTGCCCCACGGCACCACCCAGCGCACCACAACCAGCGCCGCGTGTGACGACTGGTATCGTGTGACCCTTCTCAGCCATTTGCCAGGCAAAACGGGTGATCTTGCGAATATCACTCACGACGCGCGGCGCTACCACGAGCTCTGGCGTTGTGGCTAGAATACCGGCATCTGCACTGACTGACGCACGCCAATCGGCCCGAGTCGAAACAGACCCGGCAATATGACTGCGTAAATAATTTGCAATTTTACTCACACTTCCCCCGTTAGCTTACTGCTTATACTATAGCACAGGGCAGCGCATTTACACCAGGTGCGGTACAATAAAAATGTGAACCTATCGACACAACTCTCTCAAATCAAAGGCGTTGGGCCAAAAACAGCTGAGCAACTGGCTCAGGCTGGGCTCTTGACCGTCAATGATCTCATCATGTTTTTGCCACGCAAGCACGATGATTTTACTGCGGCGAGTTCAATCGCAACGCTGACACCAGGCAATGTGACGATCACGGCGCGCTGCGAATCAATCAGCACGCGCACGGTGCGGCGTGGTCTCCGCATTACCACAGCAGTACTGGCAGATAGCTCGGGCAAGCTCAACGCCGTGTGGTTTAACCAACCGTATCGAGTGCAGCAGCTTGCGAGTGGGGATGAATGTTACTTTCGGGGACAATTTGAGTATAAGAATGGCCGCTACCAACTCACCAACCCAAGTGCCGAGCGTGTCAAAGAGCTTGCCCACCATGACACCAACCTACTGCCCATTTACCACGCAGTGCACGGCCTCAAGAGCCAGCTAGTACGCAAATTACTCATTGAGCTACGGCCATTAATAACAATGCTACCCGAGACACTCCCTCCGCATATTGTTGCACGCGAAGGCTTAATGAGCCGGAGCGAGGCACTGCTTGCGATGCATTTTCCTACCACATCAGAGGATATCACACGGGCGCGCCAACGTCTCGCCTTTGAGGAGCTTTTTAGCTTGCTGCTTGCTAGTCAGCTCAATCGCCAGGCGCATGCTCAGCTCCAAGGCTATGCCATACCGTTTGAGCAAGCTATTGTGAAGTCATTTGTGAGTGCTCTGCCCTTTGCTCTCACGGATGATCAGCGCCGAGCAGCCTGGGATATTTTGCAAGACTTTCAGCGCAGTACACCAATGAATCGCCTCCTCCAAGGTGACGTGGGCAGTGGCAAAACAGTGGTCGCTGGCCTGGCTGCTCGCCAGGCTGCCAGTGCTGGCTACCAAACCGCCTTGATGGCACCGACAGAGATTCTTGCCCGTCAGCACGCCGCTACGCTCGATGCATTACTTACACCCTTTGGCATCAAAGTTGGGCTGCTGACTGGCAGCGTGACTGGTGCTATGCGTAGTGAGCTTGTGCAGCGCATTGCACGCGGCGAGGTAGATGTCGTAGTAGGAACGCACGCACTCATCCAAGACTCGGTGAATTTTGCACGGCTTGGCTTTGTGGTAATCGACGAGCAGCATCGCTTTGGCGTGATGCAGCGCCAGAAGCTCCTTGATAAATCCGGCCATATGCCCCACCTGCTTGCTATGACAGCGACACCAATCCCCCGTAGCCTTGCCCTGACCGTCTATGGCGAGCTCGATATTAGCATCATTAGCCAGCACCCTGCCGGTCGCCAGCCGATCATTACCAAAATTATTTCTCCCGCCTCGCGCCCAGCCCTATACCAACGCGTCACGAAGGAGCTCGAGGCCGGCAGCCAAGCCTATGTCGTCTGCAGCCTCATCGATGACAACCCCGACAATGACGCGCGCAGTGTTGAGACAACTGTACGCCATGTCAAGAGTAGCACTTTAGGCCGATGGCGAATTGGCTTGCTTCACGGCAAGATGAAGCCTGCTGACAAAGAACGGGTGATGCAAGAATTTCACCAGCATGCGTATGATATTCTCGTGAGCACCACAGTGGTAGAAGTTGGTGTTGATGTGCCAAATGCGACAGTGATGATGATCGAGGATGCCGAGCGATTTGGTCTTGCCCAGCTCCACCAGCTACGCGGCCGAGTGGGACGTGGCGCGCGCCAGAGCTACTGCTATCTTTTGCTTAATAACCACAGCAGGCCGAGCCAGCGTTTGCGCGAGGTGGAGGCTTCTAGCGACGGCTTTCACTTAGCGGAAGTCGACATGCAGCTCCGCGGCCCGGGCGAAATTTACGGCAAAGCTCAACACGGTGCGCTCAATCTGCGGATTGCGAGCCTGGCCGACAGCAAGGCAATCGCTCGAGCCCAAAAAGCAGCGCAAACCTTTATCGCGAGAGGTGATTCACTCGAACACTATCCAGAGCTCCAGGCAGCGGTGCAACGCAATCAACGACTCACGACACTCAATTAAGTTGAGGTAATCTTACCTATTTTTAATTCTACCTTTTTCATTCTCTCCGTTCTCGCCCATTTAGGGTTGGGAATGTCATTTTAGAGTATTTCGCCCACATTCCAAACCTTCTCCTCATAGTAAATTTTCATCATTTCATCTAATGAAGTACAGCTACTGTTTGTTACATAAAGTCATCAAATCTATATAGTGTGAGGAATACTAGGTATACGTAGTATTTTCAGAGAAGAAACGTAAGGGTGAGTGGACAAGCAAAATCAATCAGACCCCTCCTGCTCGCATAGCATCAGCTCGCTACACCCCACTGAGTAGTATGGAATACCATCAAAATAGTGAAAAGCGGATAATCTCAACAAAACACATCCATAGTAAAGATTCAGCCACGCCAAAATCTGCTATACTATATGAGATATGTACAGTGGAACAACCTTTCGAGACCAGTCAGGGCACTTGGTTGGTGTTCATCAGCGAATCGACCAGCTCGCACGGCGCGACCTTGGCCAGATGTGTAGCCACCATGTCGCCATTCTCCACTTCCCGAGCTCGCGCGACATTCTCCATTTCGAGGGCAATAATGGCCCCGACGGTATCAAACGCAAAAGCCCCAGCGTCGATGAACCCTGGCACTACATCGACCCTACCAAGCCAGACGACCGCGACCTCGTCGTTATGATTCTCGATCATCATTACAATCTTGTCCAAGCACTACGCCAAAATAACACAGTGCGTGCCGCCTTTGAGGCAGCGTGGATGTCGCACGCCATCGTCGATGGTCTCACGCCAGCTCATCACTACCCGCTGAGTGACAAAATCGAGGAGCTCTGGGGTCACCCCAAAGAGGAGCGCCTTACCGTCTTAGATAAGAATTTCATCCATGGGACGACGGGGCTCGATACCATCAACAAAAACTGGGAATACTGGGGGGCGAAAGGCGTCTTTGCGACGCATATTCTCTTCGAGCTTGGCGTGGCTGCCTCGATGCGCACTGCCCGTTTTGCCGACACCTGCCCGTCGCCCGAGTGGGTAGCTGAGGCAGAGCAGCTTGGCCTGGAGGCGGTCTTTTTGCGAGCAGTGCAGCGGGTATATGCACTCGATATGTATCACACGTTTTGGCGTAATGGCTGGACGACAGGCTTAGCCTTGCAGACACGCAATGAACTCATCCCAGAGATCATTCGCACTGTTGCCTTCGCGTGGTACAGTGCACTGTGTGAGGCTTATCCATTATGAAAGTCCGAGTAATTGCAGGACGCTATGGCGGGCGTTGGCTCGATGCACCAGATAACCGCCGTACTCACCCAATGGGCGAGCGAGTGCGCAACGCGCTGTTTAATTCGCTTGGCGATGCAGTGCAGGATGCACACATCCTCGATGCCTTTGCTGGCACTGGCGCCGTTGGTCTGGAGGCGTTAAGCCGTGGGGCTCGCCAGGCGGTGTTTGTCGAACGTGACCGCCTCGCCTTCACCATCCTCTGCAAAAATATCGCAGCGCTCGGTGCTGGCTCATCGGCTACCGCAGTCAAAGCTGGCATCAGCCCATGGCTTGGCACTTACAATGGCGAAGCCTTCGATATCATCTTTGCCGACCCGCCTTACCACGACCTCCAGCTAACAACAGTTAGCCGACTTTTTGCCCTTCTCAAACCAGGCGGATTTATGGTATTATCACATACAGGAATAGGTGAGGGGCCAAAATTAGCAAACGACATTGTTGTGGTGGACAATCGTAGTTATGGAAACGCACACCTCACCTTTTTCCGCCGAGCTGATGGATGCAGCTAAGGTTGCAGATACACCAGCTCATTTGGTATAATAACTTTGTTATGCGGATGTGGTGGAATTGGTAGACACGCATGCCTTAGGAGCATGTGCCCTCGTGGCGTGAAGGTTCAAGTCCTTTCATCCGCACCAACCAGCTCTTACCCAAACCCTCTCCAGTCGAAACAGGCTGGGATGCGGT
>CAUQNE010000011.1:0-5874 GCA_963519835.1 uncultured Candidatus Saccharibacteria bacterium
GTCCTTTCGAGAAGAGAGGAAGGAAGAAGAGAAAGACGGCCAGCCGGGCTGGTCATCTCGTGCCGACGGCCCGTGCTGTCGCACGCCCTGGAGCGGAGCCGCTGTCACCGCCTGGGATGACGCATGCGGCCCGGTGGCCGCCCAGATCGCCCATCTGCCTGCCGCACCACCCAAGGGCAACTGCGGCGCTGGCGTCCGGTTGATCTGGTACATCTAGGAGAACCTGCCGCCAGTGGCGGTGTCGTGACAGAAAAGTGCACCGCGCTGCATCTGGACAGCACGGTGCCAAACCAGTCGGTGAGAATAGGGGCCATGAGCACGCCCCCGGAGCCAGTCACCCCGCTACCACATGGCGTCTTCCCCATAGGTAACGCCACGGACGAGGCCGAGCAGCGCGCCGCACTAGAGCAGCAGGTGCTGACCGAGCTGCTGGCCCTACGCAAGGCCTACGGGCAGCTGACGGTGCAGAAGTTCAGCGCCTTCGCCACCTTGCGGCAGGTCTGCGGCGGCGACGACCTGCTCGACGCCTTCTTGCTGTTTCAGCGCGAGCTGGCCCGCTACCAGCACAGCGGCCGCAACGAGGCAGCCGCCGCCCTTTCTCTGTCCGCTCCGGCCGACACCGTCCTTGACCGCCTCCAGCTCACCGCCGAAGCACTCTCACCCCAGGACTGGCGCGACCAACGCACCGCCCGCCGCTGGAGCGACGCCGGCATGCCAATCATCGCCCGCGACCTGGTCTACTTCGCCCAAGTCGCCGGACGACTCGGCACCGAGACACTCAGCATCCAGCTCGGCGGCAGCGGCACCAACTTGATGGTCATCATCGACCAGATGACCAACAGCGACCTCCCCGCCAAGGCGCCCCTCATCCAGGTCTGGCACTACCCCTCCAGCAATAGCCCACGAGAGATCACGCTCGACCTGGAGCAGATCACCAGCCCCCAGGTCTCACGCGACGGGCTGACCATACGTCGCCACCGCCTCGTCCTCGACCTGCCCGACACCCAGGCCGTCGAACCAGACGACGCCATCCTGGCCGTATCCATCACCGGCCAGGACGCCCCCATGCGCACCGTCTTCTACCAAGACCACAGCCAGCTCACCCCCGGCCTCCACACCCGCATGACCACCTACCGCACCATCGTGATGGTGGAGGTGGCTAGGGATGAGCAGTGAAACCACACCCACCTCGATCAGCAGGTCAGTACAACCGCGCCAACCTCAGCGCCCAGCAGCGCGCACCCCTCACCCAGTACGACATCCGCAGCGGGTTGTTCGAAGGCTTCCGGCGAGAGTGGCGAGGAAGCAAGGCATCCAAGAGCAGCGCCTTGTCAGTATGCCGAGCAGCCCCAGAGCCCCACAGGAGCGAGGACGGCGTTGGGACGCCGAGGCAGCAGTCACATCTAGACGAATTAACACTGCCAGCCTGCTTGGGCGATAGTACAAACGTCAGGTGCCACGACGCCGCCACACCCGCGCATCGGAAGTGACCAAACTGTTGCAAACTTTGGTGCTAGCCACAAACAGCCCACGGCTCCAGGCCGATCCTTCGGTCATTTCTTCCACCTCCGAGCGCCGGTCTGCCCGCTTCCTACAACGGCATCCCATCGTCGCAGCCCTGACGTACAAGCCCCCTATGGGCAACGACAGTACGGAGTGCTACCTTTCCAAGTGTCCAGAACGATCTGCGGGCACCACCAGCCCAGCGCGACAATGGAGACAGGCATGCGCTACCAAGCAGACATAGACGCTCTCAGGCTGCGGCAGCACCGACAGTTGTCATGGCCTGGCAGGCCACCTACGCCTGCACGCCTCCGATGCCGCCCGTCTGCTGCGCACCAGATGCGTCCGCCTTGTGGTGCAGCTGCGGATCGATATTACGAGGCAGTCGCTTTTCGAATGCGTCCGTGAATTTGCTCTTCACGATATAGAGACGGAATTCGAAGGAACAAAGCAAATCGCTCTCATCTATATTGCATAGATTGGTTGACTGTTTTATAATAACAACCATTATGAGCGAAAGACCACAATTCACCAACAAATCGCCAGCGGGCCGGAAAGACGGCCACGTAGACGCTGACGAATATACACACAACGAAAAACTGTCGCAGAACCAAAAGCGTATGCATTTAGGTGCTTTTGCGATTGAAGTGTTAGGACTAATAAAAATGCCGCCACTTAAGAAATGGGGCCAACTCCTTCGAATGCTAGTCGACGGAAGCGGCAGCAGATATGAGAATGGTGTCGACATTGCGTACGGACTTAATGGTAGTTCCGTAGATATGTGCGTCAACGTCCCATCCATGTATCCCCTGTCAGTCAAGCAGATCGAAGAACGCCGCAAACTAGTCGCAGAATTAAGCGACCCCAATTTCCGTCAGCGCGAACAAGAGTTTATCCAGGGTATGCGCGAGGCTGAGCAGAGGAGACAATCTGCAAACCCCAAAGCTAGCGCATCATAGTCTCATTGACTCCGCCCAAGTTTCTGCAGGGTTGTGACGCTAGCGGCACTGCAAACTGCAGCATCGACGCTGAGTTGTATAGCAGCAAGTCAGCAGATGTCGTGTAGAAATCTTCTGGCGCCCAGTTCCCAGGCGCGACTACTTTAGCCACCAGGGGTAAACATTTCACGCCTACCCCACTAGATTTCGGTAGACGTCTATGGTCACGCAAACGTTCTCAGACCAAATTTCAGAGTTGCTAGGGAACACGAACAGCGAAATCGCTAATAGTTGCCTATTCTATTGCGCAGTAGTGTACAGCGATAGCGTATGGGTACGACGCAGGGTTGAAACTACACAATTTGAGAGCGAGATAACGCTTTCAAGGCATTTCACCTTCGATGTTGATTTTGATGCACTAAACTCTCTGCGCAGCACATACGATCGAACTGACACAAAATGCTATTTGCCGGCATTGAAAGGGCTGCGCAGGGCTCCGTTACTTGACGTAGACGTATCAGGATCCATGGCTGTATCGACCGCAAGAAGACGAGAGAATGCCACGCTGGGGGCCGCAGTTGTCGTGGGTCACGTATTACGGAAATTGAGAAGTAACTACGGAGACTTGAAGGCCGAAGCATGGGTATCGTGGGTACGTCCATTCATTACCTGGATGCTGTCATTAGAACGTGACATTGACACAAATGCAGTATCGGCACCAAATTCACTAAGTGAACTGGATAGTCTGCTCCCAAAGAATTTACCCCTTGACATACGCATAAGTCTACTTTTATCTTTCGAGGAACTGCAAAGCTACTTGAAGTCATACACGCTGTATTTGGTAGTTCCGTGCCATTCTTCCAAGGACAGCACCACGACAAAAGTTCCGTGTACTGGTGTTGCTCAATTCAAAGTAACGCGTCCTGACTCGATCGAGCATGACCGCCCTTCCGGAGCGCATCGAAGAATATCGGGCAGACTGTTGCACTTTCTTTTTATGGGTACTGAGTACATGGTCAATCTTCCGCAGTTTGGAAGCGGTGACGGCGGGCACGCACGTTTAGTTTGCCCGAAAGGTCTTACAATCGACAGCATCGACATATTTCAGGGAGATAAGTACTTTCAATTGCATAGGCAACCGCAAGGGAGTGATACATCTAAGTATTGGTCACTCCATCATGGCTACATAAGCAAAGTGGAAGGTGGTCAAAAGAGCCCGAATGATCGTGTTGTTGCACTCGAAGTAATGTACAACAGGAGACGAATTGAGCTGCATGACCGCGGCTTGCCACCTGTACCTCCAAAAACAGATGCAAACAATGCATCAGTGGACCCTGGAGTTTGGCAAGTACGTATGAGTATGAGCAGCAGAAGATCTCGATTCCTTGGACCTACTTTGGGACTTCTTATTTGCTCGATATACGCATTAATAGTTAATGCCGTGTCTGAAGCCAACTTTTCACCTGTCGGCACGCTTGGCCTGCCGATACTACTTGGATTCCTAATCGCAGGAGAAGAACATCTAGTTCTTTCTCGAACGCTCGCCAAGGTCAGGTGGCTTGTAGGATTATCAACTGCGTCATTCGTCATTGCAGCCTGCACTATAGCCGCACGACAGATGTCACGCTTTCACGGTATACCATTTATACTTGCGATCCTTCTTGGGGTGGCAGCTATCATCATGGTATTCGGTCATATCGCAAGAATCCAACTCTTTCGAACTAACGTGTTTGAAGAACTACGCTATAGCGCTTCAAAAGTCTACCATGATCATGTCGACGAAAAATATGATAGCAAGGTTGCTGAGATGCGAGACTGTATAGCGCGACTTGAAGCGCTTCAGAACACTTCTGTTCCCACCCGAAAGGAACGCAAGGTGCGCAAATCCGAAATTCGGGAACTTAGAATAGATATTAAGAATCTCAAAGCGGATTGCAAATTCATTATCCGTCGAGCGCGCCTAGACACATGGAAGGATGCGGAGGTCAGTGCCTTGAGAAGAAAGGCGTATAGGCAGATGCTGTTCCCGTAACGGCTGCCGCGACTTAATCCAGGGGTCATAGCCGTAGTCCAACGGAAAGTTGCTCTAAACTAGTTTACGATCTTGAAAATAGTCGTATGACGCCTTAAGGTCCAAGCATCCTGCCAGCATGCAGTAGGTCTACGTCGCCAACCACTCACGCGCCATCATCGACTTGTTCTACCGCTCCCTCCATCGGTGGGACGCATCCTCAACCTAACTACTACCACATCTGGCTCGGCACGAGAACGCAAGGCGAGCAGCTCCTCGAGCAGGCCAGCTTCCTTAGCCGGCCTCCCATCTAGCGGCCCAGGAGGCGCTACGCCGCTGCATCGCCAACGAAGCCAGCGCGCTGAGGGCGGTGTATGGGCAAGTTGAGTGCGCCGTAGCGCGAAAACAAATTATCTTACTACGTGATCTAGGCTAGCGATAGCCTTAAGAACATCAGGTGTTCAAACTGCCACGCGTAAGATTGTGGCGAAATACTGTGCATGTATGAGTGAATCTACCGGCTCCCCCTGGACTCTTATCTTTGCCCTTCCCGCTGCTGCAGCAGCTGCAGTTGCCACGGTAAATGGGTTAAGCCAGTTTTCCCGGTCGGCAAGAGCGCGTCGCAACATAGAGTGGATTAACAGTACAATCGATAAGGACGCCGACGGCAATTTGCGTCAACGGCCGTTTACGGAATTGAAAACAGAGCAAGAGGCCCGCCTCATCGCTACTTACTACGTCCCCTGGTGGCGTCTACTACTGTTCCCGGTTTGGGTGATTGTCTTCGGAACACTCTCTACGCTTGCCATAAAGAAGGGCATGTCCGGAAAAGATATGATTAAAGGCATGGCGTCCATTTTTCCGTTCACTGTGTACTTCGCCTGGCTATTTATTGGCAGCTTCAGGGAAAGAACGAGGATATGCGACCACTATAGAGCCGGAATCCTCCGCGAACCTCGCATTCCGTTGTGGCGCATGGGAAATAAGCTCGTTGGCGTAGCGCTGTGGTGCACGATCGGCATCTATTTGTTGGGTGGAGGCTTGGCATCTCTTATTGCAGTCAGGTATCCGATACTTGCGGCGATAGGCTTGTCTATGGGATACATTATGCTATTTTCTACGATTCCGTATGTCATGCACTACGTTCAAGAGTGGAGTGTCGCAACTAAAACAGGGGCGAAGACGCTTGGAAATGAGAAATTGAGTTTACCTCGGTTTGTTGCAACTGCGTTTATGTTCTCAGATCCTCAGATAGACGTCGACGGAGAGCATTGCGAGTATTACGGAAGCTATCCAATGTAGTTCACGTGACAGCATATAGGGTGTTATAATAAAATAGTACATGTCCGCCAACCATTCCTCATCCCTCCACCACCGCCTCCGCAAAATCAAAGCCGCACTGTTGGCCGTCTCCTTCACCCT
>CAUQNE010000012.1:0-4566 GCA_963519835.1 uncultured Candidatus Saccharibacteria bacterium
GTACAACTCCGCACCATTGACCCTAACAACCTAATGGTGCTGCTGGACTTCCGAAGGAAGCTGGCCGCCGGTGAGGGCGGCCAAGTGTGTACCGGCCCCAATGTAGCGCATCTGCCGGCTACTGACGGGTCGGATGGCGCGGTGGGCGATGCGGACGAGTCCAGGCCGTCTCACGGGGCAGATGCGGCAGAGCCAGAAGGCGAGCCTCTGCAACGACGATGCACCGCACCGGCCACCAGCGTGGGGGAGCGGCCGAACGGTGAGAGTGATGCGCCCGACACAGCGTCACAGGCGCCGCGCAAGGTTGGCCGCATCAAGCAGACGAAGTTCCGGCCGCTCACACCCGAGCAGCGCCAGCAGGTGATTGACCTGTACCGCGCCGGCGTCCCCGTCAAAGAGATCGTCCGACAGACGGGCGTCAACCGCTCGACGGTCTACCGGCTGCGTGGGCAGGCAGGGCTGGAGCGCAGCCACCGCTTCACCGACGACGACCGTGCCCAGGCGATCCGCCTCCGCCAGCAGGGCCTGACCATCGCTGAGATCGCCAAGCGGCTGGGCTTCAGTGGCATGACCATCGGGCGCCACCTGGCAGCTGCTCGCGAGGAGTGACGGCAGTGGTGGTGAGAGCGTGCCTCCATCGTCGAAGAACGCCCAGGGCCATATACAGCGCTGACAGCCTTCGCCACTGGCCGGATGAAGTGTCATACGGCGACAGGCACCCCCATGCCTATGAGAAGGCCACCAACAACACCATTTTCCAAAGAAGACAACTTCAATGGTTATGAGTCCGAGTCTTGCCTCGACTGCTCCTCCGCAAACACCCTGAGGTCGTCCAGCATTTGCGTTGCTTCGGTCATGAGGCGTGCGATGTACTCCTGTGGTGTATCATTCCCGAGTTCTTCCTCGAGATAGACCTGCCCACTGCTGCCTGAAGAATGTGCCGCAATGCGGGAACGCATCCTCTGGATTCTTTGCAGAAGACGGACGTCGCGTTCGGTATGTTGGTACGATTGAGCCTCGAGGAACTTCTTGAGCTTGGCGATGCCTTTGTCTCCCTTGGTGTCTGAGAGGTACGAGGCCACCTGCTTCTCATTGAGGTAATCCACCAAGACAAGTGCGAGGTTGATCAACTGCGCGCGCAGTTCTGCGTCTGTGTCATTGACGGGGATGCGCAGACGCTGAAGCACGCCAGCGTCTTGCCCCTCTGCTTTGCGGTGGAGCCGCCATCCCCAGTGCTCTTCCCATGAGCTCTGCAATTGGTCGTACGCCAGTTTGAAGCGGTGTTCTGGGTTCTCACTGTCTGCGAACTGACCGAAAAAGGCCCGACGCACGCCTACGTCGCTCATGCGTTGTGTTGGTGACACGTTGTATGAGAGCCAGTGTGTCCGGTGGCTTGCAGGAATATCGCGACCGATATCGCCAAGAAACACGACGACGCAATTTGGGTTGCCATTGTCGATCTTAACGCCCCACATGGAAGCGCAGGACAGATGCCCATCACTCACCGTGTACAAGTTAGAGTCGTCATAGTACTTTTGGAGCACCTCTGGCTTGAAGAATACTGGCGTGAGATAATGTGGCGCGTCCGGATTCTTGCCGAAGTAGTTGGCAAGACGATCCGGGTCGCATGTGTACTTGACTGGCTTGCCGTACTCGTCCTCGTCAATGATGAACTCTGGGTAGTCCGCAGCATCATCCTCGTCCCAGGGCCAGATTCCACAGGTTTCCTGGGGAGGGGCCGGAAGGATGCGCTTGGCGAACACCAATGAGCCAACACGTGCATCACTAAGCGGTGACCTGCCAAAACTTCGCGAAAGATACATGAGCTCATTGCCAATTCGTCCCTCAAACTTGAGATCCGAAAAATCCGCGACATCGCCAGCATATTCAACAGACACCCTCGTGTCGATGAATAGCACGGTATCGAGTTGTCGCGCCGCCATATAGCGCTTCAACAGCGGCGTCCGTACTTCGATTCGCTTGTCTTGGAACCGGATGGCAGGATCTTTCGAACCATCATCTTTGATCTCAAAGTAGTCACCAGACTTCGGATCCTGCCACAGGTTCATCAGGAGCCTGAACTCTTCGGAAATATGCAGCACGTCAGGAACAACGCCGTAAAAGTAGTGGCATATTACGAGCGGTTCAAATTCTGGTGCGTGACTACTTCGATAGTACTCTGTGTCGTCGTGACTGGTTCTGAATCCAGGGTGGCCGTCTCCCTTTGTAAAGTCCCAACCAGCGTGCGAGAGGATCTTGTCGCGCATTTGTGGCTGAGCAAACGCCATGTATCGACCGCCGTTGTCATCATTGTCGAAACGCCAGTCGTCATACACAATCGTCCATGGACCATCGCCGTTGGCGAAGGCCGATTTGAGCATCCGCTCTTGCTTGAGTCGATCCCGGATCTGCTCGCATTCATCGTTGTCCAGTTCGCTGTGCTTTGTCATCATGACTCCTTTAGATCAGTTGTGTCGATTTTGTGCTCCCATACTGGTGCCCATACTTGCTCCCACTTTTGTATAAGTTCGGCTTGGTTGGCCGCCCAGCGTATTGGGTCGCGGAGATTCGTCTCAATTTCCTCTTTGTCTTTTTCGGAAGAGTTACTCGACGTCAAGACAACGAGCAGCGCAGCGGTACGCAGCAGCACGGCCGCCTCATAGTCCGCTAGTTCAAGCCGATGACCATGAGCGAGAGCATTGCGCCACTTGGCGACAGGATTGCGGATGCACCGAAGCCAATCGATGTTGAAGTTATGCTGCTCAAGTTTCTCGGCGTACTTTTCGAGTGACGGGAAATGCCCTCCAGCGCTTCCTGTTTGGATCCGATACAGTGGGTCACCAAGCAATAGTAGAACGCCTCGAGCCCCTGCTTCGACGAGAGGAAAAGCAGCACGTCCAGCGTCGGTGTAGCGCTCGTCCCAGAAACTAACGATGGCGTGCTCCAGCGCAAGAGCAAGTTGCGAGTCACATCGATAGGTCTGTACCAGATGAGCTGTAATTTGTGTGGGCGTGACGATACCGTACTGATGCTTAATCGCCTTAAGCTCATGTGCAAGCGTCTGCCCACAAATTCCGGCGTTGATCCGTTCCTGTTGCTCAGTCGCTTCGACAACCGCGCTTTCTGCGCCTGCACTTGTACTTACTGGCATATTCCCATTGAACGTTGTTCTGGTTATCGCAGCAAGAATAGAGCCATCCATTCTTTCCTTGGCAAAGTTGATGTTACTTTCGTAAGATCCGGTGGGGCATGTGCCAGCTAGCCAGATGTCAAGCGCGGAAAGCGCGTCTCGCGCATGTCTATAGCGAGCCAGTGTTGCATCAATGACATAACAGGGGATTCGTAAATCAATTGGAAGTGTTTGCATGCCGAGGTCTTCATACGGCACGGCCTGCAACAACTGTACTGCGCGATCTCTTAAGTCGATATACCCATATTTATTTGCTATTCTGGCTGCATCCTCGAAATGTGAGGAAGCAATCATCCCCTTCGCGCCTTCGCCTAAAGCGAGGTAGCTCTCTATCAGCGAGCGGCGTGCTTCGTCGCGCTCAGAATCTGTGCTCGCCACTCTGACAAGCAATTCGGATACACCTTCAAGGGTCGACACGTTAGTGGCCGACCGGGATCGAACCTGCTTTAGCAGAGTCTGCACGTCTTGTCGACTGGGATCGTTAAATTCGTCACCCCGTGAGGGAATAGTAATTATTTCAAACGGCTGCAGCAGGATTCCTACAGGGATTTCAGATGGTTTGAGCATAAGTTGCGCCAACTGGTGCGCCATCTGATAGGACGCACTCCTTGCCTGCGCTTCTAGTGTATGTAATCCACATGAACGAGCAATACTCCAACAACGACGTAGGCAGCCGGCTCGATAGTACATTTCTATGTTGACATCTTGAGCAACGGTGAAATAGAGCTCGGCGATCTCCTTGGCGACGTCGCGACCACGGATTGCGCCACATGCTAGTACTACATCCAGCATGTGTGCCTTCGCTAGATGATGTGTGCACTGTTCTGCAATTTCACACCAAACTTGTTTTTCGATTGAGGAAACATCTTTAAATGCAAGTGGCCACTCATCGCTTGCGCCGGATAGACGTACGCCAAGCACCACGGCCCCAGGATTCTTCTTGTCCTCAACAAAACTGTAGGCAAGTGCTGTCTCAGCGTATGGAAGCACAGGATTATTTTTAAGGTCTGGTTCATCAAGCTTTCGCTCGCCGAGCCTCCGAAGGATCGTCCACGGCTTGTTTGCTTCGGCGGCCACGACATTAATGACATCGACAATCCGTGCGATATCACTCTTTGAGTACTGGTCGAGCTCGCTATCTTCCATGTCTTTCCAACTTACGGTAATGCAGGTGGGGTGGGTGCCCGATTTAATGACCCACCTAAAGTATACAGTAAAATCATATCGGGTGACATGTGATTTGGCTCTGTTCTGGCGTCAATCTTTCAAGCATAGTTACTTAATGATAGAATTATTAAAGTAATGCCCGACATAGATCCACCCCTCCACCACCGCCTCCGTTGCCTCAAAGCCGCCCTCCTGGCCGTCTCCTTCAC
>CAUQNE010000013.1:0-4365 GCA_963519835.1 uncultured Candidatus Saccharibacteria bacterium
CCTTCGTAGTGGGCGTGCATCAGGCGGCGGCGCTTGTCCTCGATGTTCGTCCGCCTGGTGGTGAGGGAGCGGATCGTCCGATCTTTGTCGCGCTCAAGGCGCCGTAGCTCCTCTCGCACATACTGCTCCACGAGCTGGCAATCCTGGCGGCTCAGCTGGATCGTCCGGTGTAGCGCGTTCATCTGCTCTTCGACGACGTCGATCAGGACGGCGCGGAAGGCGCAGTCGTGGGTTCGCTGCCGCCTGGCACAGATGAAATAGGGGTAGAGATCGCCTTTGCTGTTGCGCGTGTTCTGCACCAGCAGGCGGGCACCGCAGAGGCCGCAGTACACCGTCGTCTTGAGGTGGTGGTTGTGTCGGCGCTCCCGCTCGCCGAAGCGATGGGAGTCCAGCACGGCCTGCACCTGGCTCCAGGTCTCTTCATCCACCAAGGGCTCGTGCGCCCCGGCGTACTCCACCCCTTGGAAGGAGATGACGCCCTTGTAGTAGGGGTGACGCAGCATACGATGCAGCTGGGCACCCGATACCGCTTTGGCTGGCTTGCGGGCTGTCGGCACGGTCGTCAGGCCATGGCTATGGAGGTGCGCAGCGAGCCTCTTCGTCGTCCACTGCCCCGTCGCATACTCCGTAAACGCCAGCCGGACAAGCGGCGCCCGCTCCTCATCTAAGGCAATAGTGCGGACTTCTCGGCCGTTCTCGTCTCTGGCGCGGACGTTCATATACCCCAGCGGCGCCTTACCCAGCGTCCCACCATTCCTGGCTTTCTCTCCCATCCCCTTGATGACCTCATTGGCGAGATTCCGGGAGTAGAACTCGGCGATGCTGCTCATGATGCCGTGCAGTAGCATGCCGCCGGGGGTCTGGTCGATGTTCTCGGATGTCGACACCAGCCGCACACCCGCCTCCTCAAACGCCCGGTTTATCTCCACATCATCGGCTCGGTTCCGTGCCAGGCGGTCGAGCTTGTGGACGATGACGTAGTCGATGCCACCATCTTCCTTGAGGTAGGCCAGCATCTTCTGCAGCTCAGGCCGGTTCGCACTACGAGCCGACTCACCGCGGTCGGCGAACTCCTTAACGACCAGTGCACCCATCGACTGGGCCTTGCGCTTATTCGCCTCCCGCTGGGCCGGGAGGGAGAAGCCCTCCTCCGACCCACCCCGTTGGGCCTGCTCGCGGGTGGAGACGCGGATGTACGAGACGGCGCGCTTGGGAGTGAGTTGGGCGGCCATAGCCGCAAACGGATCTGTTCCCGTACCCATCGCACCTACTCCCGAGCCGCCTCCCATCGCACCAGCTTGCATCGTTCCTGGTTCCATAGACACATCCTCCTTTCGGTTATCCGTTTGTCTGGACATACCAGCCACTATGACCGACTGTCTCTTTCCATTGACGCTCAGAATGCATGCAAAGTCCAGAGCGAAGTACGGAGAAGTGAAGGGGCACAGGGGTGGGAGTGCACGGGAGGGGCTGCGAAGTACAGCGTGAGTGTGGTACACCACTGGCTGGAACGGCCCGCATGCACTCGCCGCCCGTGCAGAGCGATGGCAGACCCGACACGGAGATCAACGTGGGATGCAAGCCTCAGTTCCGCACCGCCCCTGTCGGTTAGACTCTACGCGCCGTCACACATCATCTGATGACAGCCCTTTAGAAAGTAGAGCAGTCAAGATCATGGCCGAGTTACTTCGGTCACATTTCTTGATTATCTACGAGTAAGTCCATATCATTAAGTACGACATACAGGCAGATGGCCTAGATTGTTCCGTGAGGAGCGGTCTAGGCTCGTTGTGTTTTGTGGCCTCTCACCTGATGCGCACCACACATCGATCACCCAACAGAAAAGGCCTACTAACGAAAGAAGACCGCAATGCATCAAAACGATAACAACCAACAAGTAACAACAGGCCGACCTCTAGACCAACCAGTCAGTCACAGCAACACAAATTTCTACACCTTCTTTCCGAGTGTATTCAGCAAAGGCGGTCATTCGCCATGAATATGACCGTAAATTGCCGTAAATTCTAACATTTCCGAGTTGTTTCCTTGTTTCTGGTGTCGTGATTTGCTAATTTAGAAACATATGCACGAACAACCGCCAGAAACCAACCCCTCCCACAACGAAAGAAAATGGTATGAAGACAGCCCTAGAGAGTTGCTTGCCAGGAAAATGGGCAAAACATCGGTAAGGGGAGCATCAAAAATGCCGATCTCAGCGAAACTTGGACGCTTACTTTACGGAGAAGAAAGCGACGAGTGGAGTAAGGAACGCCTCAAGCCGTACGCATGGCGTCTTATGCCACCCGGCATGCGCAGCGCTAAAGGACTGTTGAATGAAGTTGCTTATCAAACAGTGGAGCCGGGGCCAGTAATTTTGCTTAAGCAAGGCGACGCAAAAGCTCGGATTTTAGCAAAGCGGAAGGCACTTAAAGAGGAAGAAGGCACACCCTCCACTCAGGAAGCGCAACAGAAAGACGACAGTATCGAGAATCAGTAGCGTACACCACTCCTGCCTCAAGTAGCGGCCCTCCATCACCGCTACTTGGTTTTTCTTTGTCTTTTCTATTTGTTCCGAGTTAGGGTGTAATTATTGTGAGCGGCGACATCGAGTATCCTTCCGATTTGAACACGCCTCCGACTGCGCTGGAGATAATAGAATTCTCGGAACATTGTTGGTATTGGTGGTTAAGCAGAGATGATTGGATCAATCGTAAGGTTCTTCAATTGACTCATATCGACAGAGAAACATTTGAAGCTGAAACAACCTACGATATTAACTTCTCAAGGGTTCAACAGATTAGCGAACAGTTTTCGACCAACACAACTGACCGTATCCTGTTGCCGTTAGACATGCTCCAGCAGCGCCCCTATATGACGACTGGCCTCGATAGTCCTTGGGGCCGACAAACGTGTTTGGCTACTCGTGAAGAGAAATCCAGATTCGCAACGTTGCTCTTTTTTGGATTACTCCAGGAGTTTAACGACTTTCCTGTCGATGCGCTTGATGACGATCTCGTCTATTCGCTCTATCTCAGCATGCTTGATAGTGCGAGCTACGACATAAAAAACGATGCCAAGCTACTCACTTTCCTGTCACACTTTAATGAGGCTAACCAACAAGGGCTCATAGAGGTTGTTGAGTGGTTGCGAAGCTCTTTCATGGTCTGCATTAGTTTACCAAAAGACAACAAAGTTGAGATAACACGAGGGCAGTTCAAATTCTCCTATATTGGAGGAGGGTGGCGACCGCAAAGCCGCCTGCTGCCCGATCGGAGAACCCCGATGACACTGTTTGACAATCTCGGCGTTACGTCTTCTTCAATGGTGGTGGCTGGAGTCAATCTCGATCAAGATTTTGCGGCACATATGCGAATCATGGTGCCACCGGGAATGCGTGTCGATAAAGTGAGATATGAGGGGCCCGACAAGGCAACAGCGGCTGATTTTGACGGAGTTGTGTTGAGAAAGAACAATCGAGTAGTCTCGGTATACGCGCCGCAGCGGTGCCAGACTCCTTTTAATGTTCGCATCTTCATGAATCCAGAACGAAGCATATTTGTTATCCCAGCGCTACTGTCTTCGCTTGTTTCTTTAATTGTCGCCCAATTGGTGGCATTCGCCTTTTTGTATAGGCCGAAGAATAACTGGGACATGTCTTCGACAATCACACTTGTCGCGCTTGTCCCGGCGTTCATTTCATCGTATATTATTGTTGCAAATGAGCATGAGGCCGTGAAATTTGCTTTAGGTTTGCGACGCCTAATACTTTCTATTGGGGCAATCGCGTCCGTTCTATTTGCGTCCGTTCTCGTTTTTGGGATGGCAGACCGCACTGGAGGATATTATGTGCAGACGGTTATGTTTATCCAAGTTGCTGTACAGGCCACGCTCGTCACATTTTTTCTGTTTGATATACTGAGGGTAGAGACCTGGCGAAGAGGTTTGGGCGGACTGCTCAGTAACTACAATCCCATCACAGGATTGTCAGCAGCATTGTTGTTGATTTTTCTTGTTGTGATGTTGAGAGTTAACAGTGCCTTGATGTTTGGAGTCAAGACTTATTGCGACTACATCCTGTGTGTGCTTGCGCTATCATGTGCTCTCATTGGTGAACATGCTATTGTTTTCATGCTAAGTTCGACGCGACAAAGTCGTTTGGAGAATAGTTAGATCGAGTAGTCTTACACAAGAAGGTCGCAACAATTGTTTGAGTGCGGCATGAGTCAGCAGCGAGATTATGTATTACGTCCTGTAGTCAGCCCTAAGGAATTTAGGAGATCAGCCACTTCGACGTAAATTATCCCGCCGCCATGGCGGTGAAGGGATCGGGAGCGAGTGCGTCAGGCATGGTGCACCTCCTTGCTG
>CAUQNE010000014.1:0-2807 GCA_963519835.1 uncultured Candidatus Saccharibacteria bacterium
GCCTGTGCCGCTACGCCGTCTGCAGCCGACTCTCAACAACTGCCACCCGGCCAGCGAGATCCTCATGCTGCGTGGTGAGTAGCCGTAGTGCACCTTTCGCTTCGAGGGCGTCTTGGTGCTGAGATTCGATGTCTTTGCTGAGTGCGTCGATCCGCTTGGTCACTTCCTGATGGTTGCGGTCGATCTTCTCGTCTAGTGCTGCAAAGCGAGTGTCAATCTCATTGAACTGCTCGCCAATGGCATCAAAGCGTGTTTCCATGCTTGCACGCATCTCCTTCGTCTCATGTTCCAGCGTGTCGAGTCGACTCTCTACGCCGTTCATGCGACCTTCTAAACTGTCCAAACGGGCATCTATCTTATAGAGTCGTTCATCAACTTTGTCGAGGCGACCATTGATCCGCTCCTCGACAGCATTGAGGTTAGTGGTTAATAATTCTTGTATACGTTGAAAGTCTTTTTCGGTCATACTTCTATTTAAGTATGGCGTGAGAATGCTGTAAAGTCATTAAATTATAGTATTACGAAAGCGCCGGGGAGGCCACTATTAGGCGAGAAAGCTAAACTGCGGTCATCGTTATTTCGTTATCGTTGCCGCGAATTACGTTTCGTCTGCGTCTTCTCAGGTTTCTTTTCTAGGGACACTACATAACTATGAACGACTTGAGTCAAAGGTTCTCCGATCGCTTTGTGGTAATTGAATCCAAGTGTTTGAAGAACCTTAAGTGTGTCGTGAGACAGTATCGGACGCACCACATCCATGAAGGCGGTTGTTTCTTGCTCTGATTCCTCACCTTGACTGCTTATCGTTTCTAGTACGGGGAGTACAGTGCCTACAACATGATCAATGTCTGCGTCGCTGATCTGCTGTGAAACTAATTGCTCCTTGAGTCCTTGTGCGATGATGATCAGCTCTTCGCGATCTGAGATCAACGAATTTACTATCTCTGAAAGTACTTGAATTGTTTCGGCATCCTGCTTTTTTGCTTTTACTGTCGCGATTCTATCTGCGATGGCTGTTGCTGTTCGCGTCGCCGAAATTTCCGTTAGCCGAGCAAACAGCGCGATCAAAGTGGCATCCATGTGAGTCTCTCTCAAGCTAAAATGTGCGTGTTGTCAATCGATGTGTCGCACAATGTTTCGATATGTCATTTCGACTAATTCGGGCGACTCTACTGCATTGTCAAAATCGCACTCCGAAAGGATTGTGCCTTCGGGTAGCTAGTTTATAGCGTTACACAGGCTGCGGCATCACATGCGCGATATCGATTTGGTAACTATTTGCAAGGTCAAATATAGTAGATGGATGTGTTTGCTTGGTCAGAGTTAGCCACTTGGAAACAGTAGAGTGTTTGTCTCTGTTCATCTTGGGACAGTAGCGCGTACTCTCCCTACTCACTCACCCCACCCACCAGCTCCTCCACCCGCATGTCCAGTGCCGTTGCCAGGGCGATGAGGGTGCGTAGGCGCGGATTCATGGGGGTGCCGGGGCGGGACTCGCCTTTTTCGAACTTTTGGTAGGTGTAGGTGGAGATGCCGGCGGCGTGGGCCAGGGCTTCCTGGCTGAGGCCCTTGGCGATGCGGGCGCGCTGGAGCCGCAGGCCGAGTTGGCGGGCGATGGGCCACCAGTGCTCGTCTTGGCTGGTGGAGGAGGAAGCGCGCACGGCACCAGCGTCGAGCGGTCACCAACTTGGCACCACCATACATGTATGGCAATCTAGAGATGTCAGCCGAGATGGAGGGAGGTGAGCAGCATGGGTGGCTGCTGAATGAAGGCCCCGTGCAGCGGGGCCAATATCCGATCGTGGCCGTACCTGTGGGCCACGCGGCGTCCGTCAAGCGGCCTGCGCTGGGCGGGCGTCGTCATTGCCAGCGCTGACGGAAGGCTTGGCTATGCCGGCATGCTGGCCGGCTGCCGTTCGCTTGGAAGTGTTGGCTTGCGGCTGCGCGTCGGCTGCTTGGTCGAGCTGGGCCGCCTGCTCATTGTGAAGCGTCCAGGCGAAGACAAACCCTGCTCTCGGGAAGAGCCAACCGTCGTAGCGGTAGCGCACGACTGCTGACTGCGATTCCTCAGAGACGCGTCCACCATCACCACGGGACGCGAAGTCCATCAGGCGGACTCGCTCGATCGCGTCGGCGTCGTAGGACAGCTCCACGTCCAGTCCCTTGGTCGGGCGATCGATGTTGAGATGGAAGACATGGCCGTTGCGTGGCACGAGCGAACGGAACCGGAAGGCGATGACGACTGGCTTGTCGTCTGTGATGACCTTGGTACCCAGGTCGACGACATAGATCTGCCCCGCTTCCTCTACCTGCCGCGTGAACGGCACCGGTGTGCCGTTGACGGTGAACTGCTCCAGGGCGAAGACTTCTGGATCGGAAACGGCCAGGCCAGGCACTGGCCGGCGGTACCACACACTCGTCTCCCCACGCTCGGCCACTAGCTGGTCGTAGCGCTGGCGGTCGGAGACGACGGCGAACTTGCGGAAGCGGTGCCGCGGCGTGACGGTGTACTCCCAGCGGACACGTAAGTCGAAGAACGGGGTAGGAGCACCGCTCCTACCCCTTGGTATACCAAGGGTCGCGTCGACGCGGGCGTCGTACCAGCGCTCCTCGGCGGCCATGGCTTGGTGGCGGATGTCGGCATAGACCTCACGGCCAAAGGCTGGATCGCCGAAGCGCAGACCCAGGCTGGTGCGTGCCAAGTCGTCCAGCAGCTCGGGTGTGGCAATGCGCGCGACGTCCTGGCGGTCGAAGCGGAAGGCTTCGATGACGGCATCGCGTAAGGCCGGTGCTTCCTCACGGATCGT